>CAZAUI010000051.1:0-1530 GCA_964488505.1 uncultured Thermoplasmata archaeon | reverse complement strand
GACATGATAGAAGTCACACAGGAAGGCGCCTTGACTGCGGAAGACTTGCTGGCACTGGAGTTGAATCCACTCCGCCCCGTCGCCCAGCGCGTGAATCCGGCTGTTGAGTCCCCAACCGGCCTGCCGCGCACAGTGTCCCCACCGCCGTCCGGTTTCCTCCACACTCCCGAAGGTGGCCCCATACACCGTGGTCGTACTGTCTTGGGCTTGGGCCGCGGTTAATCTCATCTCCTGCCAGGCCCGGGGGCGTTTGCCCTTGCGTGAGCCCGGTTCCACCGTGCAGATCATCGTTCCATCCGCCTCGGCGATGACCTGCGCCGCACCCACCGCCGGCAGAAGGCGGAAGGACTCTCGATAGCCCGCCGCCAACTGCTCCCGCGCCCTTTGGGCGTGCTTGAAGGTGGCGGTGCGCACGGCGCTGGCTCCCAGCTCAAAGCCATAATGCTCCTGGACACTTTGCGTCGCGCGCGCAAAGGAATGTTCGCAACCAAAGTCCGTCAGCACTCGTTCCAGCCGACGAGACCGCCCCCGCGAAGTAACGCCCAGGCGCTGAGGCAAGGGACGCAGGTAGCTCTGGGTGGGGCTGCACCCGATCCGCTCGCGCACCTTGACCAACCCGAAGACACACCACCCCGTCAGCGTTTTTTTTACGACTCAGGACCGTGGGATCCTGTTGCCGCAGTTCGGTGGTGACGCGCGCCTCAGCCTGGCTGGCCCACTGGTGCATGGTGGCACTGCCCAACCGACGCAGCTCTTGGATCAGCAGTTCCTCCACCGCGTCGGCGGTCTTCAACGGGCCGTCCTCACTGCGGACGATCGCCAGGATGCTGTGGAGCCGGGCCTGGATCTCGGGATGCTGGCGCAGTTGCTCGATCAGTTGGATCTCCTGCGGAGTGAGGGCTTGGGCGACTGTTTCTTTCTGCTTCATCCCGACTGTAATTAGCGAGGTGGCTAAATTTGTACACTTGATTCGTCAAAAATCTTCACAGCCATCCCATAACGGAAGAATGACGGGAAGAAGGATCCGAGTTTACGAGGAAAACGAACGGCGTTCCGAGAAGTGGCGTTAAGAGTCCAGGACAGGATGAACAGGATGAACAGGATACCGACCGACGCAGTCTCGTTGAGGATCCTGTCGATCCTGTTCATCCTGTCGAAAGAACCTGCGGGACGGCTGTGAAAAATCTTCACTTTTCTCACCCACCTTTAATCGCACCCCCGGATTCCTCTCGAGTCGGCCTTGGCTCGCTTCAGGGTTGCTCCCAGGGATAGCCTGCGATAGCCTCTGAGCCATGGAACCGGTCGTGACCAAGGTCTCACTTTCGGCGTCCGGCTCGAAGTCGGGTTCCTCCGAACCGCTATCGCCCGAGGAAAGCCTTCGGATCTTCGAAGAACTCCTGCGTCGCGGGCAGGGATTCTACCCCCGCCATGAAGCTTCAGAAAGATATCCGCGAGTTTATCGAATCATTGCTCTCCAGGCGAGTTGAGTTCCTGCTCGTCGGAGGCTACGCGCTGGCCTTTCACGGGGCG
>CAZAUI010000050.1:0-1777 GCA_964488505.1 uncultured Thermoplasmata archaeon | reverse complement strand
ATGCCGCAGCCTATGCACTTCTCCGGGTCTATGGAGTAGACCAGGGGGACCGCCTGCGGGTACCTCACGAATATGGCCTTGCGGACCTTCGAGCCCTCGTTGTACTCGTCCACCGTCTCGATCGGGCACTTCTGGGCGCAGCTGCCGCAGCCCGTGCACTTCGTCGGGTCGACCCTGAACGCCCTCTGCTTCACCGTCACGGTGAAGTTGCCCGCCTGTCCGTCCACTATTGCGATGTCCGCGTTGGTTATCAGTTGTATGTTGTGGTGCCTGCCCGCCGCGACGAGCTTGGGCGCCATGATGCACATGGCGCAGTCGTTCGTCGGGAAGGTCTTGTCCAGCTGGGCCATGACGCCGCCTATGCTCGGCAGCTTCTCCACCAGGTACACCTTGTACCCGGAGTCTGCCAGGTCGAGTGCGGACTGGAGGCCCGATATGCCTCCTCCGACGACCATGACGGCGCCGACCTTGTCAGTTGTGGCCATCACTGCTCACCTCCGATCTCGATGGTCTTGTATGTTGGAGTGAACCCCTCGGGGTGCTCCATCGCGATCATGTTCTTCTGCCTCAGGGCGACTATGTGCCTCAGGACCTTGTCGGTCTCGAGCTCCATGATCTCCCCGAGCTCCTTCACGGACCTCGCCTTGCCCTTGGACAGCTCGAGTATGAGGCTCCTCTCGAACTCCTCTTCGGTGGCGAGGTCTATGATCCTGTCGAGCTCCGCCGGGTCCAGCTTGTTGTTGTACACGTTGCCCTTGTTGACCAGGTTGAGCTCCCTGCCGACGAGGGCCTTGAGCCGGAAGGTCTCGGACGCGTCGTCCGCGGCCGCGACCTTCGACCTGAGCTTCTCGTCCTTCTTGACCTTGCTCGGCCCGAGCTTCCTGATTTGCTCAGTGAACTCGGTCACGACCTTGGAGAACTTCTCGCCCTCGGACGCGGAGACCCACTCGAGCCTCAGCCTGTCAGGCTCCAGGCCGCTCTCCTCGAGCAGCTTCTTCATCAGCCTGACCCTCTTCTCGGTGTAGTAGTTGCCCGTGATGTAGTGGCAGTCGCCTATGTGGCATCCGCCCAGGAGCACGCCGTCCGCGCCGGACCTCAGTATGTCCAGCACCAGGTGCGGGCTGATCCTGGTCGAGCACATCACCCTCACGGCCCTTATGTTCGTGGGGTACTGGTACCTGCTCACTCCGCACAGGTCGGCGCCCGCGTACGAGCACCAGTTGCACAGGAACCCTATGATCTTCGGCTCCCACTGGGTGTCAGCTGTTTCGGCCATGGCTCACACCTCCTCCTCGAGCGCGGCCTTAGCCTCTGCGAGCAGCTGCGCGTCCGTGTAGTTCGTCATGGTGATCGCACCCTCGGGGCAGGTCGCGCCGCAGCAGCCGCAGCCCTTGCAGGCGGCGACTATGACCTCGGCGAGGCCCTTCTCGTTCTTCCTCAGCGCGCCGTACGGGCACACCTCGACGCACGTGCCGCAGCCCGTGCACTTGGTCTCGTCCACGACGGACGTGAGCGCCTCGGCCTGGACGAACCCCTTGGCCATCGGGATCGCGGCCCTGGATGCGGCCGCCGCGCCCTGCGTGACCGCCTCGGTTATGTCCGCCGGGCCCTTGCAGGTGCCCGCGACGTATATGCCGTCGGTCGCGAAGTCGACCGGCCTCAGCTTCACATGCGCCTCCAGGAAGAACCCTTCCTGGCCCAGAGGCACCTTGAGCATCTTGGACAGGTCTCCGGCGTCAGGCTGCGCCACGAGCGGGGTCGAGAGCACGACCATGTC
>CAZAUI010000049.1:0-1797 GCA_964488505.1 uncultured Thermoplasmata archaeon | reverse complement strand
ACAGGTCTCCGGCGTCAGGCTGCGCCACGAGCGGGGTCGAGAGCACGACCATGTCCACGGGCATGGTCCTCTCGAGCTTCAGGGTCTCGTGGAAGTAGGTGACCTTCAGCTGGTTGTCCTCCATGAAGACATTGGGGAGGTGGTCCAGGGTGTACCTGTTGAACTTGACCCTCTTCTCCCTCGCCTTGTTGTACGTGAGCTCGTGCTCGACCCCGTACGCCATGACGTCCCTGTTGAACACGGTGACCTCGATCTTCTCCGAAGGCCCGAGCTTGACCTCATCGGCGTCGCCCTCGCCCTCGGCTCCGCGGCCGCGCCTCCTGCGCCTCCGCTCCAGTATCTCCTCGGTCGCCTTCTTCTCGACCGGTATCTTGTCGACCAGGGTCCCCTGCTTCTCCATGACTCCGAGCATGCCCTCGTAGTTGTCGACTATGTTGATGGCGTTCTTGATGGCGACGTTGCAGCATATCCTGGAGCAGTAGGACATCTTCTGGCCCCTGGAGCCGACGCACTGTATGAACGCGACGCTCTTGAGCTTCGGCAGGGTCTTCTTCTTGCACAGTATCTCGAACTCGGTCAGCGTGACTACGTTCGGGTACTGGTTGTATCCGTACAGCCCCTCCGGGACGAACTCGAGTGCCCCGGTCGCCACGACGATCGTGCCGACCTTGAACTTCTTCTCCTCGCCGCCCTTGGGCGCGATGCCCACGGTGTAGTTCCCGATGAACCCGTCCACGCTCTTCACGGACGAGTTGAGGTGCACCGTGATGTTCTTGTGCGCCTTGACCTTGTCGACCAGGGGCTTGATGGTGTCGGACGCGCTTTTCTCGGTCACGTAGAGGTTGTTAAGCAGCCTCACGAACCCTCCGAGCTCGCCGTCCCTCTCGACGAGGTGCACGGGGAAGCCCATGTCCGCAAGGGAGGCGGCCGCGGTCATGCCGCTGACGCCGCCGCCGATCACGAGCCCGACGGGCTCGACATCGACCTTTGCCTCCTCCTGCGGCTTCAGCAGCCTCGCCCTCGCGACGCCCATCCGGATGAGGTCCTTGGCCTTCTTGGAGGCCAGGTCCTTCTCCTTCATGTGCACCCAGGAGCAGTGCTCTCTGATGTTCACGAACGTGAACAGGTACTTGTTCAGGCCGGCGCTCTCGCATGTCGCCTGGAACAGGGGCGCGTGCGTCCTCGGCGTGCAGCTCGCGACTATGACCCTGTTCAGGTTGTGCTTCCTGATGGCCTCTCTGATGCTGCTCAGGCCGTCCTCGGCGCAGGTGTACATGTTCTGGGTCGCGTACGCGACGTCGGGGAGGGTCTTCGCGTAGTCGGCCACGGTGGGCACGTCCACGAACCCGCCTATGTTGCTCCCGCAGGAGCAGACGAACACGCCTATCCTCGGCTTGTCGCTCTCGTTGACATTGTTCTCGGACATGTGGGTCATCCCCCCGCCTGGGCCATGGCCTCGACCGCCTTAGCGGCCGCGCTCGAGCCCTGCGCGACTGACTCGGGTATGTCCGCCGGACCGGCGGCGTACCCTGCCAGGTATATCCCCGGCTTGACGGTTCTTCCAGGACCGAGTATCCTGTCCGGCGACTCCAGGAACCCGAACTCGTCGACCTTGAGCCCGAGCAGCTTCGCGAGCTCAGCCGTCTCCTTCTTCGGGACGAGGGTGGTCGCGAGGACGACCAGGTCGAACTCCTCGGACTGCTGCCTGCCCCCGACGTCGTACACGACGACCGGGTTGTGCGTGTCCGGGTTCTCCTGGACCGTGGCGTCGGAGTTGATGTACCTGACGCCGTAGTC
>CAZAUI010000048.1:0-1799 GCA_964488505.1 uncultured Thermoplasmata archaeon | reverse complement strand
CCGAAGCACCAGATACTGATGACGCTGGAGAGGAGGATGAAGTGCGGCGTCGGCAAGTGCGGCCACTGCGCGATAGAGTACCTTTACACCTGCATAGACGGGCCGGTGTTCTCGTGGTGGGACGTTCTCCACATGAAGGAACTCATAGGGAGGGGTGCAAGTGACAAGACCATCGCCTAAGATAGGGGTTTACGGATTCACGGGCTGCGCGGGCGACCAGCTCATGATCCTCAACTGCGAGGACCAGCTCGTGGACCTGTTCGGAGCGACGGAGATACGCTCGTTCGTGATGGCCAAGAGCGACAACCACGAGGGCGAGCTGGATGTCGCGCTCGTCGAGGGCTCGATATCCACCGAGGCCCAGCTGGAGCACCTCAAGGACATCAGGGAGCGGTCCAAGGTCCTGATAGCGATAGGCACATGCGCGTGCTGGGGCGGACCCCAGGCCATGAAGCTCGGGGACGGCAAGTTCGAGGAGCGCTACAAGAAGGTGTACGGGAACGCCAAGGTCACCGTGTCGAAGGCGATGGAGGGCCAGCCTCTGGAGGCCTTCGTCAAGGTCGACATGAAGATACCCGGCTGCCCGATCGACAAGCAGGAGTTCCTCAAGTCCGTTTCGAAGCTGGTCGCGGGGAAGCACCCGTACCTGCTGAAGTCCCCGGTCTGCCTAGAATGCAAGTGGAAGGAGAACAAGTGCCTCCTCCTGGACGGCAAGTTCTGCGCAGGCCCGCTCACGAAGGGCGGCTGCGGGGCGGTCTGCCCGTCCCACAACCTGCCGTGCGTGGGTTGCTGGGGCCCGACGGACGACCTGAACGTGAGCGCCGAGTACGACCTGCTCAAGGAGAAGGGGTTCGACCCTGAGGAGATAATCACCAAGATACGCAAGTTCGGAGGCTCTGGAGTGGTCGAGCTCGTCAAGGGCCTCGAGAAGAAGGGGGCGAAGAAATGAAGGAACTCAACGTGCACTCGCTCGCGAGGGTCGAGGGCCACGGCGGCATCACCGTCACGCTGGACGGCAAGAAGGTCAAGAGCGTCACGCTGGACATACACGAGGGTCCGAGGCTGATCGAGCAGCTCGTCAGGGGCATGAAGCCCGAGGACGATGTGAACACGGTCCCGAGGATCTGCGCCATATGCACCCTCTCCCACAAGTTCGCCGCGATACGCGGCATGGAGAAGGCCCTGGGGATCAAGCCCCCGGAGAAGGCGCACCTGACAAGGGAGCTGATGATGCTCGGCGAGAGCATCGAGAGCAACTCGCTGCACACGATGCTCCTGGCGCTCCCGGACTTCCTGGGCTACCCGTCCGCGGTCGCCATGCTCAACGACTACACGGACGACGTCAAGAGGGCGCTCAAGCTGAAGAAGTTCGGCAACCACGTCATGGAGGTCACGAGCGGCAGGATAGTCCACGGCGAGAACCCGATCATAGGCGGCTTCGGGAAGTACCCGAGCAAGAAGGCGCTGGAGGACATCAAGTCCAAATCGCACGAGATGGTGCCCGACGTGAAGCGCGTGGTCGAGCTCTTCGCAGGCATCAAGATGCCTGAGTACGCAGCCGTGGACAGCGACAAGGTGTTCATGTCGGTCGACGCGCCGAAGAAGAAGTTCCACATGTACGGCGACCGGACGCTCATATCGAACGGGAAGGACTTCGATGTCGAGGAGTACAAGAAGTACACGAACGAGAGGGTCGTCGCCCACTCGTTCGCGAAGAGGTCCCTGTACAACGAGAAGACCTTCATGGTCGGCGCGAGCGCGAGGATGGTCAACATGGGCAAGCGGCTCGAGGGCGAGGC
>CAZAUI010000047.1:0-2048 GCA_964488505.1 uncultured Thermoplasmata archaeon | reverse complement strand
CAGGAGCACACGAAGGTGCCCGAGGGCGAGCTCGAGCTGCCGAGGTTCTACGACGATGTCAAGACCCTGGATGAGGTGGTCGATGTGGACTACTTCATGCCTGGATGCCCGCCGACCACGAACCTGATCGCGCTCGCGGTCGACGTGGTGGCGAAGCACGTGACGGAGGGAGCACCGCTGCCCCCGAAGGGCACGGTCATAGCGAGCGACAAGACCCTGTGCGACGAGTGCCCGAGGGAGCGGGTCGAGAAGAACAGGCGCATAGACAAGATCTACCAGTCGTACGAGATCAAAGCGGACCCGAAGAAGTGCCTCCTGGACCAGGGCATCATATGCATCGGACCGGCCACGAGGGCCGGGTGCGGCGCGATGTGCCCGAAGGCGAACATGCCGTGCAGGGGCTGCATGGGCCCGACCAAGGCCGTCACGGACCAGGGCGCGAGCATGCTGAGCGCGGTCTCTTCCCTGCTCAACATCACGGATTCGGAGTCAAAGCTAAATGAGGAGCAGATCATGGAAATGATGATGCAGGTCAAGGACCCGCTCGGGACCTTCTATGCGTTCACGCTCCCGAAGTCCCCTCTGAGGAGGACCGTCAAGGAGCGCAAGAGGAAGGGGTGAGACCACATGGCAGGACCGATCATCAACGACACACCTGTGAAGACGAATGAGAGGAAGATAACGATCGACCCCGTAACGAGGCTCGAGGGGCACGGCAAGATAGAGATATTCCTGGACGACAAGGGGGAGGTCTCCAACGCCTACATGCAGATCCCGGAGCTCAGGGGCTTCGAGAGGTTCTGCATAGGCAGGCACGTGCAGGAGCTGCCCGTCCTGACCAACAGGCTCTGCGGCGTCTGCCCGGCCGCGCACCACATCGCATCCACGAAGGCCTTGGACGCGGTGTTCAGCGCCGAGCCAACGGCGACGGCGAAGAAGCTCAGGGAACTGTTCTACATGGGGCAGTACACCCACAGCCACATAGCGCACTTCTACGCGCTCGCGGCCCCCGACTTCGTGCTCGGGCCGTCGGCCCCGTCGAACAAGAGGAACGTGCTCGGGGTCGTGGACGCGGTAGGCGTCCCGATAGGCGCCGAGGTCATCAAGCACCGCTCCATCGGCCAGAAGGTCCAGGAGATCATCGGTGGCAGGGCGACGCACCCCGTGTTCGGCCTCCCAGGCGGCGTCTCGAAGCAGATCAGCGAGGAGGAGCGCGCGCAGATGGAGGAGATGGCCAAGAGCTGCGTCGAGTTCGGCAAGTTCACCGTCAAGCTCTTCCACGACGTCGTGCTCGCGAACAAGGACTACCTGGGCCTGATACTGAACCAGGACGCGTACTACCTCGAGACCTACTACATGGGCATGGTCGACAAGAACAACAAGAGCCAGTTCTACGACGGCGACATCCGTGTGGTCGACCAGAAGGGCAAGCAGGTCGTGAAGTTCAAACCGAGCGAGTACCTAGATGTCATCGCGGAGCACGTCGAGCCGTGGACGTACATGAAGATGCCCTACCTGAAGAACGTCGGGTGGAAGGGCTTCGTCGACGGCGCCTCGAGCGGCATATACAGGGTCGGCCCGCTCGGCAGGATCAACGTGTGCGAGGGGTACACGACCCCGCTGGCGCAGGCGGAGTACGAGGCCTTCAGGAAGACCATGAGGGACCTGGGCGTCACGGGACCGGTGCACCACACGCTGGCGTACCACTGGGCGCGCGTGATAGAACTGCAGCACGCAGCCGAGCGCATGCTCGAGCTCGCGAGCGACAAGAGTATCACGAGCGACGACACCAGGGGCCCGTGGAACCCGCCGAAGGAGGGCGTGGGCATATGCGAGGCGCCGAGGGGCACGCTCATACACCACTACGCCTCCGACAAGGACGGCCTGTGCACCAAGATCAACATGATCGTCGCGACGACCAACAACTACGCGGCCATGAACACGAGCGTGAGGCAGGCGGCCAAGGCACTCATCCACAACGGGATGGTCTCGCAGGGGCTGCTGAACAAGGTCGAGATGGCCTTCAGGTGCTACGACCCGTGCAACTC
>CAZAUI010000046.1:0-2213 GCA_964488505.1 uncultured Thermoplasmata archaeon | reverse complement strand
ATGCCAAGTGGTACCTACCGCTAGAGCTGGGGCCGGGTGCCATTACCTGCCGCCACAGGAAGCCCTATAACTGCCTGGACCGCAGATTTCCGTTGGACTCGTTCAACGAGTTCTGTAAGCCATGTAAGGAGTTTACACCAAATGAAAAAGCTAGTGTGTAATAAGTGTGGGCAGAGTGAGTCGTTCCTTGCTTCTTCCAGAGAAGCAACGGAGTGCTTGGTGGATGGCTACAAATGTTGGCTGGAGACCAAGAGTTACATCGACTGGCAGCTTATAGACGGCACCGAGTTCGAGTGTGCCGTAAAGGGGTGTACCGGTTATGGAGTAGAGCAAGAGATACCTGAGCCGCTGCCCGAGGTTGTGCAATCAGCCATCGACAAAGTGTTGGCAGCAGAGCATCATGCGAAAGTTGAGGAGGAGACGCAGCAGCGGTTTGCCCAGGAAGCCTTCCGTAGGCTGATAGAGCATTTCAAGAACCAGTACAACATGACGGTGTACTCTATTAACTATCTCCCTACTGGTGGGCAATTCTCTGTGGACGTTACCATGTTTGGCACTACGTTCACGTACACAGTGGGGTATGACTCCACGTACAACTACATGAATAGGCTATTCTACAAATTCCCTAGGTACATGAACGTAGAAGCCGGGGAATGCCTAGGGTCTGTTCGGAATGGTTTCAGGGAACCTGAAGACCTGTACAAGGCATTCCAACGTAATCTTGAGACGTTGGCTAAGCATGCCAGGGAACTTCAGCTCAAGCAGACGGAGGCACGGAATGAAAAAGGTATACCTAGTCGGCCAGCTGAACCGCAGGATCCCTCTTGAGGGTGGGCTGTATGCCAACGCCCTAGACCAGAAGTTGGGCATCATCGGGCTGCTCCCTGTCTTCTCGAACAAGAAGAAGGCACAGGCGTTTGCCGGGACCAAGTTCCCTGTGATCGAGATGGAGTGTGCAAAGATAGAGGGCAAATCATGACGCTGAATGCTCAGACCAGTACAGATGACCTGGTCAAGTTCCTCAGGAAGAAGGTTGTGATCGATGTGGAGAACCGTAAGATCGCTGAGTTCGGCCCGGGTGGTGGGAATCCTGATGCCAAGCTGGAAGATCATATCGAGTGGTGGGCAGCCCGCAGGCTTGAGGATCTGGAGCACGATAACAAGGTGCTGCGTACACTGCTGGCTACCTGCTATGCTGGGGCGGATCTATACACGGACGATGGACAGCTTCAGGACAATCGGAGGCAACCGTTCATAGACTTTGGCAATGACTCGGTTGATGAGATTGATTGCAAGCTCATGGAGAGGGTTAAGGGATGACAGCCCCCATCAAGCACCGTACGACATTGCCGGCATACAAGGGGCCACTACCGACGCCAGAGCGGAAGCCTGGTGTTCGGTATGTGTACAAGCCGGTGGGTGAGCCGATGATACTCAGCCGGCTTGCTGTGGGTGATCTGTTCATGATTGGCAGAGAGGTGTTCAAGTTCCTAGGAGATGATCCGAAGCACAGGTTCCGTAGCTGCATAGGCGAGTTGGTCAAGGGGGAGTGGGAGACCCCTATGCGCAAGCGGTTCTGTGGGTCGAATCTGGTTCAGCCATGCAAGCTGAAGAAAGCGTAACAATGGATGGTACACAGCATCAGTGGGTAGTTAGTAAGTACGCTAAGTGGCAGTACTGTAAGTTATGCGGGATTGTACGTCGTGCGGATGATAAGAACAAACCGTGCAGCGGTGAACTACCTAAAGTATCTTGCAGGCACGTTTGGCAGGAGTCAGGGCACGGGTTCAAGTACTGCATCCATTGCCAGGAGAAGAGGGCATCCATGGAATACAAGTTGGGAATAGACTCATTCATCGAGAGGTATGCCGACATCATCAAAGCCAAACACAGGGAGAGTCATCCAGGTGGTTGCAAGCTACTGTCGCAGGGGGACCGCTGTGAGTGCGTGCTATGCTGCGTAGACCGTTTGCTAGAGGAGTCGCACAGGCTGAGCTTCCTGCTGCAGTTCATTACCGTGGAGGATGTTGGCGATGACCAGTTCTGCCCAGGAGTTGTCGTGCAGCAGGAGTCTATGGAGGACGCACTGACTTTTGGGCAAGGCAATAAAGTTATGGTTAGTACTGATGACGACCTGAGGGACGTGATCGATCGTGCCATGAAGGAGCAGGTATGATAGACCCTACCGACTATGCTCCTGGTAATAGGTGGGA
>CAZAUI010000045.1:0-2230 GCA_964488505.1 uncultured Thermoplasmata archaeon | reverse complement strand
CTGCTGGAACTGCGCGATCTGGTTCTGAACCTTCGGTGGGATGTTGTCCATCATCTCCTCGCCTCCTCTGCCGTCTCCTCGGCCACATCGGCCCATCTGATATATGAGTTCAAGGCCGCCCTCAGGGACGCGAGGTCTTCCGCCTCGACCCTGATGGCCACCTCTCCGTCGCCACCCGCGACCTGGACGCTCGTCCTGGGGACCTTCTCCGACATCTCGGGGGAGAGGGCGCCTGCGACGACGCCGGCGTTCCTGGTCTGGATGGTCAGCTCCGCCCTGCAGGCCAAGGTCATCTTCCCTTGACCGGCTTGCGCACGTTGGGTCTCTCCTTGTAGAACACCTTCGACCCGCACTTCTCGCACTGCAGGCCCACCGTGTTCATGCCTGACCTAACGGGCTCCTTGCACCTGGCGCACTTGTACATACGCTCAATGCTCCTTCAGTTCTTCCTCTGCCTCGGGGGCCTTCTCCGGCTTCTCGCCGCCCTCGGCCTCGGCTGCCTTCGCCTTCGCCGCTGCGATCGCCTCGGAGACCTCTCTCTTCACCGCGACCGGGGGTGTCAGCACGTACGAGCTGCTCGCGAACTCTGCATCGCAGTGCCTGCACTTCCAGATGCCGTTCGCCTTCCTCTTGACGGCGGCGGCCTTGCACTTCGGGCACTCGTGCCAGATCTTGCTGACCCTGTCTATGTCCCCTATCCGTTTCCTGATCCTGACGCCGTACCTCGCGCCCAACCTGCCGGCCGGGCCAACCTTCTTGGTCCTCTTGGCCATGAGCAACACCTGCCTAGCCAGGCAGCCTGGAGCGGGTCTCCGCCCCGAGCCTCCTGGACAACTCGATGACCTTGAACACCTCTTCGATGGAGAAGGAGCCCTCGAGGCCCTTCTGCATGGCGCAGAGGTTGCCGTTCTCGATCGTCGTCACGGTGAGCCTCGCGTCCGCGACCCTCTCCTCGTCGTGGGTCGGGTCCACGAGTATCTTGTCGTCGATCTTGACCGCCGTGAGCGATATGGGCGTGTGCATGACCGGCAGCGGGAAGTCCTCTCCCTTGCCGGCCCTCTTGGCAGGCACGACCGCGGTCTTCAGGGCCGCGTTCGCCGCGATGTTGGCCGCGTCGAACAGGTTCCCGTCGAAGTCCACAACGTGGATGTCGAGGAACATGATCCACACTTCCTTGCCCTTCTCTATGCAGAGCTTGGACAGGTCGACCGCGTGCCCCTCCCTGATGCCCCTGTCGATGACCCTGGACATCTCGATCGATTCCTTGTCCGGCGGGCCGGACTCGAAGGTCTCGCTCGCCATCGGGATCAGTTCGGCGTTCGTGGTCAGCACGCCCTTGTCCGGGGTGTCCCCGAAGGGCTCCCCGACCATGAGCTTGACCCCCACGACCACATCGGTGCCGCCCAGCTGGACCCTCGCGGAGCCCTCGGCCGACTTGATGTAGTCCGTCGTGATCTTCAGTTCCCTCAGCTGCTCGAAGCCCCTGCCGTCCGACCTGACGCCCTTCGTCAGCAGCTTCGCGATGTGGTCCTTCTTGAGCTCGGCCATGACGTCCTTGCTCATCTAGGCCACCTCCCTCTGGGCACCCTCGGGCGCCCCGATGTCCGTGTCAAGGGACCTCGCCTCGTATCGTCTCTTGAGCGCGTCCCTCTGGATCTGGTACACCTTCTCGCAGCCGCTGATCGCCATGTTGAGGCCCTTGACGTACTCGTCGTGCGTCAGGTCCCCGTCCATCTGGAGCAGGACGATCTCCTTCGTCCTCGGCACGTAGCCGACCGGTATGTCCGCCTCGCCGAAGTTGTCCTCCTCCTTGCCGAGGTCGACCATCACGGTCCCGGCGGCCTTCCCCGCGGCGCAGGACGCCACGAGGTCCCTCATCGGCACGCCCGCGTCCGCGAGCGCGACTGATGCGGCCGTCAGACCGGCGCACCTGGTCCCAGCGTTCGCCTGGAGCACCTCGACATAGACATCTATGGATGCCCTCGGGAAGTACTCAGTGAACACGACATGGCTGAGCGCCTCGGAGGTGATCTTCGATATCTCCTGGGACCGCCTGTCGGGTCCCGGCCTCTTCCTGTCGTCCACCGAGAACGCAGCCATGTTGTACTTGCACTGGACCAGAGCCCTGGTCGGGTTCTGCATGTGCCTCGGGTGGCATTCCCTCGGGCCGTACACGGCCGCGAGCACCTTGTTCAGGCCCCACTCGACGTACGCGGAGCCGTCGGCGCGC
>CAZAUI010000044.1:0-2246 GCA_964488505.1 uncultured Thermoplasmata archaeon | reverse complement strand
GTCTGGCATTACGACCGATTCCAGGCCCGCCACCCCTCCGCCCTGCCGGGCAAATGGGATCCGCGTGTATGCTGGGTAAACAAATACAAGACCGACCGCTTTGGCAATATCCTGCAACCGCAGCGCCCGGCCTATTTCGGCTCTACGACCTTCCTTGTGTGGACTACAGACGGCTATCACGGCTTCAATATGCTCTCGCGCCTCACCGGGGCGGCTGGCTTGACGATACCGCTATGGACGGGTTCAGGGAAGAAGCTACGGCATTACGTCGCTGAGATCGCAGGAAAAGGGCTAATTTGGTCGGCAGGATTTCACGCTACATACACCCTATTCTACTAACCGCACCCCCCGGCATACTATGAGCATAATGACAGCACTTATAATCATTCTAAGCACCGTAGCAACCTTCGCGGTAATGACGGTTGTGGGGGTTCTATTCATCCCGCGCCTGATCGAGAAATCGCATATGGACAAAGTGGTGGCGTGGCGCAAGGTAACGTCTATTGTGCGCCGGCTGCTTGCCTTTTCCGAGGTGCAACGCTTCCTGGTATTGCGCCTGAGCAATGGCGGTGGCGACCCGTTTCCCGGCGCAAGGCTCTACGCTACGGCGATAGTCAATGAACTGGACGATTACAACAAGCACCGGGTTAGGGATTATGAGCAGATCGAAGTAGACAGCGCCTATATAGAGCGGGTGATACGGGCCAGCACGACAAAAAAACAGATCATCCGGGTATCGGCAATGCAGGAAGAAATGTTGCGCGACTTCTATATTGGGGAGGGAGTGAAGTACAGCGAACTGTACTATCTATTTTCTACCGGGAACGAAACGTTTTTCATTACCGCAGCGACCTATGAAGCCGAACATTTGGAGGAAAGCCAGGGGGATTTGGCATTGGCAATTTCAGAGATCAAAAACGTACTGAGCAAAGTTTATCCGCAGGTTCACAGCGCCTATTTTCGGAGGTGGCTAAAACGATAGCAACATGGAAAACCAAATTAGCTTTTTGCCCGGCGATGAATTTGAACAGCACACATGCGAGGCGACCCGCGAAGGGGAATGGCTGGTATTTAAATGCCCGCTTTGCAACTATTTGCGCCGGTTCAACCGCAATACCGGGAAGATGGAAGTACAGCCCGGCGCGCCGGACGCAATGCACCAGGGGCAGTACAAGCCGGTAGGGATTGACTTTAGCACGATCAACGTCAACTAAAAAACCACAATATGAAACGACTACTTTTTTTCTTATTTGTCACGCTCACGGCTGCAACCTATTTGCATTCTCAGCGCCTGGAGCGTTTGCCTCCGGCCTCGGAGGTGGATAAGGACTACCGCAGCGAATACCGGAAAACGAAACGGGAGGTGGGGCTGCGCATTGAACGAAACATCAGCCTGGGGTACGACATCATCCTCGGCGAATTGGAGCAGGTGCCTACCGCCGTGGCGGAGTTTACCGCTACCGCACAAACGAATTGGGGCGAACAGTTGCTACTTCCCGGTGACATCCGGCAGCGCGTGAAAGCGGAATGTACGCACCGCGTGGTAGTGAAGGTAACGGACACGGGCGGGAAGCTCTCACACCCTGACCTGACATTCGGGCAACTGCCCGGCGCTACTTATACCGGCGAACCCGACCCGGAGGATGGGAACGGACACAGTTTGCACGTTAGCGGCATCATCGCCGGACGTGGGATTGGCCTTGCATGGGATGTAGTGGAAAAGGGGCTGCTGAAATTCAAGCCGATCAAGGTGCTATCTAACGCAGGCGGCGGTTCATTCTCGTGGGTAGCTAATGCCTACGCCACGGAGCGCAAAGAGGATGAAGAATACATCAAGGCCGGAACGGCGGTAATTTATTCCGGATCCTTCGGCGGTGGTACTGCGATCATAGACCCGGTAGAAAAGGAATTGCAGGCGAGTATAGACAAGGGCGTTTTCTTTGTGTTCGCCAACGGCAATTCCGGGAAGGAAGTGAACTACCCGGCGGCATCTCCGCTTTCCATTTCTACCGCTTCCTTAGATCAGTCTATGGCTATTTCAGTGTATTCGTCACGCGGCCCGCAGACCGATAACGCAATGCCGGGGCGGAACATCAACTCGACCTACAAGGGTAACGGCTACGCAACCCTATCCGGTACGAGCATGGCCACGCCGTTTCTCACAGCCGCCTCCGCAATCGCTCTATCAAAGTGGGGTATTGCCCGCATCCCGACGCAGGCCGCCCTGAAAAGCTACCTGCAAAAAG
>CAZAUI010000043.1:0-2399 GCA_964488505.1 uncultured Thermoplasmata archaeon | reverse complement strand
AAGAGGATATCCTCGATCAAGTTCGCGCAGCTGTCGCCGGACGAGATACGCAAGATGAGCGCGACGAAGATCATCACGGCCGACACCTACGACGACGACGGCTTCCCGATAGACATGGGCCTGATGGACCCGCACCTGGGAGTCATCGAACCCGGCCTCAGGTGCAAGACCTGCGGCAAGAAGGTCGACGAGTGCCCGGGGCACTTCGGGCACATCGACCTCGCGATGCCGGTCATACACGTGGGCTACGTCAAGGAGATCAAGAAGCTGCTCCAGTCGACCTGCCGCTCATGCGGCAGGCTGCTGCTCACGGGCGAGCAGGCCGCCGAGTACCTCAAGCAGAGGGACAGGATGGAGGAGCTCGGCGGAGACACGTTGGACACCGCGACGGTCACGAAGGAGGCCGCGAAGGACGCCGCGTCGAGGACGACGTGCCCGCACTGCAACACCGTCCAGCTCAAGATAACGCTCGACAAGCCCACGACCTTCAGGGAGGAGGGGCACAAGCTCACGCCCAAAGAGGTCAGGGAGCGGCTCGAGCGCATACCGAACGACGACCTCATCTCCCTGGGCATGGACCCGAACGTTTCCAGGCCCGAGTGGATGATATTGACCGCGCTGCCGGTGCCGCCGGTCACGGTCAGGCCTTCGATCACGCTCGAGTCGGGTGACAGGTCCGAGGACGACGTGACGCACAAGCTCGTGGATGTGCTGAGGATCAACCAGAGGCTGAGGGAGAACAGGGACGCGGGCGCGCCCCAGCTGATAGTCGAGGACCTCTGGGAGCTGCTGCAGTACCACGTGACGACCTACTTCGACAACCAGACCTCGGGCATACCGCCCGCGAGGCACAGGTCCGGGAGGCCGTTGAAGACGCTCGTCCAGAGGCTGAAGGGCAAGGAGGGCAGGTTCAGGTCGAACCTGTCCGGCAAGAGGGTCAACTTCTCCGCGAGGACGGTCATATCCCCGGACCCGATGCTGTCGGTCAACGAGGTCGGTGTGCCTGAGGCGGCCGCGAGGGAGCTTACAGTCCCGATAAGGGTCACGGAAAGGAACCTAGCAGTCGCCAAGGAGATGGCCTCTCGCGGGCCGACCCCGCCGGGGCCGGCCTACAAGCCGGGCGTGAACTACGTCATCCGCTCCGACGGCCGCAGGATAAAGATCACGGACAAGAACGCCGCGACGGTCTCGGAAGGCATCGAGGCAGGCTATATCGTCGAGAGGCACCTGGTCGACGGGGACATCGTGCTGTTCAACAGGCAGCCGTCCCTGCACAGGATGTCCATAATGGCGCACGAGGTCAGGGTCATGCCCCACAAGACCTTCAGGTTCAACCTGTGCGTGTGCCCGCCGTACAACGCGGACTTCGACGGCGACGAGATGAACCTGCACGTGCTCCAGAGCGAGGAGGCCAGGGCCGAGGCGAAGGTGCTGATGAGGGTCCAGGAGCACATACTGAGTCCGAGGTTCGGCGGCCCGGTCATAGGCGGCATACACGACCACATCACCGGGGCTTTCCTGCTGACGCACGAGGACTCGAAGTTCACCAGGGAGGAGACCCTGAGGATCATGGAGAAGACCCCTCTGCTCGACATGCCGAAGCCGCTGCTCAAGGTGGGCGGGGTCGAGTACTGGGGAGGCAAGCAGCTGTTCAGCCTCGTACTCCCGAAGGACCTGCACATGACCTTCAAGTCGTCCATCTGCCAGAGGTGCGACGAGTGTAAGAAGGAGGCGTGCGAGCACGACTCGTTCGTGGTCATACGCGACGGCGAGCTCGTCACCGGCACAATCGACGAGAAGGCCATCGGGGCGTTCAAGGGACGCATCCTGGACAAACTGTCCCGGGACTACGGCCCTGACACCGCGAGGCTGTTCATCGACAGGTCGACCAAGATGGCCATCGGGGCCATCATGGTCCGCGGCTTCACGACGGGCATAGACGACGAGGACATCCCGGACCAGGCGAAGAGGGAGATCGACGACGCGATGACCCAGGCGAGGCTCAAGGTCGAGGAGCATGTCGGCGCCTACAGGCGCGGCGAGCTCGAGCAGATGCCCGGGAGGTCCCTCGAGGAGACCCTCGAGGTCGAGATCATGAAGGTCCTGGGCAAGGCGAGGGACACCGCGGGCCAGATCGCGGGCAGGCACCTCGGCATGGAGAACTCGGCGGTCATAATGGCCAAGTGCGGCGCGAGGGGCTCGATGCTCAACCTGTCCCAGATGGCAGGCGCGATCGGTCAGCAGGCCGTCAGGGGCGAGCGTCTGTCCAGAGGGTACTGGAACCGGACGCTCCCGCACTTCAAGAAGGGCGACCTGGGGTCCGAGGCGAGGGGCTTCATCAAGAACTCCTACAAGAGCGGGCTGACGCCGACGGAGTACTTCTTCCACTCGATGGGTGG
>CAZAUI010000042.1:0-2628 GCA_964488505.1 uncultured Thermoplasmata archaeon | reverse complement strand
TTTTATTAGACTCTTTACTGCCATTAATCGAGTTAATAGCAGTAAAGAATCCCCCCTTTTGATTGATTTAATCATACTTTTCTATGTTCTTATACCACCTCCCGTTACAATACTCACACATCCCATCTTTTGTGTTTGTGTCCATTACAATATCGCCACACGAAACGCATTCACACGCGTGACCCGAACACACTGGACATAAAAAATATCCATTTGCATAGGTTAAATCCTGATCGTCAAAATCTTCCCCGCACAGGTCACAAAACATCGGATAATCATCATACCATTTTTGCCTGTTGTAATTTAATAACATCCCATAATCATCATGGGTGGCGCGTACTTCAAATGGCATTTTAATATCCTTGTTGTCATTGAAAAACTTTACAAACTTGCCTATTTGTCTTGAGACTACATTCACGCTGGCAAAATGATCCTTACTATGCTCGTTGTAATATCCTGTACCAAAATTGAATCCAATACAACCGAGACTATCCAAAAAACAGATATCCGAAAATGACCCGTAGTCATGCTTGAATCCGTATTGATTTAATAAGATCGCGGACTCTGCATTATCGTACTGGTACATCACAACATCCTCACCTCTTCTATCGAATGAGAACATCCAATTATATTTCTTGTCTGTTTCAAAGTGTACAGCCGTCGACCTCCCTATCTCTTCCCCTTCCGTTAATAGGATGTCATAATTTAATCCCATTGCGGGAAGTAGGGAGGTGATTATATACACACCCAATCTGTCATCTAATGACCCGTTTAATATAGCTGTATCGTCTTGATCCTGGAATTTTACATCGTGTAAAATCTTGAATGATTTATTATCCGCCACGTAGTCTAGGTGCGCAACAGCTAAAACCTTGTTATCCTTGCGTGAGTTATGAATAAGAATACCGTCGTTTGTTTGAATACACTTCCCAAAGGTCTTAAATTTATCTATCGGTGAGGTACAATACCACCTCAATTTTTTGTAATCCATTGTAATTATCCTCTTTTCTAGTGAATGCCCATAGAATTTCTAATTTCCAATATCTCTTGCGAGTGTTTTAATACCTCGCCTTGACTACAATCAAAGTTAATATGCTTTACTGCTATCATGAGGTCAACGCATTGCTTAAGTGATAATTTGCTGGAGTGTAGCCTTAATCCGCTTGCCTCGTGAGTGACACAAAATTTATGGCCATCATCATTGAACAGGTCATTGTACTTGTATATAAAAATGCCTTTAGAATCTGGTAACCTCCATGTTTGGCATTGTCCGCTTTTTTTGCCTTGCAATGTGTTAGATGCAACGGTTATTTCCTCTATGTTGTGGACAATATTTTCATACTTAAGGATATTGTCCTCTTCTTGCTCTTCTTGCTCTTCCTGTTCTTCCTGTTCTTCCTGTTCTTCCTGTTCTTCCTGTTCTTTACATGTTGCGCAGTAAGTTAATCCTTCAATATATTCACAACAGTTGCCACAGTAAAAGGCATTTTTATCTATACAATCATCACAGTATATATTCTCGTTGTCAGTCTCATGTATACAATCCACATAGTAGTATTCATTACAATCACTGCACAGATAACAAGACTTATTTGACATACAATCCTCACATAGATAATCATAACGTGAGTGACCATATACTCTATGATAATCATCTGTTGATACGTCATTATTACATCCCTCACAGTAAGCGTACCTTTCACTCCAACAGTCTTGACAATAGGTATTATAGTCATCCATCATACACTCGTCTTGAGACAACCTACATCCGCATCCCTCACACTTATAGGAATTCTCTACCTCCATGTCAACGTCATAGCTATCATCATTAAATGGATTATCGTTTGTATACAGCACAAATCCAGTCCCTCCATTAATGTAAGGAATTTCACTATTTTGACAATTCTCTATTTCAATTGCCTTGTAGTGCAATTCAATTCCATGTTCCAGGAAAATAGACTTTAAGACTTTTGAGACAATAGGACGTTCGATTACATAGGAATTAAAGCCAAACAAGAATCCGTCACGAGGTAATAACCATGTTCGCCCTATGCCATTATTATTATTTTGATTTTCATCCTCATAAAACCTCATTCCCCATCCTCCATTATCGATAAAAACATCTTGAGACTCTTCATACGTGCCCCACCAACAAGAGCCACTTTTGCCGAATTGACCATCCCTCCAATTAATCTCGTCTATGAAGTCAACATAATACTTTTTTGACGCCTCACGAGTGACGTAATACTGTAATCTGTCGCCTATTTTACCCATTAACGCGTCATCAATGAGAATATTATGTTCATTCTTAAGGTATGATCTTAACCTTTTGAGTAGTTTGCCTTTCTTGTTTACGAGTGACAAATCGTCAACATTCTTAAAGTCTAAAAGAATCGAGTATGAATAACCCCAGTCATCGAACAGGTATATATCACGTGCAAGATTATCCCAAAAAGAATCGGCTGATTTGTCCTTAATCAATTCAACAGTCTTAATCTCACGATGCGATTTTAGGACGTTCAATATTGTGTTCATGATATTATTCTCCAATTGTCTTAATTTATCTGGATTATAGTGTGTAGTCTGATTACACAACTATGTTGCACAACTATGTAACACACTTTCATC
>CAZAUI010000041.1:0-2706 GCA_964488505.1 uncultured Thermoplasmata archaeon | reverse complement strand
TTGGAGACCCTCTTCGAGAGGACCCTCTCGAGGATGACCTTCATGTACATCGCGTCGTGCTCCAGCAGAGGCGAGCCTGAGATTATCGTGATGGGGTCGTTCCTGTCGACCAGGGCCTCTGCGAGCGGCTCGAACCTGAGGTCCCCCTTCTTGATCGAGGTGTACCTCTTCTCGTTCCCGTCCTCGTGCTCGACGCCCGAGAAGTGCGTGTAGAACTCGCCGTCGACGAGGTCGGCCAGTGTGTCCAGGAGGCCGTCGAAGTCCTTGGGCTCCTTGAGGTTGCCGTGCTCCCTCGCGTGATAGTGCGCGAAGTTGACCACGGGGACGACGCCGTCGACCTCCTTGCAGAGCTTGACGATCTCCGGGAGCGAACCGAATATCTCCCTGCGGCCGCTCAGCTCCAGGCCCAGGGACGCCTTGATCTTCTGCTTCTTGTACCAGGCCGCGAGCTCCTTGACCCTGGCCTTGATGCGCTTCTGGGCGACCTTGCCGTCCACGTCGCCGTAGAGCCCGAGGTGCGTCACCACCGTCGCCCCTCCGAGCGCCTTCGCGATTATCCCTCCCCATCTTATGGAGTCCATGCTCTTGAACGACAGTTCGCCGTCGCTCACCAGGTCCATGTAGTAGGGCGTGTGTATGGACATCGCGACGTCCAGTTCCTCCGCCATGATCCTCAGTTTGTCCAGCTCGCCGTAGTTCGCCGCCAGCCCGCTCGAGAGTGCTACCAGGGTGTCGTCGGCCTTTATGGTCGCGCCGAGGTCGTAAATGACCTCCTCCTTGGAGCCTTTCTTGCGCACGATCTCGATGACCATGTCGCTGGGCAGTTCGAGGGGCGTCATCCCCACTTCCTCAGGCTCCGCGGTGCGCTCCTGGACGCTCGCCCTGACGAGCTGAGTCTCGAGGGCGGTCAGACCGAGGTGGTGTACGTCCTCGATTCCATCCTTCAATGTACGTCCCTTACAGGATAGCGGTATGCCTGCGGGACCAAAACGAATCATCAGAGACCCTTTCCCCGGACTGGGTTTCCGGAGTATGCCTTATACCGTATATATGCTCTCTTCGATGTCCACAATCGTGTCCGCTTCCGTCCGCGGGCGTGCGTGCGCCCGCACCTGGCGTGGCCAGCATCGTCTGGCCAGCTTCGAGGGCATATCCAAAGCTTTATAAACGGTTCCCCCATTTACTCGCCTGCTCTCTGGTTGTCGGAGGAGTCAGATATGGGTAAAAATTCGAAGAAGACGAACCCCAACCTCGTGGGCCTGATCCAGCGTCTGAAGGACGCTAGCAGGACTAACGAGGCACCTGTCTGGCGAGACATCGCAGTGCGCCTAGAGGGCCCGCAGAGCAACTGGGCCGAGGTGAACGTCGGCAGGCTCCACCTATATGCGAGCGAGAACGACGTCATCGTGGTCCCGGGGAAGCTGCTCGGGGCAGGCGAACTCGCGAAGAAGCTCACCGTCGCGTCATTCAGGTCGTCGGGACAGGCGAAGGAGAAGGTCGAGAAGGCTGGCGGGACGAGCATGTCCATAGAGGAGCTCTTGGCAAAGCACCCCAAGGGCTCGAAAGTCAGGATCATGGGGTGAATGCCTTGGCGGTAATCGATGCGGACGGACTCATACTGGGAAGGCTTAGCACCCAAGTCGCGAAGCGGCTGATGAGCGGCGAGGACATCGTCATAGTCAACGCGGAGAAGGCGATAATCTCGGGCGACAAGGTCCAGCTGCTGGCGCACTACAAGAACCGCAGGGAGAGGGGCACCAGGAACCACGGGCCGTTCTACCCGCGCTCAGCCGACATGATACTCAAGAGGACCGTCCGGGGGATGCTGGAGCACAGGAAGCCCTCGGGCAGGACCGCATACAGGCGGCTCAAGGTGTACGTCGGAGTGCCTAGGGAGCTCAGGTCCGAGAAGGCCGAGAGCATAGAGGTGGCGAAGAAGCCGGAGATGTACAAGTACACCACTTTGGGCGCGATTGCCAAGGAGCTCGGGTCCACCAGGGAGGTTCGCACATGAAGGTCGTAGTCGCTAGCGGGAAGAGGAAGAGCGCCGTGGCGAGGGCCAGCGTCAGGAAGGGCAAAGGCCTCGTCAGGATAAACAGCGTGCCCGTCGAGATCTTCGAGCCGTCCCTCGCGAGGACCAAGATCATGGAGCCGCTGACGCTCGCAGGCGACCGCTCAGGGAAGGTCGACATCGAGGTCAACGTCCAGGGCGGAGGCATCATGGGACAGGCGACGGCCTCCAGGACCGCGATCGCGAAGGGGCTCGTGCAGTTCCTCGGTGACGAGGAGCTGGAGTCGATGTTCATGAGGTACGACCGATCGCTCCTCGTGTCAGACCCGAGGAGGAAGCTGCCGAAGAAGCCGCTGGGCAGGGGCGCCAGGAAGAAGCGGCAGAAGTCGTACAGGTGATGTGAAGATGATCGTACCAGTCAGATGCTTCACATGCGGCAAGGTCATAGGCAGCGCGTTCGAGGAGTTCGTGAAGAGGGTCGATATGGGGGAGCCGCCGAGGGACGTCCTCGACGCCCTGCACCTCGACCGCTACTGCTGCCGGAGGATGATCCTCACCCACGCAAACCTCATTGACGAGATCGCGCCCTACTGAGGGCGCCCTCGGCAACCATTTCTATACGGGCCCGTGGGGTAGCTTGGTATCCTTCCAGCTTGGGGTGCTGGTGACTCGCGTTCAAATCGCGACGGGCCCAC
>CAZAUI010000040.1:0-2774 GCA_964488505.1 uncultured Thermoplasmata archaeon | reverse complement strand
CCAGGGTGAACCTCCAGAAGTCCACCTCGACGCCCATCCCCTCCGCCTTCTCGGCGACTATGACGTTCGCCGCGGCCCCGAGTATGGTCGCGTTCCCAGCCAGGGTCGAGCTCGACGCGAGCGCGAGCCACAGGTCCGTCTCAGAGACCGGTATCAGCTCGCTGAGCAGCATGACCGCGGGCACGTTGCTCACGAGGTTCGACAGAAGCGCCGAGAGCGCGGTCAGCCATTCCATCTTCGGGACGCCGCCGTCCGTGAACCCTGGGAAGAAGTCCTTGATCTCGGAGAGCAGCCCAGAGTCCCTGACGCCCCTGAGCACTATGAACAGGCCCACGAAGAACAGTATGATGGACCAGT
Organism: uncultured Thermoplasmata archaeon; assembly: GCA_964488505.1. GTDB lineage: Archaea > Thermoplasmatota > Thermoplasmata > UBA10834 > UBA10834 > UBA9653. The sequence continues at coordinate 2,417 of CAZAUI010000040.1, read as the reverse complement.
CCACGCCGTTCAGCATGTCCTTCGCCTTCACCTTCGAGACGACCGGCACGACGAACAGCGCCACGACGCCCCCCAGGAACGCCACGATCGCGATGGGCGCCTCGATGACATGGCTCGCGACGAACGCCACGAACGTGCCCGCCGTGATCAGGAGGAGAGCGTACAGCCCGACCCTGTTCTCCCTCATCTTGCGCAGTCCGGACATCGCGGCGGTGTCCCCCTGCACTATCTCCTCCTGGAACACCACCCATCCCTCGTTCAGGATCTTCCTCCTGAACTCCTGCGCGCTGCCCCTGTTGATCTCCTTCCGGTAGATCAGGTACAGTATGGCTATCGCGACCAGCATGCAGACGGCCGCCACGGGCGCGAGCCTCACGGAGAAGTCCACGAACGAGATGCCGGCCTTGGTGGCGATGTACGCGTTCTGCGGGTTGCCCACCGCAGTCGCGACGCTCCCTATGTTCGCCGCCATCGCCTCGGCGACGAGGAACGGCACCGGGTTCGACTTCAGCAGCCTGCAGGTCCTGATGATGATGGGGGTGAAGAGGAGCACGATGGTGTCGTTGAGGACCAGCGCCGAGAGCGTCCCGGTCACGACCATCGTCAGCACCAGGAATGTGAACTGGTCCTTCGAGTACCTGATCATCCTGAGCGAGACCCACTCGAAGAACCCGCAGAGCTCCAGGCCGGCGACCAGTATCATCATGCCGACGAGCAGGAGCACTATGTCGAGGTTGATCGCGGAGATGGCGTCCGAGGGGGCCACGACCCCGAGGATTATCATGAGCGCCGCGCCTATGAGGGCGGCCGCCGGCCTCTCGACCTTGACCTTCGGGAACCTACGGATCGATATGAGTGCGTAGGTGACGAGGAACACCGCGAAGGCTATCCAGAGGACGTCCATCCAACCGTGCAATCGCGAAGGTGGATATCAAGCCTGCTGTGTCCTCTGGCCCAAAAGGATTAAACACAGGGAATCGTTATTGCGCACCCATGATTCAACGCCCTCGCGGCACAAGGGACTTCGGCCCTCAGGAGATGGCCGAGCGCAGGATGGTGGAGCAGGCCATGCGCGACGTCTGCCTCAGGGCTGGCTTCGGCGAGGTCGTGACCCCCACTTTCGAGCACTCGGAGCTCTTCACGCTCAGGTCCGGACAGGGCGTCATAGATGAGATGTACGCCTTCAAGGACAAGGGCGACAGGGAGATGGCCCTGAGGCCCGAGATCACCGCGTCCGTTATCAGGTTCTTCGTGAACGAGCTGTCCAACAACCCCAAGCCGCTCAAGCTGTACTATGTGGGCAACTGCTTCAGGTACGAGAACCCCCAGAGCGGGAGGTTCAGGGAGTTCTTCCAGCTCGGCGCGGAACTGATCGGCTCGAAGAACCCGGAGACGGACGCTGAGGCGATCGCCTTGGCTGTGAACTGCATCCGCGCATCCGGCCTCAAGGACTACACCGTCCGCATAGGCCACATAGGCATCCTGAAGTCGCTCGTCCAGGCCGAGATACCAGACCCGCAGGTGGCATCCGAGGTCCTCAGGATGCTCGACAAGGAGGATTTCGACGCGCTCGGGGACATGTTCGACGCCAGGACCCTCCCGAGGCAGCTGTTCGACAGGATCACGACCATCGCTGAGATGAGGGGCTCCGTCGAAGTCCTCGACAGCCTCGAGGAGCACGGGGCGGTCCACCACCTCAGGGAGATCTTCAGGATGCTCGCGCTGTACGGGATCGAGGATTGCCAGATAGACCTCGGCATCGTCCGCGGACTCGACTACTACACGGGCATGGTCTTCGAGATAGACGCACCGGCGCTCGGGGCGGAGAAGCAGATCATGGGCGGCGGCTCGTACACTCTCTCGGAGCTCTTCGGCGGGGAGCCGGTCTTCAGCACCGGCTTCGCCATCGGCATCGACAGGGTCATGCTAGCCCTCGCGGCCGAGAGGGAGAAGGCGCTGTATCTCCCGCTCGACGCGTATGTGATACCCGCCAAGGACGACTTGAGGGACGACGCCCTAAGGATAGTCGCCCGGCTCAGGGACGCCGGCGTCCGAACCGATGTGGACCTCATGAGAAGGAACATGAGCAAGAACCTGAAGTACGCATCGAGCGTCGGGGCGAGGTTCGCCGTCATCGTCGGCGGGAAGGAGATGGAGAAGAAGTCCGTGACGCTCAGGGACATGCGGTCCGGGGACCAGAAACTGGTTCCGCTGGACGGCCTGGCGGCACACATCTCCGCGCTGCTCTGAGAAAAATTGAATGCTCCACCCGGAGCCTCCTCGGACCCCGGATGGTTTGGAGTTTGAGGCGCTCTACGGGTAGAAGCCTCTGAGCATCGTGGCGTCAGCGACCCTCTTCACTGCGACGAGGTACGCTGCGTCCCTCATGTTGCACTTGTGCTTCTCCTTCATGTCCC
>CAZAUI010000039.1:0-2891 GCA_964488505.1 uncultured Thermoplasmata archaeon | reverse complement strand
AGGCGGTCCCCCTGGTCTACTCCATAGACCCGGAGAAGTGCATAGGCTGCGGCATCTGCTCGGAGGAGTGCAAGGCCAAGGCCGTCGAGTACGACCAGAAGGAGAAGGTGTTCGAGATACAGGTCGGCTCAATCATAGTCTCGCCCGGGTTCGAAGAGTTCAACGCGCGCCTGAAGCCGGAGTACGGCTACGGCGTGTACAGGAACGTGGTCACCAGCATCGAGTTCGAGAGGATGCTCAGCGCGACAGGGCCGTACTTCGGCTCCGTCCTGAGGCCCTCGGACGGGGACATACCCGAGAAGATCGCGTTCATACAGTGCGTGGGCTCCAGGGACGAGCACTGCGGGAACGAGTACTGTTCCAGCGTGTGCTGCATGTACTCCGTGAAGGAGGCCATCATAGCGAAGGAGCACGGCGGGAACATCAAGCCCTCGATATTCTACATGGACCTGAGGGCGTTCGGCAAGCAGTTCGACGAGTACTACAACCGCGCCAAGGACGAGTACGGCATCAGGTTCGTCCGGTCCAGGATAGCCGCGGTGAACGAGGACCCGAAGACCGGGAACCTGATACTGAAGTACACCGAGAACGGGGAGCCGAAGGAGGAGGTGTTCGACCTCGTCGTCCTCGCGGTCGGGCTCACGCCCGCAGCGGATGCTGAGACGCTCAGCAGGGTCATGAAGTTCAGGCTGAACGACGACGGCTTCTGCCAGACGGGCGTGTTCACGCCGGTCGAGACCTCGAGGCCTGGGGTGTTCGTGAGCGGGGCGTTCTCGTCCCCCAAGGACATACCCATGACGGTCGCCGAGGCCAGCGGGGCCGCGGCGAAGGCCGGGACCGAGATCGCCTCAGCCAGGGGCACGCTCGTGACCAAGAAGGAGTACCCGAAGGAGAAGGAAGTGGCCGGGCAGGAAGCCAGGATAGGCGTGTTCGTCTGCCACTGCGGCATCAACATCGGCGGCGTCGTGAACGTCCCCGAGGTGATGGAGTACGCGAAGACCCTCCCGGGCGTCGTGTACGCCGAGCAGAACCTGTACACCTGTTCCCAGGACGCGCAGGAACGCATCAAGGGCAAGGTCGAGGAGCACAAGCTCAACAGGGTCGTGGTCGCGAGCTGCACGCCGAGGACCCACGAGCCTCTGTTCCAGAACACGATCAAGGAGGCCGGCCTGAACGCATACCTGTTCGAGATGGCCAACATCAGGGACCAGTGCTCGTGGATACACATGCACGAGCCCAAGGCCGCGACGAGGAAGGCCAAGGACCTCGTGCGGATGGCGATCGCGAAGTCGAGGCTCCTGGAGCCGCTGGAGAACCTCACCATCAAGGTGAACCAGCAGGCCCTGGTCATAGGCGGCGGCGTCACGGGCATGACCGCGGCGATAGAGCTCGCCAGGCAGGGCGTGAAGGTGCACCTGGTCGAGAAGGAGAAGGAGCTCGGGGGCAACCTGAGGAAGCTGCACTACCTGCCCTCAGGCGACGACCCGATGGAGCATGTCAAGAGGCTCGAGGCCGAGGTCAAGGCAGAGAAGAACATCACGGTATACCTCGGGACCAAGGTCAAGAACATCGAGGGGTACGTCGGGAACTTCAAGACGGTCCTGGCGGACGGAAAGGAGCTCGAGCACGGCGTGGTCATACTGGCCGTGGGCGGGCAGGAGTACAGGCCCGAGGGCGAGTACCTGTACGGCAAGAACAAGAACGTCAAGACCCTGCTCGAGTTCAAGGAGATGCTGAAGAAGGGCGAGGCCAAGGGCAAGTCGTACGTGTTCATACAGTGCGTGGGCTCGAGGGAGGGCGACCACCCGAACTGCTCGCGCGTGTGCTGTACGGGCACGATGACCGCGGCGGCCAAGATCAAGGACAAGGACCCGGAGGCCGAGGTGTATGTCCTGTTCAGGGACATCAGGACCTACGGCTTCAGGGAGAAGTACTACAAGGACGCCTCGCAGAAGGGCGTCAAGTTCGTCAGGTTCGACGACGACAAGAAGCCCGTCGTGGAGGACAAGGGCGGGAAGGTCGAGGTCAAGGTCACGGAGGAGGACACGGGCAAGCAACTGGTCCTGAGGCCGGACTACCTCGTGCTCGCGTCCGCGACCAGGCCGCAGGCCGACTCGGAGGAGCTCGCGCCGATGCTGAAGGTGCCCATGACCAAGGAGGGCTTCTTCCTCGAGGCGCACATGAAGCTCAGGCCGGTAGACTTCGCCACCGAGGGCGTGTACCTCGCGGGGCTGGCCCACGGGCCGAAGTTCGTCGACGAGAGCATCTCGCAGGCCCTGGCGGCAGTCGCGAGGGCCATGACGATACTGTCCAAGACGACCCTGGAGGCCGAGGGCATAGTCGCCTGCGTCGACGAGAGCCTGTGCGACGGATGCGGCATATGCGTGCCGACATGCGAGTACAAGGCGCTCGAGATCGTCGCGAACAAGGAAGACTCCAAGAAGAAGATCGTGGACGTCAACGTGGGCCTGTGCAAGGGCTGCGGCGCCTGCGTGGGCGCGTGCCCGGCAGGGGCCCTGACGCAGAAGGGCTTCAGGGACGAGCAGATACTGGCCATGATCGATGCTGCACTTGAGCAGCCGAAGAAACAGGAGGTGAAGGGATGAGCAGCGAGGCGAAGGGCGCGCGTGAGGCGGAAGACGACGGGTTCGAGCCGAAGATACTCGTGTTCTGCTGCAACTGGTGCTCGTACGCGGGCGCGGACCTGGCGGGCGTCAGCAGGCTGCAGATGCCGCCCTACTTCAGGGTCATCAGGGTGATGTGCTCGGCGCGCGTGGACCCCGAGTTCGTCCTGAGGGCCTTCAAGAGGGGCGCGGACGGGATACTCGTGGCAGGCTGCCACCCGGCGGACTGCCACTACATAGGCGGCAACTACAGGACCCGCAGGAGGA
>CAZAUI010000038.1:0-3787 GCA_964488505.1 uncultured Thermoplasmata archaeon | reverse complement strand
GACCGCGTGAACGTCAAGATCATGAAGGACGGCAAGCACGCGATCATCAAGCTGAAGGAGGGCTACTCCGCCGAGGAGATCGGCATGAGGATAGGCATATTCTGAGGGTGATGGCATGGGCAAGCAACTCATAACGCAGAGGAGGGGGCGCGGGTTCGGAAGGTACAGGTCCCCCAGGCATCTCAGGTTCACGGACGCGAAGCACCCGAAGATGAAGGAGGACGTCCAGGGCACCATACTCGAGTTCAAGCACGAGGCCGGGAGGATCGCCCCCGTGGCGAAGATCGCTTACGGGAAGGCCGAGCACTGGATGATCGCCCCTGACGGCACGAGCGTCGGCCAGAAGGTCACGTTCGGGAGGCGCGGGGCGATAGTGGCAGGCAACACGATGCCCCTGGGCGACATGCCCGAGGGGTCGGTGATATTCAACATCGAGCTGCAGCCAGGTGACGGCGGCAAGCTCGCGAGGACCGCGGGCAACTCCGCGACGGTCGTGAGCCACGGCGCGAAGACGGTCGTGCTGCTCCCGTCCGGGAAGTTCAAGGAGATAGACAACAAGTGCCTCGCGACGGTCGGCATGGTCTCCGGCGGCGGGCACAAGGAGAAGCCCTTCGCCAAGTCAGGGAAGAAGTTCCACGCGTACCGGGCCAAGTCCAAGGCGTACTTCAAGGTGAAGGGCGTCGCGATGAACCCGGTCAACCACCCGCACGGCGGAGGCGGTCACCCGCACGTGGGTACCCAGTCCAGCGTGGGCAGGAACACCCCGCCCGGCAGGAAGGTCGGCAGGTTGGCGCCGCAGCGCAGAAACAGGAAGGTGTGACGATGGCTGAAGAGAAGAAGAGCGCTCCAGGGAAGCAGCCGGCGGCGAAGGCCCCAGTTGGTGGCAAGGCCCCGGCCGGCGGGAAGGCTCCGGCGGCGGACAAGGCAGCGGCCCCGGCGGCGGGCGCCCCGAAGGCAGCGGCGGCAGTGCCGGCGACAGCGGCGGCGGCCCCGGCGCCTGAGAAGAAGATGAAGCCCTCCGCGAGGCACGGCGGTTCCGCCAAGGCCGCGAGGAGGAAGCTGAGGAAGAAGAAGAGCCAGATCCAGGCCAGGAGGAAGAAGGAGTTCACCTACCGAGGATACACGATGGAGGAGCTCCTGAAGATGCCCCTGGCTGACATCATAGAGCTGCTGCCCGCGAGGGCCCGGAGGACATACATCCGCGGCCTGAACGAGGAGCAGCAGGTCTTCGTGGACAAGATCAAGGCCGCGCAGGGGCCGGTGAGGACCCACAGGAGGGAGATCCCCATACTGCCCGAGTTCGTCGGCAAGACCGCCATGGTGTACACGGGCAAGGCCTTCGCGCAGGTCGACATCAAGCCCGAGATGATCGGGCACGCGCTGGGCGAGTTCGCCATGACCAGGAAGAGCGTCGCGCACTCGGGCCTGGGCGTCGGTGCGACCAGGTCGTCGAAGTTCATGCCGCTGAAGTGAGGTGACACGAATGGGATACACTCAACAGACGGACCCGGAGAAGACCTCGAAGGCCATAGGCAAGGAGATCAGCGTGTCGCCGAAGCACTGCAGGGAGGTCCTGAAGGAGCTCAAGGGCATGAAGGTCGAGGAGGCCAAGAAGTACCTGGAGGGCGTCATCGAGAAGAAGGTGCCCGTGCCCTACTCGAGGTACAAGATGTGGCTGAACCCGAAGCCGAAGGTCGGCCCGGCCAGGTACCCCGAGAAGGCGGCCAAGGCGATACTCAAGGTCATAGAGAGCGCCAAGGCGAACGCGGAGTACAAGGGCCTGGACTCCGAGAACATGAAGGTGAAGGTGGCCTGCGCACACAGGGGACGCATACAGAAGGCGTACATGCCCCGGGCGTTCGGGAGCAGCTCCCCCTGGAACGAGCAGACCACGAGCATCGAGATCATACTGGAGGAGGTAGAGGCGTCCTAGACGCAGCTCGAGGAGGGACTACATGGCAAGCGAAAGGAAGTTCATCGCTGAGAAGGTCCGCAGGGTCCTGCTGAAGGAGTTCGTGCAGGCCAGGGTAACGAGAGCGGGCTTCGGAGGGCTGGACGTTCAGAGGACGCCCATGGGTACGAGGGTCACTCTCATCACCGAGAGGCCCGGGCTCGTCATCGGCCGCAGGGGAGAGGCGATCAAGAGCCTCACCAAGGCGATCGAGGACGACTTCAAGTTCAACAACCCGCAGATCGAGGTCCAGGAGGTAGAGAACCCGAACCTGAACGCGCAGATCATGGCGGAGAAGCTGGCCAACGCCCTCGAGAGGGGCTGGCACTTCAGGCGCGCAGGCCATTCGACCGTGAGGAGGATAATGGAGTCCGGCGCCAAGGGCTGCCAGGTCGTCATATCCGGGAAGCTCACGGGGCAGAGGCACAGGACGGAGAAGTTCAAGGACGGCCACATAAAGTACTGCGGCCAGGCCAAGCTGGACTTCATGCAGAACGGGTTCGCGGTCGCGAAGCTGAAGCCAGGGGTCATAGGCATCACGGTCAGGATCATGGACCCGATGGCGAGGCTGCCCGACGAGATCGACATCATCCCGCCCAAGCCCGTGGAGGCCACGGCCGAGCCTGCGGCCCCGGCCGCCGAGGCGAAGGAGGAGGAGAAGAAGGTCGACGAGGCCGTCCAGGAGCTGAAGAAGACGGCGGAGGGTGCCAAGCCCGAGGAGAAGCCGAAGAGGCGCAGCAAGAAGAAGGAGGGCGACGCGCCCGCGGCCGAGGGAGAGGAGAAGAAGCCGAGGAAGCGGAAGAAGAAGGACGAGGGCGAGGCGAAGCCCGAGCCAGCGGCCCCAGCCAATGAGGAGCCGAAGGCCGAGCCGGCGCCCGAGCCCAAGCCGGCGGAGACCCCGCTGGAGCCTCCCGTGGAAGCACCCGCGGAACCCGAGCCTGAGGCGAAGGGGGAGTGAGGCATGCCGCTGCTGAAGGCGAAGGACCTGAGGGGCATGAGGCCCGAGGACGTGCGCGCGAAGTTCAAGGAGCTCAGCGACGAGCTCATGCACGAGAGGGGCGTAGCCGCGATGGGCGGCGCCCCCGCGAGCCCTGGCAAGATCAGGGCCCTGAGGACGAACATCGCCAGGATACACACAGTCATGCTCGAACAGGAGCGGGCCTCGAAGGCCGCTTCCGAGAAGGCCGGGCCGAAGAAGGCCTGGTCGGGTAAGAAAGGAAAGATGAGAGCTGTGAAGAAGGAGGAGAAGAAGTAATGGCCGGTATTTGCTCGGTTTGTGGACTGCCAGAGGAACTCTGCATGTGTGAGCAGATCGCCAAGGAGCAGCAGCAGATCCGTATCCTTACGGACACGCGCCGCTACGGCAAGGTGATGACCGTGATCGAGGGGATAAACTCCAGCGAGATCGACATGGACGACCTCGCGAAGAAGCTCAAGACGCGGTGCGCCTCCGGAGGCACGTACAAGGACGGCAGGATAGAGCTCCAGGGCGACCACAAGAAGAAGGTGAGGGAGGTCCTGGAGGAGCTGGGCTTCTCCGTGGACAGCAGGTAAACCGAGCATGAAGGAAGGAGATTTCCGGAGACGGGAGTTCATTGGGCTCGAGGTGGAGGTGCTGGACTCGACATGCGCCTCGCTCGTCGGACTGAAAGGCAAGGTCGTGGACGAGACGAGGAACATGCTCATGGTCGATGTCGGCGGCTCCGAGAAGACAGTGCCCAAGGACTGCTGCGAGTTCCTGTTCCGAGAAGGGACGGGGAGCCACAGGGTCTCCGGGAAGGACATCAGGTTCAGACCCGAGGACAGGATCAAGAAGGTCAGATGAGAGCGAGGTGA
>CAZAUI010000037.1:0-4055 GCA_964488505.1 uncultured Thermoplasmata archaeon | reverse complement strand
TGCCGACGCCGCACTTCATCCTCCTCTCCAGCGTCATCAGTATCTGGTGCTTCGGTATCCCGAGCTTCACCAGGTGCTCCATCACGAACTTGTACATGATCGGCGGGCCGCACACGGCCGCGACCGTGTTCTTCGCGTCTATCGGCCCGACCTCCTTGAACAGGGTGGTGACGACGCCCACCTTCTCGGGCCACTTGCCCGTGTCGTCCTTGTCGACGCTCAGCAGGCATTGCAGGTCGTCCCTGTCCTTGAGCTGCATGAACTCCTCCCTGAACAGCATGTCCCCGGGGGTCCTCGCGCCGTGCAGGTATGTGACCTTGCCGAACCTGTCCCGGTTGTCCAGGACATAGAGCAGCAGGGACCTCAGGGGCGCGACCCCCATGCCTCCCGCGACTATCAGGATGTCCTTGCCTTCCATCTTCTCCATCGGGAAGCCGTTCCCGTACGGGCCGCGTATTCCCAGGGTCTGGTTCTCCTTGAGCTCGAACAGGCTCGAGGTCAGCGTCCCGACCTTCCTTATGCAGAACTCCAGCAGCCCGGGCCTCGAAGGCGTGGACGATATGCAGAACGGAGCCTCGCCCTCGCCCGGTATGGACAGCATGATGAACTGGCCGGGCACATAGTCGAACCGCAGCGCCTGGTCCACATCCACCGGCCTCGCCTGGTAGAAGTTCACATCGCTCGTCAGGGGGTACTTCCTCACGATCCGCCACATCTCCGGCTGGAACGGGTTGTCCCTGACCTCCCTCTCGTCCAGGACGACGCACATCTTCTTCATTTCTCCACCTCCTGTTGCTTCAGCGCGGCAGAGACACTCGCCACGTTGATGTCGACCGGGCAGGTCGACACGCACCTTCCGCACCCGACGCACGCGGGCTTGCCGAACTCGCCTATGAACGCCTGCAGCTTGTGGGTGTACCAGAGCCTCAGCCTGTCCGCACGCTTGTCCCTGAAGTTGTGGGACGGCGCGGTCATGGAATACTCCCTGAACATGCAGCTGTCCCAGTACCTGTCCCTGGTGCCGTCAGCGGTGCCGAGGTCCACCTCGTCCACCGTGTTGTAGCAGTTGCAGGTCGGGCAGACCATCGAGCACTGCCCGCACGAGAGGCACTTGTCCGCGAGCTCGTCCCATACGGAGCTGTTGTACGCGAGCTCGAATATGCCCGGCATGCCGGTGAAGTCCACATCGGCCTTGAACTGCGAGGTCTTCCACTTCTTGTAGTCCGTGTATGTGATGATGTCGTTCTTGTCCAGGTTCCTGCTGAACAGGTCCGCCCGCATGCGGACCAGGTCGTGCCCCCTGCTGGAGCCGACCCAGACCAGGTAGAACATCTTCAGGTCGGTGAAGAACAGGTCGAAGCCCTCGGATATGAAGTCGGTGTTCGTCGCGAAGCACATGCACTTGTCGTCCGGGATGCAGCTGTGTCCCATGATCAGGGTCTTCTCCCTGCGCTCCGCGTAGTAGGGGTCCTTGTATGTCTCGAGGAAGAGCTTGTCCGTGATGAGCATCCCGTGGATGTCGCACAGGTGCACGCCGAACAGTATGCGCCTGGGCACGTCCCCGGTCCTCTCGACATAGCCCTCCTCGTCGAAGTCGAACATGGTGAACTTCGGCGGGTAGAGGAACTTCTTCGGCGGGATCATGGTCCTAGTCGCCTTCAGGTCCATCTGCGAGAGCGAGTCGACCTTCGCAAAGGACGTCTTCCCCTCCTTCGTGGTCGGACCCCACAGCTCTCCCCATTCCTTGGCGCTCTCGAGGAACGCCGGGAGGTCCTCCTTCTTCATCTTCAAAATCATCATGGTATCTCTTCCCTGGGCCACAGACTTCGCACCACCCCGCACGGGTCGGCGTGAGCCCGCCAGTCCGGCGGGTGATGCGTACAGGCTGAGGTATCCAGCCGAGGTATAAAAATATTGGTGATGGCCTCCGCAATTTTGTTGACCGGCCGCGCTTGCCGTTTGAACGAGACCTGCCGTTCGTCAAGGATCCTTCGTCTAATTTTCGATACACGCCACGGATTCTTGAGAATCAGCCCCGCGAGGCCCGGGCGAAGGGCGTCCCAGCGCAGGGGCCTGCAAGCGCTCGGCCCGCATCGGCGCGTAAGGGTGTGGGTATTAATAGCGACCGGGTACATTCACATATCAGCCAGTATAGCGCTGGTGCCGTGAGTTAGAAGGATGGTGAAATGATGCACGAATTGCACAAGATGAGGACTTGGGGGCTGTCCCTGCTTGCTGTCAGCATGCTGATGACAGGGCTCCTGGCTCTGCTGCCAGGGCCAGCGGCGGCCGCCTTTGTCCCTGAGTGGACAGCTGAGCCGGACCTGGAGCTCGGAAGGTCGCAGGCGGTCGTCGTGACCGACTACGACGGGATGATATACGTCATAGGCGGAGTGTCGGACGTGGATTCGTACAATCCCGTCTCGGAAGTATCTCGATTTGACCCGGGAACGGGTGCGTGGGATGACCTCGAGCCTATGCCCATCGCGGTCAGGGGAGCCTGTGGCGAGGTCGGGTCCGACGGCCTTATCTATGTCATCGGCGGCGTTGACGCCTACGATGCCTTGACGTCGGTGCAGATATACGACCCCGGGACCGATTCATGGAGCGCGGGCACACCCGCGCCAGAGACCCTCTGGGAGGCGAAGTCCGCCGTCTACAGCGATTACATATACGTCCTCGGAGGCGAAGGCTCGCTCGGCGACGACAGCGACTGCTACATATACAACACGTGGTCAGACTCCTGGTCATCGATCACGGACCTGCCGGAGCCAAGGATCTCCGGAGACGCGGCCAGGCTGGGGTCGTACATCTACTACTTCGGCGGCTGTTCCCTTGGGTACAGCGACCCCCAGGACACGGTCTACAGGTATTACCTGTGGGGCGGCGGCGTGTGGGAGGAGGCGGCCCCCATGCCTGTGCCTATGGTGGCCCATTCCGTGGTCGAGGGCGCTGACGGGATGCTTTACCTGCTCGGTGGCAGCGACACTGCCTACAACTCGGAGGGTTCGTACAACGCGACCGGGTTCGTGTATGACTACTATGCGGACGAGTGGACCGCCCTGCCAGACCGGGGCGTGGGCAAGAAGTACCTCGGCGCGGCCGCGAGCGAGGACGGAAGGATATTCGCAGTGGGCGGGAACAACGACACGGACGCGTTCTCGACGCTCGAGTCCATCACGACGTTCTCGGCCTCGGTCGTCGCGACGCCCGAGACGGTGCCGATAGGCAGCTCGGTCTTGGTTTCGTTCTCCTTCGACTTCGCGTACGCGACGGAGAGGTACAGCTATGTCAGCTGGTTCCTGGTCTCGGAGGACGACGTCATGTACGACCAAGGTTATGTCGAAGTGCCCTTCGATGGGACCGGCACGTTCGCCATCGCCATCGAGGACTACTTCGCTCTCGCCGACTACGACATAGTGATGTACATGAGTGTGCAGCTCGAGACGAACAGCGTCTACTGGGACGAGTACAAGGTGCCCGTGACGGTGGTCGACGGCGACACGCTCGAGGAGCGGATACAGGAGCTGGAGGACACCCTGGCCGAGCTCAAGGCGGACATGAACGAGTCCGACTCGGCGCTGATGGAGCAGATCGCAGCCCTCGAGGACCAGATAGCGGCGCTCGAGGACGCGCTCGATCAGACCAACACGGACGTCGGCGAGGTGCAGACCTCGGTCGACGACAAGCTCAGCGCGATGTTGGGCTACGCGATGCTCGGCCTGCTGGTCGTGGTCATCGTGCTCCTGATCGTCATGATGGTCATGGGCAGGAAGTCTGCGCCGCCCGCCCCGTAGGACCGCGGAGAAGGCTCGAAACCACCTAAACCACTTTCCGTTTTATGTTCACAATCTTCCGAGCGAGCGCTCACAGTGCCCTTTTCCAGGACAGGGCTCGCGCTGACCTGTGTGAATGAAAAATTGATGATGGTTGTCCGATGGTAGAACGAGTCTTAGGTGCTCGGGACCTTGCCTAGACGCACTTGGTTGGAGGGGTAGTGCCCCTCCGTGTTTGCGTAGGAGGTGATCCATCTGCAGGTTCCCCTACAGATACCT
>CAZAUI010000036.1:0-5897 GCA_964488505.1 uncultured Thermoplasmata archaeon | reverse complement strand
ACCTTCTGGACCACGATGTACTTCTTGAAGTCCTGGCCGATCTTCTCCCGGTCCAGCTCGAATATCACGTCCGCGAGGTCCTCTATGCTGCTCTGGATGCGGGACGCGTGGACGCCCTTGAGCACAGTCATGAGCGTCAGGCTCTCCGAGTGCTGCGTGTGCGCCTTGATGGTCCTCATGGCCATCAGGACCTCGACGCTGTCGTAGTTCTCGAGGAAGAAGTCGAGGGAGTTGATCACGACCCTGAAGGGCGGCGTGAGCTTCGATATCTCGTATGATAGGAATGTGAGGAAGTTCTCCTCCCTCTGCGCATCCTTGTCCCTGACCTGCTTGATGTCTTCGAGGGTTATGCCCTCCTGCCTGAAGCGGCTGATCTCCAGCTTCTTCGCGAGCACGCGCTCGTAGTACTTCCTCCCTATGTTGACGATGTTGATGTCCGCCCTCCACCCGTGTTCGCGCATGATGGCGTGGACGTCCTCGTCCCTCTCGGTGGATGTGAAGTAGGTCACGGGCTCCTCGCCGGCCGAGGCGAACTGCTTCGCGAAGAACTCGGTGCCCGACCCCGGCCCGCCCACGACCAAGACGGTGGAGCCCTTCTGCACGCCCCCGCCCAGGTGGTCGTCCAGCGCGGGGATCCCTATGCTCGTGAGCTTCATCTCACTCCTCCTTCCCGTCCTTCGCCGCGCGTATGCCCTGGTCGCAGACGAGGTTGACCATGTTCGCGATCTCCGGGGTCGAGTGCTCCTCGACCGACAGGATGATCGTGTAGGCCTCCTTGGACCTCAGCCCCGAGACCATTATGTGGAGGAACTCGGACAGTATCCAGTTGTTGTTGTGTATCGCGAGCGAGTTGATCGAGTCTATGACGACGAGCTTCTCCTTCGACTGCGAGCGCCGGATCAGGTACTCGACCTTGAGCATGATGTTCTCGAGCATCGTGGGGCTCTCGACCAGGGAGGCGTGCTCGTCCTTCTGAGCCGCCGCCGTGCCCATCATGATGTGCGATATGCAGTCCACGAAGTACACCCGGGACGTGTCTATGTCGAGCGCCTGCATCACGCGCTTGATGGCCTCGAACGAGATCGTAGCGGTAACGTATATCGTGTCCATGTCGCGCTTGCCCGCGTACATGTCTATCACGCCGCGCATGACGTCCAGGTAGTTGTCGACGCTCATCTGCAGGGAGACCGCCGAGCCCGGCGTCAGCTCCTTCAGCTGCCTCGCGATGTTCTCCGCGGTCTTGGCGTCCGTCATGTCCCGGAGCTCCCTCCCTTGAGCAGTGGCACGAGCAGCACCCCGACCGGCGTGAGGTCGAGCACGTACTTCGCCCTGCTGTGCATGGTCCCGCGCATCTTGATGACCTGGAGCGTCCTGAGCAGGTCGCCCCTGCGCTCCATGTTCGCCATCAGCACTATGCCGTCAGATATGGCCTCCTCGACCCCGAAGGTCGAGTACGCGGAGGACTGCGCCGCGATCTCGCTCACGAGTATGGACGTGCAGTTCATGTCCGAGAGCGTCTTGCTGAGCTTGAGTATGAAGTCCCTGATCTTCTCAGGGGTCTTGAGCTTGTAGCACACCGATGTGATGGAATCCATCACCAGCCTCCGGGTGTCGAGCTCCTTCACCAGGTTGCCTATGGCCGCCACGAGTAGGTCTATCTCCTCCATCGTCAGCTCGGCCTTGGTCATCCCCAGGCGCTCGTACATCGAGGGCATGTCCACGAAGACGAGCTTGCCGGACTTCATCAGCTCCCGGTCGAAGAACTTGTACGGTATGATGTTCGCGAGCAGCTTCTCCGAGTTTTCGGTGACGCTGATGAACAAGGAGTTCTCCCCCGCGACCGCCCCGTGTATGAGGTACTCGAGGGCGAGGGAAGTCTTGCCCGTCCCGCAGCTGCCCGTGAGCAGGACCGTGTTGTCCCTCGGGATGCCGCCGTACAATATGGTGTCTAGGCCGTCTATCCCTGTGACGCACCTCTCTCTATCACCTGTTCGCGGGGGCATCGGTCTTGAGAATACCGTGGTCCGCATATTATTGTTTCCCAGTCGAGCGCGCGGGCGCGCACGCGTGCGTTCGACATGTTTTTATCAGCGCAGGTGGGTGTTTGCCTCGATGGAGCCCGTCATTCAGGTCGCCCTGGACCTGGTCCACGGGGACCGGGCGTTGCAGATAGCCGACGAGGCGGTCAGAGGAGGCGCCGAGTGGATAGAGGCAGGCACCCCGCTGATCAAGAGCGAGGGCGTCGAGATCATCAGGAAGCTCAAGAAGGCCTTCCCGCACAACGTGGTGGTCGCGGACATGAAGACCATCGACGTGGGCGGGGCGGAGGTCGAGATAGCTGCCAAGGCCGGGGCTGACGTGGTCGTGGTCCTAGGCCTCTCGTCCGACCCCACCATAACCGAGGCCGTGCTCAGCGCGCGCCAGTACGGCGCCAAGGTCATGGTGGACCTGTTCAACGTGAAGGACAAGCCTGCCAGGGCGAAGAAGGCCGAGGAGATGGGCGCATCCTATGTCTGCGTACATGTGGGCGTGGACGAGCAGATGGTCGGAGGCTCCCCCCTGGCCGAGCTGAAGGGCGTCTCGGAGGCCGTGGGGATACCCGTGGCCGCCGCCGGGGGCATCAACAGCGAGTCCGCGCCGGACATACTCGCCGCCGGGGCATCCATAATCATAGTCGGAGGGGCCATCATCAAGGCCAAGGACGTGACGGCTGCCGCTGCGGCCGTCAAGACCGCGCTCTCCGAGCGGAGAGCGGTCAGGACCGAGCTGTTCAAGAAGTACTCGGCCGAGATGCTGTTCGAGGCGTTCTCCAAGGTCTCCTCGCCGAACGTGACCGACGCACAGCACAAGAAGGGCGCCATGAAGGGCATCCTGCCCAGGACCGGCCGCAACATACGGATGGTCGGCAGGGCTTTGACCGTCCAGACGGTCAACGGCGACTGGGCGAAGCCGGTCGAGGCCATAGACAGGGCGTCGAAAGGCGATGTCATAGTCATCGACGCGTGCGGAGGCGACATCGGCGTGTGGGGAGAGCTCGCGTCCTGGAGCTGCAAGACGAAGGGTGTCGCCGGCGTCGTGATAGACGGCGCGGCCAGAGACATCGATGCGATCATAGACATCGGCTTCCCGTGCTTCTCGAGGCACATCGCCTCCAACGCGGGGGAGCCGAAGGGCTACGGCGGCATCGGGCACGAGATAGTCTGCGGCGGCGTAACCGTCCGGACGGGCGACTGGGTCATAGGCGACGAGAGCGGTGTGGTCGTCGTGCCCCAGGAGCACGCGCTTGAGGTGGCGAACAGGGCCGTGGACGTCATGGAACGCGAGAACCGGCTGCGAGAAGAGATACAGCGGGGCGGCACGCTCTCCAGCGTCATGAAGCTCGAGAAATGGGAGAAGGTCGGCTGACCGTTCAGCCTATGTAGCCTGTCTGGTCCGCGAGTTCTTCGAGTCTGCGTATCCGGGCCTTCATCGGCGGATGCGTCATGAACAGGGTCACGATCCCACCGCCCCTGAACGGGTTCACGATGAACAGCGTGGAGGTCGCAGGGTTGCCGCGCTCTATAGGCCTGCGCCTGTTGCCCTCTTCCAGCTTGGCGAGCGCGCGCGCGAGCGCCTTCGGCCTCTGTATCATGAGCGCGCCCTCCCTGTCGGCCTTGTACTCCCTGCTCCTGGATATCGCGAGCTGGAGCAGGAGGGCGGCGATGGGGGCGGTGATGACGACGATGAGGAATATCAACCCGTTGTCGTTGCCCCTTCCGCGGCTGAGCATGGAGTTCCACCAGAACATCCTGGCGGCGAACGATATCGCGCCGGCTATGGTCGCTGCGACGGACATCACGAGCATGTCCTTGTTCTTCACATGGGCCATCTCGTGCGCCAGGACTCCTTCGAGTTCGTCGTCGGAGAGCAGGGGCAGTATCCCTTCCGTCACCGCCACGACCGCATTCTTCCTGTTCCTCCCGGTCGCGAAGGCGTTCGGGTTCTGCGAAGGAACGATGGCGACCCTCGGCATCGGCAGGTCGGCCTTGAGGCATATCTTCTTGACGATGTTGTAGACCCTGGGGGCCTCGGCCTCCGAGACTATCTTGGCCTTGTACGACCACAGGATCATCTTGTCGCTGAAGAAGTAGCTGAAGACATTGAGAATGGACGCGAACACCAAGAACACCGCGGCTCCTAGCATCCAGTTCCCGCCCGCGAAGGCGCCGCCCAGGACGTAGCCTATCCCGACGAACAGAAGCGTGAGGGCGGCGAACAGTCCGAGCGTGCGCAGCGTCGAATGCATGACTTCACTCTCTCCCGGTTCCTTTCAGGCGCGATTGCGATAAGAACGTTTCTACGTGAATCCCCCGATCCCGTGGCGGTGAACAGGCAGTCCGGGGACATGTCAAGGGGGGTCGGCGACGTATATCTTTATTGTGGATGAGTGTTTACCACCGTGGGGGCGGAGGACAAAGCCCCCTTCACGCTCTGACAGGGTGTTCACAATGGAGACATCGGACGACAAACTCGAGAGAAGGCTGTACAGCCACGACCTCGCACCGCTCCCGAAGGAGATGGACGCCATATTCAAGACCATGCCCGACCAGGTCATCAGGCCCGGGTACACCGAGGAGGTGGCCCAGATGGTCCGGAAGTCGATCGCCACCAAGAAGCCCATCGTGCCCAGGGGCGCAGGCACCTGGGGCCTGGGCGGCTCCGTCCCGGTCAAGGGCGGCTATGTGCTGGACATGACCGCGATGAACAAGGTCATCTCGATCGACGACAGGAACCTGACGGCGACGGTCCAGCCAGGGATAACTTGGAAGGCCCTGGCCGATCTCCTGGACTCGAAGGGTCTGTTCCTGCCCTGCTACCCTAGCAGCGCGCCGTCGGCCACGATAGGCGGATGGCTCGGCACCGGCGGCACCGGCATAGGGGCGTACAAGTACGGCACCGGCGGGGACCTGGTCAGGGACCTCGAGGTCGTGCTGCCGACCGGAGTGGTCATACACACCGGGGACAAGCGCGTCCCGGCCAACGGCGGAGGGCCCAACCTCAACTGGCTCTTCGTGGGCTCGGAGGGCATACTCGGCGTGATAACCGAGGTCACGCTCTCCATCCTGCCCAAGCCGGAGGAGACCAGGCTCGTCGCGTACTCCTTCGCGGACCTCGCGAAGTTCGCGCCGGCGCTCAGGAACCTCGTGAGGAGCGACGTCACCCCTATGCACATCATGTTCGGCGACAAGCTGCACTTCGACTATCTGAGGGGGGTCGGCAAGCACGCCCCCGACGTGGGCTGCATGATCACGATGGCGCTCACCGGTTCGAAGGCGTCCGTGGACGTCGAGGAGAAGGAGCTGGACGGGATCATGTCGGCTGCGGGGGGCGCGAAGATGCCCGCGGAGGTCGCGGAGCACGAGTGGTCTGAGAGGAGCTACGAGTTCAGGGTCAGGGAGATGGGCGTCGGGGCGATACCCGGCGAGATACTCGTGCCCATCGACTCGCTCGAGAAGGTCCTGGACGAGATGCAGAAGCTCGTGAAGACCATGAAGCTCAAGGCGCCGACGATCGGGACGGTCGCGGACAACAACACCGTCATGTTGATGCCGTACTACCTGACCGAGGAGGCCAACTTCTGGCGCTCCACCGCGGCCATGGGCTTCGGCAAGAAGCTCGGGGACATCGCGTTCGAGAACGGCGGCAGGCCGGTCGGCCTCGGGATATTCTTCGCCGCCAACCTGTCCAGGTACAGGGGCAAGGACGGGGCCGAGCTGATAAGGACCCTCAAGGACACGATAGACCCGCACGGGATCATGAACCCCGGGAAGCTCGTGGAGACGGGGACCAGGTGGGGCATATCGATGCCCGCGTTCCTGATGAACTTCGGCATGAACATGATGGCCGGCATGAAGAGG
>CAZAUI010000035.1:0-6453 GCA_964488505.1 uncultured Thermoplasmata archaeon | reverse complement strand
TGGACCGGGAGAAGATCGGCCAGGACTTCAAGAAGTACATCGTGGTCCAGAAGGTAAGGAACAGGCCCGGACTCGTGGGCATACTGCCATGCGCGTTCGACCAGGGCGGCATTCGGACCTGCTGAGAACGCCGTCACGAAACGTCGTTAAATCGGCAAAAAGCGACCTTTTGCGCCGGAACCTCTTACACTAAGAAGACGGAGTCTTCTTGGAGTTCAAGAACCTGCGACATGTCCAGATGTACGTGTTCGGCATAAGTCGAAGTGACAAACGCTCAGAGTTGATAACGACCCGGAAAGCTATATAAGCGAAGCTATGCGGTAAATACCTTCACGCGGGCCGAAAGGTCCGCAGGAGGACAAAACATGAAGAAGACATGGGCAGTCCGGAAGGACTCCGAGGCAGTGTCGCCCGTTATCGCAACCATCCTGATGGTGGCGATCACGGTCGTGTTGGCCGCAGTGCTGTACGTGATGGTACTGGGGTTCGGCACGGACACGTCGAGCACGCCGAGTACGACCTTGAGCGATGAGCCGATCACGAACGGTGTGAAGATCACGTTCGGGGCGGTCAACCAGGACATAGGCTGGGACCAGATCTCATTCCTGCTTGAGGACGGAACGAACTCCGCGGGCTGGGCCAACCTGACCGTAGAGATGCTCAATGGCGGACTCGGCGACACGCAGGTCATGCAGGACGTGCTGTTGGGAACGCTCACAGTGAGCTTCTCCGTCACGGACCTGTCCGGCAACGGCAAGGCTGACCAGGGCGACTACATCAAGCTGACCGCGAGCGCGTTCGCGGGTGCGACGACCTACACACTTACCGCCATCTACGAGTCGACTGACGGTAACATGGGCGATTGCACGTTCTCCGGGTAATCCTACCTGGTGAGCAAGGCTTGAACGCTCAAACCCCTTACTTCCTTTCTCATTTTCCTTCTGCTTCCAGCGCCAGCTGTGCTTGGGAACTTAGTTATCCAGGTGTGGGCATCCCGTGCCCGATGGCACGCGGGGACAGGCCGCTGCAGGTGATGGCCCAGTCGGAGGCCGAGGAATACGTCCTCGGACTGCTCAGGGACAAGGGCCCTATGACGACCATGGACATCGAGCGCGCGGCCGCATCCGACGGGAACCGATGCCCGGACCAGACCGTCCTGTTTCTGACGAAGATGAAGAGCAAGGGCATGATCAAGGGCGAGGTGTCCCAGGAGCGGATGGGCTGGCTCTGGAGCCTTCCCTGACCCTCAGCCGCCCTCGGGCTCGTACAGGATGACCGATGTGTGGGCCACCTGGTCCATCCACTTCTGCCTCGGGTCCCTAGTGTCGACCGCCATCCCAATGACCCAGTCGAGGAACAGGAAGAGTACGAAGACCTTCGACAGGTTCCTCAGCATGGCCTGCGACGGGGACATGGTGCCGTGGAGCGGCACCGCCTTCATGTGGAAGGCCATCTTGCCTATGGTCCCCCCGACCGCGGATTCCAGCAGGAACGAGTAGATGAACAGGGCGACCCCTGAGAAGAAGCCCGTGAACACGTACGGCGCCCCTATGACCGTCCCGAGGAGCATCAGCGGGACGTAGACTATCAGCGAATCTATGATGACGGCGACGAACCGCTTGAGCCAGTGTTCCTGGAGGTGCTTGTCCTGGCTCAGGTAGTCGAACCCAGTTACCATCGTCTCCACTCCCATCTACAGCCCCTCCGGGATCCTGGTCCCGTCACGAGGGGCGGCCACTCCGATCGCCCGTCTCTCATCACAGAGTCAGCGTAAATGTCTTCGTCATCGTGGCGTCATCGTATATCCCTCAACCCCTTAAGAACCCTTTTCCCCTGACCCGGGCCGACCGGGGCCAGGTGCAGGATGAAATACTACCTCCGACGCTCCACGTGAGCGATGCCGCGCATACGCGTCTACATCATCATGGCGCACGAGGACGACCCCAGACTGTGCACCGCCGCCCGCATGGTCAGGTTCGGGGAGGCGAGATCCGCATCGGCCCGCAACGTGCCCAGGGGCGCCATCATCCTGGACCCGTCTGCGGAGAAGTCGATCTCCGCGGAGGACAAGGAGGCGGCGCACAGGTTCGGCATCCTAGCCCTGGACTGCTCCTGGAACAGGCTTCAGGAGTTCCCGATGGTCCGCAGGGGCCTGAGGCGCCGCGCGCTCCCGTTCGTGGTCCCGACGAACCCGACCAACTTCGGGAAGGCCCAGAGGCTAAGCACCGCCGAGGCCTTCGCGGCTTCGTTGTACATATTGGGGGAGCGGGAGCAGGCGGAGGGCATCATGGCGAGGTTCAAGTGGGGCCCCTCGTTCCTGCCCATGAACAAGGCGGCCTTGGACCTTTACGCCTCGGCGAAGGACAGCGCCGAGGTCGTGAGGATACAGAACGACCTGCTAGGCGTGGACTGACTGTAGCCGCAACTGATTAACTGACAAACCATTTTGTATAGCACGGACATACCCGTAGTCCCTTCTCCAAAAGACGTGGACGGAGGGAACATAATCGAAGCAGAGCGGGGGGACAGGAGACGCCCAAGGATTACACGCCCGAGGACCTGATAGCCATCTGGGAGGAGTTCCTGGGGTCCGAGGACCAGAGACACCAGGTGTCGGCCATCGCCGACCTGTATCCAGACGTGAGGAGCATGTACGTCGAGTTCTCCTCGGTGGAGAAGTTCGACCCGGACCTGGCGAACTACACGCTCTCCAACCCCGCGAAGTCGATGCTGGCCGCGGAGGACGCGGTGAAGCATCTGGTGTCCCACGCGCTCACGAACCCGTTCATACACTTCAGGATCAAAGGCCTCCCGCGCGACTCCCGGGTAGAGATACGCAAGCTCAGGGCGAAGCACCTGGGGACGTTCGTCTCGGTCGAGGGCCTCGTCAGGAAGGCGACCGAGGTCAGGCCCAGGGTCACCATCGCCGAGTTCGAGTGCGCCAGATGCGGCCACAGGATGTCGGTCGAGCAGGACGGGATGCAGTACCACGAGCCGCTCGAGTGCCTCAAGGACGACGGCGGGTGCGGCAGAGGCTCCGGCTCGACCAAGTTCAGGCTGCTGACGGACCCGTCCACCTTCGTGGACACGCAGAAGATAGAGATACAGGAGCCCCCGGAGGGGCTCAGGGGCGGGTCGCAGCCCGAGAGACTCACCGGTTTCATCGAGGACGACCTGTCGGGCAAGATATCGCCTGGCGACAGGGTCATCATAAACGGCATCCTGAAGAGCCATCAGAAGGGCACGACGACCAAGTCGACCCTGTTCGACATCACCGTGGACGTGAACTCGGTCGAGTACGAGGAGCACGAGTACGAGGAGATAATCATCACGCCCGAGGACGAATTGAAGATACGCGAGTTCGCGGCATCACCGGACGCCCTCGAGAGGATCGTGGCGTCGATATCCCCCACGATATACGGCTACAGCCAGGAGAAGGAGGCGCTGGCCCTCCAGCTGTTCGGAGGCGTCCCCAAGCTCATGGATGACGGGACCAGGATCAGGGGGGACATACACATCGCCATGATCGGGGACCCGGGCACGGCGAAGTCCCAGATACTGAGATACATGGCCCAGCTGGCCCCCAGGGGCATATACACATCAGGGAAGTCATCGTCGGCGGCAGGCCTGACGGCCGCCGCGGTCAAGGACGAGTTCGGGGAGGGCCGGTGGACGCTCGAGGCGGGCGCACTCGTGCTCGCCGACAAGGGCCTGGCCTGCATAGACGAACTGGACAAGATGACGGACCAGGACCGCTCCAGCATCCACGAGAGCCTGGAGCAGGGGACCATATCAGTCGCGAAGGCGGGGATTACTGCGACGCTGCAGTCCAGATGCGCGGTCCTTGGCGCGGCCAACCCCAAGTACGGCCGGTTCGACGAGAACAGGAGCGTCGCGGAGCAGATCGACCTGCCCCCCGCACTGCTGTCCAGGTTCGACGCCATATTCACCATGACGGACAGGCCGGACGCGGAGTATGACCGGAACGTGGCAGTGCACATACTCAAGGCCCACAGACGCGGCGAGGTCATGCAGCACGAATCCCCCGAGAGCATACCGGCGGAGCTGGATGCCGCGGACATCATGAACGAGAGCAAGGCGCTCGTCCCCGCGATGGAGCGGGAGTTCCTCAGGAAGTACGTGGCGTACAGCAAACGGACCACTCCGATCATGAGCGACGAGGCCATGAAGACGCTCGAAGGATACTACGTATCGATCAGGAAGCTGGGCGAGGGGGCCGAGGCATCCGTCCCGATCACGGCGAGGCAGCTGGAGGCGCTGATACGTCTCTCGGAAGCGAGCGCCAGGTCCAGGCTGCATACTGTCGTCAGCGGGGACGATTCCAACAGGGCGATCAAGATCGTGGAGTATTACCTGAGCAAGGTCGCGAGCGAGGGCGGGAAGAGGGATATAGACCTCATCGCGACCGGCACCAGCAGGAGCCAGAGGGAGCAGATATACGTGCTCAAGAGCATGGTCCAGCAGCTCTCCGACGAACGGAGGGGCGTGAGCCTGGAGGAGCTTGTCCAGAAGGCCGGCTCTGAGAACATACCCGAGGAGCGGGTCCGGGCCCTGCTCAAGAGGCTCAGCGACGCCGGCGAGGTGTACTCCCCGCAGCCTGGCTACTTCAAGCTAGCGACGGAGGACCGCATCGGATGACCATATGCGTAAGGGTCTACACGCAGGGGCGCGAGAGGCTCGTCGCCGCGTGCGACCCCGACATACTCGGCAAGACCTTCAGGTCGGACGGGCTGGTCCTCCATGTGTCCGAGTCGTTCTATCACGAGGACGATGTCGACGAGGACGCCCTGGTGAACTGGCTGAAGCTGGCCACGGTCGCGAACCTGTCGGGCAAGCGCACGGTGGCCATCGCCGTCGAGAACGGCTTCGTGGACCGCGCTTGTGTACTCGAGATCGGGGGAGTCCCGCACGCCCAGATGACGAGGATGATGTAGTTGTTCTGCGTCGAGTGCGGGGCCGAGGGGCTGGAGCTCATCGGATCCGTGTGCAAGGAGTGCTACGCGAAGAAGCATGTCTGGGCCAAGATCCCGGACCACGTGGACTTCGTCATGTGCGCCCACTGCTCCTCGATGCAGCTCGACGACGAGTGGCTGGACATCGGCTCCGTCGGCGAGGGGGTCGAGGCGGTGCTCAAGGCGGCGGTCGAGCTGCCGGACGGCGCCAAGCTGGTGAGCATCAAGGTCAGGCTCGAGGAGAGGGACCCCAGGAACATGAAGGCCACGGTGGACGTAAGGCTGGCGACGCACGGGATGGAGTTCGACAGGACACTCTCGACGGTCGTCAGGATGAAACGCGGGTCTTGCACGGAGTGCTCCAAGAAGATGGGGTCGTACTACGAGGCGACGCTGCAGGTCCGCACATCAGGCCGCGAGAGGGACGGCGAGTCCGAAGCGGAGATAGATTTCCTGGTGCGTTCCCGGACAGAGGCCCTCAGGAAGGGCAACAGGTCGGTGTTCATCAGCAAGATCGAGCGCGTCAGGGGCGGGCTGGACTTCTACTTCAGCACCGCCAAGGCGGCCAGGGCCATAGCGAGGGAGCTACAGGAGACCAGGTGCGCCGAGTACAGGGAATCCTCGAGCCTGTGGGGGAAGCGCGGGGGCGAGGAGCTTTCCCGGATGACATACCTCATCAGGCTCCCGGGGTTCGGCCCGGGGGACGTGGTGGAGCACGGCTCCAGGGACTACCTCGTCAGGAGCATGTCCAAGGGCACGGTGCACTCCGTGGACCTCCGGACGGGGGACCACAAGCCGTTGAAGATGAAGGAGGCCTTAGAATTCAAGGTCTCCATGGCCGCGTCGGACATACAGATGGCCGTCGTCCTCATGGAGAGGGATTCCGACCTGCAGGTCCTGGACCCGGACACGATGACCCCTCTGGACCTCACGAAGCCCGGCGGCTTCGTGCGGGAGGGCGACCAGGTGCGCCTCGTGAAGACGAGGCTCGGCGCCTATGTATTAAGCGACAGCTGGTAGTCGTACATCGCAATCGCAGTCCCACGAAAAGACATTAATCCTGACTTCACCTACCCCGCACAGAGGCGGCGATCATGGTCGACGAGAAGGATGTGCAGAACGCGGTCGTCGAGCTGCTCCGCAGGACGGTCGTCAGGCTGCCGAAGGATGTCGAGAGCGCCATCCGGAAGGCCTACGCGTCCGAGACGGACGAGGTCCCGAAGATGCAGCTCAAGGCGATCGTGGACAACATAGAGCTCGCGAAGAAGACGAACACGCCGATGTGCCAGGACACGGGCGTCACGATATTCTACGTGAACCTGCCCCGGGAGTGCAGGGCCGATGTCGAGAAGGGCATCGTGGAGGGCGTCAGGAAGGCGACCAAGGAGGTCCCCCTGAGGCCGAACGCGGTCCACCCCATCACCCGGAAGAACCCGGGGGACAACGTGGGCGACAGGATGCCCTACATCAACTGGAAGGT
>CAZAUI010000034.1:0-6548 GCA_964488505.1 uncultured Thermoplasmata archaeon | reverse complement strand
CGAACTTGACCTTGGCCTTGCTCTTCTTCTCGGCCTTGTTCAGGTGGGTCTTGAGCCTCCTCGCGCAGGCCTTGAGGGCGAGCTCGATCTCCTCCTTGATCTCGGGGATGTTGGCGACCGCCTCCTTGGACTCGGATGTGAAGGGTATCTTGGTCGAGGCGAGGTGGACCATGATGATCGCGGGCCCGAAGGGTATCCCGTGCCCTCCCCTCTGCTCGAGCCCGTACCTCCGCCAATCGACGTTCTCTATCGCCTGGGTGGTCGCGCACGCCCCCTGCTGGTACATGAGCGGCACCCGGTTCGCGAACCTGAGTATCTGGACGGGGTCCTCCTTGCTCAGCTGCCCGCCGTAGACTATCCCGACCTCCACTATGAACGGGTTGCCTGCGAACACCTTCGGCTCCCTCGTGATCGGGGGCGCGTAGAACTCGGCCTTGGTCTCGCCCAGGACGTTCTTCAGGCCCTTCCGGATGAGCGTCTCGCCTATGGGTGAGAGGCAGTCCGTCTCGGGCGCCATGATCTTGACCTTCTTGATTGCGTCGAGGACGGCGCCCGCCTGCTCGAGCGAGAGCTTCTTCGGGTTCTGCTCGGGCGGGACCCCCGCGAGCTCGCATATCTCCTTCGCGACCCTGTTGGATATCCTCGAGAACTCGGAGTTCAGGAAGCTCGTCATCCTGAGCGATTCCGTGTACTTCGCCATGCTCAGGAGCTCGCCCAGCTCCACGCCTTCGGGATGCGGCATCACGGGCCTGGTCGGCGGCGGGACCTGGTCCGAAGCCCGCTCGAACACGATCGGCACGCCCTCGGGCGGGACGAAGGTGATCCTCGCATGCGGGTTCACTATCGCGGTGCCCTTGAGGTACTCGAAGACCGACTGCTTCCCTCCTATGTACTTCCCCTTCAGATGCACCTGGAAGCTGGTCCCGTGCTCCCGGTCCCAGATGACCCTGTCCTCTCTGAGCTTGTCGGGCTTGTTCTTCTTCGTGTCCAGGATGAGGTCGCACTCGTAGGCGGTGTCCTCGTCCGATATCTTGGACCTGACCGTGGCGGCCTTCCCGGTCGTGAGCTGGCTGTACATGACGACCGCGGAAACACCTATGCCCTGCTGCCCCCTCCTCTGGGCCCTCGTGTGGAACCGAGAGCCGTACAGTAGCCTCGCGAACACGTTCGGCACCTGGGTCTTGACTATCCCCGGGCCGTTGTCCTCGACCGTGAGCCTGTACTCCGTGTTGTCTATCTTCTCGAGCTTGATCATGAGCTCGGGCAGTATGCTCGCGTCCTCGCACGCGTCTAGGCTGTTGTCCACCGCCTCCTTGACGGACGTGATGAGCGCGCGTGTGAGCGAGTCGAACCCCAATATCTGTTTGTTCTTCTCGAAGAACTCGGAGACGGATATCTCCTTCTGGTTCTTCGCGAGTTCATGTGCTATGGATGCCAATCAACCGTGCCTCCGCCCGGGAAGCATTTATGCACCTGTGCTAAGTGCATCCCATGCGGTCAAACGGCGTCCTGGCATAAAAACATGTTGAGCCGTTTCTGACATGGCCAGAGGGGCCATGAGCCTATTTGCGGCTCAGGTGCCAAGTCCGGAACTTCGGTCTGTCGCCCCGCCCTCCGACCGTGGTCCCCAGGGGGCGGCTGATCGATAGTATGATCATGATCGCACCGACCAGCGCGATGTAGAATCCTATCCCGATGGACATGCTAGCCTCGCCGATCGTGCTGCTCCCGCCCACGTTGGCGAACGTGTCGTCGAACAACCTGCCTATCAGGAAGGTGCATGTGCCCGCGAGGACGACGAAACCACCTAGGAGCGAGGAGACCGATATCGCGATACCTACTACCACGACGTACAGGGCGATGCCGTACGCGAAGCGCTCGGAGTCCGGCGTGTCGTCGACATGCGCGGAGTAGTCCCGAAGCGTTTGGCTCGCCTCCCATTCATCCACCTGGACGGTCAGCCAAGGCGCACCCATGCTGAGGAAGACGATCAAGATGCCGACGACTCCCATTACGCTCACCGACAGTCTCACTCTCGCACCCCCTTACCGTGCAGGTGGACTATGCCGAACAGGACCGGAGGGACGAACAGGAACATGATGCCGGCCAGGAGGACCACGCCCTCGCCGTCCTCGAGCACGATCCCGTAATCCCAAAATATCCATACGATGAAGTTGAACGCGGCGACCGCCCCCGCGATGACGAGCGACGGTCTGAACCGCATCCTCGTTATCGTGAGAGAGACCGCGAGGACAGTCACAAGGATTACGGCAGCCACGGCCACGAGTCTCGCGACGGTGATCGTGTAGACGCTGTAGTAGCCCGAGGACCCGCCGCTCCCCAAATCGTAGTAGGAGTAGAACGAGTAGAAGTCGATCAAGGCACCCATCGCGGCGACGACAATGCCTGCTATCACGACCTGGGCGACCAGCATGTTGGTGTTCTTGGGCGATGTCCTGAGCGGGGACTTCAGCTTCCACAGGACCAGGAGGAAAAGGGACGAGAAGAGCAGGATGTCCACGGGCAGGTTCGTGATGAACAGTTGATATGCCCCGTGCAACGCGGTGCTCGCCTCAGGCGCGATTATCGGGTTGGCGGAGGCCCAACCGGCAAGCGCCATCACGACCCCGACCCCTAGGCACGACAGTAACCAAGCCCTGCAGACCCCACTCAAGCCTACCACCCTTCCGGGTTCCCTGGGAGGGACTAGAGTAGGAACGCTATAAGAACGCTCTTTCCGTTGTTCGGTGCACTATCGAGGCCTCGACGCAGGTGACGGTGTGCCGGCTCACTCGAACTTCTCGCCGCACTTCGGGCACTCTGTGGCGTCCGCGGGCACATCGGCGCCGCACTCGGAGCATACGAACGAGTCGTCCGCCTCGAGCCCCATCGCCTTCGACAGGCTCGGGACCTTGGCCTCGTCCCTGGGGGCCTTCGCCTCCTCCTCCTTGCGCTTCGCCTCCCACTTCTCGTACTGCTTCTCCCTCATCCTGCGGGCCCTGCGGGTCCACCAGATCATTCCCACGAGCAACGCGTAGATGCCGTAGAACTGCAGGTACGCCTGTATCGCAGACAGGTAGAGGACCAGCTTGGTCAGCTCGAAGGTATCGGTGTGCATCGGTCCTGTCGCGGCTATGTCGGTCCCCTCGTCGTGGTCGGAGGCGAGGTACCATGTGCCGCTAACATTGACCCAGAACACGTATCCGTTTATCGGGTCGGAGACCGTCGTCGTGTAGTAGTACTGCGCGAAAGTGTCGTTCCGCGGGCCAGGCAGCATCGTCTCGTTCCTGATGTCGCCGTACACCATGTTTATGATCAGGGCCTTGGCTTCGCTTATCGAGACAGACTCGTTCACGTACACGCTCACGGTATAGTTGAACGCGGTCTGCGAGTCCCCCTCGAACGGGGTGACCATGCCGTCCCTGAGCAGCTGCGCCGAGTCGTCGCTGTACGCCGTCGTGGGCTCGATCGAGGCGTACACCCCAAGGAAGAGCAACGTGGAGACCAGGAACATCGCGGTCGCTCCCAGGGCACCCGCGAGGAGCAGCATCCGTCCCCTCTTGACATCGAGGAGCCAGAATATCGCGAGCATGAGGAAGGGCGGGAGCATCGTGACGAGGCACGAGCCCATCGCGTAGGTCAACATCAGGTAGTAGACGAGGCCGATCAGGACGGCGCCCGCGGGTATGGTCAGCAGGGGCTTCTTCTTGAACTTCTCGAAGAGGTCCTTCCACGCCTTGATGATGTTCTGCGGGAAGACCAAAGGTTCCTGCTCCTGCTCCATGTCGTGAGGCAACCCGCTTGTCCCATAAATAACTTGGTTTGGTCTTCTCGGCCGGGCCATCCAGATGCCTGGCAGGTCCATCAAGAACAGTTATATAGGGACATATCCAATGGACGCCCTCCTTTGTGAGGAGGAGCAGCCTTGAAGACCGCGGTCATAGCCATCGGAGGCAACGCTATCCTGCGAGCAGGCGAGCAGGCCACCCTCGAGAACCAGATGAGGAACGTCTCCGAGACGGCGAAGGCCCTGACGGACATCATTCAGACCGGCAGGGACATCGTGATCACACACGGGAACGGCCCGCAGGTCGGCGACCTCTATCTCAGGAACGACCTCGCTAAGGACAAGGTCCAGCCGATGACCCTCGATGTCTGCGTCGCCCAGAGCCAGGGCCAGATAGGCTACATGCTCCAGAACGCCCTCAACTCGGAGTTCGCCCTGAGGCACATGAACAAGGTCGCGGTCTCCCTGATCACACAGGTCATAGTGTCCGAGGACGACCCCGCCTTCAAGGAGCCCACGAAGCCCATAGGCCAATACTACAGCGAGGAGGACGCGAGGAAGCTGGAGCAGGAGAAGGGCTGGAAGATGGTCCTCGACAAGAAGAGGGGTGGCTACAGGAAGGTCGTTGCGTCCCCGAAGCCGATAGGTATCGTCGAGAGCAAGCCGGTCCGGAGGCTCATATTCGGTGGCAGGGACCAGTCGGAGGTCGTGATAGCCTGCGGCGGGGGCGGCATCCCGGTCGTGTTCAAGGACGACAGGTACGTGGGGGTGGAGGCCGTCGTCGACAAGGACCTGGCCGCCGCCATGCTGGCCAACAACATCAAGGAATCCCTTTTCGTCATAGCAACGGACGTCGAGCACGTCTTCGCGGACTTCGGGAAGCCGACCCAGAGGCCCCTGAAGAAGATATCCGAGTCGCAGATCCGCGGCTTCTTCAACGCAGGTCAGTTCCCGCCCGGCAGCATGGGCCCGAAGGTCGAGGCCGCCATACGTTTTCTCAAGGGCGGAGGAGAGGAGGTC
The DNA here is from genome assembly GCA_964488505.1 of uncultured Thermoplasmata archaeon. Taxonomy (GTDB): domain Archaea; phylum Thermoplasmatota; class Thermoplasmata; order UBA10834; family UBA10834; genus UBA9653. The sequence goes on along the minus strand of CAZAUI010000034.1, from coordinate 1,741 downwards.
GTCATAACCTCCATCGGCAAGCTCTCGGAGGCCATCGAGGGGAACGCTGGAACACATATCTACCGGGACGATGTTAGTCCCTGAGAGAGCAGATGGCCACCATCGAGGAGCAGATCAAGGCGATAGAGGACGAGATCGCCAAGACCCAGTACAACAAGAACACCCAGCACCACATCGGCAAGCTGAAGGCCAAGATGGCCCGGCTCAAGGACGAGATGGAGGTCAGGCGGTCGAAGGGCCCCAAGACCGCTGGGTACGCCGTGAGGAAGTCCGGCCACGGCACGGTCGCCCTCGTCGGATTCCCCAGCGTCGGTAAGTCAACGCTTCTCAACAAGATCACCAACGCCCAGAGCGAGGTCGCAGCCTACAAGTTCACGACCCTCACATGCGTCCCCGGGCTCATGGAGTACCGCGGGGCGAAGATACAGGTGCTCGACCTCCCGGGGCTCATCAAGGATGCGTCCAAGGGGAAGGGCCGGGGCAGGGAGGTCCTGTCCGTCGTTCGCTCCGCCGACCTCATCCTACTCATGATAGACGTGTTCGAGACGAACGTTCAGGTCCTGGTGGACGAGCTCTGGACTGCGAACATGCGGCTGAACCAGCGCCCGCCGGACATCGTCATCGCGAAGAAGAACAGGGGTGGCGTCCTTGTCAACTTCACGACGAAGCAGTCAACGGTCGATGAGGACCTGGTCACTGACATGATGAACGAGTACGGCTACATCAACGCCGACATAGTCATCAGGGAGGACGTGGTCGAGGACCAGCTCATCGACTACATCTCCGGAAACAGACACTACGTCCCCGCGGTCGTGGCGTTGAACAAGACCGACCTGGTGAACAAGGATTACATCACTCACCTGAGGCGGAAGCTGAAGGGTTGGAAGCTCGTCCCGATATCCGCGGAGAGGGACCTGGGGATCGAGGCGCTCAAGGAGGAGATATACATCGCCCTGAAGTTCATACGGATATTCCTGAAGCCCCAGGGCAAGGATGCGGACATGGTCGAGCCGCTCGTGATCAAGGACGGCTCGGACATCGGCATCATATGCGACACCATACACAGGGAGTTCAGGAAGAACTTCAGGTACGCCCAGGTCTGGGGGAAGAGCGCGCGTTTCCCGGGTCAGATCGTGGGCCTGGACCACAGGGTCTCCGACCAGGACGTGGTGACGATAATAGTCAAGCGGTGAGCATGTCCGGTGCGCGTCAGGAAAAGCATGTGAAGTTGTTTGAGGAAGAGGTTTGTGGCGAGCGGGTGAAGAAGCACTTACTTCTTCATCAGCTTCATGAAGCCGCCGCCCTCGTGGATCTCGAGGTTCTTGTCCACGAGTATGGACTCGAACTCGGGCCAGTCGATGACGTCGACACGCGGGCTGTTTCCCCTCGTGAACTCGATCTCGCTCGTCCCTCGGACCTTTCCCGGCCTCAAGCTCTTCTCGGCGGCGATCTCCTTTGCCCTGTCGAGAGATATTGGCTTCATCGGCATGGTGCATCCCTTCGTTTCTGGTCGGACCCTCCCGACCGGCCTTCTAATAGCCGTCTGACATATAAATGATTTTCGCTGGCTAGTACAATCTTCGATGCTGGCTGTGCGTCGGACGATGTCGAACCCTCTTGGTCAGAACAGCACGAGGAGCATCAGCGTGGACACGAACAGGGTGGCCAAGGCCACGGGGAACCCCACCAGGGTGAACCTCCAGAAGTCCACCTCGACGCCCATCCCCTCCGCCTTCTCGGC
>CAZAUI010000033.1:0-6822 GCA_964488505.1 uncultured Thermoplasmata archaeon | reverse complement strand
GCGGCGCCTCCGGGAGCTTGATGCCCGTGTCCCTTATGGGCTGCCTGAGCCTGATCAGCCTCTTGGACGGCCCGGGGATGGACCCGTGTATTATCATGTAGCTGTTCCTCACGTCGCCGTAGTGCAGGAAGCCTCCCTTGGGGGTGACCTCCTCTCCCTTGTCGCCGATCTTGAGGACCCTCTTGTTCAGCTCGGTCCTCTGGTGGAATCCCATCTGTCCGCCCTGCGGGACCGTGGGCCGGACGTAGTTGGGCCTCTTCGTGCCCAAGGTGCCGATGAGCCTCCTGTGCTTGCTGTTCTTGTGCATCAGGAGCTTGGTGCCCCAGCGCTTCGTGACACCCTGCCACCCTTTGCCCTTCGTGATGGCCGCGACATCGATCATGTCGCCCTCCTTCGTGAAGTCCTTGATCGTCACGGGTTTGCCAAGGATGTCCTTGGCGAACTTGAGCCGGTCCTCCAACTTGCCGCCGCCGATCCTGATCTCAACGATCTCCGGCCTCTTCTTCGGCAGGCCGCTGACGAGAACCGGCTGCGTGTACAAGAGCGCGCGCAGGTCGTCGTACTCGAGCTTCTCGGCGGTCTCCCAGGCCTTCGCCTCGTCGTACTCCTTCGGCACCGGGAGCCTCCTCGAGAGCTCCTTGTCCAGCTTCTTCGCCCAGACTTCCCCCACGGCCTTCCTGCCGCATGTGGTGTTCGCGTAGAAGCGTACGCTGCAGACCTTCATCGGTGGTACCTCGAGCACCGTGACCGGGACCTGGACCTCCTGTCCAGCGGTGGTGCTCCTGGTCCTGTAGTCGACTATGAACGCGTGGGTCATGCCCGCCTTGTAGCCGGCGAACCCCTGCAGCCTGACCCCGTCACCCGTGGACTCTGGCCATGTGGTGACTCTGGCGGTTATGCTGCTCGCCCTCTTCCTTGGCGAATAGCCCCTTGAGCCTTGCTTTGGCCTTCTCCTTGTCGGCATCTGCTATCCCTCTTCATCGAAGCGATAGACCGGGCTGAACGTACTCCGAGGTACGATCGCAGTCCGAGGCATCACTTCTCGGCCGTGACGCTTCGTGCACGCCACAGAAGTTGTTCAAGGCGTGAGTGATGGGTTGCTCGGAGGCATTGCCCAAACGGCGTCTGGCCGATACCGCCTCAGGTATCGCAGTCTTGCCGAATGGGGTGGTTGTATATAAACATGACCGTCCGGCCCGGACGGTATGGCTACGCCTTGCCCTCTTTCGCGGCCTTCTGCGCCCGCTTCCCCCGCTCCTTCGCGTTGTATCCGGTGACCTGCTCGAGGAAGGTGTTGTAGGCCTTGATGGTCTTCTGGGCGGTGTCGTTGTCCACGGTCGGGTCCATCTTCGTGTCGACGCACAACGACTTCTTCTTCTCGCCTGGCCACGCCCAGAACTCCTTCAGCCCTCCGAACGAGGAGAACAGCTTCCCGTCCCTCTCCTCGGCGTTGCCGAATATGTCCTTCATCGACTTGTGGAGGTTCTCGGCCTTGACGTTGTCGTACTGTCCCCTTCTGACCTCGTACTCGTGCACGGGCTCACCTGCTGGCAGCTATGCTCGTCGCACCCTCATAAGGGTTTCCGAGCGGGTCGCCTATCCTGTGAATGTGCACTCGCCCATCAGGCCGTCGGTCGGTTCGTAGATGACCACGAATGTGTAGTCCGTCACTGCGGAGAACGAGGTCGCGGTCAGCTTGATGTAGTCTCCCTGGTTGACCTCCCCGTTGCCGGACAAGTCCGTGACGGAGAAGGTCACCACGAGGGTGCCCAGCGTCACGGTCTGCATGACCTGCGTGTCGCCCAGTCCGTCATCGAGCATGTCGGCGGTCAGGTTGCTCCAACCTCCGTAGTACGTCCCGTCGCCTAGCAGGAACGAGACCTCGCTCCAAGAGACGTCCTGGCTGACCGCTCCGAACGTGATCTTCAAACCGTTCGTGATCGGCTCATCGCTCAATGTCGTCACTGGCGTTGTCATCTGGTCGAACGAGAACGTCAAGTCCTCGAGCTCGTGCCCGGTGGGTTCGTAAGAGATCACCAGGGTGTATTCAGTGTACGGGTCGAAGCTCTCGTTCTCCGGATATATCATGAACCCGTCGAACGCTGAGACCAATCCGTCCCCGGTCAGGTCGATCGCGACCAGATACACGCGGGTGCCACCGATGTCGTAGCTGTCGTAAACCTTCGTTGTGGCCGGTTCCCAGCCGTCCAGGTCCTCGTTCTCAAACTCCCACACAGCGGTGTCCGAATCGGTGCCGAATGTGACCATGAGGTCGTCCCACTCGAACTCGGGGGCCACGGCCTCGAACATGACCATGACGCCGTCGATCATGATCTCCATGCTGAAGAGGACCTCAGGGGAGTCCTTGTCCTCGTCGTCTGGGAACGGGTCTGAGTTGTCCCCGACCCCGTCCCCGTCGGAGTCGCTCCATTCAGTGTCGTCGTCAGGGAAGTCGTCGGAGTTGTCTCCGACGCCGTCTCCGTCCGCGTCTGAGGACTCATCGGCGTCTTCCGGGAACTCGTCGGAGTTGTCTCCGACTCCGTCCTCGTCGGTGTCCATCCACTCAGATGAGTCTTCCGGGAACGGGTCCGAGTTGTCCCCGACCCCGTCCGAGTCCGAGTCGGATGTCTCATCCGCATCGTCCGGGAACTCGTCAGCGTTGTCTCCGACGCCGTCCCCGTCGAGGTCGTTCCATTCCGATCCGTCGTCAGGGAACTCGTCCACAGAGTCCACGTATCCGTCCCCGTCAGCATCATGCACCGATGCCAGCGGAGACATAGAAGGGCTCAGCACGACCGCTATGATCATGATGAATATTACGGCCACGGCCGCGACAGCTATGACCGCCGTTCCCGTCCTGCTCCTCGCCCAGCCAGGCCCCTTTGGGGGGCTTTCCGCTGCCTCGCTCATCTCCCGACCACCTGTCTGAGGATTGAGATGGAACGCACTGCTATATTACGATGCCTTCGGAAACCCTGCGGCAGCGCCTATCTGAAGAACCGCTGCAGGTCGGGCGTCCCGCCGACGACCGACCCCTCCAGCTCGATGATGGCCGAGTAGACGTCCCGGCACCCGCACGCCGGCTTGGCCAGCCTCGATCTGTCCTGGGAAGTCGTGAACGCCTTCAGCCCGTCGAGGATGACCTGGTCGCACTCCCCGCAGTTGTGGGCGCCTCTCTGGGTGCCTCCGCCGACGGGGTCGCACAGGAACATCGGGCCGAGGCCGGCACATCGTCCGGCGACCTCGAGCACGCTCCAGAGCCACGGAGGCCGGTATGACCAGTCCTTCCACAGTCTCTCGACGAGCGTGCCCTTCTGCACGTTGACCGCGTTCATAGATATGGAATGGCTGAAAGGCGCCGCGTGTTCGGCCGTGGCAACAGCGTCCTCGATGGCCTCCTTCTCGGTCAGGAACGGCGGCTTCAGGAGCACGTACGTCCGCAGGTCCACGCCCTTCCGCTTCATCGTGGTCGCCGCCCTGTCGTAGTCCGCGACGGTGAAACCTTTGTTGATCGAGCTCGCCAGGACATCGTCGTTCGCGCTCTCCAGCCCGATGGCGAGCTCGATATCCTCGTGGACCGAGAGCATCTTGTCCAGGCTCTCAGGCGTGATGTACTCGGGCCTCGACTCGATGAGTAGCCTCACCCCTCTGTCCGCGCACCGTCTCAGTATGTGGTCCGCTGCCGACGAGGGCATCTCGCGGCTGTCCAGGAACGAACCTGAGGTGTAGACCTTGACCATCCCCACATCCCCCAGCTGCTCCTCGGCGCCTTCGAACTGCTTTACGATGTCGTCGCCTGATATCGACCGGTCGGATTCGATGTTGTACCCGCACATCGAGCATCCTCCGCTGTGGAAGTGGCTGCAACCGGGTGTGCGCACGATGATGACGCCAGCGTCGACGGTCTTGCCAGCGATGCCCTCCTTCTCCTTCCAGACGGAAGCGGCGACGTCCTTGCGCCTGCGCTCCCTCCTGTCCCTCTCGCCCGTCCCTGTGTCGGTCATGGGAGAACTCTTGGAACGGCCTCAGAGGTCGTACGGCTTGAGGGTCTTGCGGCCGTTCCTCTTAGCCCGTCGCGCGGCCCTCTCGATCATCTCGTGGACCTCCCTGTCCAATTCGCAGTAGAACTCCTCCGAGATCCTGAACCTGTCACCGACGACGTCCTTCACATCGGAGACCTTGATGATCATCTTACCGTTGCGCAGACTGGATACCGGCATTTACCCCCCTCTGCAATGACTGACCCCGCGAAGGGAGTTAGTGCTAATGCTTGTGCCCCTCTTAACCCTTTCCGAGCGCTCCCTGCCGCAAAGCTTTTCCACAGGTCCGCTTGTTCATGGACGAGGAACAAGTATGGACGTCGAACGCAGGATGGAGCTGGCGACCAAGGGCGCGCTGGAGATCGTCACCGAGTCTGAGCTGAGGACACTTCTCGAGACCAACGACTCCCCGAGCGCGTACATCGGCTTCGAGCCGAGCGGGTACGTCCATGTGGGGCAGGTCATCACGGCGATGAAGATGTCCGAGCTGCAGGAGGCCGGCGTGCGGATGACGGTCTTCCTGGCCGACTGGCACGCGATGATCAACGACAAGTTCGGAGGGGACATCGAGAGCATACGCGTCTGCGGGGACTACATGCGCGAATGCTTCCTGGCCCTCGGGGTCAAGGACTCCGCGAAGTTCGTGTGGGCCAACGAGCTCGTCGGGCGCCCGGAGTACTGGGAGAGGTTCATCAGGATATGCAAGGCGAGCACGCTCATGCGCGTCAAGCGTGCCATGACCATCATGGGCCGGACGGAGGACGAGGCGGAGCTGGACGCGTCGAAGGTGATGTACCCGCCCATGCAGGCCGCGGACATATTCGAGCTGGAGGCGGACATCGCCGTCGCAGGCATGGACCAGAGGCGGGCTCACATGCTCGCGAGGGACGCCGCCGAGAAGCTCGGCTGGAAGAAGCCGGTCGCCCTGCACACGCCGCTCCTGATGAGCCTCGTGGGCGGCGGCAGGATGGACCCCGTCGAGGCGAAGATGTCGAAGAGCGACCCGAACAGCGCGATATTCCTCCACGACTCGCCAGAGGAGATATCGAGGAAGATGAAGGGCGCGTTCTGCCCGCCCGAGGTGGAGAACAACCCCGTGCTAGACGTCATGAAGCTCGTGGTGTTCCCGAAGCTCGGGACCGTCAACATCGACAGGCCGTCGAAGTACGGCGGGCCGCTGTCGTTCGACAGCTACGACGCGCTCGCGAAGACTTACGGCAGCAAGGGCCTGCACCCGCAGGACCTGAAGAAGGGCGTCGGCGATTCTCTCGCGGCGATACTCGCCCCCGTAAGGGAGCATTTCCAGAAGAACCCGGGGACGATCGACCGGCTCAAGGGGTTAACGGTCACCAGATGAGTCGGCGTTCAGCCGTCTGAGCAGGTTGACCGTGTTGTCGACGGATATGTTCAGTATGGCCTCCACGTCGCCGACGCCCGTCAGGCCCGCGGCCCCCGGGTGCCCGCCGCCTCCGTTGGAGGTCTCGGAGCCTACCCCTCCCAGCAGCTTCCCCAGATGCACGCCCATCCTCACCATCTCCTGTGTCGCCCTCGCGGAGATCCTGAAGCTGTCCCCGCGCTGCGAGCCGACGAAGACGACGTCCGCCCCGAGCGACAGGAGCGACTTGCACACGGACGCCTCGTATGCGCTCCCCTGCGATGCTGCGACGATGAAGTCTCCGACCTTCCAGTACTTCAGCCTCTGCGCGCCCCTGAGCTGGGATATCCTCTCGGATATGTCGGATTCCATGTGCACGAGGGAGGTCGCCTCGTCCATCTGGACCTTGTTCTGTTCCATCAGGTCCGCGAAGGCCCTCAGCGCCGAGGGCCTGCCGAACTTGAACATGCCGGTGTCCGTCAGGATGCCCGCCATGAGCGCGAGCGCAGCCTCCTCGGGCATGCGCTTGTCTGCCGCCTTGAGCATCTCGAGGACTATCTCCGAGCACGAGCTCTTGGTGTCGTCGCAGTAGTAGGTCCGCACGGCGGACCATCTGTCCGTGCGCGTGTGGTGGTCGACCACGATGGCATCCGAGAAGTCGATGCCTGCCGGGAGCTGCTCGGGCCCGGATGTGTCAAGGACCAGGAGCGTCCCGGGCGGCCTGTCGGCCGTCTCCACCAAGGTGATGCCGAGGGACCTGGTCATCTCCTTCGCCATCCTGTCGGTCCCGCCTGGGGTCCAGATGGTCACGTCGGGGAAGCAGCACTTGACCGCGAATGCGCTCGCGAGGGCGTCAGGGTCCGCGTTCCCGTGGAGCAGCGCCACGACGGGCCCCTTCTCCAGCTCGGATGCGATACTGGATAGCACGCAACGTCCGAAGCGATAGGATGCCTATAAAATAGATGCCTGAGCCCCCGGGCGCATGTCGCTTCCGGAGGCTTGGATATGGTTTCAGAAGCCCCGGCTCATCCGGCTTCGTCGTCCGACGGCTTCGCGGGGCCGCCCTGGAGCGCCTGCGTGATCTGGGTCTGCAGGCTCTGGTGCCTCTCCCTCAGGTGCTTGTCCTGCCTCTCGAGGGTCTTGACCCTGACCTCCGTGGTCTCCTTCTGCTCGGTCAGCTCGGCCACGAGCGCCTTCCGGTCCTTGACCTGGACCAGCAGCGTGCCGACGTTCTTGAAGACCGCGGAGTCCTCCGGGGCCTTCTCGAGCTCCTGCACGGTCCTGTCCAGCTCCTTGGCCTGCGCCTCGAGCTGTATCTTCTGCGTCGTAATCATCTGTATCTGCTGGGTCAACTGCTGGAACTGCGCGATCTGGTTCTGAACCTTCGGTGGGATGTTGTCCATCATC
>CAZAUI010000032.1:0-8156 GCA_964488505.1 uncultured Thermoplasmata archaeon | reverse complement strand
AGGATGAGGCTCAGGTGAGCCTCGGCCGAGGAGGGAATGGTGGGCGCGTCGCCTCGAACTCCAGTCCATCCTAACGACGGGCCTTCCAGCAATAACCTAATATAGCCTCATGCCTGTGTCTCAAACATGGACCTCGGTTCGGGACTGGCGTTGACATTCCTCATAATCGGCATACTCGCACTCCTAGCGGAGGCGGCGTCCCCGGGCGCATTCATAATCGTGCCCGCGACTGTCATGCTCGTCCAGGGCGGCATAGGACTGATCTATCCCGACTGGCTCACGACCTGGTACGCCCCGGTCACGGCTGCCGTGATGCTCGTCCCCATGATCGTCATCACCATGTTCATGTACCAGAAGCTCGCCCCGCCCGCGCCCCCGGAGACCACCGTGGCGACCTCCCTCGTCGGCCTGATGGGCATCGTTGAGAAGGAGGTCCTCCCGGACTCGATGAGGGGGAAGGTCAGGATAGCCAACGACACATGGAGCGCGACCTCCAAGACCCCGATAGCCGCGGGCAGGAAGGTCGTCGTCAAGTCGAGCGAGGGCGTGCATGTCGTGGTCGAGGAGCTGCCGGAAGGCGGCGTGAAGTAGATATCTGAGTTGATAGGAGGAGGAGAGGAATGGCAAGTGAAGGGATAATCGCCCTGGTGATCCTCATCTTCATCGTGGCCTTCGCCGTGATGTCGACGAGCATCAAGATCATCAGGCCGTACGAACAGGGAATATACATGAGCCTGGGCAGGTTCATGAGATTGCTGCACCCGGGCATGAACCTGGTCAGGCCGCTCATAAACGAGGTCATCAAGATCGACCTGCGTACCCAGGTGATGGATGTCCCGAGGCAGGAGGTCATCACGAAGGACAACTCGCCCACGAACGTGGACGCCATCATATACATCAAGGTCATCGATCCGAAGAAGGCTTTCTTCGAGGTCACGAACTACCGCACGGCCACGATATACCTGGCGCAGACCACGCTCAGGTCCATCATCGGCGACATGGAGCTCGACGAGATACTGTCCAACAGGGAGAAGATCAACCTTCACCTGAGGGACGTCCTGGACGAGGCCACGGACAAGTGGGGCGTCAAGGTCGAGGCGGTCGAGATCAGGGAGGTCGACCCCGCGGGCAAGGTCAAGGACGCCATGGAGGAGCAGACCTCGGCCGAGAGGCTGAGGAGGGCTGCGATCCTGAAGGCGGACGGCCAGAAGAGGGCCGCGATCCTGAACGCAGAGGGCGACAAGCAGTCCCGCATATTGCAGGCCGAGGGTTTGAGGCAGGCCAAGATACTCGAGGCGGAGGGCCTCAGGCTGGCCATCATACTCGAGGCCCAGGGTGAGGCGCAGAAGCTGCGCGTGCTCTCGGTCGGTGCGGCGCCGCTGGACTCGAAGGCGCTGACGGTCCTGTCGCTCGACACGCTCAAGTCGATGGGCAACGGCCAGGCGACCAAGATCATATTCCCGTTCGAGCTCACGAGGCTCGTCGAGGGCGCATCCGAGTACCTGGGCATCGGCCGGCAGACTCCTCAGAGGGAGGTCACGGACTTCGCGGGCATAGAGAAGTCCGTCGGCAAGGCGGACGATGTCCTGGGGCCGATCCCGAAGCCGGAGGAGCTCCGGAGGGAGATGAAGGCCGTCGAGGACCTCATGGCCAGGGAGAAGATCGAGGCGGAGCAGATCGCCGAGCTGGCAAAGAAGGACAAGATGGTCTCGAGGCTGGACAAGTCCTAGGCGCGCCGGCAAACCCCTCAAACCGCTTACTTTTCTATCATCGCCCCGACCTCGAGAGCAGCGCGGCCGCCTGCTCCGTGGCCGCCGAGAGCACCTTCGCCTCGTCCACCGTGACGAACGCGCGGCCCTTGATCACGAGCCTGCCGTCCACCATCACGTCCCGGACCGCATGGCCCGGGGACGCGTAGACCAGGTTCGCGACCGCGTTCTCGGCCGTGGTCGGCGTCATCCCCGGCGTCCTGGTGTCGACGACGACGATGTCCGCCTTCTTGCCAGGCTCGACGGAGCCGAGGTCCTTCGCCGCCCCGAGCGCCGCGGCGGCGTCCACCGTCGCCATGTCCAGCGCCTTCTGCGCGGGCACGACGGTCGCGTCCCATCTGTGGGCCTTGTGCATGAGCGACGCGAACTTCATCTCGAGGAACATGTCGAGCGAGTTGTTGGAGGACGCCCCGTCGGTCCCGAGGCACACGTTGACGCCGTTCGAGAACATCTCGGGGAGCGGCGCGAATCCCCCGCTCGCGAGCTTCATGTTGCTCGTGGGGCAGTGGGCGACGGACACGCCGGCCTTCGCCAGCATCCGTATCTCGTTGACCGTGAGCCAGACCCCGTGGGCAGCCACGTCGCCCTTGGACAGGAACCCCGTCTCAGCGAGATGCTCCACGGGCCTCTTGCCGGCCTTCTTCTGGAACTCGTAGACCTCGTACCTCGTCTCTGACAAGTGGTAGTGGCAGAATGTGCCGCTCCTGACGGCCAGCTCCTTCGCCCTCTTGAATGTCTCGTCCGAGCACACATAGACGCCCTGCGGCGCCACCACGGGCTTCACGAGCGGCCTGCCCTTGTGCGCCATGATGAACCTCTCGCAGTTCTTGACAGGGTCGCCTGTCTGGGTCGTGAACTCCTGGTCGAGCACGGCCCAGCCGAGATATCCCCTCAGGCCGACCTGCTCCACGGCCTTCGCTATCACGTCCTGGGCGTAGTACAGGTCCAGGAACGTGGTCGTGCCCGTCCTCGCCATCTCGAGGCAGCCCAGTGCCGCCCCAGCGGCGATGTCGTCGGAGTTCCTCTTCGAGTCGATTGCGAACGTGCGCTCGAGGAACCCCTCCAGCCGCACGTCGTCCGCGACGCTCCTCATGACCGCCATCGCGACATGCGCGTGGCAGTTGACGAGCCCCGGCATGACTATGCATCCGGAGGCGTCCACGACCTCGTCGGCGTCGCGCTCTACCTGCCCGACCTGCTCGACCCTGGTCCCGTTCACGAGCACATCCGCCCTCAGGACCTCTCTCCGGGCGTTCTGGGTCACGACGAGGCCGTTCTTGATCAGTGTCGACGACAGGCGAGCTCACCTCTGGCTTCGGAAGGGTATTAAAGGGAACAAGCATTAAGGTTTGTTGGCCATGGTGAGGATAACTTTTCTAGGCACTGGCGGAGGCAGGTTCGCCACCATCTACCAGGCCCGCGCGACGGGCGGCATATACATAGAGGACCAGAGGAACCTCCACATCGACCCCGGCCCGGGAGCGCTCGTGAGGATGCGCTCGATAGGCCTGGACCCCCTCAAGACCAACGCCATCCTGGTCTCCCACTGCCACCCCGACCACTACATGGACGCGGAGATACTGATCGAGGCCATGACGGAGGGCGGGACCAGGAAGCAGGGCCTGCTCATCGGCAGCAGGAGCGTCATCGAGGGGGAAGACGGCTTCGGCCCGGCGATATCCAAGTACCATCAGGCGAAGCCGAAGTACGTCAAGGTCATGGAGCCGTTCTCGAAGGTCACGATGAAGCCGATAGAGGTCTGGGCCACGCCCTCGGCGCACTCGGACACGACCTCGGTAGGCTTCAGGATTCAGACCTCGGAGGGCATGTTCTCGTACGTCTCCGACACTCAGCTGCTGGAGCAGGTCATCAAGGCCCACAGGAAGTGCAGGATACTGGTCGCGTGCGTGACGAGGCCCCTGGGCCAGCGCATACCGCATCACCTGAGCACGGAGGACGCTGGCTACCTGATAGAGAAGGTGAGGCCGGAGATGGCGGTCATAACCCACTTCGGCATGCGGGTCATCCAGGAGAACCCGGAGACTCAGGCGAAGTGGATCGAGGACAGCTCGGGCGTCAAGACGGTCGCCGCGCGGGACAACATGTGCCTCGACGTGTCCAAAGACGGGATCGAGGTCTCGGACAGGCTGAAGCCCGCCCCGGAGAAGTAGGCTCAGCTGGGAGGAGTCGGCGCCCTCGGCGCGTCCCCGCCGGACGGCCGCACAGAGGCCATCGGCACGTTGTTCCTGGCGCACATGTCGCATGCGGTAATCATGCCACGGAATATCTGGCAGTCCTTCTCAGAACACATATCTCCCATCCCTTGCTGACGTCTAATCGCCATGTCGGGTAATAAAGATTGCAGGTGCGTCCGCGCGCATGTTCGCGCGCTGCCCGCGCACGCTCCCACGCGCGAAGGTTCTGCGCAACGGTTAACTAAGGAAGAGGGGATAGCCGCGCGGAATGGTCGCGGAACTGAGCTCTGAGGACCTCTCGAAGATCAGCGAGTTCTGCAAGGGCAGGAGCATGTCGCTCGCGATAGTCCGCACGCCCGAAGCGCCCTCCGAGCTCGTCCGGATGTTCGAAGGCATAGGCGCGGCCTGCGGCCTCTCCTTCGCGAGGAACATGTGGTCTCCGGGCGCGGATTTCGGATTCGCCGAATTTTATTCGAACGGGAAAATCCTCGCGGTGTTGTATATCGGAGGAGAGCGTACGGAACTCGTAAGCCTCTCGGAGACTGACGAGATATTCATCCAGGATCTCGAGGACACCATATCGTCCTCAAATATCCAGTCGTCCTCGATAAGGGACGGACTGTAGCCCTCCGGCCTGTGGCGGGAGACGCCTACTCCGTCGCGCTGGATGGTATCCGGGAAACCCTCTTATAGCACCACACTAGTCGGCGTCAACTGGTGTCTTAGGTTGGTGCTCAACTTTCCTCCTAAGCATAGATTCTAACAATCCCCACCACACCAACCGAAAGACACCTTAGCTCCCTTTCTCAAATCCCGCGCGCACGCGCGCGGTGTTGCGCCCGCGGCGCGACTCCGATATTCGTAGCAAATCTTTCAGCATGTCCGCCGGCGCCTGCATTTATTACCTCAGGGCCTAATCCACCAAGGTGATGACCGTCGAGTCGGATATCCTCAAGAAGGTCAAGCCCACCAAGGCCCAGGACGAGAAGGTGATGGCCGCAGTCCGAGCACTCGAGACGCTCGTCACCAGCGAGGCCAGGCGGATCGACGCGCATGTGGACCTGATGCTGGTCGGGTCCGTGGCGAAGGGCACGCACCTGAGGGACCCCGACATCGACATGTTCATGCTGTTCCCCGAGAGCACATCGCTCGAGACGCTCAAGGAGAAGGGTCTGGCCATCGGCAGGGCCGTGCTGGACGGCAGGGAGCATTACGCCCAGCACCCCTATGTCCGCGGCGTCTTCAAAGGGTTCCAGGTGGACCTCGTGCCTTGTTTCAAGATAATGGACACGAGGCGGAAGATGAGCGCGGTCGACAGGACCCCGTTCCATACGAGGTTCGTGAAGGAGAACCTCGGGCCCGGGCTGGCGGACCAGGTGCGCCTGCTGAAGCGCTTCATGAAGGGCATAGGGTGCTACGGGGCCGAGGCCAAGGTCCAGGGTTTCTCAGGGTACCTGTGCGAGCTGCTGGTCATGCGGTTCGGCGGGTTCAGGGAGGTCCTCGATGCGGCGTCCAAGTGGAAGAAGGGCGAGCACATCGAATTGCCCGGCCACGAAGGGAAGGAATTCCCCGAGCCGCTCACGTTCATCGACCCCGTGGATGTGTCGAGGAACGTGTCCTCCGCGGTCTCGGTCGAGGCGCTCCTGCTGCTCATACGCGCCTCTCGCGAGTACCTGCAGTCGCCCTCGGAGCGGTTCTTCTTCCCGGCCGAGAGGCCGCCGTGGACGCCTGCCAAGGCGAAGGAGTCGGCCGGCCCCAGGCTGGAGAACATCGTGTCCGTGTCATTCCCCAAGATGGACCTTATAGACGACGTCGTCTACCCTCAGCTCAGGAAGTCGCTGTCGGCGGCCGTCGCTCTCCTGGAGAGGCAGGAGTTCGAGGTCGAGAGGACGAGCATACACGTCGACGGCCTCGCTCACCTGGTGATAGAGCTCGAATCCATGTCGCTCTCGGACCAGAGGAGACACAGGGGCCCGCCGGAGAAGTCGGAGAACGCGAAGGCGTTCCTGGCCAAGTGGCGCAAGAAGGGCCTGTCACCGCCGTTCGTCGAGGACGGGAGATGGTACGTCATAGCGAAGAGGGAGGTCACGAACGGCGACGAGCTCATCAGGCGGGAGATCCGGAGCCTGAGCCTGGGGAAGGACGTCAAGAAGGTGGCCGAGTTCTCGGTGCTCACGGGCCCTGAGATGCTGGGCAAGGACCATATCGCCGCCCTCACGGAGCACTTCGACACTAGAGTGCCCTGGGAGCGATGAGGCTCAGCCCGACACGGGTATCCCGCTGACCGGGGTGAATATCTTCTCGTGGCCGACGCTGTCCGTCGCCACGATCGTGAACGAGAGGCTGCTGGAGGCTATCTGGTCTCCCGTGACCGAGTATCCGAACCTGTGGTCTCCCTCGGGAGACATCGTGGCGAAGTCCCCGCCGTCGACCGACACGCGCACGGTCGCGAGTTTGCCGTTGTCAGCGACCTTCGCAGTGATGTTGACCGTGTACGACGCTGACGCAAACAGGATAGATTCCAGGGTGCCGCCCCACTGCGAGACCCACATGTACGACCCCGCGGAGTCGACATACTCGTAGTTTATCGCGGTCAGGTTGTAGTCGGGCGCCGTCGAGTTCGTGCCGCGCTGGACCCAGACAGTTATATCGGTCACGGACGGGTTCGCGTGGTCGGCGAACGGGAAGTTGAGGACGAGGATCCAGACTGCCAGGAACGTCATGAAGAACCAGAACACGTTGCCGGCCCAGTTCTTCCTGACGAAGGTCGAGGTGTCTATCTTCAGGCGAGGGTAGACGTACTTGAGCGAGAAGACCCCGCCGAAGAGGAGGCCGAGGCCGACCCAGGACAGGAGCTCGTTGATGCTCGCGAGGACTCCCGCGACTATCCCGAAGACCGCGGCGTAGCCCACGGTGATGATGACCGTCTTGGTGTCCTTGAGCTCCTTCAGCAGGAACTCCTTCTCGTTGAACTCAGGAGGCGTGAACTCGTACTCCTGCTTCTCCTCCTTGTCCTTCTTCCTCTTCTTGGCCATCTGGCCCTCGAAGAGTTGGACCTATTTAATACCTTGTGGTCGCACCGGGACACCATTTTCAGGTACCTCTAATCCATACCCTTATATTCGCGCGTCGGGCTTTTGAGCCTCACAAGGTGCGGAGTAGATATGTCAGAGGAGGAGATTGCCAAGCTCCCAGGCGTCGGACCAGCGATCCTAGAGAAGCTCAAGGAGGCTGGATACGACGACATCATGATGATAGCCGTCGATTCCCCGAAGAACCTCGCGGAACTCGCCGAGATAGGCGAGCCCACGGCTGCGAAGATAATCGCGGCCGCCAAGAAGGCGGCCGATGTCGGAGGCTTCGAGACCGGGGACATACTCCTGGAGCGCAGGAAGACCGTAGCGAAGCTGACCTCGGGCTCCAAGTCCTTGGACGAGCTCATGGGGGGCGGGTTCGAGTCCAGGGCCATCTCCGAGTTCTTCGGCGAGTTCGGGTCCGGCAAGACGCAGCTCTGCCTGCAGCTCGCGGTCAACTGCACCAGGCCCGTGGAGGACGGCGGGCTCGACGGGCACACCATGATCATAGACACGGAGCAGACCTTCAGGCCCGAGAGGATCGTGCAGATGTCCGAGGCCCTGGAGCTGGACCCGGACGAGGTCCTGAAGAAGATACATGTCGCAAGGGCGTTCAACAGCCATCACCAGACCCTGCTCGTGGACAAGGCGTCCGAGCTCGCGAAGGAGTACCCCGTCAGACTGCTGGTCGTGGACTCCCTCACGGCCCATTTCAGGGCTGAGTACATCGGCAGGGGCGCGCTGGCCGAGAGGCAGCAGATGCTGAACAAGCACATGCACGACCTGCTCAGGTTCGGTGACCTGAACAACACCGTCATCGCAGTCACGAACCAGGTGGCCGCGAAGCCGGACGCGTTCTTCGGGGACCCCACGAGGCCGATCGGCGGCCATATAGTTGGCCATACGGCGACCTTCAGGCTGTACCTCAGGAAGAGCAAGGGCGGCAAGAGGATCGCGAGGCTGATCGACTCGCCCAACCTGCCCGAGGCGGAGGCCGTGTTCCAGGTGTCCGAGGCCGGCATAGGGGACTGAGCAGGTTCTGTTGCATTAGCGGGTGGTGCCATTTCAGGCCGCCACCGTCCTCAGCAACTCGTCGCATTCGGCTCCGGCCGTGCGCC
>CAZAUI010000031.1:0-10350 GCA_964488505.1 uncultured Thermoplasmata archaeon | reverse complement strand
GCCTTCTTCTCGTTCTTGTGCTCCTGGATCTTCTCCCTGCGCTGGTGGTCGTTGACCTGCTTCAGCGACAGGTCGATGTGGCCCCTCTCGCGGTCCACGGCCAGGACCTTGCACACGACCTTCTGCCCCTCGCGCACGTGGTCCCTGATGTACTTGACCCATCCCGTGGCGACGTCGCGCACGTGGATGAAGCCCTCCTTGCCGTCGTACTCGTCCAATGATACGAATGCTCCAAAATTCTTGACGTTCTGCACGTTGCAGATGACCAGGTCGCCTATCTCCGGGAACTCCGCCTTGCGTGGCATTACTGGACCTCTCCGAGCAGCTGGCCCCTGACCAGTCCCTTGCCGCCTGCCGGCGTGACCAGCGTGGCGCCGCACACGTTGCACTTGACGTGGGTCGCGGGCTTGTCGAAGACGATCTGCTCGTTGCCGCAGTCCGGGCACTTGATGTTGATGAACTTGCTCTTGGGCCCTGGTATCCTTTCCATGCTCAGGCCTCCTTGAGTTCGAAGACCTTCGCCCTGAAGCAGGTCCTCTGGTGGGCCTTCTTGCAGACCTTGCACCTGTATCTGAGCGCCACCTTCGTGGTCGGCTTCTGGCGGCCCTCGTACTTCGGCCTCGGGAACCCGCCGTACCCGCTCGTCGCCCTCCTGTACCGCCTCTGACCCCACTTGAGCTCGCTCCTGGGCCGCGTCTTGACCCTCTCGACCTCGTGGTCCGTGTGCTTCTTGCACTTCGGACAGAACTCCTTCCTAACCCTTGGCATCTTCATGTGGATCAGCGGCCCCTGAGGGCAGAACACGAGTAAGCGGGAACCCATATAAAAGCATTGTTGATTCGGCGTCCCTGCTGGTCTGTGCGATTCGCGGACGCCGTTCCCGCGCACGCAGGGGTGGCGATTTTTATATCAATTCTGATAAAATATCGGCGGACTCTAATCGTAAGGAATAAATATTAGGTAATTAATAAATGGCTAGGCACATAATATGACCGACAAGGGCCTCACGAAGAAGGACGAGCAGCTGGTCGAGCTCCTCATGAAGACTGGCCTCTCCAAGAACATCGCCAAGACCCTGGTCTACCTCCGCAAGAAGGAGGAGACGACGTCGGTCGAGATAGAGAGCGCGACGAGCCTCAGACAGCCCGAGGTGTCCATCGCGATGCAGGAGCTCCGCAGGCGCAAGTGGGTCGTCAAGAGGGACATCAAGAAGGAGGGCAAGGGCAGGCCCGTGCACTCCAACAAGCTAGCCCTCCCCTTCGACAAGATCATAGAGATGATCGAGTCCGAGGAGAAGAAGAAGATGGAGGGCATCGAGGCGAACATCAAGCAGCTCAAGGAAGTCGCCAAGTGAGCCGTCCCGTCAACCTATTCTAATATCCTTATCCCGTCCTTGGAGCCTATCACCGCTTTGCTCGCCCTGCCGACGAACAGGCCGTTGTCCACGACGCCCGGGATGTTGTTTATCGTCGACTCCATCGCCGCGGGGCCGTCTATCCTCGCGAACCTGCAGTCCAATATGTAGTTCCCGTTGTCAGTGGTGAACGGGCCTTCGTCCGCCATCCTCAGGGCGGGCTTGCAGCCGAGGGCGGAGAGCCTCCGCATGGTCGTCTTGTAGGAGAACTTCACGACCTCCACGGGCAGGGGCGCCTTCTGGCCCAGGTATTCCACGAGCTTCGAGTCGTCCGCGACGATTATCTCCACGGCCGACGCGGCCGCGACGATCTTCTCGCGCACGAGCGCGCCCCCGAGCCCCTTGATGAGGTTGAGCTTCGGGTCCACCTCGTCCGCGCCGTCTATGGTCAGGTCGACGCTCGGGTGGTCGTCCAGGTCGACTATCCTCAGGCCGACCGCGCGTCCCATGAGGTCGGAGGCCTTCGATGTGGGCACGCCCAGGATCTCCAGGCCCTCTGACCTCACCTTGTCGCCTATGAGCCTGATTGCGATGCTCGCGGTCGAGCCGCTCCCGAGGCCTACAACCATGCCGTCCTCCACGTACTTGACCGCCTCCGAGGCGGCCAGCTCCTTAAGGTCCAAGAGATCACCTTCCTCCGCGGGGTTTCCTGCGCTTGATCTTGAAGTTCTCGGCGACCAGGGCACAGAGTGACTCGACGACGTAGTCGTCGATGGCCGCGCCCTTCCCGGCGCTCGCACCCCTCGGGTCGCCCATCACGCCCGTCGGCAGGAACCTCTCAGGGTCGGGCAGGAGCATGAACCTCGGCGGCCTGCCCTTGCCGACCGGCCTCGACTTGCCCACCAGCTCCGGGCGCAGGTTCAGTATCCTCGAGGTCTCGATCAGGCCTGCGTGCCCGTCGTCCTCTGGGAACTCCTTGCCCTTCAGCTCGTAGGCGAGGTCGTAGTCCGACAGAACCATGGCCTTCAGGGAGGGGTTGGCCTCGACCGCCCTCAGGACGCCGAGCCTGATGGCCGCCATGTGCCCTGTGCCTGCATGGCCCGTGATGACGAGGAGCTTCGACGCGCCGTTCCTGGCGAGCTCGGAGGCGATGTCGTACGAGAGCATGGTGACCGTCTCGAAGCTCAGGGAGAGCGTGCCGGGGAAGTTGCGCGTGGACCTGCACTCCCCGTAGCCTATCGTCGGGAGCACGGCCGCGTGGAACTCCTTCGCGACCCTGCGCGCGACCTCCTCGGCCTGCATCGTGTCCGTCCCCAACGGCAGGTGGGACCCGTGCTCCTCGAGCGAGCCGAAGGGCAGTATGAAGAGCGCGCCCGCGTCCGCGAGCCTCGCGAACTCCGGGCTCGCGACCTCGTCCGCCCTAGTCGAGCCGCCGGACCTCGCCGACATGTCTCTCACCTCCGGGGGGGACCTTGTCGAGGTCTATGAAATCGGTGTCGCACACAGGGCACCTCATGG
Organism: uncultured Thermoplasmata archaeon; assembly: GCA_964488505.1. GTDB lineage: Archaea > Thermoplasmatota > Thermoplasmata > UBA10834 > UBA10834 > UBA9653. The sequence goes on along the minus strand of CAZAUI010000031.1, from coordinate 7,478 downwards.
TCGACAGACAGCTCTTGCCGAACCTCTCGACCAGGTCGGCGTCGATCTGCTCGAGGCGTTCCCTCGAGACGGTCCTGTCGCACTTCGGGCAGTAGTACACGGATTTCTGCATGACCGTATCCGTACATAAACCCAATCGGACGAGGGTGAGATGTCACCCTCGCGCCCGACATGTCAGGACGGGGTATATGAAGCGAAGGAGCGGTCTGATGCTCCGGTGAGAATCTGAGGAAGGCTGTCGCTCGTCTGGTCTCTCAGGACAGGAAGAAGAGGTTCTTGGTCACGCTCATGACCGCTTTGCTCGCAGCGGGTGTCGTAGGGGTCGCGGTCGAGAACATAGACGACGCGTTCCTCGCGAGCAAGATCAACCTCGTGGCGTACGTGCCCGACCGGGTATCCGCAGGCGGGCCGTCGAGCCTGATGGTGTTCGCCGTCGACAACACCGGGGACCCAATCTCCGGACAGAAGGTCGAGGTCGTACTCGAGATAGGCGGCGAGAGCGAGGTCGTCTGGTCCGGCCGGACGGGCGAGGACGGGTCCGCCGCGCCGGTCGTGGACTTCCCCGCCGCCACGGGCAGGGTCAACATCACGGTCAACTCCGGCTTCGACAGCGTGAAGACGACGACCGTGCTCGACGACAGCGTCAGGATAGTCATCACAACCGACAAGCCCGTCTACAAGCCGGGCGACATACTCCACATGAGGTTCCTCACATACGCGGGCATGGACCCGCTGCCGCAGGAGTCCGAGCTCCTCGCCGAGGTGTTCGACCCCAACGGCGACAAGATACTCAAGAAGCTCCTCGCGCCGGACGAGAACGGCATATGTTCGTACGACCTCTGGCTCTCCGACCAGCTGAACCAGGGCACGTACACCATATCGGCGACCGTGGGCGAGAGGACGGTCACGAAGGCCCTGACGGTCAAGGATTACGTCCTGCCGAAGTTCCGCGTGGACCTCCTGGGGCTGAGCGAGTGGTACTCCGTCAACAGCGACATAACGGGCACCGTGTCGGCCGAGTACTTCTTCGGCGAGGTCGTCCAGGGCACTGTGGAGCTGGAGGCGAGCGTGTACCTGGGCGTCTGGGAGACTTACTTCACCGACGAGGGCACGCTCACGGACGGCGAGCTGCCGTTCCTCATACCGAAGGTCTGGTACGCGGTCGGGCTCGAGTCCGCCGGAGGGAACGGATACATACAACTCAACATCACAGTCACGGACACGGGCGGGCACGAGGAGAAGAGATACAAGGTGCTCCCCGTCTCGCAGACATCACAGGTCCTCTCGGTGCTCACGGACAGCTGCGTCGAGGGCATGGAGTCCACGTTCCACGCGATCGTGAGGACCCCGGCCGGGAGCGCGGTCCCGAACCAGACGGTGTACCTGGCCCTCGATGACGGCACGGGCCTCGACTTCGAGACCTCTGCATTGACTGATGCACGGGGCATCGCCGAGCTCAGGTTCACATACGACGGCGAGACGAGCGCCGCCGTGTACACGCAGAGCACGCAGTACTACCCGCTCATCTTCGACCTAGAGAGCTCAGTCGGCCTGAAGGTGGTGGCGGATCAGGCGGCCTACGATGTCGGCGACGAGGCCACCTTCGAGATATTCTACGACGGCGACTCGTTCACGCGGAACGTGTACTGGGACCTGGTGTCCAGAGGATACCTCATAGACAGGGGCGTCGCGCAGCTCGAGGACGGCAGGGCATCCGTGCAGACGGTCCTCGGGCCGGACACCGAGCCCTTCGCGCAACTGAGGGTGTACAAGATAGAGGAGGACATGGGCGTCACAAGGGACGCCGTCACGTTCTCCGTCGGCGGCTCGTCATCGCTCACGGTAAGCATCAGCACCGACAACGAATCGTACTACCCAAGGGACACGGTCAACGTCTCGTTCAGCGCGGAGTATGCGGGGACCCCGACGGTCGCCGCCCTCGGCGTCTCCATCGTGGACGAGGCGGTGTACGAGGTGGGCAGCATCTTCCAGGGCTTCGAGGAGATCGTCTTCGGGCTCGACTCGGAGTTCGTGGTCCCGCAGTATCAGATACTCACCTACGTCTACGGCGGCGTGGGCGCCCTTCCCTCGGAATCAGAGGAGGTGTTCACGGAGATGGACGAGGCGCGCGTGCTCTCGACTTGGCCGGAGAACCTGGCGGCCGCGGAGGACATCAGGATGGACGCCTCCAGAGGATACTGGTTCGCGCTGTACCTGTGCGGCGCCCTGGGCTCGATGATATTCCTGGGCACGAGGCAGAGGTGCAGGCCCGTGCTCCTACTGGTCGTCGCGGTGGTCCTGATCCCGGCCGGACTCGTCACGGCATATGTCACGACGCTCGGGTTCGGCGCCAACTCATCCATGGACGACGATGCCCGTCCATTCCTACCAGGGGGAGACTTCGACGATGACACGGCCATGGAAGAATTCGGCGGCTTCGACGGTGTAGATTTCGACCAGGCATACGGCGATGACGCAGATTCAGACACGACTGACGGGGGCGTCTCAAGACCTTCCATAGTGCGCCAGTACTTCCCCGAGACTTGGTACTGGAACCCGTGCATACTCACCAATGAGAGCGGTTCCGCGAAAATCACACTGACGGCCCCGGACTCGATCACCTCGTGGCAGGTGGATGTAATAGCGTCCACCGCCGACGGCGAGATAGGAACGGGCTCGGACTCCGTCACCGTGTTCCAGCCGTTCTTCGTCGAGCCCGACATACCCGTCTCCGTGGTCAGAGGGGACGAGTTCCCGCTCAACGTGATGATATACAACTACTTGGACACAGAGCAGACGGTGAACGTGACCCTGGCGGACGACCCGTGGTTCACACTGCTCTCCCCCGACAACCGGACGGTCGTCGTCCCGGCCAACTACGTGTCCTCCGTGTCGTTCACCATCACCGCCGAGAAGGTCGGCTGGCACACTGTCACGATACACGCCGAGTCCGAGGAGGCCTCGGACGCGGTCGTCAGGGCCATGAAGGTCGCCCCGGACGGCAAGAAGACCGAGACGATGTTCAACGGCGAGGTCGGCGACGGCAGCGTCACGCACACGCTGTACCTGGCAGAGGACCTCATAGAGGGCAGCGAGAACGCCTGGGTGAAGATACAGGGCAGCATCGAGGCGGTGCTGCTCGAGGGCGTCGACGAGTTCATACAATCCGTGTCTGGATGCGGCGAGCAGTCGCTCTCCATGCTCTCGGTCGACATACTGGCATACGACACCGTCGTGAAGCTCGGGGCTTCTCCGGAGGACATGTTCGCGTACGAGAGCATCGTCAACCAGGGCTTGCAGCACGAGCTCATGTACCTCGTCGACTCGAACAACGGCATAGGCAGGGGCATCGTATGGTTCCCCGGGGACCAGGACGTGCACCCGTGGCTCACATCCTGGGGCCTGATAGCGTTCCAGGACGCCATCAACGCCGGATTCGGCCTGGACGAGGACATCATCACAGACATGCAGGACTGGCTGATGTCCATCCAGCAGGACGACGGCTCGTGGGAGTTCCCCGACTGGGGCATATACGAGTTCAACAACCCGATACTGAAGGCGAAGGACGTCGCGGCGACCGGGTACATTGCCAGGTCGCTCCTGCACTCGGGCGTCCCGGGCTCGGACCCGCACATACAGGCCGCCGTGGCATATGTGGAGAGTCAGATATCCACGATCGAGGACGACCCGTACAGCCTATCACTATCGCTCCTGCTGCTGCAGGCCGGCGACGGTTCGACCACCCTCAGGACCCACATAGCCGACCTGCTGGAGGAGCTCAAGATCGTCGAGGACGACTCCGTACACTGGGAGAGCGACGTGAACCTGATCTCCGACGGGGACTACTACTGGGGCAGCTGCTCGCCGAAGATAATCGAGACCACGGGCTACGCCGCGATGGCGCTCAACGGCGAGTACGGCCACATCGCCACAATCAACGGAGCGGTGAAGTACCTGCTCGACCACAGGGGAGAGCTGGGTGGCTGGATGTCCACGCAGGACACGGTCGTCGCTTTCCACGCGCTCGCTGAGGTGGGTGGCGGCAATACCATACAGGATGTCCAGGTCCAGGTGCTGGCGGAGGACACGGTCGTGGAGACGATCGACATCAGCGAGTTCAACAAGGACGTGACCTTCCTCGTGGACCTGAGGCCGTACATGGCCGACGAGACCAACGTCACGGTCTCGTGCACCGGCGAGGGATCGGTCCTGTACTCCGTCTACCTCGAACAGTACGTGCCGTGGCCAGACGAGCCCGAGACGTCCCCGTTCCTGACACTGACCGTCACATACGACGCCACGACGATAGCCGTGGACGACCGGCTCCTGGCGCACCTGTACCTCCTGTACGACGGCGACGCGGCCGTCCTGAAGATGATACTGGTCGACCTTCGCGCGCCCCTCGGCTTCCAGTTCGACCTGTCGGAGTTCTACGAACTCGACGCCGCGGGCGTGATCTCGTCCTACGACAGCAACGACCGGCAGGTCGTGATCTACATATCCGACGTGGTGTCCGGCACCCCGATAGAGTTCGACTACTCGCTCGTGGCCGAGATGCCCATCGAGAGCACGCTGCAAGGGGTCGTCGCTTGGGACATGTACAACCCTGATGACACGAGGTCCGAGACACTGCCGGTGGCTTTCGAGGCGTACTGAGCGGGTCGAGGCCGGAAAGGATTAACTCAGGCACGGTCAATCAGGTTCGTTCGTGGGGTTCGGACATGGCAGACGGGAATGGGACCGAGGAGCGGCTCGCGCTCAAGGCCAAGGAGAAGATCCTTGTGCAGCTCCGATTCCACATGTGCGAGCCCGACGACGGCGTCTTTCCGTTCGAGGTGACCCAGAAGGGACTGTCTGAGCACCTGGGCATACGCAGGAGCCATGTCGCGTCCGCGCTCCAGGACCTTGTACGCGAGGGGCTCGTCACGGTGGCCAAGGGGCATGTCGAAGGGGCGGACAGACGCCAGAACGTGTACTGCATAACCTCGAAGGGGCTGAGCTCGGCTGACCCCATCAGGGACCGGGTGCTCAGCGTCGAGGTCTCGTTCGAGACCGCGGACGGGAGCAGCACCGTCAAGGTCCAGGAGATCGTCAGCTCCGGGAAGGTGACCCTCGCATCCATCCTCAACCAGATCGAGAGAGGAGGGCCCGTCAGGGACGAGATAACGGTCGTGACGAAGCCAGAGAAGAAGCTGATATCCGTCTTCTGCCCGACCTGCAAGAAGCAGATCGAGGTCGACAACGTGTTCTTCGACGAGGATGTCGGGTTCGACTGCCCTGGCTGCGGGAGACCTTACAGGATCGTGCCGGCGACGAAGAAGACACCCTCATACGAGCAGCTCCCTGTCGCGAAGGGAAGGGAGGCCAATGCGCCGCTGCTGGCGGTCCTCGTGGGATTGATCGTGATGGCAGCCTCCGTGTCCATCGTCCAGGTCTGCCTCATCGGTCCGGTCATGGCCGGCGTCGTCGCGGGAATCGTCACATGGGCCGTCCTCAGGGGGAAAGGGAAGCGCAGGATGACGGCGACTAGGACTCCTCTCGGCGCGGTGTCGGCCACGCTCGCGCTGTCCCCTCTGGCACTCATCTTCTGGCATCTTACAGTTGCTTCGATACACCCGGGCGAAACCCTGTTCGTGCTCGGGCCCGCGTTCGGCGTGGTGGCAGCCGTGTATCTCGCAGTGCGCAGATACGCGCCCGAGTTCGAGGGCGACTGCCTGTTCGTCTCCGGCGCGGTGCTCATACTGGTAGCGGTCGCCACGATGTTCGCCACCGAGTTCGGGCCGATGGACGTCGGCATGGCGCCGGTCGCGGGCATAGGCGGTGCGGTGCTCGTGGTCCTCTCGACATTCAAACCCCTGGACAAGGACGCGCTCGTGCTGGACGGCGCGATGGCCATAGGCATGCTCATGCTGCTGGCGACTGCCGCGGTGCTCGTCTGGGAGGCGTCCGGCCCGGTAGACGCGATAGCGGTAGGGACGTTCGCTGTCGTCGGCGTCCTCTTGATCGCCTCGAGGCTGGCCAGGGAGTTCCTGGGCACGAAGGAGTTCTCCGCGCATGTCGTCTCCGCCGCGACCTTCAGCTTCGGCGTATGCCTGTTCGTCTACGGCATCTTCCTGATGATGGGCGAGTCATACCTGCCCGCGGCGGCACTCATCGCCGCCTCGATGCCTCTGGCGTACCTCGGGGCAGTCAAGGTGTTCGACGAGGGCAGGAAGTACAGGCTCCTGCTGGTGGCCGCCTTCGTGGCCACATGGGCCCTGGCCCTGTTCGCGGGTCTGGTCGAATGACCGAACCGGTATATACAGCGGCGACGGATACATGGGCACTTCCATGAAGGTCTCAGTGCTGTTCTCCGGAGGGAAGGACTCGACCTACGCCGCTTACATCGCGCAGCAGCAGGGCTGGGAGGTCAGCAGCCTCCTGACCGTGATACCGAAGGCCCAGGACTCGTTCATGTTCCACGTGCCCAACATCCGGTGGACCGCGCTCCAGGCGGAGGCCATGGGCATCCCCATCAGGACCAGGGAGAGCTCGGGCGAGAAGGAGAAGGAGCTCGCGGACATCGAGGCGCTCATGGCGGGCGAGGACGCGGACGGGTTCGTCTCCGGGGCGATAGCCTCGGACTACCAGTGGTCCAGATTGAACGGCATCTGCCACAGGCTCGGCAAGCCCCTGCACTCGCCCCTGTGGAGGAAGGACCAGAGCGCGCTGCTCCAGGACATGGTGCACGCGGGGTTCAAGTTCATGGTCGTGGGCGTCTACGCCCACGGATTCGACGAGGGCTGGCTCGGGAAGGTCATCACATCGCACACGATCAAGGAGCTGGAGAAGCTCAGGGACAGGTACAGGATAAGCGTGTCCGGGGAGGGCGGCGAGATAGAGACATTCGTCCTGGACGGGCCGACCTTCTCAAAGTACGTGCATGTCGAGGAGGCGGAGACCAGCTGGCGCAGGGACTCCGGCACTTACGTTATACACAAAGCCTCGCTCGAGAAGAAGGGTTAGAAGGGTTTTGAGGGAAGCGGTTTCTCCCGGGTTCAGGATTTGGCGCGCTTCGGGGCCTTCTTCTTCTTGCCGTAGGACTCCCTGCGCTGCTCCCTCATCGTGCCCTCGGGTATGAGGCACAGCTTCCTGCCGGACAGCACGCCCGCGACGCCCTCCTTGGACTCGAGGTGCTCGTTCGTGTCGCAGAGCTTGCAGTTCGGCGGGCATCTGCTGACCCTGTCGCCCTCGACCTCCGGGAACTGGAATATGCCGCCCTCGTAGTTCCTCAGTATGACCCTCTTGTCGGACATCGATATGAGGTACTGCGGCCCGACCGGGATCTTCCCGCCGCCAGTGGGCGCGTCGATGACGAACTCCGGGACCGCGAAGCCGGATGTGTGGCCCCTCAGGCTCTCTATGATCTCGATGCCTTTCGCGGTCGCGGTCCTGAAGTGCTCCAGCCCCTTCGCGATGTCGCACTGGTAGATGTAGTA
>CAZAUI010000030.1:0-10458 GCA_964488505.1 uncultured Thermoplasmata archaeon | reverse complement strand
AGCTGCAGTACGAGAACATCCTTGCGCGTATATAGCTCTAGTTTCTGGTCCATCACGAAGGGCAGCTTCACGGCCAGGCGCCCCTCCCCTCCCTCAGATGAGATCCGCATCGGCGATTCCAGGGAATATGCCTTGGTGGGGTCCTCGTCGCCGAACAGCTCCTTGGCCAGGCCCTCGAGGGCCGCCCTGCCCAGGACCTCCCTGGGCATCAGGCCCGCCCTGAAGGTCTTCAGGGGCGAGAACATCTCATCTATCGTCCCGAGGTGCTCCCTCTGCTCCTCCAGCTTGCCGGCGAAGAACGGGTCGGAGATCTCTTCGGACAGTATCCTGTTGACGACGATGCTCTCGACCGTGTATCCGTACATGCACAGGTACGTGTAGGCCCTCTGCGTCTCGGAGATGACCATCTTCTCGGGGTTCACCACGAGCCTCACGGATGTGATCTCGGGGTCCGTCAAGAGGTCCCTGACATACCTCAGCCTCTCCCTGAGGTCCTCGAGGTCCTCGAGGAACTTGTCCGTGGGCAGAGGGGTCGAGACTATCCTGCCGACGGTCGCCCTCGCGATCTTGAGCGCGTTCCTGAACATGTGGAACAGGTGGTCGAAGTACCAGTTCGCTATGTCCGGGAACGCCAGCAGCCTGAGCGTGTCGGCGGTCGGGGCCGTGTCCATGACCACGACGTCGTACTCCTTGGACTTGTGGAACTCCTCGACGTAGAACAGCGCGGACATGAGTTCCATGCCCGGGAACACCGCCATCTCCTTGGCCGAGACGTTGTCCATGCCCTGGGACGCCAGGAAGTCGGCGAAGTATGTCTGTATCTCCTTCCACCGGGTCTCCAGCTCCAGCTGTATGTCGACCTCGATCCCGTCCAGGTTCTCCTGGATGTTCTGGACCTCTCCCGAGAGCGGGAACTCGAGGGAGTCGGACAGGCTGTGCGCGGCGTCGGTACTTATCACGACCGTCCTGTGGCCGAGCGCGGCCGACCTGATGGCCGTCGCCGCGGCGACGGACGTCTTGCCCACGCCGCCCTTGCCCGTGTAGATGATGACCCTCATGGTGTCCCGGAGGCGAGGGAACGCCCTCTCCTCTGATAATGGTGTCGGGGACGGGAATCGAACCCGCGGCCTTCGGATGTCCTAGGAGCATCTGGTCAGAAGAACTCCCTATGAGTCCGACGCTCTACCAGGCTGAGCCACCCCGACATGTTGCCTCCCCTCGGAGCAGACGCGGCCCCGCGACCTCACTGCGCCCTCTCTTCAGGGGGTATCTCTTCCTCGGCTGGAGCGGCGTCCTGCTTCGGGGCCGGCTCTTCCGGCTTCGGCTGCTCCTCCGCGGGTGCCTCTGGCGCGGGCGGCTCGGGCTCAGGCTCCGGCGCGGGCTCCTCGGGGGCCACGATCGGGGCCTCGTCGGGCTCCGGCGGCCTGCCTGCCCTTATGACCTCGCTCTTGCCGATCTCTATCCTCTTGACCGGGACTATGACCTTGGACGCGTCGGAGATGGCCTTCGACATCTCTCCCGTGATGATCTTGCGGACGAGGTCGCTTATGGTGGACTCGGACGCGACCTTCAGGACCGATTCCTTCATGATGTTCCTGATGGCGGTCTCCTGGGACGCCTGTATGCGCTGCTCGGACACGGCCATGGGCTTGACCCTGACCTCCCAGCCGTCCTTGGTCGTCACGTCGACGACCGCGTCGGTCTTGGTCCTCTTCCTGCGGGTGAGCCTCCGGACGTAGTCGTTGGTCAGCGTGTGACCGTCGTAGTTGGTGAACGCGTCGAACCCGCGGACGTCGTGCACCTTGAACCTGAGCTTGATGTGCATCTTGGAGAAGTCGCCCGTCAGGTCCTGGACCGTGGCCTCTGCTATCCTGCCCATGACGTGCTCGGGCGCGTCCGAGGGGGTCTCCCCCAACTGCATCTTGCTGAACATGTCCGGAGCGTGGATGTTGTACCATTCCTTCGCACGCCACTTGTCCTTGACCTTCTTGGCCGCAGCCCTGGTCTTCTGAGCCATCTGATACCTCTGGTTGGATGATAAGGTGGCTCGATAACAGGTTGCCGTATTAAAAGATTGCTGTGGCTCCGGGAAAGGGTTTCGGGTCAAAATGGCGCGTCAGCGCTTCCTCAGCTTCGGGTTCAGGACCTCGTCCATGGCGTATCCGACGAACGTGAACCCGAGCACCACGACCACGATGCACAGGCCGGGCATGATTATGTACGGGTAGGGCCCGGTGAGCTCCACGTGGGTGGAGTACGCGGCCTCCAGTATCCTGCCCCAGGTCTCGACGTCGTTGGGGCCGAGTTTCAGGAAGCTGAGTGTGCTCTCTGACAGGATGGATATGGCGATGGTCAGGATGGCGTTCGCGAACACCAGCGGCACGACGTTGGGGAATATGTGCTTCTTTATGGTGTGCCAGTCCCCGGCGCCCACGGCCTTTGCCCTCTCGACGAACTGCCTCTCCTTCAGCGACAGCACCTGCGACCTCACGATCCTCGCGGTCGTCGACCAGCCTGTCAGGCCGATGACCAGTATGACCGAGAACAGGTTCTGCCTGCCCAGGACGGCGGCGATGACTATCATGAGCACGAGCCACGGGATGGAGAGGAAGACGTCGTTGACCCTCATGATCACCTCGTCCCTCCAACCGCCCCAATAGCCGGAGGCGAGGCCGACGAGCGTGCCCATCCCCATGGATATGGCCATGGCGACGAAGCCGATCGTGAGCGAGGCGAGCGTCCCGTAGGCGACCCTGGTCAGCACGTCCCTCCCGAGCTCGTCTGTCCCGAACGGGTGCTCCCAGGAGGCGTCCAGCTTGACGTCGGCCGGGTTGTCGGATATCTCGTACTTGTCGTACGGCATGAATATCTGCGCGTAGATGGCTATGAACACGAAGAACAGGATGATGGCGATGCCCACCTTGCCCATCCATGTGGCGAAGAAGAGGTCGAGCGTCCTCCCCCAGTTCCTGCCAGTGAGGGCCATCTTGTCCGCGAGCAAGGGGTTCCAGGCGAACACACTGTGCGCGAGATTCGGCAGAGATTTTTGGAACTTCGTCATAGTAACCCCTCACGTGATCGATACCCTCGGGTCCAGTTTGACCAGGACGAGGTCGGCAATCAGGTTGGCAATCACCACGGCCACTCCGCCGATGAGGAACACGAACTGCAGCACCGGGTAGTCCTTCTTCCCGATGGCGTCGATCGTGACCCATCCGATGCCTTTGTAGCTGAACACCCACTCGACCTGGAACGCGCCTCCCAGGATGAACGCCATGTCCATGGCGATCGTCGTGACGATCGGCAGCCTGGCGTTCTGGGTCGCGTGCCTCCTCATGACCTGCTTCTCGGAGAGCCCCTTCGCGTACGCGGTCACGATGTAGTCCTCCGTGAGCACGTCTATGAGCGAGTTCCTCTGGATCAGGATGATGCCCGCTATCCCGCCTATGACGAGCGTGGTCACGGGCAGCACAAGGTGGATGGCGATGTCCAGTATAGCTGCCGGTTGAAGGGACGGGTACGTCCCGGGGGTGATGTATCCTCCCGAAGGCAGGATGCCGAGCTCGGACGAGAAGAGGACCATCAGCATGATCCCGAACCAGAATATGGGCATGCCGTAGAAGAACAGGCCGATGCCCGTGATGACGAAGTCGGCCGGCTTCCCGCGCCGCCTCGCGGCCATCTTGCCTAATATGATGCCTATGAGGAACGTGAGGACTGATGACACGGTCAGAAGCAGCGCGGTCCAAGATAACGCCACTGCGACGACCTCTATCACAGGCCGTTTAGAAAGATACGAATCGCCCCATTCGCCGGTGAACGTGTCGACGAAGTAGGTTACGAGCTGCTCCGAGAGCGTGCCGTTGAGTTCCATCCTCTCCACGTTGGCCCAGTACAGCGCCATCGTGTCCTGGTCCGGGTTCCTCGGGAGGTACATGGCGGCCGGGTCCCCGGGCATCACCCTGAACAGCAGGAAGTTGACCAGTGCGATCAAGAGGATGGTAACGATGGCGTTGAAGACCCTCCTCGTCAGTATGCGTCTGAACGATGCCAAGCTGAATCCCTCTCGTGTGGTGCGCGCCCTAGCTCATGTAGTCGGACTCTTTGTGGTGTGGTGTTTGGAAAGGGTTTTTCTCGGGTTTTGGATCTTGTCTCTCGGACTACGCCTATTCCGGAGGCGCCATGCCTTCCATGCCGCTGGACCCCTCTCCGGTGTCGCCTTCGGGCTTGCCCTTGCGCTTCTTCATGAGCATGACCGCCACGACGACCACTGCCAGGATCAAGATGCCGATGCCGGCTATGAGCATCCAGTTGATCTCGCCTTTGGGCTCGGCCAACTGGTTGATCTCGACCTCTCTCTCGTTGCTGTTCCACTCAGGCACGGGGTGGTCGTATTGGTCCTCTGCCCACACGAACACGGTGTAGGTCTCCGCGTCATCATAGACGTGGGTGAAGCTCACCGTGACATTCGCGCCGGGTCCGGACAGTGTCTCTGTTTTGGACTGGACCGCCGAGTCGTCGCCGAAGTCGATCTTGATGGTGACATCGTCGCCCTCAAGGTCGGACACCGTCACATTGAACGTCAGCGTGTCTCCGGTGTAGTAATCGCCGCTCGGCGACACGAGGAATCCCTTGATCTCAGGCTTCCTGTTGGAGCTGATCGTCACCGTAACGGTCTCCGACACGTTGTGGTCGTCCAGGCCGGTGTTGTCGTCCGCGTACGCGGTCAGGGTCACGTTGCCCGTCATGGAGTACACGTGCGCAGCCGAGTAGTCGTTCTCGGGGTCTCCCTCGGTCATGTTGGTCTCGTCGCCCCACTCGTACCAGACAGTCACATCGTCGTCGTCCGCATCGGACACGAGCGTCGGCGTGACGGTGAAGGTCTCGTTGTACTTGGCGCTGAACGCGCTCGTCATAATCAGCGTCGGCGGGACGTTCTCCACCTCCGTGATCGACAAGCTGTAGTTCTCCTCGTCGGAGAGGGTGCCGTCATCCACCTCCACATGTACGGTGTAGGTTCCGGTCGCTTCATAGATGTGCGTCATCACGACCGTCTGCGTGCCATCGGCCGCAGGCGTGGAGTCTGTCGCGGAGTCTCCGTCGCCGAACTCGACATAGAATTCGAGCGCGTCGCCGTCCCCGTCCGAGGCGTTGATGGTCAGCGTGACAGTCTCGTTCACGATTCCCGGCCTCGGCGTCGAGGTTATCTGCTGGATGGTCGGCGGCACGGGGTCGCCCTCGGGCACGATGGTCGCGGTGCCGGTCAGTGACACGTTGTGGTCTTCCTGGTCGTCCACATACACGGTGAACGTATAGTCGCCGGGCATGTCCCAGGTGTGATCCACCGAGAATGTCAGGGGATCCCCTGGGGTCACGGAGTTGTCGTACGGTGCCATCACGTCGTAGGTCCCGTCTTCCCAGTCCCAGGTCACTTTCAGGGTGTCAGGGTCTGCGTCGCTGATTGTCGCGACGACCGTCGCGATCGCGCCTTCGTGGGCATTGACGTCCGAGAGCATTTCCACGACCGGCGGGGAGTTGGCGATGACACTGTAGTAGACCGTCGACGCGGACACGTTGTTCGTGCCGTCGTACGCTCTGATCACAACACCATACGTGCCCGCATCATCGAACGTGTGCGTCTCCTCAACGGGTATCGGCGTGTTGACCGTACCGGAGATCGGGGTCACAGTGTACGATCCGTCTCCCCAGGCGATCGTGACCGTGAGGTCGGTCGAGTCCGCGTCTGTGACGTCGAAGGACCATGTGGTCTCCTCGCCCTCATATGCTTCCGAAGGGGTGTATGACAATCCCGTGATTATCGGCACGCCGGTCGGGCGCGGCGTGACCACGACGCTCGCTGTGTCGGAGACATCATGTCCCGCGAGGCTGTCCGTCACGGTCACCGCCAGGGTGTACGTGTCCGACGCAGCGTAAGTGTGGGTCGTGGACACCACGAGCGGGTCTGCGGTCATCGGGTGCTCGAGGTTCTCGTCAGGTGACCCGTCGCCGAACGACCAGTTCACCCAGAGGGAGTCCATGTCGACATCGCTCACGGTGATCGAGAAGGTTCCCTCCTCATCGATGTACAGGTCGTACGAGGGCGACAGGCCGAGGTCGATCGTCGGGATGGTGTTGCCTGCCGGCACGAGGTCGAACCAGACCCAAGGCATGCCGGATACCACCGTTCTGCCGGAGTGTTCCGACCAGTCGCCCCAGCCCTGGTAGCGCGCCTCGGAGTAGGCGTACAGCCCGAGGTCGTAGTACGGCGGGGTCTCGCAGTAGGAGTCGTACACCATGTCCTGGAGGCGGTAGACGATGTCGCGCCTGTCATAGATGTCAGGTGTGTGCATCGCTTCGCTGAAGTTCTGGTCGAACGATGCGAAGCCGCGGAAGCCATCCTCGTCCATTCCGTACTCCTCAATCATGCTGGCGTTGACGTACGGCGAGGTCGTGTAGTTCTCCGGATACTCAATCTCCGGGTCACTGTCGACGTTCATGTCGCCGTGGACATACCACTCGCCCATCGGCATCTGACAGTTGTCCCCACCGTTCGTGATCTCGTAGGTCTGCCAGACGCTCAGGTCGGAGAGCGGCTCGGGACCCCAGCCCCAGTGCCAGACCCAGATGTCGTACATGCACTTGTACCACGCCTCGTTGGTCATGTAGCTCTCCTGCGTCTCTCCCGTCAGTTCAGGGTCGAAACCGATCCCTGCCGAGGCCGCCCAAGAGAGCCAGCTGGTGGCTACGAGGGAGTAGCTCGGGTCAGTGTTCGGCGCTTGGCACCTCAGCCCCTCGAGCCTTGGGTTCGCCGAGTAAGGGTCCAAGCTGAAGTTGTGCTTCATGAAGTACGAATCGGGGCCGGCGATGAGGAACGTCCCGCCGTCGTCGATGTAGCCCGCGTCGAGCAGGACCTGCCTCGCGCCAGTCGGGTCATACGCGAGGTCGTCGACATCCTGGTGCCAGAAGCCTGGCGGTATCACGGAGTCGGCCATCGTTGAAAGGTTCTTCATGATGGCCCACTCGATGTACGCCTTGTTCAATGTCATCACGAGGGCCTCCCTGACCGCGGGGTCAAGGAGGTGAAGGTTCCCATCGCAGTAGTCGCTCCCCTCACCCGTGGGGTCCATCCTGAACTCTAGGGGGACCGCGTTTATCGCGATGTCGCATATGCCGAGTTCCTGGACGGTCTCTCTCACCATCTTGTTGGTGCCGTCCGGCGCGAGGGTAGTGAGGTATATGTCCGGCTCTCCGGACATGACGGCGACGTCTAGATCGCCGGAGTTCATGTCCGAGGCAAGGCTGGACGCCTCACTCACGACGCGGTATGTGATCGTGTCGATGGTCAGAGTCCTATCGTCTGGGAAGTCCACCGCGCCGTGGTAGTTCGGCGCCGCCCTGAACCTGTACCACCAGCCCTCTAGATAGCCGTCGAATGTGAACGGCCCGCTGCCGAGGCAGTCCTCGGGGTCCATCGAGTCTTGCAGGGCGATGCCGCTCCAGTTGTAGAACCCGTCAGGGACGATCGGGATGCCGGTGATATCGTCGATAGCGGTCGCCTTGATGAAGGGTATGTCCAACCTCAAGGTGTAATCGTTGATCACGGTGGGGGTGTAGTCCTTCATGTAGTATTCCCAGGCGGTGCTCTGCTTCGAGCACGCGACCCAGAACGTGTAACTCACGTCGTATGCGGTCAACGGCATGTCCGTGGAATCCGTGCCAGTGGCGACGTTTCTGAAGTACGCGTCGTGAGAGAGGTTTAACCACATGGTCATCGAGCCGTCTGGGTGATAAGTGTAGTTGTGGCTGAGCGCGAGGTCAGGGACGGGTTCGTCCCAGTCCTCATCGTACTGCCAGAGTGCGCTGTACATAAGGAAAGTCGAGACCCAGTCCTCGACCATCGCGATGTACATCGGATTCCAGTTCACGATCTCGCTCATCCACCCGACTTCGACGTTCAAATCATCCGCTGCGGACACCGAAGGAACGGCGTCCCCGTCAGAGACAATCGACGGAAGGGCAGACAGTGATAGAACGGCTACCATCAAGGCAGCTAGCGCTTTAGTCCTCTTGGTCACTAGTGCTGACATTCAATACCCCCTCATTCAACTCAGTCATGGGGCCATAGGCCCCACCCGGAATTCGGAAAGATGATGATGCTATATAAAGTATGTCGAATTCTGAAAACGCTCGATGCACATGCTGGAACGTTGGCGCCGTCCTCCTCCGCGGCGCATGTTTGACAGGATGCGACATCCAGTGTTCTGCGCGCACTCGTCGTCCGGCAAGGAGTCCGGGACGAAGCGCGGCGGAATCATCGTGTCGAAATCCTCCGGGCTCATACGATATTCGAATAACTTGCGAACGGGTCCGGGGAGCCGTGCAAGTACTCCGTCACTCGCCTCGTGCATCCGCGAGTTCGCGGTACTTGCACATCACGGTGATGACGCTCTTCTCGAACTCCCGCATGCCCTTCACGACGGCGAACTCGTTCGGCGCGTGCGCCTTGCCGCCGAACCCGAGCCCGACGCCTCCCCACGGGACCCCGAGGACCTGGTCGAACAGGTAGAACGGCGCTGACCCGGACATCATGGGGAGCACCTCGGGCTCCTTGCCGTGGTACCGCATGGCCTCGACGCAAGCCTCGGAGACCGTCTCGTGCGGAGACACCTTCGACCACGGATAGTCGTCGTAGTTCCGCATCTTGATGTCCGTGAACCCTCTCTTCCGGAGATGCGCCATCACCTTGTCCCTGGTGCCCTGGATCGTCATGTCCGGTACCGTGCGTACGTCCACCTTCGCCATGGCTTTCGGGGGCATGACCGTCTTGGTTCCTTCCCCGGTGTACCCCGACAAGATTCCGGCTATGTTCACCGAAGGGTCGAACAGATACCGCGCGAGCATCTCCTCCTTCGTGCCTTCGAACTTGAACTTCGCGACTCCCAGGTCGTCGAGGTATGCGCGCTCGTCGAACCCCGGGGCGACCTTCCTGATGAGTTCCATGTCGGTCTCGTCCGGGCCCCTGACCTCGTCCCAGACGCCGTCCACGGCCAGCCTCTGGTCGCCGTCCACTAGCGTCGAGAGCGCCTGGACCAGCCTCCACGCGGGGTTGTGCACCCAGGAGGCCTCCCCGCTGTGCACCTCCCCCTCCATGGGCCCGCCGGTCCCCGGGTTCCCCTCGGCGATGAGGTCGAAGTAGACCACGCCCTTCAGACCGAGGGCTATCACGGGCACGCCGTCCGTGTTCTCGCTGTAGTCGAACCCGAAGGCGACCTCGGCATCTGCCAGCCGTTTCTTGTTCTTCATCACGTAGTTCGGGAGGCTGAGCCCGCCGCACTCCTCCTCGCCCTCGATCATGAAGTGCAGGTTGAGCGGCAGCTCGCCATTGTCCAGCATCGTCCTGACAGCCAGGAGCATGCCGGCGAGCGCGCCCTTGGAATTGAACACGCCCCTGTTGACCAGGACCTCGCCGTACGGCTTCTTCTTGACGATGGTGGCGCCGAAGGGCGGGTGGTCCCATTCGTCGGGGTCGCCCACGGGCATCACGTCGTACATGCCGTACAGTATCCCGGTCCTGTCGGAGCCAGCATCGAGGTATCCTGTCACGAGCGGGTGGCTCTTCCTCGAGCCGCGGAAGAGCTTGGCGTCCACGCCGAGCTTCGAGACCATCTCGGCGACGGCCTCGGCGGACTCCTGGATCCCCTCGCCGGTCATCGACACGCTCGGGATCCGGAGGAGCTTCCTGGTCTCAGCCAGGTGGCCGCTCCATTTCCTGTCCACCTCCCTGTGAAGTTCCTCCAGTGACATCGGATGCACCTCCTGCGCCGCGGGATAGAACGCGCGGTCAGTTGCCGAGGAACCTGGGCTTGGACGCCCGTTCGTTCTCCACTATGCGCTGGACCGGGGCGTTGTGGCATCGTATGGCGCTCGCCTCGTCCTTGAACACCTTCCCGCATGTGAAGCACTTGTACATCGTCTGCGCCATGTCAGATGGCTCCTTCGGCGGCACGTGTATCGCTTCGCCGGTTAAGAACTTTTCAGCTTACTCACGTGCCTGGAGAGCGCGGCCTTCGCCTCGGAGGTCAGCTCCGCGTCCTGCTTCGCGAGCATCTCCACCAAGGCCGCCATCGACGGCGGGTCCTTGAGGAAGACGGGTATGTAGCTCGTGGTCGTGTCTATGACCAGAATCGCCACGAGCTCGTCCTCGGAGAGCGTCCTCTCCTCGACATCGGCCCTGAAAGAAACAAACGGCCGGATGTCCGGGGGCAAGTTCCTCACCTCTGTGATCGCCACGAGGTTAGCCTTGTGCATGTCCGGACACCCCATTGCGGTTTACAGGTTCACCTTGACCTGGTGGCATTCGAGTCCGAGCTTCTCCTTCTCGAGCCCGAAGGCGAGCCCGAGCAGCTGCGACAGGTGCAGCACCGGTATGCCGAACTCCTTGAGCTGGACCTGGCCAGC
>CAZAUI010000029.1:0-11086 GCA_964488505.1 uncultured Thermoplasmata archaeon | reverse complement strand
TCTTCGTTATCCATCAGACGAGGCCGACCGGGTTCTTCACGGACGACTTCGGGACTGCGGGGGCCGCGGTGCTGTACTTCATGATTGGCTTCGGCATGCTACCCCCGGTCTTCAGGCTCCTGCTAGGCCGCAGGAACGTCGCGAGGCCTCTGGACGCCCTCGGCATGGGGGCGTTCGGCGCGGGCGCCCTGTACCTCCTGATAGTGTTCCCGTTCGACATGAGCAGGTTCGCGCAGCCGCTCCCGCACTCGCTCGAGTTCCTCCTGGAGTGGATCCCGGAGTCGCTCGCCAAGTGGGTCCTGGCCGTCGGCGTGGTCGCCTGTGTGTTCTTCGGCCCGTACACATATCAGCTCTATGGGTCGGTCAAGAGACTTCTGTCAGAGGGTGTCCCTGAGGAGTTACCCGAGGACGAGCCTGCGGCGTGAGCTCTCAGCGCAGCACGAAGACGACGTAGAACAAGAACGCTGCGAAAGCAGCTATCAGCGCGATCGCCACCCAGCCGTAGCGGTTCGCCCCCATCTCGTCAAGGTCCCTGACCGGGTTGGAATCCGCCGACGGCAGGACGCTGCCCGCATTCTGCAGCCTCGAAGCCTCTCCGATCATCTCGGCCGGTCGGAAGGTCGGTATCTCCGTCCCCAACTTCTTCACCACCGGACGTTATGATTCGAGGCACGGGTCTTGAACCTATCCCAGGAAGGCCATGAACGTGAGTGGGCCCAACCGGATTCGAACCGGTGATCTACGCCGTGTAAGGGCGTTGTCATAACCGCTAGACCATGGGCCCGGGCGTCCAATGTGCTCCCCGGAGATAAAACATTCTCAGGCCTTGGCCGCCTTCCCCGCCTCCAGTCCCAGGGCGAAGGCCTTCAGGTTCTCGTCCAGCTTCCGCGGTATGTTGGCCTTGACCGCCTCCTCGAACCTGTCGGCGTCTATCCCGGCCGCCCCTGACCCTGCGAGCGCCCCGACCATCACGACGTTCGACGATATGGGGGAGCCAGCCTGGGCCGCGAGCCCGGCCGCGTCGACCATGACCACCGCCTTGGCCAACGAGGACATCTTGTCCGAGACCTCCTGCTGGGAGGGGTACCTCATCTTCTGCGTGGAGACGCTGAGAGGGACCAGTCGCTCGGTCGAGCTGAGCACGACCGTGTCCTTGGACGCCTTGCAGGCCGCCCTCAGGGTCTCGAGCAGCTCGAGCGAGAGTATGACGTCCGCGCCCATGTCAGGGACCAGCGGGCCCGCCCTGTCGCCTATCCTGGCGGTGCACATGACGGAGCCCCCTCTCTGGGCCATGCCGTGGGTCTCGCTCAGTAGGACCTTCTCCCCCGCGAGTATCGCTGCGTCGCCGATTATCCTCGCCGCGGTGATTATCCCCTGGCCTCCGACGCCCACGAGGTACACGTCGACCATCACTGGACCTCCTTGATCGCCTTGTACGGGCAGACCTGGGCGCACACCCCGCAGCCCGCGCAGAGCGTCCCGTCGATGGTCTGGACCTTGTCGATGCTGGATATCGCGGGGCACTGGAACTTGGTGACGCAGGTCCTGCACTTCTTGCAGGCCTCCTGGTCTATGAAGTGCTTCCTGATGATGGCGCCCTTCTCGTCCCTCTTGGCTATGAGGGCGCACTCCCTGCGGGCGATTATGACGCTTATGCTGTCCTGGGCCAGGGCCTCCTTGATGGCGTCCACCGTCGACGATGTGTCGTACGGGTCGACGACCCTGACCCACTTGACGCCGCATCCTTTGACGACGTCCTCTATAGACAACGAGATGGCAGACGGGTCGTTCGGGTCCCTGGGGCTCCCGGGGTGCGGCTGGTGGCCGGTCATCGCGGTCGTGCGGTTGTCGAGGACCATGAGCAGGAACTTGTGACCGTGGTGCACCGCGTTGATGAGCCCCGGTATGCCAGAGTGGAAGAAGGTCGAGTCGCCTATGAACGCGATCACGGGTAGGTCGTTGACCTTGGAGAGCCCTCCGGCCGTGCCCACGCTGGAGCCCATGCACACCAGCAGGTCGGCGCAGCTGTACGGCGGCGCGACGCCGAGAGTGTAGCATCCGATGTCGGATGCGAAGATCGCCTTCTTGTTCGTGGCCTTGTTGACGGCGTAGTAGGTCGCGCTGTGCGGACACCCCGCGCACAGGACCGGCGGTCGCGTCGGAAGGTCCTGCGGCAGCTCGCATCTCTCGGGCGTGTCAAGCTGGACTGAGAACGCGCGCGCGAGTCCCGACGCTACGACGGCCTGGTCGAATTCGTGCACCCTGGGAAGGAACCCGTCCATCTTGCCGAGCACCTTCGTGCCGAGGCCTTCCCGCTGCGCCAGGCTCCTGACCTGCATCTCGAGTACAGGTTCGAGCTCCTCCGCCACCACCACGGTCTCGTGGGACTTCAGGAACTCAGCGACCATCTTCGAGGGCAGCGGGTTCGAGAAGCCGAGCTTCAGCAGGTCGACCCCGAGGCCCATGTCCTTGGCCGCATCGGTGGCGTAGTTGGCCGCAGCGGAGGATGTGATTATCCCGCGCTTGCCGCCTCCGTTGATCTTAAGTGTAGTGTTGAACTCGGATCCCTCCGCCAGGTGCTCGGCCTTCGAGAGGTTCTCGAGCAGGATGATGTGCCTGGCCTTCGCGACCGCAGGGACCGTCACGAACCTCGTGGGCTCCTTGACGAACTCCTTCTTCCTCGGCCCAACCGATATCTCGCCTACCCTGACGGGCCCCCTGACATGGGCGACCCTCGTGGTCGTCCGGAGCATGACCGGTTGGCCCAGCTCCTCCGAGACCTCGAAGGCCTTCTTGACCATGTCGTAGCATTCCTGAGGCGAGGACGGCTCGAAGAGCGGGAAGCCCCCGAAGAGCGCGTAGAACCTGTTGTCCTGCTCGTTCTGGCTGGAGTGGCAGGAGGGGTCGTCGGCCGTCACCAGGACGAAGCCGCCCCTCGTGCCCGTGTAAGCGAACGTCATGAGAGGGTCCGAGGCCACGTTGACCCCGACATGCTTCATGCTGACCATCGCGCGCAAGCCGGACGCGGCCGCGCCGATGGCCACCTCCGAGGCGACCTTCTCGTTCGTGGAGTACTCGAAGTATATGCCCGCCTTCCCGGCGACCTTGGCGAATGTGTCGCCGATCTCCGACGCGGGCGTTCCAGGGTAGGTCGTGGCGACCGATAGATGGGCCTCCAGGGCGCCTCTGGCTATCGCCTCGTTGCCCATGAGGATGACCGTGCTGCCGGACTTGGCCTCCAGTATCCTGCTCATCGGGTAATGAAATCAGTCCGGATAGGAAATAACTTTGGTAGCTAGCGGCAAATGACATGCCGGGCCCCGACCTACAACGTCTCGCATGGTCAGGGTCTGCACCGGCCGGGCGCTCGCCAAGAAATCATCGTTAAATATCCAAGCGCTGTTCGAGTATCGTTGACTGGAAGGACCGTAGCCGAGAAGATAATAGGTCGAGCGGCCGGAACAACGGACGCCCGGGCGGGAGCCGTCGTCGAGGCTTACCCGGACCTGTTGATGTCTCACGAGAACACGTACCTTGTGAGCAAGGCGTTCTCGGAGCTGGGGGCGAAGAAGCCGTACGATGTCGACAGGATCGCGATAGTCCTCGACCACAGGACGCCGGCGAACACAGTCGAGACCGCGGCTGCACACGCCCACATAAGGGCCCTCGTGCGGAACCTCGGCGTCAAGCACTTCTACGACATCGGCGAGGGCATCTGCCACCAGATACTGGTCGAGGAGCATCTCGCCAAGCCGGGACAGCTCATCGTCGGCACCGACTCGCACACGAGCACCGCGGGCGCCGTAGGGGCGTTCGCCACGGGCATAGGCGCGACCGAGATGGCGGGGGTGTGGGCCACAGGCTATCTATGGCTGAAGGTGCCGGAGACCATCCGGGTGCACCTCAAGGGGCACCTCGAGAAGGCGGTGTTCCCGAAGGACCTGTCGCTGCATCTCGCGCACAAGCTCGGGCCGTCGGCCGCGGAGTACAAGTGCATCGAGTTCGACGGGATATTCCTGTTCGACATATCGATATCTGGCAGGATGGTCCTGTGCAACATGGCGACCGAGCTAGGGGCCAAGGCAGCGGTCATACCAGCGGATTCCACATTCTCCACATGGTCTCCTGAGCACTGCGGTCCCTCGGGGCACGCCTGCAAGTCGGACCCCGATGCTAGGTTCATCGAGTCCCTCGAGGTGGACGCCGAGAAGATACCACCTATGGTGTCAGGGCCACACAGGGTGGAGCTTGCTGGCCCCGTGAACAAGTACGAGGGGATCAAGATAGACCAGGCGTTCATAGGGACATGCACGAACGGCCGCCTGGAGGACCTTATCGCGGCCTCATGGATATTGAAGGGGAACAAGGTCGCGCCGGGCGTGCGGCTACTCGTCTGCCCCGCATCGAGGAACGTGCTCTCGACCGCGATGGAGATGGGCGTCATCCAGACAATCGTGGCTGCGGGAGGGACGATACTGCCTCCGGGGTGCGGCCCTTGCCTGGGAGCCCACGGCGGCGTCCTCGGCCCAGGAGAGGTGTGCGTCTCCTCGGGCAACAGGAACTTCAAGGGCAGGATGGGCTCTCAGGATTCCGAGATATACATCGCGAGCCCGGCCACGGTCGCCTCGAGCGCGGTCGTGGGCAGGATCACGGACCCGAGGGGGTGGCTGACGGTTGACCTCTAGTGGCAGGGTGTGGAAGTTCGGAGACGATGTGAACACGGACCTGATCATTCCCGGTAGATACCTGAGCAGTTACGACGCAGCTCATCTGGCCGAACATGCCATGGAGGGCATAAGCGGCACGTTCGCCAAGGCGGTCAGGCCTGGCGACATGATAGTCGCCGGCAGGAACTTCGGATGCGGATCCAGCAGGGAGCAGGCGGTCATAGCGCTGAAGGTCGCAGGGGTGTCTGCCGTCGTGGCCGAGTCCTTCGCCAGGATATTCTACAGGAACGCGGTCAACCTCGGCTTGGCAGCGCTCGTGTCCGGGGACGCCCGCAGCGTCTTGGACGACGGGGATGTGGCGACCTTAGACATCGCCTCCCTCAGGATCACGTCAGCGGACAGCTCCAAGACCTGCAATATCGAGCGCGTGCCGGACCACGTGAAGGCGATACTGGACTCCGGTGGCCTTGTGCCGCACCTGAGGGCGCGGATCGAGACGGGTCGGTGAGGAAGCCGATCACTCAGTTTCCTGGGCCGGGGCGGCGAGCTGGTCCTTCTTGCGCGCGCTCCTCCGCTTCGAGAAGACGATGAACATGACGAGCACGGTGAACACAGGCAGCGCGATGTCCTGGAACTCCGGTATCTTGTGGAAGAAGACCTCGATGGTCCCGGTCTTGTTCTGCGTCCATATCCAGCAGATGTTCGATGCGCCGCTGACCGAGTACACGGATGTGAGGTGGTTCTTCTCGTGGGTGGTCTGGCCGCCTATCGTGAGGAACGACCAAGTTCCGCTCGAGTTCTTCTTGCAGATCAAGTTCTCGTTGTCGTCTTGGACCCACACCACGTAGAGGTCGCCTGTGACCGTGTCGAGTGAGATTGACGGGTGCTTGTTGGCGACCTCCCCTGCGTCGTCTAAGGTCAAAGGACCGGAAAAGCTAGACTCGTCCCAGTAAGTGTATTTGATATGCGGCTTTGCGACGCCGTTCTTAGTGTCGTCCCCAAACACCACATGGACGACGCCGTCGTCGTCGACCAGTGCGCTCGCCGGGGCCGTATTGATGAAGTCCAGGCCAGTCCCGGATCCAGAGAAGATGCTCTCTTGCGGCCCCCAGGACCCACTGGTACACTTCCTCGCCGCCACGGTCAGGTCATAATTGTACACGGCCCACACATCGCCCCCCGAGCCCGGGACGGGCAGGATGGATCCTTTCACGGTGCTGGCGCTGGAGTCGGTGGTCAGCATGAGGGACGACTGGGTCCAGGTTGATATGTCGTCGGCCGAGTCGCTCCTGTATACCGCGAGGTCGTAGGTCGCGCCCGACCCGGTCTTGACGGTGGCCATCAACCACAGGTATCCGTCCGAGTCCTTGCATATGAACGAATTCTTGTTCGCCATGTTGTTCGAGGAGACTGAGACGGTGACCTCGGTGCCCCAAGTGATAGAGCTGCTCCCCACCGTCCCACTCCGTACGCGGACGTTGTTCGAGGTCGAGCTCGTATCTCCGACGGCGTAGACGGTGTCGTCCGCGGGGTCGTACCATACGGAGACCGCGGTCACACCAGTAGTCGTGAAGGCTCTGGTGAAAGTGGTCCAGGTCAGACCACCGTCGGAGCTGTAGGCGTATATCGTGTCGGATCCATCGACGTAGAAACTCCAGAAATTGGCACCGTCCCGGAACACCTTCCTCTGGTTGGAGGTCTGAGTCGCGGTTGACGTAGGTCCCGACGAATCGACCGCCCAGGTCTTCATTGTGATCTCATACGCCTCGCTCGACGCGGTGTCGGTGTCTCCGCTCCAGTCCGTGGTCTCTATTATGAAGTCCACACTCGCCGCCCCCCCGATCACGGAGGAGGCGAGCCCGATCTCCATCCTCGACTCGTCTTTGGCGGCATCGACCTGCGACAATAGCGGAAGCCATGCGCCGTCCGCGCGGACCTTCAGGGTGGCAGAGACTATCTCGCAGCAGAGGCCCTTGATCTCGACCATGTAGTCCGCGCCTATGGTGAAAGTGCCAGCGCTGACTGACAAGCCCGTGGAGACGGACTCGTCCGAGTCGATGTACACCCGCATCACGTCTTCAGCGGTCTTCTTGATGGGCACGACCGTGCCACCGTCGCCGCCGGAGGATACTGGCACGGTGCACGACTTCGGGATGTACACGCCTGCGCAGATCTCTCCGTAGACGCTCACGTAGAAGAAGGAATCGTATTCGTCGCTGACGGACCCTACCTCGTCGATGTCGATGTTGGCGTTGTCGACTCTGCTCGAATCGACATCCTTGACCGTCAGGTTGGCCCAGTCGGCGAACGCGCCGTCTATCGATATGTTCGTCGGCGGGCCGCCGGCATACGCTCTGGATGGCACGCCCGAGACCCACACTTGCGAGAACGAGGATGTTATCCCCTCGACCGTGACGCCTGCTGAAACATAATCCCCGACTGCCATTCCGGACGAGTCGACCGTTATGTCGACCACGCGGACCTCACCGAGGTCCAGGGAGAACGCCGGGACAGCCCCTGAAAGGGTCGCCCCGGTCACGACCGGTGAGACGGCGCTGACGGTGCCCCCTTCGCCCTGGCATGTGAACCTGAGCCTCAGGAGCGCTGCGCTTGGGTCGATTGGGAGGATGTCCGTCTCGGACACGTCCAGACCGGACTCCTGCTCGACTATCAGGACGCCCCCGCCGATGACCACGGGGTAGCTCACGCAGGTGATGGTCTCCTCGTTCTGCGCGGACAGCATGAATTTGGCGGACTGGTTGACCCCTCCGGTGAGGGATGCCTTCGCCTCCAGCCTGCTGTCCGATAGCCTCCACTCGACATATCCCATGGTCGACCAGTTGTTCCAGTCGGACCGGTCGCCTGACGAGGGGTAGCTCGAAAGAAGGGACGACTGCACGGAGCCGTTGTAGCCGAACATCTCTATCATGCGGTCCGCGCCGATGCCTCCGATGGAGTATCCGGATTCGGGTGAGTTGTCAGAATCGATGAAGAGTATGAGCCGCTGCGCCTCGGACCCGGCCATCAGGCTGTCGGTCGTGTGCACATAGAGGTACAGGTCGTTCCTGTAGAGCGCCACGGACCACTCGGAGACCTCGGCCTCCTGGTCCGCCGTGAGGCTCATCGTCGAGAACATGGTCTCGTCGTCCCAGTCGCCGAAGTCGCCGTCGATCGAGTACGGGCTGTCATCGCCTATGCTCGAGATATGCAGATAACTGGGCACTATGATGGCCACGGCGATCAGGACCGCGATGAGCTGCCAGCGCATGTATATGGGGAGTTTCTGCCTCCTCCCCCTGCCCAGGCCCCTCACGCCGGCGCCGTTCGACGCGCCCGTGCCGTTCACGAGGTCCTTCCCGTTCACGGCCCCCAGGCCATTGACGTAGTGGACCCCGTTGATCTGTCCCCTGCCGTTTATGGCCCCGCGGCCGTTTATCGCGCCCCTGCCGTTGACGGCGCCTCTGCCGTTCACGAAGTGGGCGCCGTTCGTGTGGCCTCTGCCGTTGACCGCCCCGCGGCCGTTGACCTGGCCCTGGCCGTTGATTATCCCGGAACCGTTCGTGGCGCTAACCCCGTTCGACAGGCCGCCCTTGTCCTGGACGGCGCCGCCCGGAAGGGGTGTGACGAGCCCGCGAGGCCTGGCGACCACCACCGGCTTCCTGACGGCCACCGGCGGAGGCAGCTCAGGCTCGGGCGCAACCTCGACCTCCTCTTCCTCGGGCTCCTCCTCGTCCTCGAACTCGGCCCCGCACAGCGGGCACTTGGACTCCGAGTCGGAGACCACAGACCCGCATATTGGGCATGCGGACTCCCCTTCGCCGGCCTCCTCCTCTTCCTCTTCTTCATCTTCGGACTCGAACTCAGCGCCGCAGCCGGGGCACGTGGTGTCATCCAGCCCGACCGCCATGTTGCACACAGGGCACAGGGCATGTTCCTCGTCCTCCTCGGCTTCGGGCTCCTCGTGGGCCACCTCAGCGGGCGCAGCGGGCCCGGGGACGGGCTCTGCCGGAGGCTGCTCCTGGACCTTCGCCTCGGCCGGAGCAGGCGCCGGGGCCGGTTTGCCGGTGTCGGGCCCGGTCTTCAGCTCCTCGATCTCCTCGACGATCTTGTCCAGGGCCTTCTGCCAGAGCTGCTCCTCCGCGCTCTCTACGAACTCGATGTAGCTTATCTGGCACGAAGGGCATGAATCGAACTTGGTGGATACGAGCGTGCCGCAGAACGGGCACTCGAGAAGGACATCTGGCCCGAACTGCATCTTGCATCTAGGGCATGCGCTCTCGAGTCCTGTGACTCTCAGGCTGCAGCCTGGACAAGAGAAGAGTCTCGGTCTGCTCGGTTTCATGTGTCCCTAGATCCTTGTGTGTCCCTTGCCGTCAGCGCACATGCTGATTGTGTGCAGACTAGTCAGTGGGGGGATTCCTGATTGCCCGTGTATATAAACAGCGCAAAGCCTTTTATTCCTTTCCCCATGTTCTCGATAGTGATAATTGGAGCGGGGGGCAAGGTTCATTACTGGGTTCTATGTCGAGGACGCCCTCGGGTATCTCGGGCTCGCGATACTCATCTTCCTCATCGTCTACTTCCTTCTCAGGGTGCTCACGCACCGACACTGAAAACAATTCGCCAAAGGCTATTATACGCCAGGCCAATGAGGACGCCGACGGGCCCGTGGGGTAGCTAGGACATCCTTTTGGCCTTCGAAGCCGACGACGTGGGTTCGAATCCCACCGGGCCCGCCACTACCCGCTGCGAGCATTGCTCGGGTCGACGCTCAGTAAGGCGGTTCTGGCCCGCCCCCCGGAAAAGGTCAAAGGAGGGAGAGGCGATACCTGCACGATCGGGATGGTTTGGGAAGACGTCGAAGACGACGATCGTCAGTTGCTCCGTGACGTGGACTGCGATGAGCGTAACCGGTTCTACGGGTCTATGTCTCGAGGATTGTCTTACCGCGTGGTGCTCTTGGCTGCAGCCTTGACAGCGACAATCGTCATCCTGTGGTTCTTCGTGCTGAAATGGATGTTAACATGACAACAAGGGGAGAGGCCAGAAGGAGAGTTCTGGAGGAAGCTCACGAAGGACACCTGGAAATCCATCCCGAGCTCCGTGTGAAGCGTGTTGGACCTCGGAAATGGATGTCTAGGAGCGAGTACGGCTATGATTATCTGGAGACGTTGCTGAATTGGAGGGTGTCGAGAGCTCAACTCATCGGCTTCCTGGTGATGTTTGCGGGACTTGTGGCCATATTACTGTATCTTCTGTCCCTTGGCCCCCACATCCCATGAGGATTCGAAGGCAAGAAGATGAGGGGGAAGGGATTGAGTCCGAGCGCATCCACCCTGTGATCGAACCCCATTGCGACTTGAAGGCTCAGCGAAGGTGCGGCCCCTGCCGGGCCCGCCCCGGTCCTTCTCCAACCCTTGTGGCCTTCACAGCGTGCCGATTATGAAGAGATACGACGTTGCCGCTGAGCCCGACCTGGCTATCGCCTTCTTGATCATCTCGCCCTCCTCCTTGATCCTCTTCCTGACCTCCGGGTCGGGGTAGTCCTTCACCCTGTCGTATGTCTCGTCGACACTTTCTATCGAATCGTGGAATTTCGCCTGGTTCTTCGGATCCTCGCACAGCCGGTTCCTGTCGCAGAACAGACAGTCTATGGGGCGGTCGGAGTCGAAGACCTCAAGGTCCTTCAGGCCCAGGCGGTTCGTGAAGTCCTTGATCCCCTGCCTCGTGAAGGCCTTGTTGTGTGTTGTCCCTAGCAGTCTGTCGATCCTGGCGCACCACTCGTGCTCGAGCTCGTCCACCTTCTGAGCCTCTGTCTTGTCGCCGTCGCTGTACAACTCCTGGATGATGAAACAGCCGCCCGGCCTGAGCACGCGCCTCATCTCGGTCAGCACCGCGTCCACGTCGTCGAGGTGGTGCAGGGCGTATGATATGCAGACGGTGTCGAAGGAGCCGTCCCCGAACCCCATGGCCTCCCCGTTCATCTCGAGGAATTCGACGGGCCTTCCTTTGAAATGCACTCTCCCCTCGCTCATCCCCTCCATGGAGTGGTGCGAGGCGCAATTGTCTATCCCGACGAAGGACTCGTAGTCCTTCAGGGTGTTCATCAGTGTGTCGATGAACCCACCTTCACCGGTGGCGACATCCAGCACCCTGCCGCCCGAGATCGACCCGAGCCTCTTCGCTATCCTGGGCGCTTCGGATGACCCCAGCCCTTTCGGCAAGCGTCCGACCTGTCTTCTCACGGCCGCCAATCTCACCTCATCCCTTATCATTCTTGCTGAGGTGACGGCGCATGCCGACCACGATACATCCCTTGATCGAGTGGGGTCCCGAATCCAAATACTCGGACGTTGATTCCCCTTCGAGGGGCCGGGTGGGAACCGACCCTTAGGTGGGGTTTATGAAAGAAAGAATCA
>CAZAUI010000028.1:0-13086 GCA_964488505.1 uncultured Thermoplasmata archaeon | reverse complement strand
AGAGGGCACATGCGCCTGAACGTCGGCAAGTACGGTCAGCTGTCGAAGGCCGAGAAGACCCTCGACTCGACCGCGACCGAGCCGAACATGAGCGAGAAGGAGTACGAGCAGGAGCGCAGGCAGTACGGTGGCGGCGGCGGCGACCGGGGCGGCAGGCCACGCAGCGGCGGCGACCGCGGCGGCAGGCGCGACTTCGGCGGACGCGAGAGAAGCGACGACAGGCCCAGCTACATGAACAAGGGCCGCAGAAGGTTCTGATCCGGACCTGTGCGCCTGAAGGGACCCGGACAACTCGTCCGGCCCGTCAAACTCCTTACCGGTTTTTCACTCATCATCGGCAGCGACGGTGCTGCACTTGAGACCGTCTATGATCTTCGGGTCGTTGTGCTCGGGCCCCACCATGGATGCGAAGAGCACGTACCCGAAGGCCGTCGTGAACCCGATCGCTCCGAAGACGAGCCATATGAGGGACGCTTCCGGCATGTAGGCGAGGAGCGTCATTCCCAGGAGGAAGCCTATGCCGTTGCCGAGCGTCTGCATGAACCCTGAGAAGCCCATGTACGAGCCTCGTTTGTCGCAAGGTGCCATGTCCGCTATCACGGCCGACAGTATGGACATGTAGATGATCTCGCCCACGGTGATGACCACTATGCAGGCCAGCAACGACCAGAAGTCGAAGGCGAGGTATATCAGCGCGAAGCCCAAGGCTACCGTCAGGTGGCCTGTCATCATCACGCTCGAGCGGCGGAACCTCACGATGTAGCCCGTGACGGAGAGCTGCGTCACCACGACGAGCAGGGAGCTCACGGTGAACAGGAGACCGTACTCATACAGCTCCAGGCCGAGGTCGCGGGTCGCATAGACCGGTAGGACGGACATCCACTGCGCGAATGTGAACCACAGTATGCCCGTGAGGGCGCACAGCAGCAGGAACGGGCGGTCCTTCCCGACCGCCAAGACCTTCCTGAAACTCATGTCCTCAGGCTTAGCGTCCGCAGGCTTCGTCTCCCTGATGAGTATGAAGTTGAGGACGAACGCGCTCCCGAGTATCGCGGAACCGAAGACGAACAGCACCCTGATCGAAGACGATGCCACTATCACGGCGCCGAGCACGGGGCCGAGCACGATGCCCGTGTTCCAGGCTATCCTCATCATGCTGAACGCCTTCGGCCTGTCCTTGCTCGGTATCATGTCAGCTACCATCGCGTTGGCTGCGGGCATGTACATCGAGCCGACGAACGAATCGACGAACGCGAGGATGACGATGGTCGTGAAGTTGTACGCGAAGAAGTACATTAGGAAGGTTATGGCCATGAGCCCCAGGCTGGCCAGGAGCACCGGGCGCCTGCCGATCCTGTCCGCGAGCATGCCGCCGATTATCATCGCAGGCATCGCTGCGATGGTGTATGTCATGAGCACGACGCCCGTCAGGATCTCGGAGATGCCGAGGTCGATGATCATGTAGAGTGTGAGATACGGGATTATGAGGCCGAACGCGACGTTCTCGATCAGGGCGCTCGCTACCAGCACCTTGAAGGTCCTGGGGAACTGCCTGAGATTCTCGAACACCATGTCACGTCACCAGCCCGTCGATGTGGGTCCTCGGCAAGGGCATTAGGAAATGTCCCGGCCCGATGCCGGGGCGAAGGATTCTATAATTACCCCTACCTCGCTTTTGGAGCCCGGAAAGGGAGTATGCCGATAGGCCAGATAAGCATTCTGTCAAAGGAAGAAATCGAGTTGGTGCACGAGAACACGCTGGCCATCTTGAGCAGGCCGGGCATCAAGGTCGGCAGCCAGGAGGCTTTGAGGCTCCTGGAGGATGGCGGCGCTGAGGTCGACCGCGAATCGATGCGGGCGAGGATACCCGAGGACCTGATATCGGAGACGGTCCGCAAGATGCCCAAGAGCATCGTCCTCGGCGCGCGAGACCCCGGGAGGACAATGAGAGCGCCCAGAACGGGGCCTCCGTTCATGGCGACCAACGGCACGGCCGTGTACATGACCGACCTGGAGACTGGCGCCAAGAGGCCCACCCAGGGGAAGGACCTTCACGATTTCATGACGGTGTGCGACGCGGTCGACGGGCTCGACTACGTGTGGCCGATAGTGACGGCCCACGACGGGCCTGAACGAGCTCACGGCCTGAACGAACTCGTCATATCGATGAAAGGCACGACCAAGCACATACAAGGCGAGGCGATGTCCGCGGCCGAGGCGAGGGACATGGTGAGGGTGGGCGCACTTGTCGCGGGAGGAGAGGACGCGCTCGCGAAGAGCCCGCTGTTCTCCGTGATCCAGTGCCCCATCTGCCCGCTGGAGTTCGAGAAGGGGTCCGTCGAAGCCGTGATCGAATTCGCAAAGGCGGGGATACCGGTTGTGTCGATGTCCATGGCGTTGTGCGGCTTGACCGCCCCCGTCACGCTGGCTTCTACGATCTCGATCGTGAACGCGGAGAACCTGGCGAGCTTCGCAATCTCGCAGCTGGCCCGCCCCGGAGCGCCCGTGGTCTACAGTTCCGAGTCCAGTTCCATCAACATGAAGACCGGGGAGATACACTATGGAGCCAGGGAGGAGGTCCTCATCGCCGCTGCGGTCGGTCAGATGGCGAAGCGCTACGGCGCCCCGACGATGGTCGGGAGCTTCGGCGTCGGACTGCACGGGGACCGGCCGGGGATCACAGTCGACCCGTCCGAACTAATCTTCTCAGCGATGACCAACATGTCCCTCACGGACTTCTCTTCCGGGCTCGGGGGGCTGGACCAGGCGAAGGGCGCGTCGCTGGAGCAGATCGTCATCGACTCCGACATCTGGGAATCCATCAGGGACGTGCGGTCGGATGTGAAGTTTGACGAGGACCACTTCGTGAACGACCTGGTCGAGTCCGTGGGACCGGGAGGCAGCTTCCTCGGGACTTCGCACACGGTGAGGAACATGCGCAAGGAGCTCTTCCTCCCGGACAAGGAGAAGGCCGCGCTGTTCGACTCTTACAGGCTGTCGAACGACCAGCGCGAGATGGTGAAGAACGCGAGGGCACGGGTGAAGGAGATACTCTCGACGCACCGCGCGGAGCCGATAGACGTGGCAATCGTCCGCGGCATGGACGAGATAGTCGCGAGGCACGCGAGCTGAGGCCGAGGCTGACACATCAGAGACGGTGCAAAGGGTTTGGAGGACCTCTCCCTGCTCACGCCTTGGCGATCTCCTTGAACGCCTCGTCCGAGACGTCGAGCGCGTACTGGATGTCCTTCCCGGAGTGCACGACCGATGTGAAGAAGTGCTCGTCGGGATGAGGCACGCCGAAGAACACACCCTTGCCAAGCGAGTGCATGAACCAGTGGTGCCACTTCTCGCGGTCGATGTCCATCGCATCCCTCCACTTCGAGACCTCCTTGTCGGTGAAGTACATCTGGCCGAGCGAGCCCACCGACTCCACCCAGACATCGACGCCCCTGTCCTCCGCGGCATCCTTCAGGCCGTGGAAGAGTGATTCGCCTATCCGGTCTATCTTGCTGTACATGCCTGGTCTCCCCAGTATCTGGAGGGTCTTCAGGCCGGCGGCGACGGACACCGGGTGCGCGTTGTATGTTCCCCCGTGGTACACGTTCCCCTCGGCCTTCGGGACGATCTCCTCCATGACCTTCTTGCAGCCGCCGAAGCCCCCTAACTGATAGCCTCCGCCTGCGACCTTCGCCACACAAGTGAGGTCTGGCTTCACGTCGTACCTTTCCTGCGCCCCTCCCCTGGCGACCCTGAAGCCCGTCAGGACCTCGTCGAAGATGAGCACGATGCCGAGGTCCCTCGTGAGCTTCCTCAATCTTTTCAGGTAGTTGTCCCTGGGGGCGAAGCATCCTCCGCCCGCCTGGATAGGTTCGATTATGACTGCTGCGAGCTCGTCCGCGTTCTTCGTCAACACTTCCTCGGTCGCGCCCCAGTCGTTGAACGGGTACATCACCACGAGGTCCGAGATGCTCTTGGGGATGCCCTTCCCGAACGGCACGGACGGCTGCTTCCTGACATCCTTCAGCATGTTCTCCGGTATGTCGACGCCCTGGAGCGCGTAATCGTGTCCGCCGTGGTAAGAGCCCTCGGCCTTCGCGATCTTCTCCCGGCCGGTGTAGGCCCTCGCGACCCTCATCGGGTGCATCGTGGCCTCGGTCCCGGAGTTGGCGAACCTGAACATCTCCATCGAGGGCATGGCCTTCTGTATGGTCTTGACGTACTCGACCGCCAGCTCCGATGATGCGCCGTACATCGTGCCCTTGCCCACCTGGGCCCTCACGGCCTTGATGACCTCTGGATTGTCATGGCCCAGTATCATCGGGCCGTAGCCGAGCGCGAAGTCGATTATCCGGTTCCCGTCCAGATCGTAGATGTAGGGCCCCTTCGCCCTCTTGACGTAGAACGGGTACGGCTCGAAGAACCGCACGTTGCTCTCGACCCCCGCAGGCAGGAGCTTCCTCGCCCGCTCGAAATGCGCTCTGGATCTCTTAGTCCTGGACACATACTCCTTCTCGTAAGCTGCTACTGTTGGCATGTCGCACTACCTCGCAGTTGCTAGAAGGACCACTTGACAAGCCCAGCACCATTCTCGGCAGTATCAAAGAGAATTGACCCACACAGATAATGCCATAGCCTTGGGCAGTCCTCGCGCTGCTCATCGCGCAATGGCCGAATCGGGCGTTCGGTAGAAAAGGCTTCCGGAACCATCTGGCGGCGCCCGCGCTCCGAGCGGCGGAAGCCTGATTAACACCCTGCGAGGATAACGCAGAGGATGTACCGCAGCAAGCGTCTCAGCAAACGGGTGGTCGACGGGCTCTGGGAACTGTTCGTCCTCGTCAAGTACCCGAAGATCATACTGCTTGTTGCCACGACCGTCGCGGCGGGCTTCCTGTTCCAGGACGAGTCCGTCCAGTCGTTCTTCCACGGGCTCGGGGACCTGGGATACATCTCGGCTTTCCTCGGCGGTGCGTTGTTCGCATTCGGGTTCGGGGCGCCCTTCGGCGTGGCCCTTCTGGCGACCATCGCCAACGACGTGAACATCCTTCTGGCAGGGTGCGTAGGAGGCTTCGGCGCGCTCCTGTCCGACTACCTGCTGTTCAAGTTCATCAGGGTAACGTTCCAGGACGAGATAGACAAGTTCCGGGGTTCCAAGGCCTTCGCCATCTTCAACGGCCTCGTCATGAACAAGATGCCTCCGAGGCTCGCGTACTACATCTCGATGGGTGTAGCTGGCATAATCATCGCATCCCCGCTCCCGGACGAGGTCGGGGTCACCCTGCTCGCGAGCCTCACGGCGGTGAGGGAGAGTGTGTTCATGGCCGTCGCGTTCTCGCTGAACACGCTCGGCATACTCGTGGTGCTCGCAGCCGGCTCGGTCATCTGACCGGAAAGACGTGAGCGTTCACTTCTTCGACGCCCACGGGAGCCGGTCCTTGAGGAGGTAGAGCAGGCCGAACCACGACATGGCCGCGAGCATGCCGAAGACGGGAAGACCCCCTGGCTGGGCATCGGGGTCGTCATTGACGGTCATTATGATCCCCATGGACAGCACTGCGGTCCCCAGCGTGATGAAGAACCCGAAGAAGAGCAGCACGAGCGGGTACGACTCCTTCGGCCTGGTGAGCAGCAGGAAGAGTCCGATGACCCCCAGAGGGATGGTGATCCCCAGGTCCAGATACCTGACCGTCCACCACAGCGTCGGGGTCGCCTCGTACGACCCTGTGGAGGTGTCCCCTGTCGACATGACCTCGGAGAGCTCGGACAGCCACATCAGGGCGAAGACCAGGAGGAACAGCATCATGACGGCGACATATATCCTCAGGCTCCGTGGGTTGAAATCAGGCGCGTCCCGCTCGGTGAACATGGACAAGCTGGCCACGAGGAGCACGAGCCCGCCGACGATCAATATGAGGAACAGCCACGCGTACTGCTCCGAGTTGCCGTCGTAGGCCGGGTTCCCCCATTCCTGCCCGAGGCCCAGGCTCAGGCCGGTGTACATCAGTGTGACCGGAGGGAGGATCAGGAGGTACCTTGAGCCGGGCCGCCTCATGAGGTGCGCGACACCTCCCAGGACCAGGATGGGGGAGATCAGGAACAGGTTGACGACGTCGCCTCCCTGTATCTGCCACTCGCCCGATGTCGAGGTCCTGTACTCGAGCTCCCCCAGGACGAGCGGGCCCAGCACGGCCATGGCTGCGAGTGCCAAGCCGGATATGATGGCGATGGCGCCCACGAAGTACCATGGCAGGAGCGAGTCCCTGCCGACATCCTGGCCGACGGCCGTCTTCACGACATGATCATCCGAGGAAGGCTGTCCAGACACGACTTCCAATTCATCCACCCGGACCTCAATCCACTTACGGCTTCAATAACCGTGCGGTGCGAAGGAGCCGGACCGGCCGTGGACCGGGCCGTTCACTTCTGCGGCTCGACGATGACCTTGATGGACTCGCCCGCCGAGGCCACTAGTTCGAAGCCCTTGCCCGTCTCAGCGAGGGGCAGCCTGTGCGTGACCATGTCCTTCGTGACGACCTTCCCGATCCTCAGCAGCTCGATTGCACCTGAGATATCCTCAGGGCTTCCTGCATAGGTCGTGGTTATCGTGACCTCGTCCTTCCAGATGTCACCGAAGAGCACGGGGATCTCGGCCCCCGGCATCGGCGGCGCGAACATGAGTATCATGCCGCCCCGGTCGACGCACCTGAAGGACTGCTTGATCGCCGGCGTCGCGCCCGTAGACACGACCACCAGGTCGGCCGGACGGCCTCCGTTGGCCGCGCGGACCTTCGCCGGCACATCCTCGGACGCGTCGATGACGACATCCGCGCCGAACCTCCTGGCGGCCTCGAGCCTGTACTCCGACACGTCCGTCGCTATGATTCTCCCGGCGCCCAAGGCCTTCGCGAGCTTGATGTTGAGGAGGCCCGCGATGCCGCTCCCGAGGACGAGCACGGTCATGCCGGGCTCGAACCTGGCCATCCTGAAGCCGCGGACGACGCACGCGAGCGGCTCGATGAAGACGCCGTCGTCGTACGACAGCTCCGGCGGCAGCACGAACACGCCCCTGTCGACATTGATCTCCGGCACGCGGACGAACTCCGCGAAGCCGCCTGGATAGAAGTTGGTCGACCTGAGCGTGTCGCACGTCGAGTGGTGTCCGCTCAGGCAGTACCTGCATGTGTTGCACGGCACATGGTGCGACACGAACACGCGGTCGCCGACCTTGTACCTGTCCACGCCTCGGCCGACCTCGACGATGTCGCCTGCGATCTCGTGGCCGAGCACGAGGGGCGCCTTCTTGATCCTGTACCACTCCATGACGTCGCTGCCGCATATCCCGCAGGCCTCGACCCTGACGAGGACCTCGCCCGGGCCCGGCTCCGGCTTCGGGAGCTCCTGGAGCCTGACGTCCTTGTTGTTGTAGTACATCGCGACGCGCATCTCGTTACCGCCTATGCCGGCTCACTTCTTGCTCGAGAGCTTCTTGAACAGGTCGTACGCTTCCTTCGGGGTCGCGTCCCCGTGGACGATCTCCCTGACGGCCTTGATCATCGGCACCGGGTGGTCCGACTGCCAGATGTTCCGCCCCATGTCCACGCCGGCGGCGCCCGCCTTGATGGAGTTGTATGTGAGCTCGAGCGCCTCCTTCTCCGGTATCTTCTTCCCTCCGGCGACGACGATCGGGACCGGGCAGCTCTCGACGACCTTCTCGAAGTCGTCGCAGTAGTATGTCTTCACGATGTGGGCGCCTATCTCCGCGGCTATCCTGGAGGCCAGCGCCAGGTACCTCGCGTCCTTCTGGCCGATCTCCTTCCCGACGGCCGTGACGGCTAGGACGGGCATGCCGTGCTTCTGCCCCTCGTTCACGAGCTCCGAGAGGGCGAGCAGGGTCTGGCGCTCGTGCTTGCTGCCGACGAATATGGACAGGGCGACGCCGGACGCGTTCAGCCTGAGTGCGTCCTCGACGCTGGTGATGATGCCTTCGTTCGAGAGGTCCTCCCCGATGATGCTCGCGCCCCCGGAGACCCTCAGTACCACGGAGTTGAATATCGCCGGGTCGACCGACGAGCGGAGCACGCCCCGCGTGAGCATGATGGAGTCCGCGTACGGGGCGAGCGGCATGATCGTCTTCTTGGGGACCTCGAGCCTGCTGGTCGGTCCCAGGAAGTAGCCGTGGTCGACCGCGAGCATGACCGAACGCCCGTTCTCCGGCTTGATTATCTTCGATATCCTGTTCTTCAAACCCCAGTCCATGATGTCACACCTCCACGACTCGGCGCTGTCCATGGAGTCGTCTGGTTGAAAAAGGGCAGTGCGTATTTATAGGTTCTCAGACGAAGGCCAGGCTCACTTGCGCCTCTTGTCCGTCTTCTGCGCGCCTACGAGGTACTCCCAATCGAATATGCTGTCCACCTGCGCCTTCGTCATGACGCCCTTCTCGAGGACCAGCTCCCTGATGGATACCTTCCTCTTCATCGCCTCCTTGGCGATCTCGGCCGCCTTCTCGTAGCCTATGTGCGGCTGCAGGAAGGTCGCGAGGGACGGGTTCTTCTCGAGGTACGAGCTGCACTTGTCCTCGTTCGCCTCGATACCGCGGACGCACTTCTCGACGAACACCGGGAGGTAGTTGTTGAGGAGGACCATGGACTCCAGCAGGTTGTGCACCATGACGGGGTTCATGACGTTGAGCTCGAACTGGCCCGCCTGGACCGCCATCGCGACTGCGAGGTCGTTGCCCACGATCTGGAACGAGATCATGTTCATGCACTCGACCATGACGGGGTTGACCTTCCCCGGCATTATGCTCGAGCCGGGCTGTGTCTCCGGGAGCCGTATCTCCGCGAGCCCGGTCGTCGGGCCCGAGTTCATGAGCCTCATGTCGTTGGATATCCTGATGAGCTCGAGCGCGAGGTCGCGCATGGCGCTGGACACGCTCGCTACGCAGAGCCTGCTCTGGAGCGCCTCCCTCGGGTCCTCGGACTCAATCAGGTTCAGGCCGGTGATGGCCCTGAGGTGCTTCACGGCGAGCCTCTGGTAGTCGGGGTGCGTGTTCGCGCCCGTGCCGACTGCGGTCGCCCCCAGGGGCATCTCCTCGAGCAGCTTCAGGGTGCCCTTGAGCTGGTCCCTGGCCTTCTTGACCGCGACTGAATATGCCATGAACTCCTGTCCCAGCGTGACGGGGAGGGCGTCCATGAGATGAGTCCTCCCGGACTTCATGATCTTCTGGAACTCCATGCCCTTCCGA
Organism: uncultured Thermoplasmata archaeon; assembly: GCA_964488505.1. Lineage (GTDB taxonomy): Archaea > Thermoplasmatota > Thermoplasmata > UBA10834 > UBA10834 > UBA9653. The sequence goes on along the minus strand of CAZAUI010000028.1, from coordinate 3,839 downwards.
ACGAACGCCCTCCGGAGAAGCTCGAGGTTGTCCAGGAGGTCCTGGGCGATGATGAGCACGCAGAGCCTCATCGCGGTCGGGTAGGTGTCGTTGGTGGACTGGGACATGTTGACGTGGTCGTTGGGGTGGACGATCGAGTATTCGCCCTTGCGCTTGCCCATGAGCTCGAGCGCGCGGTTCGCGACCACCTCGTTGATGTTCATGTTGAACGAGGTTCCCGCACCGGCCTGGAAGTCGTCCACGACGAACTGGTCGTGGAGCTTCCCCGCGAGTATCTCGTCGCAGGCGGCGACGATGGCCTCGGCGACGTACGGCTCAAGCCAGCCGATCTCCATGTTCGCCAGGGCGGCGGCCTTCTTCACCATCGCGTACGCGTTGATGAACTCCGGCCTCGCCATGATCCCGCTGACCGGGAAGTTCTCGACCGCCCTCAGTGTCTGTATGCCGTAGTAAGCGTCCTTCGGGACCTCCCTGACGCCCAGGGAGTCGCGCTCCTTCCTCACGTTGTTCCTCAAGTCCTCATGCCTCGCTCGAAGACGACGGCGAGCAATCAGGCTGCGTTGTATTTCTAGGTTGGCCAGCGAGAGGAGGTTGGGTTGCGGGCGGGGCGCGCGAGTACGGGAAAAGACTTAGGAGCGTCCTGCGATTCAGGCCAGGGGAGCACGCATGAACGAGAAGGTCCACGCCCACATCAGGCGCAAGGGCGGGTACAAGTTCGAGATATCGTTCGACGAGTGGGACAAGGGAACCGTGAGCATGGACGAGCCCGTCCCGTTGGGGGAGGGGACGGCGCCGAACGCGAGCATGATGCTGTCGTCCGCGGTCGGTCACTGCCTGAGCGCGAGCCTGCTGTTCTGTCTGGGCAAGTCCCGGGTGGAGGCGGAGGACATCGAGGCGGATGTCGAGACCTCGCTGACGAGGAACGAGAAGGGCAGATGGCGGATTGAAGGAATAAAGGTAACAATGAAGCCGACTGTGAAAGATTCTGACAGAGAAAAGCTGGAGCGATGCCTGACCATGTTCGAGGACTTCTGCATCGTGACGGCCTCGGTCCGAGAGGGCATAAAGGTCGAAGTTGAGATAAGCAAGTAGAGCGAATAGAGGTGTGGTCGAAATGCCGTTGATAAAGGAGAAGGACAAGGAGGCCTTGAGGAAGGAGCTGTCCCAGAAGATGGTGGACGATGTCAGGCTCATAGTCTTCACCCAGGATGTGCCCTGCGTGTTCTGCAGCGAGGCCGTCCAGGTCGCCACGGAGCTCGGGGAGGTCTCACCCAAGATCAAGGTCGAGGTGCGCGACTTCGTCCGCGACCAGATGAAGGCCACGGAGCTGAGGATCGACAAGATACCGGCCACCGCGGTCGTCGGAAGGAGGGACTACGGCATCAGGTTCTACGGCATGCCTTCGGGGTACGAGTTCAACTCGCTCGTAGGGGCGATCATCGACGTCTCCAGGGGAGAGAGCGGCCTTACGAAGAAGACGAAGGACGCCCTCAAAGAGCTGGATCAGCCGGTGAACCTGCAGGTCTTCGTGACGCCCACATGCCCTTACTGTCCGTCGATGGTGCGGCTCGCGCACAAGCTCGCGATAGAGTCGGACATGGTATGGGCGGACATGGTGGAGGCGAACGAGTTCGTCCCGCTGGTCCAGAAGTACAGGGTCGCGGGCGTGCCCAAGACGATCATCAATGACAACTTCGAGGTGGCCGGAGCGGTCCCGGAGGACCTGCTGGTCGCCCACGTGATGCACGCCGCTCACCACATAGCGCCCGTGCAGCCCAGATGAACCGAGGTATGACGCGACCGCCTGACCGGAGGATGCCCGATTGGACGATGTGCTCAACATGCTGGATTCGCTGAAGGGCGTCAGGAAGTCCTTCTACCTGAGCGACTCGATGCGCGCGAGGCTGAGCGAGATCGAGTCCGAGGTGCATCCGTTCGGGCCGCTCGTGGTCCGGAACGAGGGGGTCCTGGAGTGCCTGACGCGCGACCGCGTCGCGTGCATAGTCAAGGACACTTCGTTCAGGCCCCCGCCTCACGCCACCGTCATGCTCATAGACGAGGACGGGATCGTCGTCGGCAAGGAGTTGTTGCCCGGCGAGGTCGTGGAGGAGGAGCCGGGCAGGAAGACCCTGTTCCTCGGCAAGGACTTCGTCATATTCCACGACGGCAGGTCCGGGAGGAACGCCAAGTTCGTGCTGCCGCCGGTGCCCTTCGCGGAGGTCGAGGCGCTCCCGTTCGCGGACAGGGTGGTCTCTGCAAGCCCGTCCACGGCGGGGGACCTGCACATAAGGCGTAGCGCGGGCCTCGATGACGACCCTAGGCTTGCGACCGTCCTGATCGGCTTCGACCTGAGGACCTGACCGGGGCCCGCCGAAGCCGAATATCGGAACGGCCTGTCGAACGCAGGTCGGGGTTGAGCAAGTTTTCGAAAGACCCCCCTCCTGGACGGGTGCTCCGTCCGAAGGCGAGGGGTATTTTTAGAAGGAAAGACGCCTTGGGAGCCCCTGGAGTAGCAGCCCGTCCGGGGGCGGACCTGAGTATAGCAGATAGGTTTAAATCAGCCTCGAACATGCGCTTTCAATGCTCAGACCGCCAGAGCCTACGAGAGCGGTTTGAGAGGCCAATGGTGTTAGAATGGCAGGCAAGGTTAATCCGTTTGAGGAAATGAGGAAGATGGTCGACAAGGCCGGCAAGACGCTCGGGCTCGAGCAGGGCATTGTCGAGGTTCTGAAATCCCCGAAGAGGGAACTGTCCGTGAACTTCCCGGTCCGGATGGACGATGGGAAGATCAAGGTGTTCACCGGGTACAGGGTCCAGCACAACGAGGCCCGCGGCCCCTACAAGGGCGGCATAAGGTACCACCCGCAGGTGGACATCGACGAGGTCAGGGCTCTTGCGTCGTGGATGACCTGGAAGACCGCGACCGTCGACATACCGTACGGAGGCGCGAAGGGTGGCATCATCGCCAACCCGAAGACGATGTCCGTGGGCGAGATCGAGAGGATGACGAGGAGGTACGCCTCTGAGATATCCATCATCATCGGCCCGGAGAAGGACATACCCGCCCCCGACGTGAACACCGGCGGGCGCGAGATGGCCTGGATCATGGACACGTACAGCATGATGAAGGGCTACGCAGTACCCGGCGTCATCACGGGCAAGCCGAGGGAGATCGGCGGCTCGCTGGGGAGGCCTGAGGCGACCTCGAGGGGGCTCGTCTTCTGCGTCCGCGAGGCGGCGAAGAAGACCGGCATGAACCTGAAGGGCGCGACCGTGGCCATCCAGGGATACGGCAACGTGGGCGCGTTCGCTCACAAGCTGATCGAGCGCGACTTCGGCTCCAAGGTCATCGCGGTGAGCGACTCCCAGGGCGGGATCATCAACGAGAAGGGCCTGAAGTACGACGAGGTCATGGCGCACAAGAAGAAGACCGGCAGCGTCAAGGGATTCCCCGGCACGAAGCCGATCAGCAACGAGGAGATCCTGGAGCTCAAGGTCGATGTGCTCCTGCCCTGCGCGCTAGAGAACGTGATCACGAAGGAGAACGCTGGCAAGATCAAGGCCACGATATCCGGTGAGGGCGCGAACGGCCCGACCACCTTCGAGGCCGACGCGATACTGTACAAGAACGGCGTGCTCGTCCTTCCCGACATCCTCGCGAACGCGGGCGGTGTCACGGTGAGCTACTTCGAGTGGGTCCAGAACAACTACAACTTCTACTGGACCGAGGAAGAGGTCAACCAGCGCCTCGACCAGAAGATCACGAAGGCGTTCCACGAAGTGTGGGACATGAAGGAGAAGCACAAGTGCAACATGAGGGACGCAGCGTACCTCGTCGC
>CAZAUI010000027.1:0-13300 GCA_964488505.1 uncultured Thermoplasmata archaeon | reverse complement strand
ATCTCCTCGGGCTGTATCACGACATCGGCCACGCCCTTGGCCTTGAGCGCCATCTCGGAGCTGCCGAAGACGCCGACCTTGACCTGCCTGCCCCTGCCCTTCGGGAGGACGATCTCCTCCTGTATCCTGTTCTTGGGGTTGCTGAGGTCGATGTCCTTGAGGTTCACGGCCAGCTCGACCGACTCCACAAAATTCCTCTTCTTGGACTCGGTCTGAAGCTTCTTCATGACATCTATGAGGTGCTGGTCTACCACTTGGATCCCTCCGATGTAGTACGGCGAGCCAATGAAGGCTCTCCTACATGCCTAGGGAGGTCAGCCAATGCAGAAAGGGTTTATAATGCTTTTGGGTGTCCACGCAGCCTCCCGTTCCCTGCAGCCAGCATGTCCGGGGCCGCCCGAATCCGGCCGGATGCGGCCCCAGTCGGAAATGATATAACGCCGCTGAGCCGATTCGTGGGACGCTTCGGAGGAGTTGGCTGCATGGTTCGTCGGATCGTTATCGTGGGTGCGGGATGCGGCGGGGGCACGGCTGCCCAGTTCGCCAGGAAGACGGACCGGCAGGCCGAGATAGTCATGATTGAGCGCGAGCAGTACCCTCAGTACTCCAGGTGCGGCCTGCCGTACGGCATATCGGGGGTGATCCCCGAGCTCACTAACCTCATCGAGGCGCCCGAGGAGAGGCTGAAGAAGAACAGGATAGGGCTGATGCTGGGCACGTCGGTGACATCCGTGGACCACGGCGCGAAGATAGTCCATGTGTCGAAGGCCGACGGGACGAACGTCGAACTGCCCTACGACTCCCTGGTCCTCGCGACGGGCGCGAAGGCGTGGGTCCCCCCGATAAAGGGCGCCTTCAAGGAAGGCGCCCAGGGGGAGCTGAAGGAGGGCGTCTTCGTCCTCAGGACCATAGACGACGCCCGGGGCATACAGCGGCTATCGACCAAGGGAAAGCGCGCGGTCGTCGTCGGCGCAGGCCTTGTCGGCCTCGAGGTCGCGGAGGCGCTCATGGTCAGGGGCTGCAAGGTCACGATACTGGAGTATCTCCCCCACTGCATCCTGGCGATGGTCGACGAGGACATGGGCCAGATGATGGCCGACGCTATCAGGAAGCACGATGTGAAGCTGTTCACCGAGTACGAGGTCACTGAGATACTGGGAGATGAGAAGGCGAACTGCGTGGTCGCCGTGGACAGGAAGTCGAAGGAGGAGCGGACCTTCTACGCCGACGTGATTGTAATAGCGACGGGCCAGAGGGGCGAGACGGAGCTGGCGAAGCAGGTCGGGTGCGCCGTCGGGCAGACCAGGCAGATCGTGGTCGACGACAGGTGCGAGACATGCGTCAAGGACGTCTACGCCGTAGGCGACTGCACGGAGTACCCTGAGTTGATCACGGGCAAGCCGACCGTGAGCGGCCTGGGCACCATCGCCGTAAAGATGGCCATGGTCGCCGGTGTGAACGCCGCCGGCGGGGACGAACATCTGCCGAAAGGGTTCCTACAGACCCGTGCGACCGAACCGTTCGGATGCCAGGTGGCGGCGGTTGGGCCTACGACGGCCCAGCTGGAGGCCTTCGGCATCAAGCCCCTGGTCGGCAAGGTGAGGGGGTTCACGCTCCCGGACTACTTCCCCGGCAGGAAGGAGATATTCGTCAAGGTGCTCGCGCATCCCGAGACAGGGAAGATCCTGGGGGCGCAGATAGTCGGCGAGGGCAGGGTCCACATGAGGGTGAACGCCTTCGCGGTCGGCATCATGGCGGGGATGACCGTGCACGAGTTCGCGAGGCTGGAGACCGCCTACTGTCCGCCCGCGGCGCCTACGATGGACGTCATCACGATCGCGTGCGAGGCCGCCAGGCTGAAGCTGGCCAGGGCCGGGCCTGGATGAAACGAGCTGGACGGGTCCGTTCAGGGGATCAGAACACTCCGGCGTAGCCGCCGGCCTCGATCTCCTTGATGACCTGCTTCGGCTCCTTGTTGTCGACGGTGACGCCCATCGACACGCAGGTGCCCACGACTTCCTTGAACCTCTCCTTCTTCGACTTGCCGAGCATCGAGTCCTTCTTCATCTCGGCTATCTTCAGCGCCTGCTGCACCGTGAGGTTCCCGACCTTCGTCGCCTTCGGGCTCCCGCTGCCCTTCTCGACCTTGATCTCCTTGAGTATGAGCGCGCTCGTGGGCGGCGTGCCCACCTTGATCTCGAACGCCTTCGTCTTCGAGTCGACCGTCAGGGTGACTGGCACCTTCATGCCGGCGAACGCCTTCGTCTTCTCGTTTATCGCGTTCACGACCTGGATGACGTTCACTCCCAGCGGGCCCAGGGACGGGCCCAGGGGCGGTCCAGGTGTGGCCTTGCCGCCGTCTACAAGCACTTCGAGTTTCTCAGCCATTGCTCTCACTTCTCCTTCTCGAGGACCCTCACGTGGTCCCCTCTGATCGTGACTGGTATGGGCACCATCGCCTCGAACAGCTCGACCGTGATCTGCTCCTTGCTCTCGTCGATCTGCTGCACCCTCGCCTTCTCACCCTTGAAGGGTCCGGCGATGAGCTCGACGATGTCTCCCTCGACTATGCCCGACACTATCGGCTTCGGCGTCAGGAAATGCTCTATCTCAGCGAAGGTGGTCTCGCCCTTGACCATGCCCCTGGTCCTGCGGACACCCTTCACGACATCCCTCAGCGCGTCCGTGTTCATCGCCTCGACGAACACGTATCCCCTTATCGTCGCTGGCGACAGTATCGCGAACACCCCGATGGGCTTAGGCTTCGCCCTGCTGGCGACGGAGTCCGCCACGGTCTTCTCGTGGCCTATGGATGTCTTGATGGCCATTATGGACTGCCTGGCGGTCGCCAGGAGCGTCATCGTGTCGTTCACGCTCGGGTCGTCCGTCAGGTTGGCGCTCACCAGCACCGTTATCTTGTCTCCGAACCTGGCCCCGGTCGGGGACGTGATCTTTAGAGTGAGGCTCTTCTCCTCACCTGGCATTATCTCGAAGACCTTCTCCTTGACCTGGTCCGCGGACGGCGTGTTCTCCCACACGATGCCGACGGGGTCGAACAGCTTCACGAACCATTCGGGCGCACCCTCCTCGGTCGCGGAGAACACGGTGTCGACCTTGATCGACACCGAGTGAGTCTGCCCGTCGTCCATCACCTTGAGGGCGGCCTCGAACTCTGTCGAGTCGCCGGACGCGACCGACCGCTTCGTGTCCCCCTGGACGACGAACTGCAGGGCCTTCGCCCCTATCGGCGCGTGATGCGTCGGCTCCTTCTTCGTCTCCGTTTTCTTCGGCTCCACGTCGAACAGTCCCAAAACGATCCCTCACTGCAAATCGCGAAACATCAGCTGAAGGCCCTGACAATCATGTCAGAGCCGTATTCAAACAGCCAGTATATCAGGAAGCCCAGTCCGCCGAGGAGGATGATGCCTATCGCGACCATCTGGGCGGTCTTGATGTACTCCTCGCCCGTCGGCTTCCGGGCCATCTTCAGCACTCTGCCGTACTTGCCCTTGCCGACGTGCTTGGTCTTCTCCTCGATCTTCCTCTGAAGATCCCAGGACTTGTCCAATATGTCTGCCATCTCGTTCCTACCCTCTCGATACCTACTTGATGAAGTCCAGGCCCATTCCGCTGCTCCTCTTGTCGCTCTTCGGGCCGAGTATGTGCTTCGACTTCACGCCTGTGATGACGACCATCACCCGGACTGTCTCGTCCAGGGTCTCGTCGATGGACGCGCCCCATATGATCCTCGCGCCGGGGCTGATCTTCGACTGTATCACTTCCGCGACCTGCTCCGCCTCCGTCACGGTCATGTTCGGGCCGCCGGTCACGTTCACGAGCGCCGCTGTCGCCTCGGATATGTCCAGCTCTATCAGCGGCGAGTTGATGGCTTCCATCACCGCGGTGACCGCCCGGTCGTCGTCGTCCGACTCCCCGAGCCCTATCATCGCGACGCCGCCGGCCTTCATGATCGTCTTGATGTCGTTGAAGTCCAGGTTGACCAGTCCGGGCTTGGTGACTATCTCCGTGATGCCCTTGATGGACCTCATCAGGACCTCGTCCGCCACCTTGAACGCGGCGTTCAGGGCCAGCTTCGGGACGAGCTCCAGGAGCTTGTCGTTCGGTATGACTATGACGGTGTCGGCTACGCTCCTAAGCCTCTCGAGGCCCCACTCGGCGTTCTCCGCCCTGATGGCGCCCTCGGCCTGGAACGGATATGTGCATATGGCGATTGTGAGCGCCCCCGCCTCCTTGGCCAGCTGGGCCACGAAAGGAGCAGAGCCGGTCCCGGTGCCGCCTCCGAGCCCGCAGGTAACGAACACTATGTCGGCGTTCGCCACCGCCTTCTTGAGCTCGTCCTCGGCCTCCCTGGCGGCCTCCTCGCCGACCTGGGGCAGCGCTCCGGCGCCGAGGCCGCGCGTGACCCTTCTCCCGAGCAGGAGCTTGTGGGGCGCGTGCGTCATGAGCAGGTGCTGCGCGTCCGTGTTGGCGGCGTAGAGCTCCGCGCCGACGATGCCAGCCTGGGCGAGCCTGTTTATCGTGTTCGAGCCGCCGCCGCCGCATCCGACTATCTTGATGCTGGTCTTGAGACCCTGCAGTATCTTCTGCAGCTCCTCATCCTCTGCGTTGAATGAGGTGAAACCTTCCGGTCTCTTGGTCTGCTCTTCTTCGACTGCGCTAAGGGCACTGTCGACGAGTGACTTCATGTCAGGGCCTCCGTGGCGTTCTTCACGTGAACGTAACGTGACAAAGGACAGCGGCGAGCCATGCTCGCCGGTCGAAACCACCGTAGTTGCTTGGGTCTCTTAAACGTTTCGGAGGTCCCGAACGGGGTCAGCGCACCAGGTCTACCTCTCCGACGCCCTTGTAGCGCCTCTCGGTGGGCTTCCCCAGTATCTGCTTAGACTTGACTCCCGTAGCCACGATCATGACCCGGACGGTCTTGTCCATCGCTGGGTCCACCGCCGCGCCCCATATGATGCGGGCGTTCGGGCTGACCCTGGTCTGGATCTCCTCTGCCGCCTTCTCGGCCTCGGATATGGTCATGTCCGTTCCTCCAATGACGTCTATCAGCACTGCGCTCGCCTCGCTGATGTCGACCTCGAGCAGCGGCGAGTTGACGGCCTGGTCTATGGCCTCAAGCACTCTGTCGTCGCCCGGGGCATCGGACTCTCCCATGCCCATCATCGCGACTCCCGCACCCTTCATGATGGTCTTGACGTCGTTGAAGTCCAGGTTGACCAGGCCAGGCCTGGTGATGACCTCTGTCAGGCCCTTGATGGATCTCATCAGTACCTCGTCCGCCACTTTGAACGCGGCGTTCAGGGAGAGCCTGGGCACGATCTCGAGCAGCTTGTCGTTCGGGATGACGATGACGGTGTCCGCCGCGTCCCGGAGCCTGTCCAGCCCCCACTCGGCGTTCTCCATCCTCATCTTGCCCTCGCCCCTGAAGGGCATCGTCGCGACCGCGATCGTGAGCGCGCCCATCTCCTTGGCGATGCGCGCGACTACCGCGGACCCGCCCGTGCCTGTGCCTCCGCCCAGGCCGCACGTGACGAAGCATATGTGAGTGTCAGCGAGTATCTTCTTCAGCTCGTCCTCGACTTCCCTGGCAGCCTCCTCGCCCACCTGGGGCAGCGCTCCGGCGCCGAGGCCGCGCGTGACCCTTCTGCCGAGCAGCAGCTTGTGCGGCGCCTTCAATGTGAGAAGGTGCTGCGCGTCCGTGTTGGCTGCGTAGAGCTCCGCGCCGACGATCCCCTCGTCGTATATCCTGGCGACGGTGTTGGTACCTCCGCCGCCGACACCGATGATCTTGATGTTGGTCTTCAAGCTCCGCAGTATCTGCTCGAGCTCCGCATCCACCCTCTGGTCCTGTCCCATCATCGCTGCCTCAGCGATGCTCGATCCAGGGCCTGGCTCCCTCGCAAGTGCGTCCTCGACGAGCGATCTCATCATGTTTTTTCACCTCATCCCGAGGCCGACGTGATCCTCACATACGGCTCTGCTGACGGTGCATCCCGCGCGCGTGCGTGCGCATCTATAAAATCGGCATGTGAGTATAAATATCTATGGTACGTCGCCTCGCGCCTGACTCCGGCCACGAGCGGCCTCGTCCGCTGAGCTCCCAGGGACAGTTTTTTCGCGTCGGAGGGCGATTCCATCCGCGTGATCGTCCGGGCGCACGTCGTGTTCGAGGGCCTTGTCCAGGGAGTCTTCTTCAGAGCGAACGCGCAGGAGTGCGCGCGCTCGCTCGGGTTGACTGGATGGGTCAGGAACAGGCCGGACGGGAGCGTCGAGGCGGTGTTCGAGGGCGACGAGGACAAGGTGAAGGACGCGATAGAGTGGTGCTCGTCTAAGCAACCGCATGCGCATGTGGACAGGAAGTCGGTCGAGCTCTCCGGTGCCACGGGCGAGTTCAGGTCTTTCGACATCACGCGCTGACCGTTCCACGTCGGTCCAGGATCTGTCAGGAGAATGCGTCGCCGTAGGTCCGTCTCGGGTTCTCCTCGTGTATCTCCCGAGCCTGTTCCTCTGTCATGAGGCCTTGGTCCATCATCGCCTTCGTCCGCTTCGGCACCGTCTTTATGTCCAGCACCGCGCCCGGCCTCCTCGGGTCGTCCAGGAAGTCCGTCTCCATCAGGAACCTGGTGCCCTTGCCGAACGCTTCCTTCACAGCGTCCTTGCCGGCGAGCACGGAGGGCATCAGCCCGTGGTTCTCCTCCTCGAGCACGAGCGGCGGGCAGTAGTGCTTCACCAGCCTCCCCCTGGGGAGGCCCGCCCTGTCCGCCATCTGTGCCAGCTCGAGCATCGATGCCGGTGTGGCGCTCTCGGTGTGCAGCACCACCGCGCACCCGAGCTCTTTGCCAAGGCTCATCGCGTATGACATCAACTCGTTGGATGCGGAGAGCTCGTCGACGGACACCGGGAAGTGCGGTCTCCCGACCTCCCCGATCGCCAGCGCCTTGCCCTCGCGGACGAACTCGGCCGCGATGTCCATGCCCTCGGTCATGATGTCCTTCGCGCGCTCGAGCCCGAACCTCTTCTCCAGATGCAGCAGCTCCACGGGGTACGGGCCGACGGTCGCGAAAGCCCTCACACCCGTCTCGGAGTTCACGCGGTCCCTCAGCCGCACCGTCTCGTCGAACCCCTTCCTGAAATCCTCGCCGGAGGAGACCCTGAGGTGCTCGTACGGCAGATGCGATATCACTATGTGTGTGCCGCCAGCCCTCTCGAACTCTCGGACGGCTTCCACGTGCCTCCCGATCAGAGGCTCGAGGTGGGCGTGGTTGTCCAGTATCGGTACGGCCATGGGCCAGGTGTCACTTCAGCAGGCCAGCGGCCTTGAGCTCCTCTGTGATCTTGTCCACGGCCGCTTCGACGTCCTCCGGCTTCCTGGCGCCCGTGCAGACGAGCTTCCCGCTCCCGAACAGCAGCACCACGACCTTCGGCACGTCTATCCTGTAGACGAGGCCAGGGAACTGCTCTGGTTCGTATTCGACCTTCTCCAGCCCCAGGCTGATCGCGATCGCGTTCAGGTTGATCTGGGCGCCCAGGTCGCTCGACGCGACGATGTTCTGGACCTCTATCTTCGGCTCGCCCTTGATCACGATGCCAGCAGCCTCTATCTGCTTGGCGACCTTGCTGATCGCGGTCTTGACCTGCTCGAGGCTCTTCGCCCCCGTGCAAACGACCTTGCCGCTCCTGAAGAGCAGCGTGGCGGTCTTCGGTTCCTTCAGCCTGTATATCAATCCCGGGAACTGCTCAGGCTCGTACTCGGCGCCGTCCAGCGCCAAAGCGATCGCCTGAAGATCTAGCTCCCCCCCGAGAGACGTCGAGGCGACGACGTTCTCAATCTTTATGACTGCCATAAAACCTCACCGGCGGATACGGTATTTAAATGGGTATTTAAATAGGTTTCCCGGTCCCCGGCGCTCCCGATGTACATTCATTGTCCATCTGGCTTCTGTACGTGCCGATGTTTCCGAACCCGACAGGCCGTCCTTGCCGCTGTCGGGCGCTTGACGGCGATGACTGGCACCCAAATCGTCGTATGCCGAACGGCTTCTGCCGGCCCGGACTCGTTTCGACTGATGCACCAAACACCTGCTGACCGCCCACTCAATGTAATATATTGGACGTCGGTTACATTGCGGGGTTAAGTCACCCTCTTTGGGGAGGAGCGAGAGAATGACAGATGAGAATACGGAACCGAAGCGAAGCCGGAAGGCTTTGCTCAGTCTAGCAGTGGTTGCGGTAATGGTCGCGACATCGTTCTCGGTCGTCGGGATGGCAGCGGAGACATCCAAGGCCGACCTGCTGTCGCTGATCAGCCCGCAGTGGTGGAGGTATGTGAGCGCGGCGATCAGCTCCGGCGAGATACCGGACGACGCCACACCGTCCCAGGTGAAGGACTGGCTGGACGGCCGCGTCGCCGGCATGAGCGACAAGGCCCTCAGCAGCTACGTGAACCCGAAGGCGGCGAAGGCGGTCGCCGTGAACGAGGCGAAGGCGACCTCGCCGGCGGAGGAACCGGAACCGGTCCTGGGCACGGGCAAGATCCTGGTCCTTCTGGTGGAGTTCACGGGCACGGACGAGTACAAGGGCGTGACATACGAGGGCCCTCTGCACAACTCCGTCGCGCAGCCGGCCCCTGACGATCACACGACCTACTGGTGCGAGGACTTCAACACCGCACACTTCGAGGATATGCTGTTCGGAGACGGCGACATAACGCTCAAGAGCTACTACGAGGAGCAGTCCGGAGGCCTCTACACCGTCGACGGCTTCGTCAGCGCGTGGGTGCAGATAGGCAACCACTCCGAGTGGTGGTACGGCGCTGACAGCAAGGCCGGCGGAGAGGGCTCTGACGACCTGAACGGCCCGACCTGGAGGTTCGCGATAGACGCGGCCCTCGCGGCGTACGAGCAGTATGGCGAGGCCATCCCGTGGGCCGACTTCGACACGGACGGCGACGGCTTCATCGACAGCCTCATGATCGCCAACGCGGGCGTCGACCAGTCCGCTGGAGGCCCGTCGTGGGCCATCTGGGCGCACAGCTGGTTCGTCAACGAGCCTTACGGGTTCGCGCTGCCCAACGGCGTGATGATAGGCTCGTACACGACCGAACCCGAGAACGAGGCGATTGGCGTGTACGCGCACGAGTACGGGCACCAGCTGGGCCTGCCGGACGAGTACGACTGGACATACACCGGCGAGGCGCCGACCGGGTTCTTGAGCGTCATGGCCACGGGCTCCTGGGGTCCAGGGATCGCGCCCGACGGCCGGATGGTCTTGGGCGTCTCGCCGTGCCACCTCAACGTCTGGGGCAAGTACGTCCTGGGCTGGGAGAACGGCGCGACGGCGTACTATGACTTCACGGGCGGCGACAGGATAAGGTCCAAGGTGAACATGCTCCAGGTCGAGACCCCCGGGAACGGCATACGGGCGGTCAAGATCGAGCTGCCGGCCCAGATCGTCGACATCGGCCTCCCGACCAGCGCCACCGGTGACTACCAGTGGTACTCGGGTTACAGGAATGACTGGTCCGACGAAGGGGAGCTGAAGTACTCATCCTATGAGATGACGACCGCGTCGCAGATCGCGATACCTGCGGGCGGCGCGAGCCTGACGTTCAGCGAGTGGTTCGACATAGAGAAGCTGTTCGACTTCGGCTTCGTCGAGGTCTCGACCGACGGGCTGGTCTGGCAGTCGCTCCCCGGCCAATACACGACGGACGACAACCCGTACGGCGGCAACACGGGCGACGGTATCACGGGCTCTTCGCATCGCTACGTGACTGAGACGATGGACCTCAGCGGATTCGAGGGCTCGTCGATATACCTCAGGTTCCGGATGCAGCAGGACCCGTATGTGCACGAGGCGGGCTGGGTCATAGACGACATCTCGGTGGCGGACTCGGACGGAAAAGTCCTCTTCGAGGACCTGGTCGACATGTCCTCGCCTGAGCTCTGGACATTGACCGCGACGGACGAGGGCGGTCCGGGCTGGCTGGTCATCCAGGGCGAGGCCGGCATACCCGTGAGACACTACTACATCATGGAGTGGAGGAACTTCGTCGGGTACGACGCGACGCTCCTGACGAGCTACCAGTTCGTCGACCTCACGGACCCGTTGAACAACGATGTGGACTTCTGGGCGCACACGCCCGGCCTGCTGATATGGTACAGGAACTTCCTGTACGAGGACAACAACGTCGGCCAGCATCCAGGCTACGCGGGCATAGGCATAGTCGACGCGCACCCGGAGCCGATATACCAGGAGTACAACGACGTCATGGTGAGGCAGCGGATACTCCTCATGGACGCGACCTTCGGCCTGAGGGCCACGACGGCGAACTCGATCCCGTACGTGTGCGAGTACCAGGACTTCCCGTCCTTGGTGGCGCAGCCGACGTTCGATGACAGCGGCGTGTTCTTCTACCTCGACTTCGAGAAGGGGATCACGAAGTTCATCGGGCTCGAGCTGCCGACCTACGGCGTGAAGGTCACGGTGCTGAGCGAGCAGCCGGACCTGACGGGCGCGAAGGTCCTGGTGGACCTGAAGCCTGTCGCGGCTTAACCGGGGACATAGTCAAACCCATTCCTCAAACTCCTTCGTTTTCTCTCACACCTTGTCTGGGAATCCGTCCGCTCCTGACAGCGCCTTATCTCTATGCCGAGGTTCGGCAGGGCCCGGGGCAAGTTTAGGGCGCAAGGTAGAAATATTAGATATACCTAACATATTGTTAGAGATAGCTAATACGGAGGGATGACGTGGAAATCGGGATATGGTCCGGCTTGGTGCTCGCCGCGGTGGTGGCGATCGCGTTGGTCGCACTGTTGCTGGCATTGAGGGCCATGCGCGAGTTGAGGCTCGGCATGCCACTCGACGATGAGAGATCACGTGCCACGAAGGCGAGGGCTGGCTACTACGCGTTCTACATCTGCATGTATGCGACCCTGGCGCTCGGCTTCATGTTCGCGCTCTTCGAGGACGAAGGGATGGCTCTCCCCAACTCGGAGCTGCTCTTCATCATCGTGGCTCTGATGGGCTCGACCCAGATCGTGCTGTTGACGTACCTGAACCGCGGTGGCAGAAGGTCGGCGGCATGAGGACCAGGATCAAGGAGCTTCGGGCGAGGGACGGGCTCACCCAAGAGGACCTCGCGAGGATGGTCGGTGTGAGAAGGGAGACCATACTACTCATCGAGAAGGGGGATTACAATCCCTCTCTGAACTTGGCTCACGGCATAGCGAAGACGCTGAAGACCACGATCGACGACCTGTTCATCTTCGAGGACTGAGGGCGCGTCTGGGACGGCGCCCGAAGTGTGGAACGTACAAGTACTCATCAGCCGATACCCCTGGCGAGTGGGGACCCAGCGACAGTTCTAGATGAGGGTTCTCAGATGGGGGTGAACACACGAGGGGACACATACGCAAGTTGTGCCTAGGTGTTTTGATCGCATCGGTTCTCGTGGCTCCGAGCCTAATGCTCGTGGGGAACGCGAGGGCCCAGGACCCAGTGCCATGGACGTTGGCCGTCTTCTACAACGGGGACAACGACCTTGAGAGGTACTACGACGAGTACAGCCTGCCGGCCCTGCTGAACATACCGGCCAGCGATGACTTCGAAGTCGTCGTCCTCCTGGACAGGATGAGCACGCAGGGCATCGAGCTGATAGAGATCGAGGGCGGGGTCACGCAGGTCGTGAACACGTATCCCGAGATGAACTTCGGGGACGGCGCGACGTTCGCATGGTTCCTGACCGAGGTGTCGACGCTCTATCCGTCCGAGAACCTGGCAGTGACCGTCTCCGACCACGGATACGCCTGGAGGTACTTCAGCAACGACCAGACCTCGGGCGACAAGATAACGATGCCCGAGTTCCAGGCTGCGCTGACGAGCGCCGGAGTCTACATCGACGTGATGTCCTTCGACTGCTGCAACATGGCCGCGATAGAGGTCGTGTACCAGGCGTCGCTGACGGGCATGATCGACAACATGGTCGCGTCCGAGGAGACCATCCCGATGAACGGGTTCCCGTACGACCTGATGTTCACGCCTGTCGCGCTGGACCCGTTGAGGACGTCGGACCAGGTCGCGGTCGACATGGTCGCCGGATGGGCGGCGTACTACGACCCGCTGAACTGGGCCCAGACGGTCGCTCTCTCGGCGATCGATGTCGGAAGCATCGGCGCCCAGGCGTCGGTGTTCGACAGCTGGTGCGCGAGGATGCACACCGACCTGGCACTCTACAAGAAGAACTACAAGTATGCGCTCAGCAGCGCATACTGCGCATGGGCGACCTCTGAGCACGTGGACATGGCGGACCTCGGCGAGTGGCTGCTCGCGGACGCGAAGATCAAGGACACCGTGCTCAGGACCGCGACATCGGCCATGATCGCCGCGATAGACTCGTCCGTGCTGGCGTTCGACAACGGCCCAGGGGCAGTTGCGTGCCACGGCCTGACGCTCTGGTGGGGGGTCGGCGGCGACTGGGACGCCTACGACGATGCCTACTTGGACGTCGCGTTCGCGATCGACATGGGCTGGTGGGCGTTCCTCAACGACTACAACTGAGGTCAAACCTTTCCTGTTTGAGAGGGGCGGACCGCCCCTCTCAACTTCTCTTGTTTCTCTCGCCTAAGAGTGTTCGCATCGCCTTGCCTAAACCTGTCCATTCGGTGGAGCCTCTCTCACTCCTATGCAACGGATTCGTGCCTGGGGTTCTGTTGAAAGTCGAGTGGTGAGGTGAATGTAATCGGACGGAGAGCCGGATGTCTAGACCGAACCCTCGAAGCTGACGTAGGCAATCGCCGAGAACCTCACTTGCGACGGGTCGAATACTCCGGGATCGAGGACCGACCGGTCCGTCACCTCCCCCACGGCGACGGCGACTACTTTCTTCATCCTATAGGCCCATTCCAGGGTCACACCCACGGCCTTCGCGCCAACCAGGAAGCACATGGCTCGCCCGGGGGAGTATGGATGCACCGACACCGCATCAATGACCCAGTAGGGTGTCCCCTCGCTGTCCCGGACTATCGCCGACACGTTCCCGACGATTCTGTCGACTACGAAGTCCCCCCTCCCCTCCGTTGCATCGATGCATATCTCGACGGGGACCCCAATCACGATGGAATTCATGTGAGTCGTATCTCCTGACCTGTAGCCGATTGGCCCCGGCACTCAGAGTGACAAGCATCGACAAACATCTTAAGCTTCTCCGTGACCGAGTTCCTCCAGACGCGGGGTGGCGACGTGAATGGAATCAGACGGAAAACACCCGATGGCTAGA
>CAZAUI010000026.1:12943-16517 GCA_964488505.1 uncultured Thermoplasmata archaeon | reverse complement strand
GGACGGGCATGGACATACTCGAGGAGTGCATCAAGAAGGTCGACAAGGACCGCGCAGAGTGAACGGCGCGCACTCAAACCCCAAGGACCCCGACGGAGTCGGGGTCCGAGCAACCATTTTTATGATTCTGTCGACGCATACCTCTCCGGAGGCGCCGCATGGAGGACGGACGCACGGAGAAGGACAAGGACGCGTTCATCGCCACGATGTACAGGCTCGACCCTGACAGGCTGAAGCAGGTGAGGAGGATCGCGTCCGGGACCACGAGGTGTCCCGAATGCGATGCGAAGAACCCTGCGGGGCAGAGGCACTGCCTGAAGTGCGGGGCGAGGCTCTACCCAGTCGAGGAGAAGGACGACAGGTGGCCGTGGGAGGGCCGCGAGGATTCTGAGGAAGAGGGCAGCCGCGAGAAGGGCTAGGCGTCCGCGCGCCTGGCCGGCGAAGGCGCCTCGAACGAGTAGAAGCGCAAGGCCATGCCTACGAGCATGAGCGCGAAGCCTGTCCAGAGCGGGAGCATCATCGGGACCACCTTGGCGTGGAGGACCGCAACGCTGTCGGACATCCATTCGAAGCTGAGGTACAGGTCCTCGGACAGCGAGGACTGGACATGGGCGACGCGTTCGAGCAGATGGTAACCGGACACCGGGTCGTGTCCATACAACGCCTCGAGGCGGACGTCGTCCGCGACCAGTCGGCCGTCCTCCGAGACATCCACTATCGCGGTCCTGACCTGTGCGACGCCGGCGGGGAGCCCCGACACGTCATCCGACGTCTCGAGGGCGACCAGTGTCACGACGTAGTCGCCGACGGACACGTACCCGCCGACCGGGAACGCGACTGCGGGGCCTTCTTCCGGATATGTCTGCATGTTCGACGACACGAAGAACCCCGCGAGCATCAGCGCGACCCCCAGGTGCGCTATCTGGGCGCCCGCCCTGAACACCCTGCGCATCGCGGAGCCCTTCGCGAGCGACTGGGCGAGCCTGATCCCTGCCACCAGCACGGTGAACACCGCTGACGGGACCGCGAACGCGACCATGCCGTCGAACGAGTCCGATAGGACGGCCACCAGCCCGAGGGCGATCGACGAGGCCACGAGCGCCAGCGTAAGGACGAGGGCGCGGTCCCTGCCCACCGTCCTCCAGACCAGGCACAGGCTCATCACGACCATGATACCGACGAACAGGACCGACATCTTCTGGTTGAGCTCGGCGGCCATCTCCGCCTGGCCAGAATCGATCGTCTTCACCATGAGGCCTGTCGCCACGAGAGCGGAGAGCACCATCAGTGTGACTGCAAGCACCATGTTGTTGTCGTCCGAGATGTAGCCGCTTATGCGCTTCGGGGTCGGGACATGCTTCGGAGGCCCGGACTTCCTCGCCGCTCGGACGGTCAGGACGACGGTGATGGCGAGTACGTGGAGCAGGAAGATCAGCGTGCCCGACACCGACGAGTCGTCACGCAGTATCGCGACCAGGCGCGTCGCCGCGGACGCGCTGGACGATGAGCCGTAGTCGTGCACGGACTCGCTCCATAGGCCGCCGGCCCGCACGACGAACGACACGAACACCACGCCGACCATGGACAGCATCCCGAGCATGGGCGAGACGACCTTGTACTCGCCCTTGCGGATGTGGCTCTGTTGAGTGTGCAGGAACGCGGTTATGAAGAACCATGGGATGAGGGACGCGGTCTCGACCGGGTCCCATGACCAGTACCCGCCCCAGCCGATCACGTAGTACGCCCACACGGCCCCGAGGCCTATGCCCGCGGTGAGCGTGAGCCACGCGACCCGGGCCCAGGGCAAGGCGACCTTGTGCCAGAGGCGCTCGCCCGACATGTTGTGGGCGGCAGCGGCTGCGAACACCGCGCACAGGGCCGCATAGGCGCCGAAGATCAGCGGCGCGTGGAGGACCATCTCCGGGGTCTGGAGCATGATGTCCAGCCCGCGCCCGTCAGGATACGCCTCCAACAAGGCTGGGTCGGTGCGGTCGAACGGACCGGTCATCAGCGTCGCGTACGCGAAGAATGTAATCAGCAGGGACATCATGGATGCGAACGCCCTCTTGAACTGCCCCGAGGCGCCGAGGGCGGGGCCGCGCACGAAGACCTCGGCGACGAGGACCGCCGAGACGAGCCATGTGCATAGCAGGAGGGATCCCGCTCCTCCCGCCCAGACGGAAGAGAGCTTGTACACCGTGTCGAGGTCAGACGACGATTGCTCCCAGACGTACCTGTAAGTGAAATCAGACGAGAGGGAAGCCCATACGAGCATCACGAATGCGACGGTGAGCGATGCGAAGGAGACTGACGCCAGCGCCCGGGGCACGCGACCCTCGCCGGGAACGAACCGGCGCACGAACGGCAGGGACAGGACCGCTGCGAGACCCGATGTGAGAACTCCTGCCGCGATCAGTATGTTCCCGGTCTCCACGAAGCTCACTCCGTCGGTTCAGTGTCTGGCAGCCAGCCTTCCCGGCCGCAGTCCCTGGCTGATGAGGAACAGGGTCGCGGTATATAATCAATGCCGGGGCTGAAGCGGCGGACAATCGGCACCGATCCGCCCGAGAAACGATTATCTATCGTAACCCCGTTATCCGCTGGAAGGCGGGACGCCGCCATCTCGCGCAGGGGGAAGTAGTCTGAAGAAGAGGAGCTTGTTGACCTTCGTCGTCGGAGTGGTTCTGGCTGCGTTCGTTCTGGCACCAGGCATGGATGCCTACAACGGGGGATACGGCAGCGCAGACCTCGATTACGACTGCGGAGTGGACTCCTGTCACGACAAACCATCCACCGTAATCATCACCATGAGCGCGTCGAACTCGACGCCCGCACCATCGGGCGAGGTGACCGTCTCGGTGAGCGTCTCAGGAGGGGACTCGGTCGGGGACATCCTCGGCGTCATGATCGTCTCTGCGACGACCACATCCGGGAGCCTCCCGTCCGATGCTGGCTGGACCATCCTCGCGGACCCGAGCGGCTCGACGACCTACAACTACTACGAATTCGAGCCTTACACCGGCTCCGCGTCACTCTCGTGGACCCTCTCCGCGCCCGGCGCGTTGGGCGTCTACACGATGTTCGCCAGAGCGATGCATGGAGGCGATGGTATCTATTCGAAGGACTACTCCGAAGGCATCGTGTTCACCGTCACGGACTACTCAGGCGGCGGCGGAGTCGTACCTACTGGCAGCACGCCCACACTCGTAATCACATCGCCCTCCAACTCGGCGACCGTCTCCGGGAACATGACCATCAACGCCAATGTGATCGCCGCCGTCGACGACCCGATCGTGTCCGCCACGCTCAAGATCGACGGGTCCGTGGTCAGCGAGCTGACGGCTTCCCCGTTCACCTGGGTCGTGGACACCACGAACATGAGCGAGGGCGGGCACATCATCCTGGTGACCGTGGAGGACTCCACGGGGGATGTCGTGAGCAAGGAGATAGCCGTGTTCGTCGACAACGAGTCCGAGATGATCTCGATGCTCGAGTGGATGGTGACCATGGGCGCAGGCGCCGTGTTGATAATCTGCGTCGTGGGGATCATGGTGGTGGCCGCCCTGTTCATACG
>CAZAUI010000026.1:0-12843 GCA_964488505.1 uncultured Thermoplasmata archaeon | reverse complement strand
TCCGCATACACGGGCATGTACGCATGGCCGATGGAGGAGCTGCTCCTGCCCGACGAGGTGCGCAACAAGATCACGCTGACCGTGTTCTCGATGGCCCTCTGGTCCATGGTCGTCTTCATCCGGTTCAGGTTCGGGAGGGGCCTTTGGACCTGCCCGGCCATGGCTGCCGTGTACACGCTCGTGGCCCTCGCGGCCATGGGGGTCACGGGCGCCACCGGCTCGATAGGCGCGCACCTGACCAAGGGCGAGAGCCTGATGGACCCCGTCTGGGAGTTCCTGCGAGTGGAGATAACGAGCAGCTTCGTCCTCCAGCCGGGGGTCGCACTCGGGCTGGCGTTCGTCGCGGTCATCGTCCTGATGCTCTCGCTCGTGTACGGGAAGAGAGCCGGCCTCTTCGAGGTGAAGCTCTGTTCGGACACGTGCCAGAAGTACTTCAGATGGGACGAGCCGACGATATACACGGACCGGAGGAAGGACTAGGCACGCCTCGGCCGGACCCGCGCCCAGCGCATAGGACGAGGCCATACCCGGACACACGGATGCGCTTGCTGGCCCTATGCCAGTATAACTTTAAGTATAACGGACCTATTTGCATGTTCACTCGGAGAGATATTGTTGGCAGGCCAGTCCAGAGGATACAGGGGCAAGCGGAGGAACGAGCCTAGGAGGTACGCCCCCCGCGAGAACGAGAGAACCACGATGCTCAACCTGGGCAGGCTGAACTCCATCAAGTACGGCCTCAGGGAGATCATGACGCACTACGAGGTCGACGCGTCCATCGCGCGCACCGTGATCGCGAGCGTCATCGCAAAGGGCTCCCGCATATCCATCGTCTCCGCTGTGGAATACGTGAAGGAGCAGGAGAAGGAGGGCATGGTCAGCCACGACGTCGCGCATGAGATATGCATACTCCTGGACCAGAACTCCAAGCTCCGGTAGATTTCTCAGAAAATCGAAGAATGGGTTTCATGAAAGGGTTTCCGCGGACCTATGGCCCGTCACGCCCTGCCTGAGATTACGATCGTGTCGTACTCGCACCCTGTCATCAGGTCGTATGCGAGTATCAGGCCCGTGGGCGCCGACATCGGACCCCTCAGAGAGGCCGTGATGTCCACGGTCTCGCCGGCCCCGAGCCATACCTCGGTCGCGCTGAGGCTGAGCGATGACCACGCCTCGTAGGTCGTCGTGACGATCGTCAGGACGAACGAGACCTTGCTCGCGCTGTTCTTCAACGCCACCGCGGCGTCCCACTCGCCAGGCACCGGTTCGTCGACCGTCACGGAGTCGCCGCTCTCCCAGAGTATGCCGCTGTTGCTCCAGTCGGCCGCGTATATCACCACATCGATGTCCGCGGCCTCGTCGGCCCACTCGATGGTCAGCGTCATTGACTGGGTCAACGGAGCCACATCGAAGAGTATCTCGACGGCTCCAGTGCCGTGCATGTCGATCGACGAGACCGTGTCCGAGTACTCCACCGTCGTGGTCGTCAGCGAGCCAGTCACCGCCATGAGCCCGACGCCAACCCTCTGGTCGACGTTGTTGACCAGGGATACCGTCGCGGGCTTCCCGGGCTTGGCCATCGCGCTGTCGCTTCCGAACTCCGCCGCGCTGAACGGATACACCGTCAGCGTGTAGGGCTCCTCGAGCACGCGGTCCATCATCACGTTGTGCAGTGCGAACATCCACATGCCGGGCTCAGGGTCCAGCACCGTCAGGACGTCAGCGGTCTCCATCGACGATGTCTCCCACGGGCCGAACATGCCGGCTCCGAGGAAGTCCGTCAACGAGGCCTTGACGACCTTCGTAGCCGGATTGATCCAGTATGTGTCTATGTCCGTGTACATGCTCTCCCAGTCGAGGACCGATGTCAGCGCGGCCGGGGTGTCCTCCTCCGGCACTTCGACATAGTAGTACTTCCAGTCGCCCTCGGTGTACGCATACACCTCGTGCCCGACGTCGTTCACGTCCTCCACCGGCACCCCGAACTCGATCGGGACCGATATGACCACGGGCACCAGGGAGTCGACCCCATCGCACTCGGCCTCGATGAACGCCGTGTGCGCTCCAGCCATCGCATCGGACGGGACAGAGATCGTCCCTGAGGACCCATCGGCGCTGAACCAGCTCCAGTCCACCGTCTCGTAGAACTCGATGCTGTAGTCGAAGGGCACGCTCGGCGCAGCGTATATGACCGGGGACACGCGCAGCTCGTAGCTGCCGGGCGTGACCTTGACGCTGAGCTCCTGCGTGTTCGTGTGCGCGTATGCGTAGTTCAACATCGTCCTCTCGTTGTTCTCGTCGAGGCGGTACACTATCAGGTTGATGTGCGTGTCCGTGAAGCCGCTCGCCTTCTTCAGCGAGTAGACGTCCTTCTTGAACAGATAGCTCTGGTCGAAGGCCAGGTCCACGGTCATGTACGAGACGCCCTCGGGGACCTCGAACGGGTAGAACAGGTCGACCCCGGCCGGACAGACGAGGTCATACTCGTATATCCCGGGCGCGTCGCTCGGCACAATCGCCTTAGACCCGAGGACCGTCCCCTCGGCGAACTCGACCACCTCAGAGCCGCCCATTGGTATCGTCAGGGCGAGCGATGCGTGGCCTGGGCCTTCCCAGCCAGCCATGACCGCGTCGTATGCCGCGAGCGCGTCGACCCTTCCCGGGCCCTGCTCGTTCGGCGTGTATCCGGTGTCGAGCGCCGTGCCCATCATGATCGACTTCACCTGCTCCGGCGTCGGCGCGACCCCGTTCTCCGCGGTGTACGCCTGTATTATCAGCGCGCCGATGCCAGCGGCCACGGGCGCGGCCATGCTGGTCCCGCCGAACTGTATCATGAGCGTGTCGCCGGGCTGCGTCGACGGCCCCCACGCGCCTGCCGCGCTGATGTCAGGGTCTACCCTGCCGTCAGCCGTCGGGCCGTGGCTGCTCCACCATATCATGTGGTCGTCCTCGTAGCCGTCCTCTCCGGGCTTGACTATCAGTTCCGTCTCGTCGTAGTTGGACAAGGGCCAGTACTTGATGAGCTGGCACTCCTTGTTCAGGGTCGTCGCCCCTACGGTGATGACGGTCTTGGAGACGCCGGATGCGCCTATGGTGCTCTGGCCCGCGCCCTCGTTCCCGGCGGACAGGAAGCACGTGATGCCGTGCTCCTGGGCCGCGATGTCGAGAGCGTACGATGTCGGGTCGTTCCCGTCGTTCGGGACCTCCAATCCGCCCAGGCTCATGCTGATGATGTCGGCGCCTCCGTCAATGGCCCAGTTGATGCCGCCGATGATCCACGAGTCCCAGCCGTATCCCGTGTCGTCGAGTACCTTGCCAGTCATGAGGCTGGCGCCGGGCGCCATGCCCTTCATCTTCATCACCACGCCGTATGCGAGGGTGAAGTCGTACTCGTTGATGCCTCTGGATGCGACCAATCCTGCCGTGGCGGTCCCGTGGCCGTCCACGTCGTGGAATTCTTCGCTGGTGAAAGACTTGGAGTCGACCACAGCGTCAAACAGGTCCGTCTGCGTGATGTCGCACCCGGTGTCCAGGACTGCGACCAGGACCCCGGCCCCGTCCACGCCCTGGGCCCATACGTCCTCGGCCCCCATCAATTCAGATGTGGAGGCCCACCAGACATCCTCGGACTCGACTGCGACGTCCGAGCTCAGGGTCCCCGCCTTCGCCGCGAAGGACTCCTCAGAGCCGGTATCCAGCAGACGGTACTTGTACTCGTCCAGGAAGACATGCGTCACCTGGTCGAGGCCAGCGACCGAGAGCGCCGCGCCCACGCCCATCTCGACCGAGAGGGCGCCGAGCGAATCGAACCGCTCGTTCACAGTCGCGCCGGCCTTCGTCATCGCCTTGCCGGATGCAGCCACGTCAGCGGAACCGTCCAGGAATACGATCGTGTTGAACGTGGCCGTGGACGAGCCCGCCAGTGCCTCCATCACTTGCGTTCGTAACTCAGGCTCCAACTTATCCATGGCGTTCGCGTTCGACGACCCAGTCGATGCCGCCGCGAAGATGGCCGACATGCTGGTCACCAATACGACCGCCATCATGATGCACGCTACCCGCGTCCTTGCACTCATTTCATTCCTCCCCGAATGAGCTCAACTCACTTCTGACGGGGCGGCGCCTCAGGAAGCTCTGCGAGAAAACCCGTTCGCGCGACCGCGAGAGGGGGCCTTCTGCAGGCGGTCATCATACGACCCTAGTTGAAGCTCCTCCCCGGACCAATGAACAATTCTATGCTATGTTAAGTTTGTGTACTGACCGTGTCCCGAACCCCTTGCAGGGGCGGTCCTGACGATTAGGGTCCGAAAGGATATTTAGGCCGCAGCCGTACCCCGGACGCATGGGCAACTTCACAGTCGTCGTCGCGGGGTCCCCGGACTACGCCAAGAACCTCGGGAAGAAGTCGACGGCCTCGGACATGACCTTCTTCGACATCAAGAGGGACGACACGACCGTGACATTCGTCGAGCCGACGAAGTACCCCGAGCGGCTCTCGACCCTGTTCCACGCGGCCGCCATGGCCGACGCGGCCCTGGTCGTCGTGGACCAGATCGGGCCCGTGCTCGGCGAGACCATAGTCATGCTCGACTGCGCGGGGATAGACAAGGGGTGGCTGATACTCAAGAACTACATAACCTCCGACCAGCTCGCGCCGTTCCTCAAGGGCACCGCCCTCGAGAAGTACGAGGTCGTCCAGGAAGACCACACAGCGCTCAGGGAGCTGATGCTCGAGCATGCAGGGAAGGTGGACGCGCAAGAGCCTGACGGGGACTCGTGCGGGTCCGTGCCCATAGACCACCACTTCGACGTCAAAGGCGTCGGGACGGTCATCCTGGGCCGCGTGGCCGACGGGCACATCAGGAAGCACGACGCGCTCAAGGTCCTGCCAGGCGACAAAGAGGCCGAGATAAGGTCGATACAGAAGCACGACGACGACTACGACTGGGCCGTAAAGGGCGAGAGGGTCGGCCTCGCGCTCAAGGGCATCACGGCCGAGGAGCTCGACAGAGGCGTCGTCCTCACCACAGACCCGGCGATGACCACTGCAATGACCTTGACATGCGGCGCCGAGGTCGTCAAGTACTGGCTGAACCCGATCACGAAGGGCATGGTGCTGCACGTGGGACACTGGATGCAGTTCGTGCCCGCAAAGGTCGAGGAGGTCTCCGAGGCCGGGGACAGGAGGAGGCCCAGGCTCACGCTCCAGCTGCAGAAGCCCATAGTGTTCAAGCCAGGCGCCAAGGCGGTCCTATCCTACCTCGAGGGCGGGAAGCTGAGGGTCGTGGGGACGATCAAGCTCGGATGACGGACGCGCACATTCGGTTGTCCTTGCCCATGTTGGACTTCCATAGCGAAACGATATTAGAGGAAAGGATGATTCCGACCAGATGAGTGGGGTCAAGGAGGAAGGCGATCCTGAGAAGCCTCCTGAAGCGCAGGTCCGGCTTTCGGCGAAGGACGTCACCGTCAGGTTCGGGCCCGTCGTCGCCTTGAACGGTTTCACGGCCAACATCCCTGAGGGCGTGATCGGCCTCCTGGGGCCGAACGGCGCGGGCAAGAGCACCCTCATCAAGGCGTCCCTAGGCCTGGTTATGATCCACAGAGGCGCCATATCCGTCGGCGGACTGGACTCGCAGACCCAGAGCCTCCGCATACGCGACGACATCGGCTACATGCCGGAGCACGACTGCCTCCTGCCGTCCATGAGCTCCGTCGAGCTCGTCTCGTACATGGGACAGGTCTCGGGCATGGAAGGCAAGGACGCCATGCAGAGGACCCACGAGGTCCTGGACTTCGTCGGCATCGGCGAGGAACGGTACAGGCTCATCAAATCATACTCCACAGGCATGAAACAGAAGGTCAAGCTCGCTCAGGCGATAGTGCACGACCCGGCGCTCCTGTTCCTGGACGAGCCCACGAGCGGCATGGACCCGAACGGACGGGAGGAGATGCTCGACCTCGTGAGGAGGATAGGGGAGGCGAAGAAGACCATCATCGTCTCGTCCCACATACTCCAAGAGGTCGAGAGGGTCTGCGAGCACGCCATCATAATCAGCGAGGGGAGGCTCGTGAGGGACGGCAAGATGGGCACCCTCATGGCGGGCGAGGAGGGCATCCAGAACATCACGGTGAGGGGCGACGCGAAGGCCCTGGAAGGGTTCTCGCGCGCCCTCGGAACGGCCTTCGAGGTCGTCAGGAAGGCGGACGAGGGCGTTGGCCAGATGTCGTTGTCCGTCAGGCTGTCCGGAGACGGGAAGAAGGTCTTCACGATGGCCAGGGAACACGGCGTCCAGGTCAGGAGCTATGTCCCGGACAAGATGAGCCTGGAGGATGTCTACCTGCAGGCGTTCAGGGGAGGTGGCTCAGGTGGGAATTAACCCCATCGAGTACAGCGCCTGGAAGGGCGAGAGGAGCGCCCAGAAGGCCAGGGTGTACGTGATCGCCAGGAGCGTGTTCCGGCACAAGATCAGGTCGATTGGCGTCATGATCCTCCTGATCATAGGGTTCCTGCTGGTGCACGCGTTCCAGCTCTTGTTCGCCGTGCTCAGCCCGCATGAGGCGCTCGAAGCCGACTGGATGCACTCCTACATGGCCTCGGGGAACACCCTGTTCGTGTTCACGATCCTCCTGGTGGCCGTGGTCACATCGGACTTGATCGCAGAGGACATGGCCAGCAGGTCGTTCGTCCTGTACTTCTCCAGGGCGGTGAAGGTGAGCGATTACCTGGTCGGCAAGGCGGTCGCGACCGTGCTCGTCATGAGCCTCATGTGCGCGCTGCCTCCCCTGATGGTCGGCATCGCATCGATAGCCACGCAGACGGGGGACGACTACGTGCAGAGCGCGGGGGTGCTGGGCAGGAGCTTGGCCGCAGGCGCGCTTCTGACGGTCTTCTTCGTACCCTACGGCATGATGATGTCATCCATCACCAACAGGAAGAGCTACGCGGCCGTCGGGACCTTCATGTCGTTCTTCGTGCTCATGATCGTCGCGCAGATATTCTCAGGGTTCGACGACGCCTGGAGAATAATCAGCCCGGCCGATTCGCTGTCGTTCGCCTTCGGCTGGATATTGGATGTCGAGACCCCGGACTATGTCAACTGGGGCGCGCTCGCAGGCTTCTTGGCGGGGTTCATGGTGGTCCCCGCAGCGTTCGTCTACATGAAGCTCAGGAAGCAGGTGGTGGGCGGATGAGCGCTCCTACTGGACAGGCGGAGCCAATCATTGGCGCCTACGCCCTCAGCAAGTGGTACGGCGAGATAATCGGCCTGAACAAGTTCAACCTCGACGTTGGGAAAGGCATAACCGGCATAGTTGGCCCGAACGGCGCGGGCAAGAGCACGTTCTTCAAGCTCGTCCTGGGGCTCATAACCCCGAGCAGCGGCAGGGTGCGGGTGCTCGGCCAGACCCCGTGGAAGAACCCTGCGCTGCACGCGTCGATCGGCTTCTGCCCGGACTACGAGTCCCTCCCGAACGAATCGACCGGCCGGGAGTACCTCTCGCTCCTGGGAGGATTGCACGCACTCGCGGGGCCCCCTCTCTCCAAGCGGATATCCGAGGTCGCCCGGCAGGTCGAGATGGAGCGCGCGCTCGACCGGAGGATCGGCGGGTACAGCAAGGGCATGAAGCAGAGGATGAAGATCGCCGGGGCACTGCTCCATGACCCTGACATGCTCATACTGGACGAGCCCCTGAGCGGGACCGACCCGCTCGTCCGCAAGGACCTCATCGACCTCATCAGGAGGCTGCACAAGGAGAACGGGCACGACGTCGTCGTGTCCTCGCACGTGCTTTTCGAGATAGAGAGGATGACCCGGGACGTGGTCCTCATCTACAAGGGCCGCGCGGTCGCCACAGGGGACATCTCCGAGATCAGGGACCTCATAGACAAACACCCACACAACATCATCATAGAAGGGGAAGGCGTGACTGCGCTCGCGAAGGCGCTCCTGGACGAGGGTTACACGGTCTCCGTGTCCTACTCATCCGACAGGAAAGGCATCACGGTCGAGGTGTCGAGGCCGGACGACTTCTTCAACGGGCTACCCTCGCTGATCGAGGGCACGGGCGCGTCCGTCAGCAAGATGTACAGCCTGGACGACAACCTGGAAGCCATATTCAGATACCTAGTGGGGCGGTGACTCATGGACCTCAAGAAGGCGTTCATCGGCGTAACGGCCATCACGGTCCACTCGCTGAAGAAGCTGGTGTTCAGCAAGAAGGCTCTGATAACCGTCCTGGTGGCGGTGTTCGTCGCCGCCGTCCTCGGATACGCCGGCAGCCAGGACCTGGATCCATGGGCGCTCGACTCCGGGACCGACCTGATGGACGTGCTCATCCTGTTCTTCTTCATGCCCGTGCTGGCGATGATATACGGCTCGTCGCTCGTGAGGGACGAGATCGACGACAAGAGCATCACCCACGTGGCCACGGCCCCGTTGGACCGTGCGTTCTCGTATGTCGGATACTACATACCGCTCGCGCTCACGGTCACGATCTCGATGGTCGCCGTGACCGCGGTGGGGTTCCTCGCGTTCTTCGCCCAGAACGACCTCGGCTCCGAAGCCCTGGAGATCTGGGGGGAGTTCACCGTACTCGTGGTCATCGGGTCGTTCGTCTACTCGGCATTGTTCCTCGCCGTGAGCGTGGTGTTCAAGAGGCCCGTGTACTTCGGCCTGTTCTACGCGTTCATCTGGGAGGGGCTCATAGGGTCGCTGCCCGGGGCCATCCAGAAGATCTCTGTGAAGCACTACCTCAGGAGCATCGGCTCTGAGTGGGTGGACCACGGGATGATCGGCACGTTCGAGGAGGCTTCGGGCTCGGTCGCATCGGGCATCGTCCTGCTCGGCCTGCTCGTGTTCCTCGTCGTCCTCGGGGCGTACATGTTCAGGGACATGGAGCTCGGCTGAAGGTCCGAATATAGAAATGTTAGAAGGGCTGCGGGGTCACCGCAGCCCGTGAAGTGGTTTTCCGGGACCAGTCAGCTCTCAGTCCATGTCAATCGGGTCGTCCGTCATGCAGAACGTGAAGACGAACTCGTCCCAGTACGTGTCCACGACGAACGCCATGCCCCAGTAGAGCGTGCTCCCGTAGTCCTCGGCGTCTTCCAGCGTCTCGAGCTGGTACGCAGGGTTCAGGTAGTAGTTGCACCACGTGAACATGACCGACATGCCCGAGGTCCTCAGCACCGCCCCGCCCGGGGTGGAGATGTGGTTCTCGTACAGAACGACCGCGTCCACGCCTGCGACGACGTCGCCGGCCAGCTGCTCGAGAGCGGGTATGTTCTCGCCGAGCTTCTCAGCGAACAATCCGAGGTCGACGAACGGCATCTGCTCTCCCATGTATGTCGGTATCCTGGGCGTCTGCGACTCCGCTGACGATATCGCTCCTCTGTAGCCTGGGTCGGTGGCATAGCCTCCGTCTATCAGCTCGCGGGCCAGCGCGTCGACGCTCGCTGCGAGGTCATCGACCGGCTGTCCCAGCTGGAAGAACGACAGCGTCACGTCGCCGAAGTACTCCAGCCCTGGGCCCGTCACGGAGTTGAAGTCCGCGTAGAACTCCACATAGGAGTCGACTATCGCGGTCCCGATCTCCAGCATCGGGGCGCCTGGGTCGCTCTCGATCGTCTCGAGTATGGCGGTGTAGTTCATCCCGGCCCACGGGACCAGGTTCAGCGAGGCGAACATGTAGTCCGCGATGTACCTGTTCTCGTAGACGACCTCGATCCCGCCGTTGAGGCACGCGTCGTACCCGATGATGTCGAGCTTGAAGCCCATCTCATCCTCGGCCGCCGCTATGGCCGCCGCGGTCTCGGGCGTCGTCAGCCTCGATGACCAGAGGACGCCTGGGGTCACCTCTATCAGGGTGCTGTCGTCCCAGCATACGCCTCTCCAGCCGCCCCCGTGGTCCCACAGGACCAGCATGTAGTGGTCGGCCGGGGCATACTCCACGGCGTTGACCAGGAAGTAGGTCAGATTCGCGCCGTCGCCCATGTCGAGCTCGCCGGGACACTCATCTACTCCGAGGATGTCCGCGCAGTCGCAGTCGTGTTCGTCCGGCAGGACGTGGTTGTACCCAGCGTCGTCGAGGATGTACCAGTGGGTCCCGACGAAGGCCGTGAAGGTGTCCATCAAGACTATGACCGTGACATCGTCAGTCGAGCCGGCGGTCTCCATCTCCACGAGGTCCGACAGGCCTGCCGCCTCGAGGTTGTTGTCGCCGCACAGGTAGACCATGACGGTCCAGCTGTCCGTCTCTTCCACTTCATCAGACAGGGCCGGAGGCGCTCCGACAGCGCTGACGCCCACGAAGGCGACGGCGGCTGACATGAGAAAGGCTACCGCGACCATGCCCGCAAATATTCTCCGCATTTCTCTTCCCCCTCTTTCGATCGTCAAGCGCATGTCCTAAATTGTGCACTGACCCGCCTTGATTCGGGTTGGCGCTATAAAAGGGTATTGAGGGGCGGCCTCGAGGTCCCCGGCATCCTCCTCTCGTACAGCAGTTGGTGCCAGACCGGACGCATCCCGAGACCCCGGTAGAGCTCGAGGCCGTAGGTGATGTTCTCGGAATCGACGTGCAGTTCGACCGTGTTTCCGCCGCGCTCCCGGAGCTCCCTGAACGCCGTGCGGAGGAGCGACTTGGCGATCCTCCGGTGTCGCCATGCGCGGCGGACGAACACGTGGTAGAGGTAGCATCGCCCGGCCACGTTGCCGTAATTCATGAAGCTGCCTACGCTCCCTACAATGGTATCGCCGTCGACGGCGACGAACCACAGGTCGGGCACGTACATCTCGCCCCACGACTTGAACTCCGCCTTCTTCCTGCGCAGCCACTCCTCCTGAGGGAGGTCGATGTGTCCCCAGTGGTCGCGGAACGCCTCACCGTAGGCCAGCGAATACCCCTCCATGTCCTTCGCCGGGTCGAGCTTGCGCACCGAGATACCCTCGGGCATATCGAAGTCCTCCAGGACGGCGTCGGAAAGCGCGACCCGCATCAGGGTTTCGTCCCGGACATGCTTGAAGCCGCGCGACTCGTACTGCCTCCGCTTGTCCGCATCGTTCATGTGGATGCGGGCGCCGCTGCATATGCCCGCGCCTGGTTCCCTGAGGTCCTCCCTGACCTTCCATTGGTACTGGTCGCACCAAGTAAAGACCTCGTCCCATAGACCGTCATCCTTGGAGACATCGGGGCGAACGGTCACGTCGTGCAGCACGTCCCATGCGGACGGGAACTCGGGCCTGTAGACCTGAGCGTATGCCACCAGGGCTCCGTCGTGCCGTAACCAGCACCGGGTGTCGTCCTGCGGCGCCCCAGGCGATTTGAACCAAGTGCGCACCTCGTCCAATCCTATGCGGTCCTCACCGCAGTGATGCTTCGAGTGTGCGTTGATCAGGGACGCGATAGCTTCGACATCTCCTGAGGATGCCCGACGTGCCCGCCAATCTCCGCCCGTGCTACTTGGCATCTGGCACGAATCCCCTCGGTTCATTTGGTCACTGTGGTGACGATTGCTGAAGGATGGCTAAATAACTGTCTTCGGGGGACCACTCCGGCTCTGGCCTGCACCCCCGGAAAAGTACGAAACGACAGGGAAAGGACCGTCCCTTCCCTGCCGGATAGGTTTTGCGCTCAGTTGTTGTAGTCGACGAGGAAGTCGTACCAGCCCGTGGCGACGGCGAAGTCCACCGTGGCATACACGTCCGAGTACGTCGCCCACTCGGTCGACGTCCCCCACCAGAGCGTCAGGCCGCCGCACATGGACGTGCTCTCGGTGTAGTCCATGTACAGGACCGCGCCCTCGACCGCCGAGATCATCGCCTGCGTCAGTGCCCTGAGCTCAGGATCGGTGATCTTGGAGTTCGCCAGTAGGTTGTTCCCGAGGTCCACCATGTCCACCTGGTACTTCGTGTAGAACGCCGAGTAGGTGTCCCTGACGACGGTCTTGTAGGCCCGGTAGTAGGCCCCCAGGTTCGCGTGGATCTCGTCGCACCACGCGTCGATGGTCGCCATCGACTGGTACACGGCGCCGGCGCTCACCGCGCTGAGCGTGGCGTAGTAGTACCCGGTCAGCGGGTCGTAGTATTGCGCCCACCCGTTGATCATGTCGCTCGCGACCTGGTCTGGCGTCCTCGTCGGGTCCAGCGCGACCGGGGTGAACATGAAGTCGTACGGGAATCCGTCCCCGGCGACTGTCTCGAGGGACGCGACCACTATGTCCACGAGGCCGGTCGAAGCGGCCGTGTACACGGTCTCGACGCTCGACATCGAGCACGCGTCGCACGCGAGTATGTCGATGTAGACCCCGGCGCCGACTATGGCGGCCCTGAGCTCGTCCAGGTACATCCAATCGCCGGATGTGTCGTCCCCGCAGAAGCCGTTCCAGGCGCTCCCGTGGTCCCAGAGGTCGACCAACAGGTGCTCGGACGGGTACCTCGCCGCGGTCTCGCTTATCACCCAGCTGAGCGTCGCCCCGTCCCCGAAGTTCATCTCAGGGAACGTCGCGACGATCTGCGCAGTGCTGCCCTCGATCTCCCACAGCTCCGTCCCCGGATACGCCAGCCGGTCCACGAAGGCCACTATGTTGACCTCCGCGCTCGCAGGGATGTTCTGCAGGTACAGGAGGCTGAGGCCCTCCCAGTACGTGTCGAAGTTGTTGTCCGCATCAATGTACATCGAGATGGTCCACGATGCGGTCGTCTCTTCTGCCCTCGTCTGGGTCGCGCTGAAAGCGAAAACGGCTGGCAGCGCGAGGCAGACGGCGACTATCACACTAAGTGATGCCCCACTGATTCTTTCTTTCATAAACCCCACCTAAGGGTCGGTTCCCACCCGGCCCCTCGA
>CAZAUI010000025.1:0-17856 GCA_964488505.1 uncultured Thermoplasmata archaeon | reverse complement strand
CCTTCGCGAATAGACCCTGAATCTATCGCCGTTGGCCAGGCTTGGCTATCCCTGCATGCTGCCGTTGCGGGCCTTGAATGACCATGCCGTATAAATAACTCTTCAATGCCGCCCTCGACATCAGGGTGCCCTGATTGGCCCCGAACCGCATGCTCCGGCCGCCTGACGACCCCGCGGAACACCTGCAAAAGCGATATATGCCGCCACCTCCCTGGTAGTCTCCGGGTCCAATCGGAGTCGGGTGAAATGGTGAAGATAGTGGCGGCCACTTGTCCCAGGTGCGGTGCTAACATAGACCTGCCCTCGGACCTCAGGAAGGCGCACTGCGTGTACTGCGGCGCCTCGATCATCATAGGAGCCGACGGCTCCCAGAAGGCAGAGTGCCGGATCTGCGACGGCTACGGCCGGCTCGAGAAGTGCCGGGCGTGCGACGGCACGGGCAAGTGCGGTTGGACGAAGAATCTGAACAAGGTGATGCTCCAGGCGAACGCGGAACTCATCTTGAAGGGGGAGTCGCATTGCGAGGACGGGAAGTGTTCGGCGTGCGACGGTACTGGTAAGACCAGATTCGACCTCCCATGCGCGTATTGTGGCGGGACGGGTTACTGTCCGCAGTGCCTCGGGACGGGCCGTTGCGCGGCGTGTCGTGGCGTGGGCACCATGCCTAACCCGCGTGGGCTCGAGGTATGCACCGTATGCCACGGGGACGGGGTTGTCGAAATCGAGAATGCGCGCGTACGCTGGGGAGAGCGGTGCCCAGTCTGCAAGTCACCCCTCGCATCAAACTGCTCGTTCTGTTCGCACTGTGGCTCTGTGAGGAAGTGCCCCAGGTGCGGGAAGTCCTGGGATGACCATAATGACCACAAGTGCGTCTCATGCGGTTATGAGCGGGGGACGAAGCCTTGAGCGTCGCCTCGCGCGCGCCCTCGGAAGGCCTGTCCGGGGTATTCGGTCCAATCTGTCAGAGGGGGATGTGAGAGGCTGTCCGATGTCAAGCTGGTTCCAGCGAAGTGCCCTAGCTGCGGTGCAGGGCTCCAAATACCTGAGGGCCAGGACAAGATGCACTGCATCTACTGTGGTTCCGAGGTGTTCGTCAGTAAATCGCATCCTGGAGGGCAGGAGTGCAAGGTCTGCGGCGGGTTCGGCAGGATCGATATCTGCAGGGCATGCAACGGCACAGGCAAGTGCACGTGGTACATGTCCTCGTCCGCCCACGGCAACAACGACTTCACATCGATGATGGCCTACGGCTCGCAGTCGCAGTGCGTCAGAGGATACTGCTCCGCCTGCGGTGGCAAGGGCCAGGGAGGCTCCATGAGCGCGTGCCCGTTCTGCGGGGGCACAGGCAAGTGCCCCCGGTGCATGGGCACGGCCAAATGCTCCGCGTGCAGGGGTATAGGGGTCATCCCGGGCCCGTCAGGATCGCTTGTCTGTCCCGGGTGCGGCGGGAAGGGGCGTCTCGAGGAGAAGCCGCCTGAGCCTCCGGAGCTCGACAAGTGCCCCGAGTGCGGCAAGACGATGGGCCCAGGCATGTCCTTCTGCGCGAACTGCGGGCACTCCAGGGCCTGCCCCAGGTGCGGGTCCGCGTGGCCTAAATGGTCGCCTCTGTGCCCCTGGTGCGGCTTCAAGAAGGGCGGCAGGATCTGAGGCGCGCGTCCTCGTCCGCGCGCATGTGCGACATGAATCTTGTCCCGGCGCGCCCTGCGTAGTCTCGCTGTTACGTTGTTAGAGATAAATACGTGTCATCGACGTGAGTAGCTCCTAGAGACACCTAGCTGCACTGGCGGCGCCCGGCTACTAGGGCGCCTGAATAGCGGGGTGAACTGAGATGAACGCAGTCCAGGTACGGGTTCTGGTCCTCTCCATGCTGGTCACAGGGGCCATGGTATTGTCAGCTCTGACCTTCAGCTCGAACGCGTCCGCGGCGGGCGTATCAGGCACATGGGTGTCCCGCATACCCGGCGAGGGGTACTCCCAGACCTACATCGGACCGTATGGCTTCACCGTGACGGACTATTTCGACGTCGAGCTGGAGCTGACCGAATCCGGTGGCGTTGTCTTCGGCACCCTGAGGTCCTGGAACTCCGAGGGCACGCAGGAGTTCGATGTGGACGGGACCGTGTCCGGCTCGGTCTTCTACATGACCGCCTACTTCGGCTGGGACGGCGTCAACTACCTCACGCCGACCTACACGCTCACAATCGACGGCTCCACCATGTTCGGCAGCGGCTCATATGAGAATGTCGGGGTGATGATTACCGGGACCTTCGACATCGAGAAGGAGGGCTTCACCTTCTCGGGCGTGGGCGGCCTCAACCCGATCGTGTCCGCGATAGGCATCGCCCTTGGCATCGTCGCCATCGTGGTCGCGGTCTCTCCCCCGAAGGCCCCGAAGGGCGTCCAGCCGGGCATGTCCGCGTCGCCGTACGCCCAGCAGCAGGTGCCGTCACAGCAGTGGACCACGGATACCTACCTAGGGCATCCGGGCCCGGATGTGGGCGTCCCCGTCGGCGGTGTCGGGCTGCACTACCCGAACGAGAGGCCCCTGACAGAGCCCGAGCGCGAGTCCCTCAAGGCCATCGCCAGGTCGCCCAAGGTCAACGCGGTCGGCCTCGCCGTCATGTCCATGGTCATGGCTGTCATGATCAACTTCGTCGACGAGCCCGTCGCGCTGATCATGCCGCTCTTCTTCGGTGCCGTCAGCCTCGGCACCGCCTTCCAGGCCAGGAAGGCCTCGGAAAGGGTCGCGCTCACGCTCCAGAAGGGCACCGCCGCGGTCGTCCACGGCTCCCCGAGGCTCAACAGGGGCCTGTGGGACTTCGGGGCGTTCTCGGTGCCCAAGGACGGGCAGCTGAAGACCGTGCTCTCGGAGGGCGCGCCCACCACCGTCGCGCTGGCGGTCGATGTGAGGCGCGTGCTGAGCGTGAACAACGTGCCTCTGAAGAAGCCGGTGACGTTCGGGGCGGCCCCGGGGTTCGAGACCCTCCTGTCGGCCAGCCCGCCCCAGAGGACACAGGCGGTCAGCCGAGCGCAGGCTCCTTCCCAGGAAGACCTGCCCCCGCCCCCTGAGGGGTGGGGCGCGAGGTTCTGCCCTCAGTGCGGGGAGCCCGTGTCGGGCGACTACATGTTCTGCAGGAAGTGCGGGCTCAAGCTGAAAGCCTGACGACCCGTCCGTCAGCCTGTCAATCGGCCTGCTAGTACCCGAAAGGCGACATTAGGGGGTACGAGTCCTGCGCATCCACCTCGAACGTGTAGGGCGTGTCCCCTATCCCGTCGCCGTCCGCGTCTGTGCCCGAGTAGTCGGACCAGTAGTTGCCCCCAGTCGGATATCCGTCGTCCCAGGAGTTCTCGCCAGCATCGTATGCCTGTATAGTGTTCCCGATGAAGTCATTCGATGCGACCAGGATCGAGCCTGCCTCGATGAGGCTTATGCCTAGTTGCAATCCATGGGCGACAAGGTTGTACCTTATCTCGCCGTACGACGAGAAGAACACCTGTATGCCACAGGAGGCCGAATCAAGGACTGAACATCGCAGGACCGCCTGCCCTTCTGACTGCTGGAAGTACATCCCGATGTCGCATGAGTACACGGAGCAGCTCTCGACCTCGCAATACGGTGAGTTCAGTACATACACGCCATAGTCGCAGTCGGAGACGCTCGTCGAGACGATGTGGGTCCTGGGCGAGTAGGACACGTATAATCCCCAGTGGACTGACGACACCGCGCTCCCCGTGATCGTATTGTCCGGGCTGAACCCGAGGGTTATGCCTCCGGACGCATCACATTGGACCGTCATGCCTACGCAGTTCGTTAGTATGATCTGGCCAGCCTCCGCAGGGACGCTCCCCCCGACTAGGTCCTTGAAGTAATGTACCGGTCCCCCGTTCACAAGGTTGCTGTCATCTATGTCATGGGTGTTCCAGTGGGAGACGAGATACCCTCCGAGCTTGATCCCGGCTCCGGTGAAGATGTTCTCTCGGAGCATCACCGCGGTCGAGGATTCGATGCAGATTGGGTACCACTCGGCTCCCTCCACTGTGTTGCCCACCACCTCGACTTCTGCGCAGCGGATCAGGCCTATGCAGCGCGACCCG
The DNA here is from genome assembly GCA_964488505.1 of uncultured Thermoplasmata archaeon. Classification (GTDB taxonomy): domain Archaea; phylum Thermoplasmatota; class Thermoplasmata; order UBA10834; family UBA10834; genus UBA9653. Next base: position 13,761 of record CAZAUI010000025.1, on the reverse strand, counting down.
CCGACGACCTCGTTGTCGAGGATGGACACACTCGTGCATGCCTCGCAGTATATGGCATCCGAGGGTCCTGTCTGGAACAGGCTGCTCTGGACGGCTGCGTTGTCGACGTTGTTCAAGAACACTGCATGAGGGTACGTGTCGTAGAACTCGCATCCGCGTATCACGAAGTGTACGGTGGTGTCCTGAACACGAATCGCAGGCACGGAGTCATAGCCCGATATCTCCATGTTCTCGATGATGTACGGGTCCACTTCGGTGCCTTCCCCGGCCCATCCCTCCTCAGTTGCCGTCAAGGCAAAGTGCAGGTCCCCGCTGATGTATATCGGGTCGTGCTCGGTCGGGACCGGCGTGGGTGGCATGTCTGTCCTCTCGGCGAGGATCGAAGCGCCTGGCTTCCCGATGTACTTGAATGTGACATAGTAGATGAAGTTGCCCCTCAAGGACACCTTCTCCGAAAGTTGCCCGACCTCCGTCAGTTCGGAGCTGGATACCATCTTCTGGGCATTCTCGTGCAACTCATGCACTAGGACCTCGACCTCGGAGCCGCCCAGGACCATGAGTTCGACCCACCAATTGCAGTCGGTCGTCGGCTCTATCGATGTGATGTATAGCGCCCAGTCCGAAGACACCCCCGAAGTCTTGCCCACCTCGAAGATCCTGTCAGGGAACGACCCTGACTCGGCCCCCCATGCGCTCGCGTTGACTGCCGCGAGGATGGACACGCTCGCTATTGCCAGAGACACCACTAAAGCTAGAACTGCCTTCTTCATTCGCCGATTCCCCCAGTTAGGCTCGATATAAGTCGAACTGACGCATCGCTATATAATCCAATCCGTGGAATCCTCACGCCCTGGCGGTTCGGGAAGGATTCACTGCACAGGTACTGAAAACTGAAGATGGTTTGAGAAGGGGTTTACCGAAAAAGCCGTGCTCGAAGGGACCTACTTCTTGCCCTTCTTGGCCTTCATTATCTTCATCCAGCCGCCGCTCTCGTAGACTGCGAGCTTCCTCTTTGCGAGGGTCGCCTTGAACTCGTCCCACGCGATGGTCTCGAGTCTCGGGTTCCTGCCCTTCGTGAACTGGACACCCTTCGTGCCCTTCACGCGGCCGGGCTTTATGCCCTTCTTTCCGGCGATCGCCATGGCCTTCTCGACGCTTATGGGCTCCATAACCATTCGTTCATCCCTCCGTGAGTCCTTCTGGCCACGCCGTCCAGGCATGACCCAGATATGTATCATTATGCTCGATATATAAGGATTTGCGTATGCTGGCTGTCCGGGAGGCGATATCTGGCTATGCGCGCGGAGGTGCCGCGGGCGCCGGAGCCAGCTTCGCTGGCTCTGGTCTGGAGGGCGCATGGGCGCTCCGGCCCGCAAGGCGTTCGAAGGGCTGCGGGCCCCGTCGCGCGGTCTGTCGCGGCGAAAGCGCGGAGGCGCAAAGGTTCTTCAAGCCAGATTGAGATGTGGTCTCGGGTTCAGCTGCCAGTCCTGTTGGCCCGCCGACCTTGTCTGGAGTGATTGTGATGAGTAGGGTTCTGACAGCCGTGTACTGTGTGCTTGTGTTCGTGTGCCTCGTGTCCGTGACCGCCGTCCCCCAGGAGGCCCTCGCGGCCGCCCCTGTCCCGGGTTGGGAGGACGCCGTCATGCTCGAGTTCCTCAACGCTGGTTTCTCTGACCCCGGGACTCCTTACGTAGCCGCCGACGCCTTCGGGAACGCGTTCGCCGTCTGGGACCAGTACGACGGGTCCCGGTACTGCGTGTTCGCTAGCAGGTACGTCGCCGGCGTCGGCTGGACCGGCGCCACGCTCATCGATTCCGCGGGCATCGATTCCTGCTACAACCCCACGGTGGCCGTGGACGGGTCAGGCAACGCGATCGCGGTGTGGCAGGAGTCGATCTCCTGGGTCAACAGTGTGTGGGCGAACCGGTACGTGGTCGGCGAGGGCTGGGGGACCGCAGAGGTGATCGAGGAACAGGCGGATGAGGCCGGCCTCCCGAAGGTCGTCGTCGACCAGTCGGGCAACGCCACGGTCCTCTGGGAGCAGTTCACGAGCGGCCATGCCCAAATATGGTCCAACCGGTACGTGGTCGGCGAAGGTTGGGGGACGGAGGAGGAGGTCGAACAGTACGTCGAGGATGCTTTCTCCGTCGACATCGCCGTCGACGACGCAGGCTGTGTCGTCGCGGTCTGGTGCCAGAACGACCTCTCGCAGTACAACGTCTCGGCCAACCGGTACGTCCCCGGAGAGGGCTGGGGCGCGGCCGAGATGATATCGGGCAACGCATCCGGGAGCGCGGCGGAACCCAAGGTGGCCGTCGACTCGTCGGGCGATGCGACCGCCGTATGGTGCCAGTACGACACCGGCGACGGTCTTTACAGCGTGTGGTCCAACCGGTACACGGTCGGCGCGGGCTGGGGCGCCGCCGAGCTCCTCGAGCTCAACGATACCGAGGAGGCCCTCTTCCCACGGGTCGCCGATGACGGTTCGGGGAGGGCGATGGTCGTGTGGCAGCAGCAGGACGCCGACGTCGACAGCATATGGTCGAACATGTACGCGCCGGGCGAGGGATGGGGGACGCCCAGGACTGTCGAGGACAACGACCTGTACGCCACGATCCCCAAGGTGGTCTTCGACAAGACAGGGAACGCCACCGCCGTGTGGCACCAGTGGGACGGGGAGCGCAACACCATCAGTTCCAGCCGGTATATCGGCGGCGTGGGCTGGGGGGAGATGGAGCTCGCCTCCAACTACGGCACCGGGTCCTGTACGTCCGTGAACCCGGCCATAGATGGGTTCGGGGACGTCTTCGCGGTCTGGCTGCAGTATGACGGCTTCAGACACAACGTCTGGGCGAACGTGTACACATGTCCTGACACGACGCCCCCGGCGCTTCATATCGAGAGTCCGGCAGACGGCCTTACTGTCGAGATCCCAGCTGTCACGGTTGCGGGCACGACGGAGCCGGGTGCGACCCTGCGGGTCGACGGCGTATTGGTGTCAGTGGAGGCGGACGGCTCCTTCTCGTGCGTGGTCTTGCTTGTGAACGGCACGAACACGATAATGGCGACGGCGACCGACCTGTGGGACAACTCGGCCCTGGTGTGGGTGAACGTGACCTTCGTCGACCCCGTTGCGGCGCTCGAGACGCAGCTGGCGGCCGCGCTCGACGCGCTAGCCGCGCTCCAGGACGAACTGGATGCCGCGCTTGCGGAGGCCGCCGCGCTCCAGGATGCCCTGGACGCCGCCAACGCGGACATAGCATGGCTGGAAGCACAGCTCGACAGCGCCCTGGGGCTCCTTGCCGTCCTTCAGGCACAGTTGTACGCGGCCGAGGCCGAGCTTGCGGATGTGCAGGCGGAGCTGGAAGCCGCGGATGGCGATGTCGAAGCGCTCGAGGACCAGCTCGCCGAGGCCCTGGCGAACCTGACCGCGGCGGAGGGAGATCTGGAGGACGCGCTCGACGAGCTCGACTCAGTCCGTGAGGAGCTCGATGCTGCCAGCGAGGACGTGGACGACGCCGACTCAATGAACCTGATGCTGATGGCCGCCCTCGTGGTGGCTGCGCTCGTCGCGGCCGTGATGGCGGTCATGTACCTCCGGGCGAGGGGCGGGGCCGGTCCGAAGGCCTGAGCGTCCACGCGCCCGGGGCACGTGCCCCGATTCGGGAAGCCAGCGGATGCCATACCTGTAATATATCAGAGTACATCATTCGGAGACGAGAGGGTCCATCGGATGTCGCTCTTCGGATCGTCCGGCGTGCGCGGGGTCGTGAACAAGGAGATTACCCCGGAGCTCGCCTGCCGGATAGGCATGGCCGTCGGGTCGGGCGCGAAGAACGTGGTCATAGGCACGGACTCCAGAACTTCGGGTCAGATGATGGAGGCGGCGGTCTCCTCGGGGCTCATGGCCTGCGGGTGCGAGGTCTATTCGTGCGGGCTCGTGACCACTCCCACGCTGGCCGAGGCCACGAGGTGCATGGACGCAGGTGTGATGCTCACCGCGAGCCACAACCCTCCGGAATATGCCGGGATCAAGCTCTGGAACCCGGACGGGTCCGGGTTCAGCGTGTCGCAGTCGGAGCAGGTGGAGTCCCTGGTCGCGTCTGGCGGGTTCAAGCTCGCGCCCTGGGACGGGGTCGGGCGCCGGCATGTCCTGTCGGACATGCCAGAGATGCACGCCCAGAGGATATTGAAGGGGGTGAGGGAGGCGGACCTCAAGGTCGTCGTGGACTGCGCGAACGGGCCCGCGTTCAACGTGATCCCGATCGTGCTCCAGCGTATGGGTTGCAAGGTCGTCACGATCAACTCGAACCCGGACGGGCACTTCCCCGGGAGGATGCCGGAGCCCACGGAGGAGAACCTGGCGGACCTGAGGACCGCCGTGGTATCCATGGAGGCCGACCTCGGCATCGCCCATGACGGCGACGCCGACCGGATGGTGGCGGTGGACGACAAGGGCCGGTTCCTGGGAGGAGACCAGCTGCTGGCGCTCTTCGCGAGACGATACGCCAGGAACAAGGTCGTGATAACCGTGGACGCGTCCATGGCCGTCGAGGACTTCATCGAGGCCGAGGTCGTGCGCACGCGCGTGGGCGACGTGTTCGTGAGCGAGGCGGTCAAGAACTCGGGCGCGGATTTCGGGGGAGAGCCATCGGGCACCTGGATATTCCCCGACCAGACATACTGCCCGGACGGGATACTGGCGGCCGCGAGACTGGTCGAGATGGCCTCGGAGGTGAAGCTCTCGGAGCTCAGGAAGGAGGTGCCCCAGTACCCGACGCTCAGGCAGACGGTGCCATTCAGGCCCGAGGACAAGGCCGGGGTGTTGGAGAGGCTGGGCGCCGAGATGGCGGCCCTGGAGTCCGAGGAGCTCCTGACCATGGACGGGTTCAGGCACAGGTTCGAGGACGGCTGGGCGCTCGTGAGGCCCTCGGGCACCGAGCCCAAGATACGGCTCTTGGCCGAGGCCCGGGACCCGAAGAGGGCCGATGAGATAATGAGGCTCATGTCCGATGCTGTCAGGAGGTGCGTCAAGTGAAGGGTTACATACTCGCCGCGGGCGAGGGCCTCAGGATGAGGCCTTTGACATCCAACACGCCCAAGCCGCTGCTGCCGGTCGCGGGCAAGCCGTTCCTGGAGCACGACATAGACGCGCTCAAGGCCGCGGGCATCAAGGACATCATACTGCTCATAGGCTGGAAGGCGAACAGGGTCAGGGAGCATTTCGGGGACGGCTCCCGGTTCGGCGTGAGGATAGAGTACGTCGAGCAGAAGGAGCGCCTCGGGACCGCCCACGCCATCAGCATGATCAAGGACAAGGTCGACTCGCCGTTCTTCTGCCTGTACGGGGACGTCGTGCTCACGCCCGCATCCGTGAAGGGACTCGTGGAGCACCACAGGAAGGTGAAGGGGTCCGTCATGGCCCTGACATCGGTGCCGGACCCGAGGAGGTACGGCTGCATCAAGGTACAGGACGGCGTCGTGGTCGACATCATGGAGAAGCCTGAGGTACCCGAGGGGAACATGGTCAACGCGGGGGCGTACATACTCGACCCATCGATATTCGATGCCATCGCGGAGACGAAGAAGTCCGTGAGAGGGGAGTACGAGATAACGGACTCGTTCAGGATCATGATGGAGAAGTCCCATCTGTACACTCATCTGCTGACGGGCGAGTGGATGGATGTCGCGAGGCCCTGGGACCTGCTCGACGCGAACAGGATACTGATGGAGGGGCTCGAGGCGAGGGTCGAGGGCGAAGTGTCCGACAAGGCGACCATCGTGGGCGATGTGGAGATAGGGAAGGGGACGGAGGTGCTCGCGGGGAGCTACATCGTCGGCCCTGCCATCATAGGCAAGGACTGTGTCATAGGCCCGAACGCGTACATCCGGCCTTCCACCTGCATATGCGACGGATGCAAGATTGGCAACTCGGTCGAGGTCAAGAACTCCATCATCATGGAGGGCACGAAGGTGCCCCACCTGAGCTATGTCGGGGACAGCGTCATAGGCGAGCGGTGCAACCTGGGCGCGGGCACGAAGATAGCCAACCTTCGCCTGGACGAGAAGGAGGTCATGGTCGTCGTCGACGGCAAGAAGACCGGCTCGGGCAGGCGTAAGCTCGGGGCGATCATCGGGGACGATGTCAAGACGGGCATCAACGCGACCATCGATGTCGGCACCATCATAGGCGAGGGTTCGTTCATAGGCATGGGGGCCCTGGCGAAGGGCACGATCGCGCCTGGCAGCAAAGTTTTTTAGAGCCTTTGGGCATCACGGCCCAGCTTCGGGAGTGGACGGTTCCGATGGAGGAGATAGGCGTCAGGGACGGCCTCCGGCCGACGGTCGGTCAGATGATGGTCAGGGACATGATCGTGTACATGATCGTAGCGACGGACGTCATGTTGTCCTTCCTGGTGTTCTTCCTGCCCTCCCTTTGGGTCTCCGAGGGCGAGACAGATGCTGTGGACCCGTCGTTCATGTACCTGTGGCTGGTGGCCGTCGTCGGGTTCGGCATAGCCATCATCCACTGGCGCTGGAGAATCTACTCTTCGGTGATCTCATCCGGAGCCGAGGTCCCTGGAGAGATCACTTCAATCACGAGGTCTGGCGACTCGGTGATGGTCGAGTACACCTACCGCTGGCAGGCCGAGACGATCAAGAGCACGCACAAGGTCGGCGGGTACATACCGAAGAGGAGGATCAAGGAGGAGGTTGGCCTGAAGGCCACGCTTCTGGTGGCCCCCGCCAAGCCGACCAGGTTCCTCGTGCTGGATTCGGTCAGATGACGTGGCGGGGTCAGAGCACTTCGAGCTTCCTGGGGTTCCCGCGGCCGTCGTAGCACGCCCAGCTCTTCATGTTGAAGGGCGCGCACACTATCATGTGGCAGTACCCGAACCTGCTGAACAGGTCCAGGTCCGCATCCGACGGCTCGAAGCTGTACGACGGGTGCGAGTGCACCGTGCCCACGACCTTCGGCTCGTGAGGCATCATGTGCAGCCTGAAGAGCGCGGAATTCTCCCCGGACTCCGTCCCCGGCAGGAGCCAGAGCTCCTTGATGACCCCCTTGTCCGCCTTGAGCACGGCCGCGAACTCGTTCGGGTACTGCGACTTCGAGGCCTCGAGTATCATCTTCAGCGTGCGCTTCCTGATGGCCTTCACGGGCTGCATCCGTCCGGTGAAGTCGAACAGGGGCACCTTCAGCCCTCCAGGCCCGCTCTGTCCTTGATGAGCGCGACGAACCCCTCCCTGTCCTCGACGCTTACGATGATCTGGTCCACCAGCGGCCGGATGGGGCTCCCGAGCTGCTGGGGCCCGTCGAGCCTGATGGACACGAGGTGCTTGAAGGACGATGTGACGAACACCAGTCTCCTCTTCGCGACATACTTCACGCCTATGCCCACCATGACGGGGCCGTAGTTCACCTTCGACTCGCCGATGCCTTTGATGAGCCTGAACGGGACGGTCGTGTTCATCAGCAGGCCCATCCTGAGCCTTAGGCCCATCTCTCCGATGTAGTGGCACGTGAACAGCGGCGGGAAGAGGACCAGGAGTATGGGCACGCACACCACGAGCGCGCTCGCGGCCCAGAACACGCGCGCGAAGGTCTCGACTGAGTCGTATGCGAGGAACAGCATCGCCGCCATCGCCGCGATGTCCGCGGCCGAGCCCGTGGCGAACCACAGTTTCGGATAATCCACCCTGACCGCTTCTGACGTGACCGCCGGCATCGCAACTCCCCGGGCCCTCAGTGCCTGTGCCCTATCATGGGCGACGAGGCCATCAGCTTCTCCTCGAGGTTCTTGTAGAACTCGCTCTTGAGTATGACGAACCTGGCCTTCTTCTCGGACGCGGAGAACACGATCTCCTCGTCCCCGTCCAGGAATATCTCCTCCTGGCCGTCCACCACCATCACGCACTCCTTCGGCTCCCGCAGGGTGACCGATATCGAGCTCTTAGCGGGCACCACAAGAGGCCTCGCGGACAGCCTGAAGGGCGCGATCGGGGCTATCACGAGCGCCTCTACTCTGGGGTCCACGATGGACGAGCCGACGCTCATCGCGTAGCATGTGGTGCCCGTGGGAGTGGCGACTATGATCCCGTCCGCGCGCATGTCCGTCGCGGGCTTGTGGTCCACCGACAGGACGAAGTGCCTCATCTTGGCGACATGGGCCGTGTGCACGACCGCCTCGTTCGTCGCGTCCTTGGACCTCTTGCCGTCCACGACGATCTTGAGCCTCAGCCTCTTCTCCACCTTGTAGTCTCCCCTCAGGAGCTGCGCCATCGACTCCCTGATCTCGTCCGGCTGCACCTCCGTCAGGAAGCCCAGGACGCCCGCGTTCACGCCGAGTATGGGTATAGATGTGGCCTGTATGTTCCTCAGTATCGTGCCATCCCCGCCTATGCTCACGAGCACATCGGCCTTCAGCTTGCCCATCGGCACCCCCTTGAGCCCGAGGGCCTTCGCCGTGTGCTCCTCGAACACGAGGTCCTCGTCCTCGAGCTCCTGCAAGACCTTCCGCGCAACCTTCTTGAAGCTCTTCAGCTCCGGCGTGCCTGCGATGCCTATCCTCATAGGACCAGCTCCTTCACCTTCGGGTCGCCGTACGCGAGGAAGTTCTTCCTGTCGTCCAGGGAGAGCTCCATGTCCAGCTTCCCGCCCTGGAGGTCCACGACCTCCCCTCCCGCCTCGCGCAGTATCAGGCACGAGGCGGCTATGTCGACTATCCTGATCATCCTCGAACGCTTGGTGCAGTTCATGTAATGCGCCTGGGCCGAGCCCTGGGCAACGAGGCACATCTCGAGCGACGCGCACCCCATGGTCCTGACCCTGGACGCGAGCGCCTTGACCTTCTCGCTCTCGGGCGCCACGTCCCGCCCGTCGAACATCATGAACACGGAATCGTCGCGGTTGTATTTCGAGACAGCTATCCTGTGGCCGTTCATCTCCGCTCCGCCGCCCCTGCGGGCGTAGTACGTGTCGCCGGAGTACAGGTTCTTCACGAGCGCGTGGTCGGCGTCGGCCATGGACTTGGTGCACACGGCCATGGATATCGAGAAGAAGGGTATGCCCCGGGTGCAGTTGAGCGTGCCGTCGATCGGGTCCAGGACCAGGGTCTTCTTCGCGCCCCTGTCTATGGACCCTATCTCCTCGCTCAGGACGTTGAGGTCTATCCCCTTCTCGTCCATGAACGCGAGCACGGCGTCCTCCGCGAACTTGTCTATCTTGGAGGTGTTCGACCCGCTCGCGCCCTTCCCCACGGGGATGTGCCCGGCGTAGTCCTTCGGCAGGGCCTGATACTTGCCCATGACCTCGTCGGCTATCGCGTTCAGTTCGGCCTTCACGACCGATGTATCAGGCCCTGTGGCTATATTAATTTCCGGTCGCCGCTATCGCATCCTGGTGCCTTGGATGCCCCCTGCGCCTGTCTGCTTGAGGAACTTCCGGATGCTTATGTCGGATGCGTAGGTCTGGCCGAGCCTCTTCGCCTCCAGCGGGGGCATGCCGCCCCTCTCCAGCTCGGTGACGAAGGCCTTCGAGGCCCTGTTCGCGCGTCCCTTGAGCCTCAGGTAGCTCACGCCGAGCCTGATGGTCAGCAGCGGTATCTTCGTGCCGATGGCCGCCACGACCTTCGGCAGGTCCGTCTTCTGCTCGGCCTCAGTCATCTTTCTTCGCCTTCTCCTCGAGCTTCTCCTTGACCTTCTTCTTGATCTGCTCTTCGACATAGTCGTCGATTTCGTCCTTGCCGCTGGCGCCGCCCTGGACCGCCTTGGATATCAGCCCGCCGATGCTGAAGCTCCCCATGAACTCCTGCGTCAGCTCGTAGGCCATCTTGTCGTCCATGCCCGCGGCCTTCATGGTCTTGTAGAACTCGGCGACCGACTTAGCCATGTTCTGGGCGTTCTCCGTGTTGTACATCGTCTTCGTGATCGCCTCGATCAGCTTCGGTATCTCGGTCGACACGACCGAGAGTATCTCCTTCAACTCCTGCGGGTCCTCGTAGTCCTTTCCCATGTCATCTCACATCTTCCCGGCCCTTCCCGGGCCTTCTGTGGAATAACATGCGGGGTATCGGTATATTACGCGAGCGGGCAGAAGTGGCCGACGCTCAGTCACTTGTCCTTCTTCTCCCCGCCCAGCCCGAGCCCGAGGAGCTCGTACCACTTCTTCACATAGCCCTCGCTGAGCCAGTAGACCTTGGACCTCTCGGAGCCCTTCTCGACCACGACGCCCTTCTCCTGGAGCATCTTCAGCCGCTCCCTCACGATCCTCCTCGAGGCGGAGCCCCTCCTCTCCTTGAGCTTGTCCGTGATCTGCGTGATGTTCTGCCCGTCCCGCTCGAAGAGTATCTTGACGACCTCCCTCGATATGTGGTCCTTCACGCCTGGCATGAGCAGGTCCGGGGATATCTCCCCGTACTTCTGGTACAGGTCTATGAGCCTGAAGTAGCTCGAGGATATCTTCTGGAACCGCTCCAGGTACTCAAGGAGCTGCGAGTACGGCCCCGAGACCATCCTCACGGACTCCTCGAGCGTGTCCATCTTGTCCGCCAGGGACTTTATCTGGTCCTTGACGTCCTCCTCGGGCATCAGCCGCTCGTATGTCCGTCGGACGTATAACTCTTTTATTCGGGAACGCATAGCCCCGTCCGCATGGCGCTGGTGAACCCGTTCAGGGAGCTCGAGGGCGCGCCCAACGTGTACACGACCGGGCGCACGCTGATGACGGTCAACGCCGCCAGGGACAAGAACGTGTACGGGGAGCGCCTGGTGGAGTTCGGGGAGGTGCAGTACCGGTCCTGGGACCCGATGCGGTCCAAGCTCGCTGCCGCGATACTCCTGGGCGTCCGAGACCTGGGCCTGGACCGCTCGAGCAGGGTGCTGTACCTCGGTGCGGCCTCGGGCACGACCGCGTCCCATGTATCCGACATCGCATCTTCGGGCATCGTGTACTGCGTCGAGGTGTCCCCGAGGTCCTTCAGGGACCTCGTGGGCGTGTGCGAGTCCCGGAAGAACATGATCCCTATCCTTGCGGACGCGTCCCGGCCGGAGGATTATTCTCACATGGTCGAGGGCGTCGAGCTGGTCTATCAGGACATCGCGCAGAGGGACCAGGCGGAGATATTCGCCAGGAACATGAGGCACTTCGATGTGCAGCGCGGGATACTCATGCTGAAGTCCAGGAGCGTCGATGTCAACAGGGACCCGGGAAGCGTCTATTCCGAGGTGAGGAAGGAGCTGACCTCGAAAGGGTTCGAGGTCCGCGAGGCGCTAGACATATCGCAGTACTCGGCCGACCACGCGGCGTTCGTGGTGACCCGATGACTGCGAGGGCGCCTTTCGCGTACGCGATCGCCTTCAGCGGGGACGAGTTCGTCATGGTGCGCCACCGCGGGCGCGCGTGGGAGATGCCGGGAGGCAGGCTCGAGCCCGGGGAGACCCACGAGCAGGCGGCCGTGAGGGAGTTCTCGGAGGAGACGGGGATGGCCCTCGAGCCCTTGGGGGCCTTGGATGTGGAGGGCGGCAAGGTGGTCGTCGGGCTCGCGCACTCCCGGTGCTGCGCGGGGACGCCCTCGGACGAGATCGTCGAGGTGAGGTTGTTCAGGGAGCTCCCGGAGGAGCTGTCGTTCCCACTGGTGGAGTACCGGGAGATGCTGGTCCAGGCTCACATCATCACAGAAAGCTTTAAAAGAGGGAAGAATATAGACGGCCTGCCTCGCCACAGGCCAAACCAGTTACATCGGAGATAGAGCACAATGTCAAGGATGCATTCGAGCAGGAAGGGCACGTCGGGCTCCAAGCGCCCACTGCTGGACAAGAACCCTGAGTGGGTCACCCAGTCGGCGGAGGAAGTCAAGGACCTGGCGGCCAAGCTGGCGGGCGAGGGCAAGACCATGGCCATGATCGGCCTCATAATGAGGGACCAGCACGCGATCCCGAACGTGAGGCTCGCGACGGGCATGAGCATGAAGGAGATCCTGGAGGAGAAAGGCATCAAGCCCCCACTCCCCGAGGACCTCTCGAACCTGATGAGGCGCGCGGTCGAGATAAACAAGCACGTGACCGCGAACCCGAAGGACTTCCACAACGCGAGGGGCATGCACCTGGTCGAGTCGAAGATACGCAGGCTGACCAAGTACTACAAGCGCGAGGGCCTGATCCCCCAGACCTGGTTCTATTCCATGTCGAGCGCGGCGCTCGAGGTCGAGTGAGGCCGACATGAACGGGAGCATAGCACTCCCGGCTGATTTCTCGGACGCTGTGAAGCACGCGGCCAAGATCGTGGACAAGGCGGACAACGTCAGGGTGATATCCCACTACGACGCCGACGGGCTCGCGGCCGCATCTGTCATGGCCGGGGCGCTGAGGCGCATGGGGAAGCAGTTCCACCTGTCCATGGTGAAGGGGCTGGACCCCGACGCGGTCGAGCGCATCGCGAAGGAGGGCAACCCGAACCTCCTGTTCCTGGACATGGGCTCGGGCCAGATAGACGGGCTCGAGTCCCTTGATGCGAAGGTGGTCGCGCTGGACCACCACAAGCCCATCCGGAAGTCGAAGAAGGTCGTCCAGGTCAACCCGCACTTCCACGGCATGGACGGCATGTCGGAGGCGTGCGGCGCGTCCCTGAGCCTGCTGCTGTCTGTCGTGATGGACCAGGCGAACTGGGACCTGGCCCCGATAGCGCTCGCGGGAGTCGTGGGCGACAGACAGCACATGGGCGGCATGAAGGGCCTGAACCAGCAGATACTGGAGCAGGCGGTCGAGAGGAAGCACATAACCGTCCAGAGGGGGCTGAACCTGACCGGGACCACTGTCCTCGACACCATATCCAACTCGGTCGACCCGTATTTCATAGGACTCTCGGGCAGGGAGGAGAACGTGCTCGCGTTCCTCGAGTCCGTCAAGATCAACCCTAAGTCTCCCATGGGCTCCCTGGACGAGGTCTACCGGAGGAAGCTCACATCGATGCTCTCGCTGCGCCTGATGGGCCAGGGATGCAGGCCGGAGACGGTGGAGGAGCTCGTCTCGGACGTCCACTGGATACCTTCCATGGAGCTGAGCGTGTCCGACCTGACGGACCTTCTGAACGCCTGCGGCAGGATGGACCACGAGGGCCTGGGGGTCGCCGTGAGCATGGGCGACAAGGACGCCCTCGAGCAGGCGAACGGCCTCAGGAGGCAGTACACCTCCAAGATATTGCAGAGGCTGCTCCAGATAGAGGAGGACGGGGCGGAACAGATGACGAACATACAGTACTTCGAGGCCCCGGACCCGTCGCTGGCGGGCGCCCAGTGCGGCCTCGCGATGCAGTACATCCTGGACCAGAACAAGCCGACCATCGCGGTGTCCAGGGTCGACGGCAAGGTCAAGGTCTCCAGCAGGGGGACCAAGTACCTGGTGTCGAAGGGCCTGGACCTCTCGTCAGGCCTGAAGCGGGCCGCCGAGAAGGTCGGAGGCGTAGGCGGAGGCCACTCGGTGGCCTCGGGGGCGACCATCCCGGAGGCGAAGCTGGAGGAGTTCCTGTCGCTCCTGGACGACATCGTCGGCAAGCAGATGGGTTGAGCTTCGAGGGATCCCCCGTCATCGTGGAAGAAGAATGTTGTAAGAGGTTTGGGGTTTTCCAGGTCAGAACCTGTAAGTGCCGCCGAACACGAGCCACGCGAGCGCGGACTTCGCCGTCAGGCTGAGGATGATGTACACCCTCTCGCCGTACAGGTAGTCCGCCCACCTGCCCTTCTTCCGGTACTGCAGCACCATGTT
>CAZAUI010000024.1:0-18265 GCA_964488505.1 uncultured Thermoplasmata archaeon | reverse complement strand
ATTTTTTGCACCATATACACATATATACCTCATTTTGCACTTTTTGCACCGGGGTCCCGCAACTTGGCAGTGCGGCGGCAGAGCAAAAACTCATTTTGGAAAATGCGTTTGTTTAGTAAAGTAGGTGAGTTGAAGCAGTTAGATGTGGACCAAAAGGTGGCCGTCCTTTTGAAGGTCGTTACGAAACCCTCTGTGACCACGACACGTTCGGGTAAGAAATATGTCTCGTTTTTGTGTACCGACAAAGACGCAGACGACGTTTTTGACCCTACTTTTGAGCCGATCATTATTTTCATCTGGATTAACACTCGAAAAGTGTCTGACTTCGAGTTGGCCAATGTCGGCGACTATTTCTTCTGTCGCGACGGTCTTATTAGTTTGAAGTATAACTCCGACGAGCATCAGGTTAAGGCATTCGACAACAGTCTCATCACATTTTATGACGTTCTACCGAACTGGGCGAAAAATCAATAAAAAACATGCTCGCGTACGTGCACTACCATGTCGCAGGAATTGCGTTGTCTACGATCGTGTTCATTGGACTTCTTTACGTCACTTTGTGTAGAAAAGCGGACTTCATCTACCATAAGTCCTTTGGCTATGTTTCGTGTGCGACTTTTTTTGGCAGTATCGCAGGGTTATGGCCGCGCAACACCGGGTTTGGACAACTACAACACCGTGTTTCAGGAACTGTATTCCTCTTTTTCTACGCAATTCATGTACTTGTTGCATACAATCGACCCGATATGGACAGTAACCAACGTGGCAAATGGTATGTAGCACACACAGTGTTTGCGTTCAGTATCCTTTTCCTCTACATTCTTAGCTTAGTGACTGGACTGTTTTTATTCGTTAATTAAACACTTTGTCGAACATTTGTGCTCCCTTTCCCATCTGCGGATGTTCTGCCACTTCTTCAAATGGTTCCACGTCCATTCGGTCTTGAAATTCGAACATTGGTTCCAGTTGTGGTGAATAGAGTGACTCGAGAGAACCACCTAATTCGCGGGCAAACTTACCAATACTGTCCTTGAACATGGCTAATCTCGACTGGGTCAAATTGACGCCTTGTTGAAGCAAAACCGTGTTCGCATACACTTCTTGCACACTGTTTCCTGATTGTTCGGCAAGCTGTATCTCATGCATTTTGGTGTTGATGAAATGCTGTAACCCGTCGATCATGTCTTGCAACGTTTTCATTTCGTAGTTCATTTCCATGATCGTGTTTGACATGTCTTGTTGTAAACGACGAGGTATACCCATCGATTCTTTGGAGTGCATTTTCGCAAGATCTCGTTCATACTTATCCACGTACACTTTTAGTTTGTTTACTTGAGCCTGCATTGCATTGTAATCAACCGCCATTTTTCGATCTGTGATTGACAGTGCCTGCAACACTTCCCAATCTATAGCGCTGTTCAACTCGGATGCAACTTGACCAAAATGCTGTTCCCGAGTAAGATAGTACTCCTTCGCATGTGTATACATATGAGAGGCTGCTTTAAGTTCACTTGATAAATGTTTGTCGCCTAACATGTCTTCGTTATATCCGTGCATTCTCTCTTTAAGTTCACTGTGGACGTTTTCCTGGAGTGACGGACTTAAGTATTCTGCTGGAGTTCGCAAGAAATCGACTCGGTCTTGCATAAACTCGAAAATAGATGTGCCGATGTCGATTGCAGTATGCTCGGCTTGCAAAATCATGTTCAAATGCGCTGACCGATCTGGCGAGTTGTCATCAGAGTACAAGGCACTTTGTTGAATTTGTTGAATCGCAGTGAGCGCTTGTTGTTGGGAATCGAGAACTTGCTCTAGAAAGTCGTCCAAGTCATTCAAGTTGTTTTGGAAGAAGTCGTAACTCAAAGTTTTGCTTTGTGCTCTTCCAATCATATCGTCCACTTTGGACTTCAAGTCATTTAGACTTTGTTGCTGCGCCTGGACCATAAGGCCAAGAATGGATATTAACTGTTGTTTCAGGTCTCTCGTATTATCCTTGTCGCCGATTTCTTTCCCAAGCGGCAGATCTTGGAACGACTTCCAATATGAGTTCATCTTCTCTAGCAACGTCTTCGAAACGTCGAGAAGGCCCCGCTGGTACATTGAAAATGCAGCCTTCTGGTTTTTGTAACCGAAGGCATCAATGTCCGATGATACGCCCTCGTTTGTTAGAGCGGTAGGAGTGTTTGTTTCTGCTGGAAGTGCTGAACTCGGTTCCTGTGTTTCTTGAGCGGGTTTTGTTACGGGGTCTAACTTGTATAGAGCTGTCACCAAAAGTTCTTCAGTTACTAGGTTTTTAACAGTGGCTTTATCGGCGAATAAAGCAAGATTGTATGCCCGGTGAGATGACAAGTTGCTGATCATGATACCGACCGAATCTTTGGTTACAATATAGGACGTACTTGGTAGCTGAATAAAGAGTTTAGTTGAGTCTTCTTTGTCTTGGACAACCTGAACGTAGGTTGTTGCTTGTTGAATTCGTGACAACAGTACGCTTACCGTATATCCGAACCAAGTACTGTCTGGCATACACACATACACTAGTTCATCTTTGCGTTTCACTGATTTTTTTTTCACGGGCCCTTGTTGCGGTTTGTACATGTCTTCTAACGATTTCGACGGTTTTTTTACTCGAGAGCGTCTTGGCATTAAAATAATGATCATAAGTATATTAGCGAACAATGAGTAACTCGTGGGTGTCTTGTCTGCAAGAGTGGAGTGCGAAGTTCAACAATGGAAACTATATGATCCCCAAAGCAAATACGAAGGAATACAAACAAATTCGTAAGATGATGGAGAAGAAGAAGAAATCTGCGCCGGTTGAGGAATCGAAGAAGGTGAAGAAGGAGAAGAAGGAGAAGAAGGAGAAGAAGGAGAAGAAGGAGACGAAGAAGGAAGCGGCTCCAGTTGAAACACCGAAGAAGAAACGTTCGCGAAAAAAGGAAACTGCGCCTGAAGCACCGAAAAAGAAAGCAAAGTCTACCAAGTCGACAAGTGACTCTGCAGTGTGTGTTTCAGGCAAGGGAAAATTGCCGGCTGAAGCATTTAGTTCCGATATCGACGCTTCGGATGACGAATAAAGCGTTTTATTTTGTTCCAGCAACTAGTGCTGCGTAAGCAATGAACGGCACTGATAGTTCATTAAGCATTTCCATGATAGCCATCTGTGTCGATGTCGGCGTCCCAACCAGGCTTTCCATTGAAGCATAGTCCATCTGAAGAGGAGACAAAGTGTCCTCGTCAATCATGGGGTCTGTTGGTAAGAGTACAATGGATGGATCAAAACGCGTTAAATCGACTGCACTACTTTGTTGCACTCCGTCTGGCAGCGTTTGTTGCATCATGTCGTCAAGCGTTCGTTTGCTCATTTTGTAAATGACCATGGGTTTGTCTATAGAGCATATGGATCGGCTTCGGCGATTGTCGTTAACGGCTCCATCTACAGTGATCCAAAGGACGATTCGTTACATCCAAGTTGACGGAAACGCGACTCCGGCAACCCAAGTTGTGCGACTAAGTCATATGAAGCGCTTCTTCAAGGAAACCGGTCGCACCGATTGGATACCTTTGGTCGAGTTTCCACTCGAACTCTTGGAAGAAGTAAAGGCAGAACGCGAAGACAAACTGCGCAACCGTAGGAACATGGTCGTGACAAAGGATATGCTGAGTAAATTACACTCTCTCGCATCTTCCAATAGCCCAGTCGAACTAGCAACGTGGTGTCTCTTTGTGTCTGGACGCCGATTTGCTGAGATGATGGCTTCGCAATTCGAACGCCATACTCGTACGTACATCGTCACGACTGACCTGAAGAAGAAACGTGTGCAGCAACTTGAAAGTTTTGCTTTGTTACCTGGCGTTAGTTCAGATGACTGGCTTGATGCGGTAACTACTGTACGCAATAGCTTCTCCGATGTGACTCCTAATGCTGTAAATCGGGCTGTTAGTAGGTATTTGAAGCTACTGTTCGGGCCGGCCATGTCCGCACATAAGTTGCGAGGTATCTATGCGAATGTATTGTGGCACAATAGCGGGGGGTCGCAAATCAAGACTGGCTTTATTCAGAAAGCCCTTAATCTTGAGTCGCAGGACATCGCCATCAACTACTCGTCGTACATCCTGCAATAAATGACGCCATTTAGATAATGTCAGACAAACTGAAACTGATTGACGTAAATGACAAGATCATTGCTCTTTCGGCAGAAGTTTCACACGTGAAATCGATGGTGGAAAAGATAAGCGACTCGGTTGAACAAATTCGCCAAAAAGTGTTCAGTCCCAAACGATCCGCAGAGTTTCGCAAACTTAAATCGGAACAAACAAAAAACTACCATGCAGAAGTGAAGAAATACAAAGAATACTACGATAAACAACACCAGACGATACCCTCGTATCAACCACCGCCAGTGCACTATCAGCCAGCTCCAATAAAATATTCATTTTGAATTCAGTCATGGCCGATTCAAGTGTCATTGACTTGAGACCCCAAAAGCCTATTGGTCTTGTTCATAACAATGTTATGACAACATCTGCTCCTTTTGTCGTGTCCTCGATTAAGAGGGAAATTTACCCAACTGCTCAAGTGAACTATACTCCAACTACCAACAACATTTTGGAGTTTCGACTTAGTAGCGCAGACATGTTTTTAAAGGAAGCATGGCTTCAATTTGATCTAGGAGTGACTTCGAACGACAAGTGGGTGTCTTTTGAAGAAGGAGGTGCTTCTCAGTTGTTTAGTCGCGTCGAACTTCTCGATATTAGCGGGCGCCAGTTGCACGTAATGGAACAATTTGATCTTGAGCGAAACCTGGCTTCTAACTTGAAAATGAAGAAGTCAACCATTGAAAACAAGATGTGGAGTCAAGGCGATGGACCGGACAAGCCATGGATCGATGGAGAATGGGAGGTAACGAGCCTTGCGGCGACTAACATTAATGCCGCTGCAGATAGTTCCCTGTTGACTTTTGCGCATGGAGCCAATGACACCAAAACGGCTGATCTTTGTGTAGGGTTGCCAATACGTTTGCGAAACAAAACCAATAACCAGATCGACTACCACGGTTATATTATGGATTCAGTGGATAGTGGTAACAACACTGAAGTCCGCGCATACCCTCCCATTCATTTTGCCCTTACGAATAATACAACTTACGTGGCCGATATTGGGCGAAAATCTCCTCGATACGAACTCGCTACTCCCTCGAAAAATTACGAAGTCGTTATGCCTTTGGACTTTAGTATATTTTCTCTGAATGAAGACATCCCTCTGTTTCTGTTTGATGGATTAATGTTAAGATTCACGCTGCAGCCTGCGTACTACGCGTTTAATACGATCAACATAGACTACAGTTTCACTGCGCTTTCGAACAGTAAAACGCTTTCATATTCTATGGATAACGTTCGTTTGGTTGCTATCATGAGAAAGGGAAGCGCTGAGATTATGGCAGATTATCGTGCCATGTATACAGGTCCTGGAATTGATTACGTCTTCCCCGCGTACCACGTCATCAATCGTCAAGAGAACGGAAATGAGGCGAATGCTTACAACTTTGATTTGCCCATCAGCAAGGCCTCTGTTCGAAGAGTGTTGTTTGTTGTGCAGAACGCCTTGTCGAAGTCGAGTACAAACAGCGCGGATAACCGAGAAGACGTATATTCGTACCCGAACAAAACTTACATCGATGGAAAAATATCCAGTTACCAGTTCCAAGTCGGTGGAATTAACTATCCGCAGTTAGAAGTGAATACTGATGACGACGTTATGACTCAGGCTTTCGAAGAGTTAAAGCGAGCTATGGGTGTTCGCCAGAATCCATTGGTCGAGTTTAGATTCGGCTTTGAGAAGTGGTCGAAGAAGAACCTCAATAACCTAGTCACGCCTACGTCTACGGAGAGTAAGAAAGCTATTTTTGGTACCACTTTCTCGACCGTTGATTATGACATGATGACTGGTATCCGAACAAAAGGACGAGGAACGGATAACCACATTATTTGCGACATTACCCTAAGTGGTACTCACCAGATGTCGGTCAATTCAAGCAATGTGGCGAGCACTCGTTACTTTACCTTTCTCTTCGAATATGCGAAGGTGCTACGTCTCAATGTACGCAGCGGTGTTATCACTTTGGAATAAACATAATTTTAATGTCCAGATACCTGTACTTCAATACGGCGGATCGTGACGAGGGAACCGACGCAGCTCAATGCACGTTTTTCACGAACATCCAGATGAAGAACCCGTTTAATTACCTGTCCCTTGTAAATGTTTCTATTCCAGTGTTGTTCTACCCAATATCGGTCGAACGAGGAAACTTCAAAATATACTTCCAAGAAGACGGTAGCACGGCGACGACATATGATATTAGCCTCAATACTGGGGTAAACCCAACCGGTGTCTCCTTGGCCAGCGATTTGCAGGCGAAGATGAACGCAGCCCCGTCGAGTAAGACATATACCGTTACGTATGACCTATCGTCAGGTAAACTGGTCATCAACGTAAATAGCGGTACTTTTCGAATCGTAAGCGGCGAAAACTCTGCCCACGTCGAAGTCGGGTATGATGTCACGGATAGCGCTTTTAAGAGTACGGGTTTTCAGTTACACTACCCGATTGACGTTAGTGGTACTAAGTACATTGATATCATCACCAACCTCGGATCGCACGGAAGCTGGAACTCGTCCGGTACCTTTGAGATCGCGACTCGAATTCCTTGCATCGCTGCCTTTGGTGAGATCTTACTGGAGAACTTGCCTTTAAGCCAAAAAGTGAGAAGCTACAGGCCCATTGAGCGAGTCGACTTCTCCTTGCGAGACGACCGAGGTAAGCTGATTTATCTGGGCAAGAACCACAGCTGTTCATTCACATATGTTCTGGAACCAGCTAAGAACCATCCAAAATAAACCTTTTTCGCAGTCCGTGGACATTAGGCCAGCCTTCATATATCACTTTCGGAGTGCGCGAGGAATGCGAAGAACATTGCGTGCCTCGCCAACAGCAAGTCATTTTAATGATTGAAGGAAAAGGTGAAGTGGAGAAGACGACGAAAGAGAAGATGGAGTTTATGGAAATGCAGATCGCGATTCTGAGCGCGCGACTTGAGAAACTGCGGATGACGGAAATCGACGAAGTCATTTTATTGAAGGATACCGATAAGCTACCTAGACTGACTCCGAAACTGCGGCAGAGTCTTGTGGAGTCTCGTATGCTACTTACCGGCGCGAGTTTGTCAGATACAGCTGAGTTTGCGCATCGTGCGCGTAATCTGATCTACAACTTCAAACTTGGACGATTTGAAAGACTTAAAGAGTTCCAGTACGATCTATATGTCAAAGTGTACCGAAGCAGGGGACGAAAGGCAACGCGAACGTATATACTTTGCATCGAGGATTGTGGTAAGTCTCCGGTTCGATCGGATGAGTACGACGGTTTGAACCGCATTACGAGCAAGCGTTCCCGTAAATAAACTTACAGGTATTCACTCGTCGATACGACTGTTAAGATCACGCATGGTATTGTCCAGGTTACCACCAGGAAAACAAGTAGAAGTAGGAACGAGCACATTTAAAAAATGATTTATAGGAGTATCGTGTTGTCGTCGCTCATGATGATTGCGAGAGCTTCGTCAAATGTTCGCCCATTGAGTCGTACAAATCGACAGCGCCACTGGTACACCATATAGTCAATTTCGTTCAGTTGTTCTCGTACAGCGACGAACTCTGCTTCGTGTTTCATACGCCAGATAATGTTTTGGACGTCCGCTGGTAGGCACTCCATTTCGCAAATGCGAAGTCCGTGCCATGCGACGCACTTAAAAAATTTTTATTTGCATTGATGATACCAAGCGTTCACGACAGTGCATTTCGTTCCGACTGGGCAACACTTTTCTCCTTTATAGTTCAGACCGCCGCACTGGCTGTACAAACGAGTGGCTACGCAGTTGTTACAAGGATCCGGAGCAGGACTCGGCGAAGGACTCGGCGAAGGACTCGGCGAAGGACTGGGTGGTGATGGCGACGGTGGTTTCGTTGTAGGTGCAGGTGTTGGAGCGGGTGCAGGGGACGATCCAGAGACTTCCGCTTCGAAGCATGCAGTGTACAAATCTGAGTCTGAGTTAAATGCCCACCACCAGACGAACGTGGGTTTGCTGCACGTTAACTTCGGTACTTGAAATTCTTGAAAACACACAGCCTTGTCCATATTTGCACAGAAAGCCGGGCAGTTTTGAAATCCTTTGGGGCCCCAATCTTTGACGAGAATAGCTTTTGCGAGAAATGACTCCGCCGTGTCACTGTCGGAGTACGAACAGGTCGCATAGAGCCGGGTGACGGCACTTGGAATAAACTCGTTTGTACACTGAGCTGCGACGTGATTCTTTGCTGGCCAAAGCAACTTGACGGTTTCTCCGGGAGTGTATTTAGCCATGGGAAACGCGGTCGAGTAGGACTTGTCGGTGAGTGACGTCTTGCATACTTTTCCTGTGAATCCAGGCGAGTAGTTCATTCCGTTGTCAACGCCGAATCCTTTGTGAAATTGGAAATTGCCCCAGTCTCGCATGAACCCTTTACACTGGGTTACGTCGTAATTGTTTGAAGTCACAGCGGCTTCGTAGTCTGTGCACTCCAGCCACGAATGACCCAGAATGCCTGAGCTTAATAGCAGAACGAAAGCGATGACGGATATGACCTTCATTTATAAAAATGAATGTTCCCGGTGCAAAAAGTGCAAAATGAGGTATATATGTGTATATGGTGCAAAAAATGTGATACCGGTGCAAAAAGTGACGAATTCTTTTATTTACTGTATATAATTCCACAAAAAGTGCACCGGCTGCAACTTTTTTAAATTGACGCGTTTATTGATTTGCACAGCGGCGTCGATGTCTGACCGCATTCCTTCGAACTACTTGTCGACATTTCAAACAAAACCGCAATCGCTCCCCAGCAACCAACTGAAAGTAAAAACCAGAAGGCACACGGCACTTGTGAGCATAATTGCTTCGGTACTCCTTGAAGCACGTATCGCACATTCGTTTGTCTCCGAGTTCGTGGCACTTAAACGGAGAGTGGTCAATGTAGAAACGGCACGGTTCAATCTCACTGTTTCCAATTGTAGATACGAGTTCACATGTATTTTCCGAATTCAACACATATAGGCCAGCGACATCCATAATGTACGTCAGGATCTTTTTTCCTTTCAAAGCCTTTAAAAAGGCTTTGTCGTCCAGTCGAATTCGATCCTTCGGAATGACAAGTCGATCCTTGTTGAAACCCATCGTCCGCACGATGACATTGAGCATTGCGATCTTTTCTTGAAACGAGGGCTCAAGCAACTCAAAGCGAAACGTCGGGTGGGGTTTCAGCTCTGCCCAGATATCAATCAGTTCGCGCTGAGCATACAACTTGGAACGATGAGTTCGATAGTACTTGATGTAGTCAAACGCAATGGCATCACCTTCCTCGTTCAAACAATCGAGCAGGTCCGCACGCTGCTGTTGGCGAGCAGCTTGAAAATCGTCGTCATTGTCAAATTCCTCGCGCAAAGGTCCCGAGGCCGCGAAATTGAACGCCCGCGCAATGGAATCGGCAAGTTTTGCGTGTGTTGCTTCGCGGGACAAATCTTCGTACGCATAGTTATGATCCACAGGGGCATGTGCAATTGAATGGTACTCATTGCGGATGCCTTCGATCTCAGCTCGCTTAATGCTTTCGTCCACTTGTTCGTCGTCCAATTGAGGGTGCTCGATACTCCAACCATTCACCGCCAAGTAATACTTCAAATTCTTCCCGTAATTTTTCGAGTTGCACTCCAATGAAGTCTGGTTGGAAACAAACGCCACGTCAAACGCAAAGTCTTCGGCAACTTCAACATTGAACTCGTTGTCCACATACGTGGTCAACTGATACGTCTGTAAAAGGCGAGCGCGCGACTTGACATATTCTTTGAAATCGGATCGGTTTTCATAGACGGTGTCCGTATTCGTCCCAAACCAACACACGCGGAAGTCTTGACAGGTTCGATCACGTCCAAGCATCTGAACGGCCTGCTGAGGAGTCGTCGTACCCGTATAGAACAGCCCGTAACCGCGGTCAAAGTGTTGCATTCGCACTCCTTCCTCGAAGAACGTGATGTCTACGCCCGCGTCGATACAAGGCGAAAAAGCCACGATATCGTACCGGCGGAAATCCTCTACCGAGATCGAGTCTTTCGTAAATTTCGTCACATGCAAGTAGGGGATATTTAACGACTGCAAAAATCCTTCCATCTTTTCAATACTCATTGAGTGCGCAATCCAGAGTTTAATTCCACTGAGGGCGTCTCGTTTTGCCAAGGTCAGCAAGTACTTCTTGTTCTCGATGATCGTCACTTTAGCCCGAGGAACCTGCACTTCGGTGGGAACACAAAATTGAAAGTTCCCATACTTGGCCAGGAATTCGTGTTCTTTGAACGACACCAGCGCATCCAAGCACAAGACGCGCAACTCCTCTTTTAACAAAATACGTTCAAAGAACTTCACGCTAATTGGATTCATTTTCATGGACACGATTTGCCTGAGAATGCTATTGATCTCATCCACGATGACAATTTTGTACTTGTTAATCGTGGACGCCAGTCGATGAAGCGAGTTAATACAGATGATTTGTCGATCTGCGTTAATGCGACTGCAGTCGTCCTCCGTCTCCAAGTAGCACGAAAATTGCGGGTAATTTTTTTTCAGGTCCAGTGCCAGGGTTTGTCTGTGCACAATGATCAACACTGTATCAAAGTTGTAACAGGCATAGCGAATGGAGCGATACGTTTTTCCGCGTCCCGTCGGATATTTAATTACGGCTTTCATGCGGTTGACAATTGTTCCAAGACGAGGCACCATGACCGCATATTCCATGAGACGAGGGACATTGAGTACGTGAGGCGTCATGGTTTTGGCCTTTAGTTTAATTCGATGAAATCCCATCGTCTGGCAGTAATCCGAGCATTGCTGTGCGACCTCCTGGGGATCACGACCCATTTCATTAGGAACAAACAAACCGTCATACGCGTAGCCACAATCATAATACTCGCCATGTTTTCGAATGGAACCTCGGTAATAAAGGTAGTCAATTAGTCGAGAGACAATATAAGCTTCAACCGTGAGGAGCACATGAGAAACTCGTGATCCTTCAACATTGTGAGCTTGTTCGTCACACTCCACAAACGCATATTCCGAGTTAATAATATGAGCAGCCCGTTTCAAATCACGTAGAAGCCCACTCAGCTGTTCGGAAATAGGGCCTGTTTGCACCAACTCTCGAAAGATCTGACGTGATCCATTCAAGTACGAATTCACCAACAGCTTGGGCGAGTACACATTTCCATCCTGTGTTGTCTGACTCCAGAAACGCTCGTCGCGATGCGAATAGATATGGACATGGAACTCGTCGCGATTGGCCAAATACATTTCCAAGTGAGGCAATGCGTATCCGAGGCGTTCCACCAGTGTCAGTGCGATACTAGGGTTTGACGCAACAATGTCGATCTCCGTGTACAGACCGTTTGTCAAAAAGTGTCGATGGACTCTTCGCTGACGAATCAAACTGCCACGGGCGTAGAATCGGCCCGTGCCATGCTTCGTTTGATTGAATTCAAGATATTGGTACTGATAACCATGCAACTCAGCATTGGTTCTTAACTGGTCAAACAGGACCATCAGTTCTGGGGAAACCTCCACGCTATTCATCAGAAGCCATGCATTGGCTGTATGGATTCGTTCAACACAGTATAGGGTCTTTGGAAAAGAAAATAGTCTCGTGTCAAGAAACATGAAAAAGAAGTGACCTGGCAACGCTGTTGCTTTTTGGAACCGTTTGCAACACGCCAAAAACCAACATGAATTTTTTCTTGAACGAACCATGGGGACATCAGCAACTATGTGTGAAAGGCGCGTACTTTCCGACCATGGACAACAAGCGACAACGTATAATGCATCCTATTGCATCCATCAAACAAGAAATGCTCATTTACGACTTGTTATCTAAACGAGTGACTGCCGACTGTTTCCAAATCATATTGACGTTCTTGCCTGGTTTCCAGCTGGTGGCAATTACTCATTATGGCTCAATTACCGTGGGTCTTATCGCCGAGCACGTGCTCTATAAGCGCTTTGTGACGTTTAGCGATGTTTGTCTGACCTACAACACGCGCGAGTGCGAACGATGCACTTTGCTTCGTCTTGGAAATCACGAGTTTTATTCATCAGACGACGACCTTGAGTAAACTTACATTTTTCTTTTTTTCTTGCCCCGACAGCATTTGCATCGGCGTTTGCGTTTCGAGTATTTAGCCATGTTGCAATCAATTAAAAAATAAACCGCTGGCAGGGAAATGATCGAGTTTGTGGAAGTGTTCTTTGTATTTGCAAGTTATCTGACATTGGCAATTGCTGCGACCATCATTCAAGTGTTTGACGACGGCGACGATCTGCGCGAATTGGAAATGGAAATGCTCGTTTAATAAAATCAAACCTGGGCCTTGTCCACAATGAGATTATCGACTTCGTCCACGATTTCATCTAGTTGAAGTTTCACCTCGGCCAGCTGAACAATCTTGTTACTAATCAGAGCTGGAACTTCATCACCAAGCGCATAATGATACGCCTGGAGAGCTTCGTAGAACTTCTTTCCTGCTTTCACACAGTCATTGCCTTTTACCAAAATATGCTTTTTACGATCGAACATTTATTTGAAAATGACGTTTAAACCACCATCCACAGCGAAGTGCCGTCGCTGCGCAGTGAAACATGCTCGCGGTCTGCAACAATTTGGATCGACGTCGTTACCGCGTCATCGATCGTGTCCGAGCCCGCTCGTTGGATCGTCGTCGTATTCGTTCCTATGTTTACGATGGTGACGATACGCCCAGGACATGACGTCGCTGCCGGCAGGGTGACCGTGGACGGAGTCGAAGTAACTCGGTACACATCCTGGACCGTCAAAGTCGTCGTACCTCCAGAAGCAGCGACATTTGAGTTCAATTTTCCAAGTCCCCAGTACAAGTCTCCGCCAAAATTCTGCAAGTGATTTGAAGCGGACAATGCAGTCGCATTTGCTCCAAGATTTACGTACGCCCCCGTTCCCGTCTGAACGTAGAGGTTAGATGCTTGAACTTGGTCCAGTGACGTATCAACAAAAAAGACAGCATCTCCTACCGTATCAATCACTTCAAAATCGATATTGGCACCGGTTCGTCCTACACGAAGTTCGGAAGCATTAAAACCATATATAACATTGCCCCCAACTGAAAAATTATTGTACCAAGAAGAAGTAAATCCTGTTACATTATACCGCACTCCTACACTGGTTCCTGTATCTGCGTCGATTAAATTAAATCGAGTCGCGGCCCCAGCACCGGAATTTCCACAACCAATCCATGTATTTCCCAGTAACGACGCTGCCTCAACATGACGAACATCCACAGGTCGATTGGTTGTCTGGGTTATACCAGCACCATTGATCAAAATCCCACGGCTATTGACTGTTGTCGAAACTTCAAACACGTCAGCGACATCGTTACCGATGACTTTAAACTTATTTAGGTTATCTGCGCCGCTTACAGTCAATGTTCCAGTGTTTGTCTGATTTCCTGAAGTAGTTACCGTGTTCGTGTTGGTAACTGGACTCGTGTTGGTCACTGCTCCATTGTTGGTAACCGTGTTCGAGTTAGTGACAGGCCCAGTGTTCGTAACGGTACTCGTATTGGTGACAGCTCCATTATTGGTGACCGTGCTCGTATTGGTGACAGCTCCAGTGTTGGTGACGGTGTTCGTTGTCGTGAACGGCACAGTAAAGTTAACAGCCGATTGAGTAAGTAGAAAAGCAGGCGATCCATTAATTTCGCTTTGATTGCTCGACTCGGACGAAACAATGTTATCCGCATCTTTGACACTCCTTCTTCGCTTCGACATTTTAAATGACTTTTATTCGTCGTCGGTTTTTGCTCGTTTATTGCCACCGCTTTTTTTCATTTCCATGGGAACTGTGGAAACGTACTCGAGCAACGGGATTTCGAAATTCACTAGCAACCGTCGGTTGTATATCTCCGAAGGCGTAAAAACGAGATAGTTGTACTTTGTCGAAAACACTTCAAGAGCTCTTTTTTTTGCGTCTTTTACGTGATCACTTAGGAGAGCTTCTTTTAAAAGAATCTCTAGCTCACTCATTGAAGCAGGGTTAAAGATGATGTTTCGATTTATCTGCGAACGCAGCGAACGTGGCAATCCACAAGTTCCTTGAAACTTGTGACCGACGATAATGAACGAGATCTTGTAATGTCGGTGTCGAATTGCAAACGCATCAAGCACACTTCGATCGCGACAGATGCTTTCCGTAGCGCAGTCATCAAGAATAACCAAAAGGTTTTTTGAGTAGCGCGTGGTGACCTCGTCGAACTGTAAGTCGATGGCCTGTTGAAGGATGCTTTCAAAATTGGCAGGGTCGCCTTCAAAGAAATACTCGCTTTTATCCTGATGCTTCAGAAAGTCAAAATCGCGATTTAACTCAATTGTCGGACTCATGACAATGATTCGCGGAAACATGTCGAGCATGTACTCGGCAACAAACGATCGAAGCCACGTTGTTTTCCCAGATCCTTTTGGCCCGGTAACCGTTATTATAAACTGCGGTTGAATGGTTTCCATCAAAAAACTTAATGCGTTTATTACGCGGTCGTCGCCGTCGAAAGAACTTTAACAAACGCTCCTTTCATCAAGCTTATTAATGCTTGTTTCATCGATTCCGATACTTCTGCATTTGGATTTGGAATATACCCTTCCTCGCCTCCGAAAGTCCTTCCATCATCACTATTTCCTTGAATGACTGATTGGAAGAACTGAGACATTGTTCGTTCGATCAAACTCATCACCAATCGAAACGAAGGTACGCCAGTAGTTAGCTCACCTGCGCTCGATACAATGGTCTTTAACAATATCATTGGGATGTCTCTAAAACGGTAAATGCGTGTTTTCGGGAGGTCTCCAATTGCGACAAGATCCTTCTGATATTCTCTCTTTGCCTCGCTGATACCGATTGGATCATGAGCGTAAGTATCAAGAATTTTTAAAAGTGTATTGTAGCGATTCAGCGCGACCGCGTGCAATGAATCGATTTCCACATCTATTTCGTTTTGCAAAGATACTTCGTCGTGTGCCTTTTGATTGATCTTCACACCATCGGGCATAACGTCATTTGCCATATAGTCGTACGTTTCTGGATAAAGCTTGCTTCTGTAATCATGGTGATCACTGGGTAGCTTTAGTGGGAATTCATGAGCTACTCTGTTTGCAAGATTATCTATTGCAATGTACTCTGTATTGGCGAAGTCAAACGAATTCGTGAACGGCGCAAATGAAAGGGATAGATCGAAGTCGATTGGCAAGGGGTCTTCTTCGACCGGAATGTAAACCACTGGGTCTCGCGAAAAGATGTTCTTCGCATTAAAACTCAGCATCCAATATCTTTATGACGATGCTTGCATTCATTTTTATATGGGGCGAACACTCGAATTTGAACAAGGCTGGAAAAACGCAAAGAAGTTCCGCACTCTTGTTGGCAAACTGAAACAGAAGAAACGGAAACGAAGAAAACGCTGATTTAATAAACTAGATATGTAATTGTTCTACCAGGGAAAACCAGAGTTTGTCCACTTGTCCAATTTTGAATACTGGCAGCAATTCTACCGTCTGGGGACACAAAGGCTGATGGAAGAATTGTTTCGGTTCCATTCTTGTATATGACATTGTAATAGCGCTGGATCGCTGGTGGGCGAAAAAAAACTGGCAGAGTAAAGTCGCTGCCTGCAACAGCAAGATATGAAACTGCATTTGTTGCTATGGTGTCTGCCGCGGTACCGGTTCTCTCAGGAATTGTAACTGTAACTTGATTGCCGAGAAGTTGATAATACACGGTAATGCTTCCAACATTAAGTGCATTTGTACTAGGAGTTGTCGTAGAGTATATGACATCTGCACGCGACTGGACCGGAAACAGGAAGTTAGTTACGGTCAAGTTTGTACACGTGATATTACTAGCATTTAAAGAGTTAAAAGTAACTGTTCCAAAAAAGTTACCACCGGTACCATTGACTGCCCCACTCGAAGATAACGACCCAACGCTTGCTGTACCAGATATACTTGCTGTAGCTCCAGAAACCGAAGTAGTTGACGATAAAGCATTTGCCTGAACTGTACCGCTAAACGTTCCCGTGGTTCCCGAAACCGCCCCAGTCGAATTTAACGATCCAACAGAAGCCGTGCCCGTTATTGACGCCGAAGCTCCACTCAAAGAACCACTAGGTGCTGCTATGTTGCCTGCAGAGGTCGTAATGGTTCCATTGCTTGAAATGGTGACCACAGGACTTGTAAACGTCAAACCTGAAAAGGTTCCCGTGTTGTAACCAAGATTCAGCTGTGCATTTACGTTGTTGAAATAAAAGTGGTTTGAATCTTGAAAAGAGAACGCCGTTCCACACGGGGCGACTGGGGAGCCTCCTGCTCTGAAACGGAAGAAACGAGGAACGCCTGTAGCACTACGAATAAACGCGCTTTGCGGTTGGCTTCCTGGGGTAAGTTCCACATTATTGCCCGAGTCCGTAACAGTCCCATATGTGATTGTTCCTGTGATTGATGCAGATGCACCTGATACCGAAGTAGTCGAACCGACCGAATTTCCGCTCAGTGAACCAACAGCAGTTAAATCGTTTCTTGCAGTCGTATTGCCCAAGTACTTTGGCATCGATAAAAGAATGACTCCGTTGCAATGCTCAAAAAAAAAGTAGATGGTTTACATTGATTTGGAAGATGGTAGTTACTTTTGGTACAGAGACGACGGCGCACCCTGCTCGCCTCCTTTTGAAACGTTTGAAGAAGCAATTAAGTACCGCACTTACATTTATCGTTGTCCAAAGTACTTCGACATTAACTCGGGAACGGTATCTTTGGAGAACGTTCCTCCCGCGCTGTGGGACTACGAAAAGAAGCGAAGTCAGAATGCCCCTGAGCCCGAGTTCTGGCCGTACTTGTCGGAGCCAGAGCCAAACGAAGAGACCAAAGTAGAAGAGGTTAAAAACGTTCAATAAAGGTGTTCGGTGCAAAAAGTGCAAAATGAGGTATATATGTGTATATGGTGCAAAAAAACAATACCGGTGCAAAAAGTAACGAATTCTGTATTTTTCTTTATATAATTCCACAAAAAGTGCACCGGCTAACTCCGTACGGACTTTTTTGCACCCCGGTGCAAAAAGTGCAAAATGAGGTATATATGTGTATATGGTGCAAAAAATGTGATACCGGTGCAAAAAGTGACGAATTCTTTTATTTACTGTATATAATTCCACAAAAAGTGCACCGGCTGCAACTTTTTTTTCGACGCATGGCAAAACAAAAAATATGGTGAACGAACTTGCACTGGCAAAGAAATGTCTTCAACTCCCAAAAGATCTGCTCAATATTATCTTATACCACGTTCATGGAATCAAGCAACGAGAACTGTTGGATGCTGTATGTGTCGAGATTCACAGCTATTTATCTCGCTTCTGGCATCCTAAAGAAGGGACGCTCTTCCGTGAACATGGTTTAGACAAGTTCATTCTTTATTGTGGAGGATCGGTCGTGTTGCATCCAATACACGGCGACTTCAATCGAATCGTGCAAATCGAATACAAGAAGAACTACGGATCCTTCGTAACGGAATCCTCATATGACGTTGACATCATTGACCGTCCTCTTATTTACTTTGTTCGAAAGTACCGCTCCATTCCCATTCCTGGAAAGCTCGAGCAAGCAATCATCAGACGCAAACGAAGACGCGAAAGAAGAACCCTTTAATAAAACGTCATTAGGCGTTTTCCATATATTTGTCCGGAGTGCGGCGGCGATGGCACAATTAAATGAACTTATCGCTTGTTGCTACAAAGCTACCCAAAGATCTGTATTTTGTGGTGTTGGAGTACTTACAAAATTTACGTTATCAGGACGTCGTCAACCAACTCTCCTCGTACTATGACTGGCACAAGCAACAACTTATTCGGACTCGCCATTATCAGTTGCTGAAATTTCGGACGTACATGTACCCATGGTTCACGTTTCCCTCTTATCGCGTGGACTTTCGAAACGCAATCGACGACGGACGAACTTTCATTGCTTGCCAAAGTGAGTACTATGCCATTGGGTGTTTAGTCGTGGTGGAACTTCAATCAAACGACGATCGTTTTCAGTACATTGAGTACATGATGCACATGCCA
>CAZAUI010000023.1:0-19093 GCA_964488505.1 uncultured Thermoplasmata archaeon | reverse complement strand
AGCCTGCTCTTCATGCGCGCGGCGAATATCGCGCCCGCGCGCACGTAGTCGCCGGACGAGAAGCCTCCGGGGAGCACGAGCATGTGGTAGTCGGACAGGGAGCGCCTCTCCTCCGGGGTCACATCGACGCCGGTGAGCTGCTTCAGGTGCACCTTCTCCGGCTTCGCCCCGAGCCGCTTGAACGCGAGGTACGACTCCTCCTCGCAGTTCGTCCCCTCGATCCTGAGGACGCAGACCTTCACCTTGCTGATCTTCATCAGAGCATCCTCCAGAGCGTCTCGTTGAAGCTCTTCGCGAGTCTGTCGGTGCCGGTGTCCACCAGCAGCTTGCCCGAGGAGATCCGCAGGCTGTCGCCGCCCACGGAGCCGATCCTGACCATGCGAGCCCTGCGGTTCTTAGGCATCAGCTTCTCCTTGCCCTTCCTGAGCTCGACGACCCATCTGCTGTTGCTCTCGGAGAACAGCCTGGCGTCCGCCCTGAGCTTGCCTGTCCTCGACAGGTCGACCTCAGCGCCGATGTCCCCGCCTATGCACATCTCCGCGAGTGTGACCGCGACCCCGCCGTCGGAGACGTCGTGGCACGACACGACCGCGCCCCTCTCGATGCCTCCTATGACGACGTCCATGCCCGCCCTGAGCGCGGCTATGTTGACGTCCGGGACCTTAGACGAGTGCGACTTGGTCATCCTGTAGTACGCGGATGCGCCCATGTCCGGGCCCGTCGCGCCCACGAGCGCGAGCGTGTTGCCCTCGCTCTTAAGGTCGGATGTGACGCACTTCCTCACGTCCCCGACTATCCCGCACCCGAGTATCGTCGGCGTCGGCAGCACCGCCCCTGACGGTGCCTCGTTGTAGAAGCTGACGTTGCCCGAAGGTATCGGTATGTCGAGCGCCTTGGCGACCTCGCCGATGCCCTTCACGGCCTCCCTGAACATGTAGAGCCTGTCGGGCATCTCAGGGTTGCCGAAGTTGAGGCAGTCGGTCATCGAATGGGGCCTCGCCCCGACGGCCGCGAGGTTCCTGCACACCTCGTCCACGCACGTCTTGCCGCCGCGGTACGGGTCTGCGCCCACGGCGAACGGGTTGGACGCCGTGGCAACCGCGAGCCCTCTGAAGGACTCCTCGACGGGCTTCAGCACCGCCGCGTCCCCGTGGCTCCAGTGTCCGAGCTTCCCCTGTAGGGGCTTGATGACGGTGGCGGCCCTGACCTCGTGGTCGTACTGCCGTATGATCCAGTCCCTGTTGCATATGTTCGGGCTCGCGAGCAGCCGGAGCAGCTCCTTGTCGTACCTCGCCTTGGCCTTCGGGTGCTTCTCCCGCTTCGCCCTGCCAGACCTCTCGACGCTGCACGGCCTGCAGTAGAGCGGGCCGGCCGTGAGGAACTCGAGCTCGAGGTCGAAAACCTTCTCCCCGTGGAAGGACAATCTCACGACCTTCTCCGGGATGACCTTGCCCACGGGCGTCGCGGGGACGTCCCAGAGCTTGAACACGTGGAGCACATCGGCGACGTTCTTCGGCGAGACCGAGAGCATCATCCTCTCCTGCGACTCCGAGACCCAGATCTCCCACGGGGCGAGCCCTTCCTCCTTGAGCGGCACCTTGGTCAGGTCGACCTCGGCGCCGCAGCCGCCTGAGAGGGCTATCTCGCCCACGACGCACGACAGCCCTCCGCCCCCGAGGTCCTTCATGCCGTTCACGAGGCCCTTCTCGTTCGCCTCGAGCACGGCGTGTATGACTGGCTCCTTCATGATGGGGTCCCCGAGCTGCACCGCGCCCCTGGACTCCTTCTCGCTCTCCTTCGTCAGAACGGCGGACGCGAACGTGACTCCATGGATGCCGTCCCTCCCGGTCCTGCCTCCGACGAGCACCAGCACGTCCCCGGGCCCCTTCACCGCGTTCCGTCTGATGTCCTTCTTGTCCGCGATGCCTATGCATCCGACGTTGACGAGGCAGTTGCCCACATAGCTCTCGTCGAACCAGACGCCTCCAGAGACCGTGGGCAGGCCGACCCTGTTCCCGTAGTCCCTGATGCCTGCGACGATCCCTCCGAAGAGGTATTTGGGGTGCTTGATGCCCTTGGGCAGCTTCTTGAACGGGAAGTCGAGCGGGCCGAAGTACAGCGGGTCGACGAGCGCGATCGGCTGGGCGCCCATGCACAGCACGTCCCTGATGATCCCCCCGATGCCGGTCGCCGCGCCGCCGTAGGGCTCGACCGCGCTCGGGTGGTTGTGGCTCTCGATCCTGAGGGCGTACGCGTGGTCCCGGTCGAACTCCATGACGCCGGCGTCGCCCCGGTCGATGACCTGGTTGGTGTTGATGCCGAACACGTACTCCTTCAGGAAAACCTTCGAGCTCTTGTAACAGCAATGCTCGCTCCAGGCCTGGCCTATCGACTGGAGCTCGACGTCGGTCGGGCTCCTGCCCTTGGCTGAGAAGTGGTCCCTTATGCGGTGCATCTCCTCGAGCGACAGGCCCGTGCCGCTCTCGCGGCTGATCTCCATGATCTCAGCGTCCGTCGCGGACGCTAGGTCGATGTCCATGAGTTCGAACGGCGTCGCCCGTCTGGAGTACAGCTTGTCGGCCGACATCCTGTCCCTCACTTCAGCCTGACGGAGTAGTTGTGGATGACGGGGTTTGCGAGCAGCTTCTCGCACATCTCCTGGACCTTGGCCTGTGCCTCCCCCGCACTACCCGCCATCTCGATCTCGAACACCTTGACGGTCTTGACGTCCTGGACGCCTTCAAAGCCCAGCAGCTCTAGTGCCTTGAGAGTGTTCTTACCCTCAGGGTCAGCCACGCCTTTCTTGAGCTCGACCCTGACTTCAGCAACAACCATCTCTTGCTCACCGTTGGGGCATAGCTTGAGCGGATACTTAGATTTAAGGGAGTGAGTAGCGGCCCGTCGGCTGCCCTCGAGGCGGACCGATGTGCCGTCTGGCAGTCGAGGTCATCGAGCAGACGCCGGGACTCCGGGCCATCGTGCATCGGGCTCGTATCCGGGGCATGGTCTCGCGTCATCTGATACCGTCGGGTCGGCGGGTACCGCGTATCGCCTCCAGTTAATATAGCTGCGAGACGCTCCTCATCTCCGGGTGGAATCCATGCTGGGGGCATGGGAGGAGGTCTTGGTGGTGAGACAAGCGTCTGCTGGCCGCAGTGTCGGCTCTTCTAGGGGTTCAGTTTCGAGAGCCTCCGTCCGCCCGGTGCGCCGAGGAGGGGCGCGTTAGAAATACCCCAATACCTGCAATGGAGGAGGTGGAATGAGAATGAGGAAGAGGAGCGAAGGGTATCCAGCGCTGGCAGTCATCGTGGTCGTAGCCGCGGGGATGTTGGCTCTACCTATGAGCCTTGGGAGCGCCGAGGTCTTCCTGGTAGGCGACGTCGATGTGGGCGATACCGAGTCGGAAGCCGGTTACGTGCTAACCGGCTGGGGCGACCCGTTGGAGGTGACAGGGTCCAGCTGGGGCGGCCTCGAAGACGACCTCAGGGTCGTCTGGGCGCCAGGAGGAGACGAGAATTGGGCGGAGATAACCTTCCTGATGCCGGAGAACTTCCACGGGTCCCTGCATACCATCTACATGGATGTGCTGGACGGTGTGGCGGACGATAGTTTCACGGTGTCAGTCTGGGACGCGACAAAGGGTGTGTGGAACGAGATATTCTACTACGCCAGCCATAACCTGGGAGCGACGGACCCAGTCTGGGGCATTGAGGTCTGGAATCCGCACACGATCTCCCTGACCGAGGACAAGTGCCTCGGAGACGGCTATTTCGACTTCCCTCGCGGATACCCTATCTACGGTGACTCTGGGTTCACGATCCGGATAACCGCCACGGGAGCTCAGTGGGACTACTTCTCGACGTACGGGCAGCTCGGCGTCGACCGGGTCAACCTCGAGGGCAACGGCATACTCCTGTGAAAACCCTGACATTCGAAGGACGCCCATCGTCCTTCGTCGTTTTTCTTATCTCCCGGGTCACCACGTCTTCCTGGCGAAAGCGAGGTACCCCGTGTGACCGAGCATCTCGAAGCTGGGCCTCACTCCTCCCTCGTGCACTACCATCTCCCTCTGGATGGTCTCGAACGAGTACACCTCGGCCAGCCCGGAGTCCCTCATCGCGTTGACGAGCCGCTCCAGCTGGTTCGCGTTCGGCACGTAACAGCATATGTGACCGCCAGGCTTCAGGGCCTTGAGCACGTTCCCCAACGCGTCCCAAGGGTTGGGCATGTCTAGCACCACCGCATCCAGGTCAGCCGGGAGCTCCTCCTTGCACATGTCTCCCATGCGCAGCTCCCAGCACGCCCTTTGCCCGGACATCTCCACGTTCCTCCGCGCGACCTCCGCGTGGTCCGCCCGGAGCTCGTAGGAGAACACCTTTCCGTCCGGCGCGACCGTCTTCAGTAGCACGAGCGTGAGGGCGCCTGAGCCGACCCCTCCCTCGGCGACCCTGCTCCCGGACCCGATGTCCAGGTGCATGGGTATGATGAAGCTGTCCTTGGCGGTGATGATCTGCGCCTTCCTCTCGATCATAGAAAGGAGGTCGTTCAGGCTGGGCTTGAGGATGATGAAGCTGCGTCCGCCGACCTCCAGCCTGTCGCCGATGGACGACCCGCACAGCTTGTCGCCGTCGATTATGCCGAGCCTCCGTACCTCGACCATCCCCTTCTTCGCGACGGCAGGGTACTTGTGCCCGTCCTCGTCCACCAACATGAGCCTAGTGCCTTCGGCGATCATCCTGTCCGCGTTACTCCCATCGAATGTATAACTACCTTTTGAGTGCCGGGTGTAGTAAATATTATCATTTATATATAATCTGGATTTATTTCTGTCCAGGGTCGCGAGGTGTCTCGTGGAGCATATCGCGGGGCCGCCCTGGCCAGGGCACGGAACCTGAAAGGCTTGCAACCTGGCTCGGACGGAAAACCAGCAACTACTAAATACGCTACCAACATTCACGGGGCGAGCTTCCCTCGGAGGCCTGGGCCGACGGGCCTGCCCTCTCCGGAAGCTCTAGATCTCAGGAGGAAAGAACCGATGAGCAAAGGCCTGAAGGCAGACCTTGAGAAGTGCACCGGCTGTCAGATGTGTATGCTCGTGTGTTCGGGGTCCCATGTGGGGAAGTTCAACCCGAGCGAGGCGAGGATCAACGTCGAGGACGTGTTCCCCGAGCCTGGTGAGTTCAGGATCAACCACTGCATCCAATGCGATGAGCACCCGTGCGTCGAGGCGTGCCCCGTGGAGGCCATCAAGCTGAACGAGAAACTGGGCATCTACTACGTCGACAAGGAGACCTGCACCGGGTGCGGCGCGTGCGTGGACGCGTGCCCGTACAACGGCTGCTGGCTCGACCCGACGGGCTCCTATTCTATCAAGTGCAACCTGTGCGACGGCGACCCCCAGTGCGTGGCCGTCTGTCCCAAGGGCGTCCTGAAGTGGGGTGACTGAGATGGCCGCTGACGGATACACAGGCAAGGTCCTGAGGGTCGACCTCAGCTCCGAGAAGATCTCGACGGAGCCGCTCAACAAGGAGTGGGCGAAGCAGTTCATCGGCGGCAAGGGCCTGGGCGCCAGATACCTGTTCGACGAGCTCAAGCCGGGGACGGACCCGATGTCCCCCGACAACGTGCTCTCGATATGGACCGGCCCTCTGGTCGGCACCCTCGTGCCTCTCACCAGCAGATACGTCATCGTGACGAAGTCCCCCTTGACCGGGACCTTCCTCGACAGCTACGCGGGCGGGTTCTTCGGGCCGGAGATGAAGTACGCCGGATACGACGGCATCATCATCAAGGGCAAGGCGAAGAAACCATCCTACCTCTGGCTCAACGACGGCAAGGTGGAGATCAGGGACGCGAAGAACGTCTGGGGCAAGGATACCTATCAGACAGAGGAGATAATCCGGAAGGAGACCGGGGAGAAGATGGCCCGGGTCGCGTCGATCGGCGTGGCCGGCGAGAAGCTGAGCCTCATATCGAGCGTCACCAACGACCTGACCAGGAACGCCGGCAGGGGCGGGACGGGCGCGGCCTTCGGCGCGAAGAACCTCAAGGCCGTGGCGGCCAGAGGCACCCTCGGCGTGGAGGTGAACGACATCTCCTCCCTGCTGCCGATGGTGAAGGAGATGATCAAGACCGACGTGGTGGACAACCCAGACCACGCGGGCATGATCACGGACGGGACGCCCATCCTCGTCGAGATGAGCAACGACGCGGGCATACTGCCGACCAGGAACTGGCACGACGGCGTGTTCGAAGGCCACGACGGCATCAACTCGGAATCCATCAAGAACAGGGTGCTCGTGCGCAAGAAGGCGTGCTTCGACTGCGCCATCGCGTGCGGGAGCTGGTCCAAGGTCAAGGCGGGAGCGTTCAGCGGCGCGGCCACAGAGGGGCCGGAGTACGAGACACTCGGGCTGTGCGGCTCCAACTGCGGCATCAAGAACGTCGAGGCCGTGATAAGGTTCGTCGAGGACTGCGACAGGCACGGCCTGGACTCCATATCGGCGGGCAACGCGGTCGCGCTCGCGATGGACCTGTACGAGAAGGGTGTGCTGTCGAAGGCCGACGTGAACGGCCTGGACCTCAGGTTCGGAAACGAGGAGGCGTACGCCAAGATGCCTGCCATCATCGCGAAGAGGGAGGGCATCGGCGACCTGCTCGCGGAGGGCGCGCTCCGGGCAGGCAAGAGGATCGGGAAGGGGGCGGACGGCCTCGTCATGCACGTCAAAGGCCTCGAGTACCCGGCCTACGACCCGCGCGGGACGATCGGCATGGCGCTCGCATACGCGACCTCTGACAGGGGTGCGTGCCACCTCAGGGCCTGGCCCGTGGCCGGCGACGCCTACGGGTCCGCGGACCCGTGGAGCACCGAAGGGAAGGCCGCCACCTGCGTCGAGGACCAGACGAGGACGAGCGTCAAGTGGAGCTTCATATTCTGCGACTTCTACGGCGTGAACTTCCCGAACATGGCGAAGTACTACTCGGCCGTGACCGGTCTCCCGTCGAGCGAGGAGGAGCTGAGGAAGACCGGCCGCAGGATCTGGAACCTCACGCGCGCGTTCAACTTCAGGGAGGGCTTCGACAGGAAGGATGACACGCTCCCGGGACGCATGGAGAGCGAGCCGCTCACGAGCGGGAAGGCCGCGGGGAAGGCGGTGCCGAGGGCGTCCTTCGAGAAGATGCTGTCGGAGTACTACGCGCTCTGGGGCTGGGACGAGAAGGGCAGGCCCACGAAGGCCGCTCTGCAGGAGGCCGGCCTCGGGGACATCGCGTCCAAGCTCCCCGGCCTGCAGTGAATGCCGATATCTGCGGTGCGATGTACAACGCGCCCGCTGTGCGGGCGCCGCCGATTATTATCGGCATACTCGGATGAAACCCCTTCTTTCGACCCCTTTTCACCGCCTCTTTTGCTGTCGTCGTAAGGCGGTCGATAAGGCGTCTCCGATTGTGAATTTTTCAACATATAGCCCCGCTCTGTTGAATTTTTTTCACAAAGTAGGGCTGCGATTTGTAAGGAGGGAACCTACAAATACCCCGGTCTCCAAGGATATATATGGTATCAGCAACTTACCCAGGAGTGCAGGATCGAAGTCTCCCTGGCTCGACACACCATGACATTTAGGGTGGTGTGGCAACTCAGGAGGAACCGTGATGGGCTCTGCAAAAAAGAAATTCGGAGTTGTCTTCAGCCCCGAAAAGTGCAACGGCTGCTTGGACTGCGAGAAGGCGTGCATAGAGTCGCACAAGTCCAGCGTGGCCGCTGGACGGTCCAGGATAAAGATCGCGAAGACCGGGGACAGTTACAAGGCCCTCGTGTGTCTCCACTGCGAGACATGCCCCCCGAGCGAGGTATGCCCCTCGGCCCTTCTCGAGTTCCACGACGACAAGAAACACTGGACCCTTGACGAGCACAGGTGCTTCGCGTGCATGGCCTGCATCCCGAGGTGCCCGCATGAGGCGGTGTTCTTCGAGGGTGAGTTCGGGATCGAGACCGCCTACATGTGCGATCTGTGCCTCGGCGAGCCGAAGTGCGTGGCCGCGTGCAAGGCTGGCGCTTTGAAGTACGAACCCTCTAAGGAGGAGTGAGGGATGAGTGAGATGGTGGAGAACGAGTCGGTCGCAGAGCCGCTCAAACAGACCAAGCCGATCGAAGGAGAGGAGAAGACCAAGCCCCAGGAGGAGGAGTTCCCCCTCCCTGACTGGGTCGCTCCATGGGCCAGGGACGCCCCGAAGATCGTAGTCAGGGCGCCGGGACCCAAGAGCAAGGAGATCATCAAGATCGACAGGGACTACGTGTCGTACGCCTACGACAGGTGTTTCACGTTCACAATCGAAAGGGCTTCCGGCGCAGCGGTAATGGACGCCGACTCGAACGTCCTGCTGGACTTCTCGTCCGGCATAGCCGTGCAGAACGCCGGGTGGACGCACTACAAGGTGTCCAAGGCGATACAGGACCAGGCCGCGAAGCTGATACACTCGATGGCGAACGACGCCTACTTCGACAAGGAGGCGCACTTCGCCAAGCTTCTTTCGGAGATATCCCCGAACAAGGCCTTGAAGGGCACCTTCTTCGGGAACAGCGGGGCGGAGGCGGTCGAGGCGGCCTTCAAGCTCTCGAGGTACCACACCAAGAGGAGCGAGCACGTAGCGTTCTTCGGGTCGTACCACGGCAGGGTCGGAGCCGGCCTGGCGCTCACGAGCAAGCTGAAGCTGAGGTACAGTTACGGGCCCATGGCCCCGGGCATAGTCTTCACGCCGTTCGCATACTGCTACAGGTGCTCCTTCAAGCAGAGCTACCCCGAGTGCGGCATGTGGTGCATGGACTACCTCGAGAACCAGGTCCTCACCATGGGCGGCACCACCGGCCAGATCGCCTCGATATTCGTCGAGCCGATCCAGGGCGAGGGCGGGTACGTCGTGCCGCCGAAGGAGTTCCTGCCCAGGCTGAAGAAGATCTGCGAGAACCAGAGCGCGCTCCTCGTCATGGACGAGGTCCAGACGGGCTTCGCGAGGACCGGGAAGATGTTCGCATGCGAGCACTTCAACACGGTCCCGGACATACTGATACTCGGCAAGGCCCTGGGAGGCGGCGTGCCCCTGGGCGCGATCATCGCCAAGCACGACATCATGAGGAAGTGGAGGCCAGGGTCGCACTCGTCGACCTTCGGCGGGAACGCCATCACGATGGCGGCCGGCCTGGCCCATGTGCAGGCGATCATCGAGGAGAACCTCGCGGACAGGGCCGCGAAGCTGGGCGACTACGCGATGAAGCTCCTGAAGGAGATACAGCAGCGCAGGGAAATCATCGGAGACGTCAGGGGCCGTGGTCTCATGATCGGCGTCGAGCTGGTCAAGAACCAGTACACGAAGGAGCCGCACGAGGCGACGAACATCCAGGGCAAGTGCTGGAGGGCGGGCCTCATGACCATCACATCCGGCTTCTACGGGAACGTGTTCAGGATAGCCCCGCCGCTGTGCATATCCAAGGCGCAGCTCGAGAAGGGCTTCGAGATATTCGAGCAGGCCCTCAAGGACGAGGAGGAGTTCCTCAAGATCGGGACCTCTTCCCCGCCTGGCTGATCCTCGGACCCAGGCGGTCCGAGACCCGCAAACCCCTCAATCGCTTCTATTCTCGAAATCCAGCGAGAGCGAGTTGACGCAGTATCTCCGGCCCGTCGGCTCGGGGCCGTCGTCGAACACATGCCCCAGATGCCCTCCGCAGGCCGCGCAGACGATCTCCGTCCTCGCCATGCCGAGGGTCCTGTCCCTCCGCTCCTCGATGCGGCCGTCGGCTATCGGCGAGAAGAAGCTGGGCCAGCCGCTCCCCGAGTCGAACTTGTCCTCTGACCGGAACAGCTCAGCGCCGCAGCCTCCGCATACGTAGGTCCCCTTCTCCTTGTTGTGGAGCAGCGTCCCCGTGAACGGCCTCTCGGTCCCCTTCATCCGCAGGACCTGGTATCTCTCGCGTGGAAGGCGCTTCCTCCATTCCTCCTCAGTCAGAGACTCTTCGTCGGTCATCGCGTGGATCCAATGGCGTCGGTGCGGGATATTCCTGTCCCCGACCAGGTCCGTGCCGT
Source organism: uncultured Thermoplasmata archaeon (assembly GCA_964488505.1). GTDB lineage: Archaea > Thermoplasmatota > Thermoplasmata > UBA10834 > UBA10834 > UBA9653. Next base: position 9,017 of record CAZAUI010000023.1, on the reverse strand, counting down.
TCGGTGCCTAGGCAAAGCAATTTATATAGCCAATCCATTGGGCGCGTAGATGGCAGAAGCAGATGTGTCAGAGTTCCAGAGGAAGGCCACGATGACCTTCTACACGCTACTCCTCGTCGGAGGCATAGCGCTGTACTGGATCTGGGGCATGCTGTACGGCACATGGTACCCGTTCACAAAGGGCAACATCGCCATCTACGTGGTCTGCATGCCCATGGTCGCCTTCGGCCTCATAGGCATACTTCTCTACAGGAAGGCCCCGAAGAAGCAGTGAGGCCTACATCGCGTCCGCGAGGTACACCGGCTTGTCGGTCGGCTTCCCGCATATGACGCACACGCCCTCGAACTTCTCCCCGTCTATCGGCGTGCCGAGTATGTTCTTGTTCGACCTCGTCTCGATCTCGTGGCCGCAGTCCTCGCCTCCGCACCATCCCGTCCTGATCATCTTGGCCGGGAGGTTGTCGAGCGTATCGACGGTGACGATGTGCGAGTCCATCTCCTTCCTCACGATGTCCAGCATGTCGACTGCGATGGTCGAGAGCATCTTGCGGACCTCGTCCACGGCGTGGGCCCTCGGGTGCGTGGACTTCTCCCCGGTGTCCCTCCTGACGAACGTGACCTGCTCCTTCTCCATGTCCCTGAGCCCCAGCTCCAGCCTGAGCGGCACGCCTTTGAGCTCCCAGTCGTAGTACTTGGCGCCTGGCCTGAGGTCCCGCTCGTCGATGTGCACCCTGATGCCCGCGTCCTTCAGCTCCTTGTGGAGCGCGCGGGCCTCCGCCGTGACCTCCTCGACGGCCCCCTTCGCCAGCACCGGTATGATGACCGCCTGCATGGTCGCGATGTCCGGAGGCAGCACGAGCCCCTTGTCGTCCCCGTGCAGGGCGACGACGGCCCCGACCAACCTCTCGCTCATGCCGTATGTGGTCTGGTGCACGTGCTTGTGCTGGCCGTCCTGGTCCTCGTACTTGATGTCGTACGGTTTCGAGAAGTTGTCCTTGTACTGGTGGATCGACCCCAGCTGCAGGCTCTTGCCGGACGGCAGCAGGGTGTCTATGCCGACCGTGTAGAACGCGCCCGGGAACTTGTCCCAGTCCGTGCGCTTGAGCAGCCTGTAGGGGATGCACAGCTTCTTCGACAGGCGGGCCATGATCTCATAGTCCTCCTTCACCTGCCGCTCCGCGTCCTCGAGGTCCGCATGGCATGTGTGCGACTCGAAGAAGTGTATCTCCCTGACCCTGATGAACGCGCGGGTCTGCTTCGTCTCGTACCTGAAGGTGTTGACTATCTGGTAGGTCTTGAGCGGGAGGTCTGCGTGCGACCTGACCCATATGGAGAACATCGGGTACATGGCCGTCTCGCTGGTCGGCCTGAGCAAGAGCTTGACATCCAGCGGGTTGAGGCCGGCGTGCGTGACCCAGAAGACCTCCGCGTCGAACCCCTTGATGTGCTCCTTCTCCTTCGCGAACTGGTCCTCGGGTATGAGGAGCGGGAAGCAGACCTCCTGATGGTCGGTCGAGTCGAACTCCTGCCTTATGTGCGAGTCGATGGCCTGCATGATCTTCCAGCCGTACGGCGTCCAGACGTTCATGCCCTTGATCGGGTACCGCTTGTCGGTCAGGTTCGCCTTCTCGACTATCTCGTTGTACCACTCGCTGAAGTCCTCTGCCTTCTTCATGGTGCCAGCCCCAAGAACCCTGGAGGGGAATATGTAGGTTTTGGTCTCGTCATTCCATCGCTGCCTTGGCTATCTGGGAGGCGACGGAGATGGCCGTCGTCGCGTTCTCTATCGTGTCCGTCGAATAAATATCGTCGCAGCAGGACCTGAGTTTCGTGAGCGCGTCCCTGGCGAACACGCCGTGGGTGCAGGCAGCGGTGATGTGCGCCGCGCCGTGCTTCCTCAGCTGCTCGGCGGCCTTCACGATGGTCCCTCCCGTGGATATGATGTCGTCGACGATGGCCACCTTCTTCCCCTTGACATCGAGGGATTTAGGGGCCATGGTGACCGTCTCGCCGTCGAGGCGCTCTTTGACGAGGAAGTCCGCCTCGCAGTTCATGACGTCCGCGATCCTCTTCGCGTTGTCCCACCTGCCCTCGTCGGGCGACAGGACCATCTGCACCCCCTTGCTCTTCAGGAACCTGCCTATCTCGGGGTACGCGTGCGCGTTGTGCGCGGACACCTCGCTGAACCAGTCTATGACGGACGGAGCGTGTACGTCCACCGTTATGAACGCATCAGTCTGTTCCTGTATCAGGCGCGCGATTGCGCGGGCGCTTATCGGCTCGCCCGGCTTGAACTGCTTGTCCTGTCTCGCGTAGCCGAAGTAAGGGACGACCGTCGTCAGGGAGGACACCTCGAACTCCTTGATCGCGTCCTGCAGAAGGAAGAGCTCGATTATGTTCTTGTCGGGCCAGGTCGTCTGGACCAGGAATACCTCCTCACCGTCGAGGTCTTCGTCCACGCGGACATAGCACTCGTCGTCCGGGAACCGCTTGACCTCGACCTTGGCAAGCTTCGCCTTCAGGACCTTGGCCAGCTCGCTGGCCAGCTTCTGTGACGCAGACCCACCGACTACATACATGGTATCGCGGGCCGTGTATACCGTTTCCCGTCTAATACCTTGACGGTTGGCGTCTGGAGCGCCGCCGAGAAAACATTAATAGAAGGTATAGGCATATTAGGCGACAGAGATGGGATGCAAGTGAACGAAGGCACTGACCAGCTTGCGTTATCGCCGCAGGACGCCGCATCCAGCTATGCGGACGACCAGCCCGAGCAGCCCGCGGTCCAGCCCGAGAAGCAGTCGCGCCCGCGGAAGAGGCACGAGTCCGGCTCGGACCCGGTCGGCATGATCTACGGGAATGTCGGGACGCTCAAGTTCAACATGATGCTGACGGCTCCGCTGGAGAAGATGGAGTTCGTCAAGGTCAGCCACCCGATACACGGGTTCATACTTGGCCAGGTGTCCGAGGTGGAGAGGCGGACCAACCTCACGGTCGACGGCGTCGAGTCCATGAAGAAGGGCACGCCCGTGCCGATAGACGAGAAGGAGCTGGCCATCGTATCGATCATAGGTTTCAGGGACGACAGACACCTGCTCCAGGTGCCGAGGACCCCGCTGAAGGCCGGAGAGGTCGTCTTCAGGGCGGACGAGGAGCTCATCAAGAACGTCGTCGGGATCACGGAGCATTCGGACGCAGGGGCCTACATAGGCCTACTGTCCGGACACGACGTGCGGGTCGAGCTGGACATCAACCAGCTGGTCCAGAAGCACGTCTGCATCCTTAGCAAGACAGGCGGCGGGAAGTCGTACTGCTCGGGCGCGATCGTCGAGGAGCTGATGAAGCACAAGGTCACGGTCTGCATCATAGACCCCCACGGGGAGTACTCCACGATGAAGCACAAGGGGGTCGTGAAGAAGACCACTCGCGACTTCGGCGTGACCCCGAAGGGCTACGAAGACAAGATAATGGAGTTCGCGCCGGACACGAACGCGAACAAGGGCGCCCGCCCGCTGAAGTTCACGTTGCACAACCTGGACGCGAGGGAGATACTGAGCCTCACGAACATCAAGAACGTGCGCTCGTACCTGACCATGCTCAGGAAGGCCATAGACGCGCTCAGGGAGACCAAGGGCAGCTACTCGCTCAAGGACATCATCGCGGTCATAGAGGCGAACGCGGAGCCGTCGAGCGCCGGGCTCATCACCGAGCTCGAGTACCTGAACGAGATCGACGTGTTCGCGGAGCAGGGGACCAAGATCGACGAGCTCATACAGAAGGGGAAGGCCACCATCATCAACCTCAGGGGCACGCCCCAGGACATCCAGGAGCTCATAGTGAACAGGATCGGGAACGCGCTGTTCGAGCTGCGCAAGGTGGACAAGATACCCCCGATGATGCTCGTGGTGGAGGAGGCGCACAACTTCTGCCCGCAGCAAGGCCTGGCGATCTGCTCGAAGGTGTTCAGGACGATTGCGTCCGAGGGCAGGAAGTTCGGCCTCGGGCTCATGGTCATCACGCAGAGGGCGGCGAAGGTCGACAAGAACGTCCTGAGCCAGTGCAATACGCAGGTCATACTGAAGGTCACCAACCCCAACGACCTCAAGGCGATAGCGTCCTCCATCGAGGGCCTCACGGACGGGATGGAGGAGGAGATACAGCGCCTGCCGATAGGGACCGCCATCATCACGGGCGGAGGCGCGTCGATGCCCCTGTTCGTGGAGATACGGCCGAGGGAGTCGAAGCACGGCGGGGAGAGCATCGAGGTCGTCCCGTCGAGAAGGATGTGAGATGTGCGCCGAGGCTGTTCTGAGCGTGGAACGTGTCGAGAAGTACATCCGGATCACGTCCGAGGCGCTGTCCAAGGTTCGCGTGGTCGCGCCCGAACGCTCGTTCAACCGGAGGATGGCCGATGATTTCCTCAAGATGGCGCGGGCGTACTTCGACGATGCTCGGGACTTCGCGCGCAAGGGCGACCTCGTGAACGCCTTCGCGTGCGTGAACTACGCGCACGGGTGGCTGGACTGCGGCGTCAGGATAGGTCTGTTCGATGTGGGCTGCGACGACCGGCTATTCACCCTGTACGAGTGAGCTGTCAGGGACGGCGTAGACGATCCTCGGGCCGACGACATCCACCTTGCACACGATGACGTTGCCGGCCGACGCGAGGTCGGCCTTCAACTTCTCCGTGTCGCCGACCGCGAATACCGAGTTGCCGAGCATCGACATGCTGGCCTGGCCGTGCATCGAGGCCGTGTCTATGGCCCTCGCGATGCGTTTCGTGGCGAGCCCGGTCTCGAGCGCGAATATCCTTGAGTTCGTCATCATCTTCTCGAGGGACGGCTGCTTCACGAGGCTGTCGACGAGGTACCCGCCCTTGTCGTTTATCTCCCGCCTCTTCGTGTCGTCCTTCAATATCTCCTTGGTGAGCAGCCTCCTGCCCACCACGGCCAGCACGACCTGCGGGGCGCCCGGTATCCTCACGACCTCTCCGATTGGCGGGAGCCCGGGCCTCCTCCTGAGGGTCACGCCCCCCCTGTGTATCGCGGACACGTCCCCGAGGCCGCACCCTGACTCGACCTCGGCTTTGTGCGCGGCCTCGTACGCCTCCTGCCTCTCCTTCCCGAGCAGGATGGCCGCGGCCATCGCCGCGGAGAGCGAGCCGGCGGCGCTCATGCCGAACCCCTGGCTCACGGGCAGCTGGAGCTCCGTCGCGACCTCTACCCTGTATCCCTTGTCCCCGATGAGGTGCCTGATCGCACGCTTCGTGACCTCGGCCTTGCTGCTCTTGCCGTTTATGGTGACCTTGATCGACTGCTTCGTGGCGGGGACGAGCACGACCTCGGACGTGGCCCCGAGCGAGAGGCACATGCCCGCGCCCCTGGAGCCCGCCGCGAGAGGGTCGTCGTTCGCGCATATCTCGAAGAACCCGGTCACGTGGCCTGGGCTGAACGCCTTCGCCTTCATCATGTCGGTCACAGCATCCTGACTACGACGTCTACAACCTTGTCAGCGACCTGGGCCTTCGTGCCTTCGAGGTGGTGTGCCGGGCCTGCGCCCGAGACGAGCACGACCTTGGTCCTGCCCCTGTGGACGTCCTCTATCTTGTTCGCGACCACCAGGGAGCACCCCGACCTGTCCAGGAGACGCTTCGCCTCGGACACCAGGGCCTCCTCGTCCATCTTGGCCTGAGCCTTGAACCCCACGACCACCTTCGCCCTGATGCCGTCGATGAGCTTCGGGTTCCTGTTGAGTGTGACGGTGATCGAGTCCTTGTCCGAGGGCATCTTGCCTTCCGACTTGACAGGCGAGTAGTCGGACACCGCCGCCGGGAAGAACACCACGTCGTGGTCCAGCTTCCCGACGAGGGCGGCGAGCTCCTTGAAGGTCGAGTACCTCGTCGTCCCGAGGAAGCTCGGGATGTCGACATCGCATCTGCCCATCCACAGGTCCACGGAGGCGCCCCTCTCGTAGGCCGCCCTGGCCATCTCCACGCCGGTCTCGCCCGAGCTCCTGTTGGTGACGACCCTGATGTCGTCTATGGGCTCCTCGGTCGCGCCCGCGATCACGAGCACCCTCTTGCCCTTGAGGTCGTTCTTCCCGACCACGAGGGTCGCGGAGGATACGATGTGGTCCGTGTCCGGCATCTTCGCCTTGGACTCCTCCATCCTGGGCTCGAGCACGTGTACCCCGAGCGCCTTGAGCCGGCCGATGTTGTCCATGACCGCCTTGTGCTTGATCATGGTCCCGTGCATCGCCGGCACGATTATGACTGGTATGCCGCTCCCGAGCGCGGTGGTCGCGAAGGTCGTGACCGTGGTGTCGTCGATGCCGCACGCGATCTTCGAGATCGTGTTGGCGGTGGCGGGGGCTATCAGGAGCAGGTCCGCCTTGTCCGGGACGTCGCCGCAGAACGACACATGCTGCACGCGCCCGTCTATCTCGGTCGTCACGGGTTTCCCCGAGGCGAACTCGAGGGCGTAGGGGTGCACTATGGTCTGCGCGTCCTTGGACATGACCACATGCACTTCCGCGCCGTGCCTTATGAGTTCCCGGCAGAGCTTGACGCACTCGACGGCGGCTATGCTGCCCGTGACTCCTAGGACTATCTTGCGTCCCTTGAGCTTGTCGCTCTTGGTCCCTCTCATATGGTCCGCTGGGTGCATAGCATCACTTCCGAGCCCTCGCACGGTATTAAATGTTCCTCTCCTCGACGGCCTCTAGCACGCGTCCGACCACCGTCTCGAGGGGCAGGGTCGCGTCGATGACCACGATGCCCTTGTCCGACTCGGCCAGCCTGCGGTAGTTGCGGTCGACCTCCTCGAGGAACTCCAGCCTCTCGAACCTGGACCTCTCACCCCTGTCGGATATGCGCTCCGGCATCCTGTCCGGGGGCAGGGCCAGCAGGAAGGTCACATCGGGCCTGATGGATATGCGCGTGTTGGCGTCCAGGAGCCATGCGAAGTTGTCTCCCAGGCCCTTGCGCCTCAGGGAGGCGGTCTGGTACGCGACGGTGGAGTGGTAGTACCTGTCGCACACGACCAGCTTGCCCGCCCTGATCAGGCCGGCCATCTCGAGCGTGTGCTGGGCCCTGTCCGCCATGAACAGCAGGGCGTCCGTGTACGGGCTGACCTCCTTCCCGTCGCCCTCCTTGACCGCTCTGCCGATCCACGAGTCCGTGGGCTCGCGCGTCAGGACCGCCCTGTCCCCCAGCCTCCGGGAGACCTCCTTCGCGACGGTCGACTTGCCGCAGCCGTCTATGCCCTCAAGGACCACAAGGCCTGACATGTTCCGCCCTCTTCAATCGTCGCCGGTCGTATATAAGGTTCATAGGGGGCCCCGCGTCCGTGCCCGCCAGTCCGTGGCTGTCCAAGTTGGTGCATCGGTGGACATTCCCGATAGATTATAAGTACGCAATCGACCATTAAGCCCTCCTCAGGTGGCGTCTCTGGCGATAGGGTATGTGCTCATCACTACCGCGACCGGGAAGGAGTCCATGGTCCTCGAGCAGATGCGCAAGCTCCCGGAGATCGGCGAGGTCCACCAGCTTTTCGGACAGTACGACATGATCGCGCGGGTCGAGACCACGGACTACGACCGCATGTGCGACATAATCCTGAGGAAGGTGAGGACGATCCAGGGCATAACGGGCACCAGGACGCTCATCTGCGCCAGGTTCAAGCGCGACTAGGTGCCTTTCGTCAGGTCCTTCGCCGCCTTCTTCTCGTAGGCCCTCCAGCTGAACACCATGTCCCGCGCGGCCCTCGCCTCGTCCAGCCTCCTGACCGCGGTGTTGTGCGGCGCGGACTTGACGGTCTCGGGGTCCTCGGCCAGTATCTTCTCGCACGCATCGACGAAGGCGTCCAGTGTGTCGCGCGACTCCGTCTCCGTGGGCTCGATCATGAGCGCCTCCTCCACTATGAGGGGGAAGTACACCGTCGGCGCGTGGAACCCGTAGTCCAGGAGGCGCTTCGCGAAGTCCAGGGTCCTCAGGCCCTTCGCCTTCAGGTGCCTGCCGCTCAGGACGAACTCGTGCTTCCTCAGCTGTCCGTAGGGCATCTCGAAGGACTTGCTCAGACGGTGCCTGAGGTAGTTGGAGTTCAGCACCGCGTTCTCGGAGACCGCGGTGAGGCCGTCCCCTCCCTGCATCCTCATGTAGGTGTACGCGCGGACCAACACCCCGAAGTTGCCGAAGTGCGCCCTGACCTTGCCTATGCTCTTCGGCCTGTCGTAGTCCAGCCCGAACCTGTCCCCGTCCTTCACTATCCTGGGGACTGGGAGGAACTCCTCGAGCTGCCTCTTGACCCCGACAGGGCCGGCCCCGGGGCCGCCTCCGCCGTGCGGGGTCGCGAAGGTCTTGTGGAGGTTGAAGTGCACTATGTCGAAGTCCATCTTGCCGGGGGAGGTCTTGCCCATGATGGCGTTCAGGTTCGCGCCGTCGTAGTACAGGAGCGCGCCCGCGTCGTGGAGCACCCCGGCGACCTCGCGCACGCCCTTCTCGAACAGGCCGAGGGTGTTCGGGTTCGTGAGCATGAACGCGGCGGTGTCCTTCGATATCGAGGCCTTCAGGGCCTCGATGTCCACGCACCCCTCCTTGGAAGGTATCTCGAGCACGTCGTAACCGACCATGGCCGCGCTCGCGGGGTTCGTGCCGTGGGCCGTGTCCGGCAGTATGATCTCGTTCCTGGTCTCCCCGCGCGACTCGTGATACGCCCGCACCAGGTGCACGCCGGTGTACTCCCCGTGCGCCCCCGCGGCCGGCTGGAGGGTCACGGCGTCCACGCCCCCGACCTCGCACAGCATCTGTTCGAGCTCGTACATCAGCCTCAGGGCCCCTTGGATGGATGCCGGGTCCTGGAGCGGGTGCAGGTCGGCGACCGAGGGCCACGAGACTACCTCGTCGCAGACCTTGGGGTTGTACTTCATGGTGCACGAGCCGAGGGGGTAGAGGCCGTTGTCGACGCCGAAGTTCATCTGCGACAGGTTGACGAAGTGCTTGACCGCGTCCCTCTCGTGCA
>CAZAUI010000022.1:0-20651 GCA_964488505.1 uncultured Thermoplasmata archaeon | reverse complement strand
ACTCCTACAAGAGCGGGCTGACGCCGACGGAGTACTTCTTCCACTCGATGGGTGGGAGGGAAGGCCTCGTCGATACCGCGGTCAGGACTTCGAGGTCGGGTTACATGCAGAGGAGGCTCATCAACGCCCTGGAGGACCTCAAGGTCATGCAGGACGGATCCGTCAGGAACACCGCGGGCACGATCATACAGCTCGAGTACGGCGAGGACGGGATAGACCCGACCAGGAGCGTCCAGGGCGAGGCCGTGGACGTGGACGACATCATACTGAGCGTGCTCGGGGACAAGGGCGAGCTGATTGCGAAGGTCCAGGAGAAGGGCGTCGTGAGCTACGGCATCCAGGACAGGGACCTGCTCGAGACGCCCGAGGAGCCGGAGGCCGAAGAGGAGCCAGAGTTCGACGCCGGCGGCGGAGAGGAGTGATGATTGATGTGCGCTAAGAACCCCACTGACGTCTTCGTCAACAAGGGCGTGGACCAGAAGACGGCCGAGAAGCTCATCGAGAACGGCTACACGTTCACCAAGGTCTCGAGGGCCACCGAGAAGACCCTGAGAGAGGTCGAGAAGCTGGTCGGCGAGAAGAAGCTGAAGCAGGTCCTCGCCGCGGTCAAGGCCAAGGAGCGGGCACCCAAGAAGAAGAAGGAGAAGCCGCTCAAGAAGCTCAAGATCGAGAAGAAGCAGGTCCCGCCGAAGGTCCAGAGGTCCACCGCGTTCGAGGTCAAGCTGAAGAAGATGGTCGACGACATGGGCAGGAAGCTCCCCTGGGAGGTCCTGCACGAGATCGCTGCCAGGCTCGACGGCGCGGACATACCGGACAAGCATCTCAGGCGGATACTGGAGCTCACATGCGACAGGCACGAGACGCACAGGATAGACCCGAGCGAGTCCGTGGGGATCCTGGCGGCGCAGAGCATAGGTGAGCCCGGCACGCAGATGACCATGAGGACGTTCCACTACGCGGGCGTGGCCGAGATGAACGTCACGCTGGGCCTGCCCAGGCTCATCGAGATAGTCGACGCGAGGCGCGTGCCCAGCACGCCCATCATGGAGATACACCTCGAGAAGGTGGCTCAGGACGACCTCGAGAAGGTCCGCCAGATCGCGTCCAACATAGAGCTGACCAAGATCATCGACATCGCCGACGTCGAGACGGACATCAACAACATGGAGGTCCTGATCAAGCTCGACAGGCGCAAGATGGAGCGGAAGTCCATAACCCCCGAGGAGGTCCACAGGAAGCTGAACAAGGCCAAGGGACTCAAGGGGCTCGCGGAGATGAGGGAGGGCAACGTCGTCATCAAGTGCGACGAGCCGTCCTACAAGAAGCTCCAGAAGATATCCGAGGACACGAAGCACACGCCCATCAAAGGCATAGACGGCATCACCAGGGCGGTCATACGCAAGTTGAGCGGCAAGTACGTGGTGTACACCGAGGGCTCCAACCTCGAGAAGGTCCTGGAGATAGACCATGTCGACAGGGCCAACACCACGACGAACAGCATCCTCGAGATATTCGAGGTGCTCGGGATAGAGGCGGCCAGGAACTCGCTCATCGTCGAAGCGTCGAAGACGCTGGACGAGCAGGGCCTGACGGTCGACATACGGCACATCATGCTGGTCGCTGACCTGATGACCAACGACGGCGATGTCAAGGCCATCGGCAGGCACGGCATATCGGGCCGGAAGTCCAGCGTGCTCGCGAGGGCGGCGTTCGAGATAACGTCGACGCACCTGCTGCGCGCGGCGATAACCGGAGAGGTGGACACGCTCGAGGGCGTTGTAGAAAACATTATAGTTGGCCAGCCGGTTACAGTCGGTACTGGCGCGGTCAACCTGGTCTGGTCCCCTGCCAAGAAGGAAGGTGCGTGAGCATGGACATCGTTAGAGCGCTGAAGACGGCGGCGTCGTCGGGAGACGTCAGGTTCGGCCTCGCCGAGACGAGGAAGTCGGTCAAGAAGCGCGAGGCGAAGATGGTGGTCCTTGCGAGCAACTGTCCCGAGAAGGAGAGTTTCGACGGCCTGCAGGGCGTCAAGCTGCTGGCCTACTCCGGGACGAACGTAGAGCTGGGAGCCGCGTGCGGGAAGCCGTTCCCGATATCCGCGCTGGCGATCGTGAGCCCAGGGGAGTCGAACATCCTCTCCGCGTGAAGGATCTGGTGCCAATGGGCGAAATTACCCTTACGGGGGACACCCTCCGGTATATCTCTTTGTTCGAGAAGATCACGGGGACGCAGGTCAAGGACTGCCTCGAGACAGAGGAGAAGCTCGTGTTCGTGGTCGAGAAGAACCAGGGCTCGAGGGCCGTCGGCAAGAAGGGCGAGAACGTCATACGCCTCTGCAACCTGACCGGGAAGAACATACACGTGATAGAGTACTCGGAGGACCCCGAGACCTTCGTCAAGAACGTGTTCCACACCTACAGCGTCCAGTCCGTGGCGATCGAGGACCGCGGGAACATCAGACACGCGACCGTGACCGTGGACCCGAAGGTGAAGGGGAAGGCCATAGGCAAGAACGGCCGGAACCTGAGGATCGCGCGGGAGATCGTGAGCAGGCACCACAACATACAGAGCATCAGCGTCGCCTGAGCGGCGTCCTCTCGACCTCGAGCCTGTCAGCCGTCGGATACTCTTCTACTATGAAAGACCGGAGCCTCAGCTCGGGCGCCAGCTCCTCCAGGACCCACGGCGCGACCTCGAGCCTGCCCTTCTCCGAGTCGACCCACATCAGCTTCGCGGGCACGCCGTAATCGCGCGCGAGCGCGCGCGCCGTGCCCCCGGGGTCCCCCGTCTCTACGATGCCTTTCAGGAGCGTGCCGTCGTCCGTGAGTATCTCGTGCGGCTTCCGCACGTTCCGCGCACGCCTCGAGATCCGCTCCCTGAGCTGCACGCCGTCTTTGAAGGATGACGAGCAGTAGTGCAGCGGCGTCTCGGCCCCGGACCGGAGCACCTGCATCGCGAGGTCCTCGCTCCCGGCGACCGCCGACGAGACATCGTCCTTGACGTCGAAGCCCCATGACCTCAGCGTCTTCCAGTTGGTCTCCGAGAACTCGAGCTCGTTGAGGTTGACGAAGTCCAGCTCCAGCGCGTCAGCGTAGCTGACGAGCGCGAGGGTCTCCTTGATCCGCCCTGGGATGACGGGCACCTCGAACCCGACGTCCAACCCTTCTCTCCGGCACAGTCTGAGCGCATCGACGAACCCGGTCCCTTGGAGCTTTGTCCATGAACCGACAGGCGGATGGAACCGTATCTCGTCGAGGCCCGCCCTCGCGACCTTCCCCAACCTGCCGCTGTCGGTCGTTGACGTATAGAGATGTATGTGGTGGTCTTCGCCGAAGTGCCTCTTCAGCGCCCTGATAGAATCCGCGGTCCTCTGGACCGCAATCAACGGGTCTCCGCCCGTGATTCCGGTCCCGAGGGCGTCCATCAGCCCCGCCTCCTCGATCGCCTCTTCCACGGTCTTTATCCTCTTCTCGTTCGCGTAGAAGACGTCTTTGTGCTTCTTCCGCGCGGACAGAGGGCAGTACCCGCACCTCCTCGCGCACTTCCCTGTCACGAGCAGGACCATCTTCGCCCCCTTCTCGCACAGGGTGCATCCCTGGGGTAGCTTGCCCGTGTAGGCCGAGCCCTTCTTGATGCGTCGGATCCTGACCACGCCGTCTCGTATGCATTCGACGTTATTGAATCAATACGGCTGCGACGGATTAATAGGCCGGCCGTCGATTCACCGACCATGAAGATCGAGAAGAACACGAGGATAATCCTGGCACTCGATGTGACGACCAGGGACGAAGCCCTGCGCGTGGTCGACGCCGTCAGGGACCACGTGGACGCTATCAAGATAAACTGGCCCCTCGTCCTCGGAGCCGGCCCGGAGATGATCACGGAGCTGTCGAAGACCAAACAGGTCATATGCGACTTCAAGATCGCAGACATACCGAACATCAACAGGCTGATCGTGGAGCGGGCGATGGCCAGGGGGGCTTCGGCCGTCATCTGTCACGGATTCCCGGGCGAAGACTCCGTGAAGGCCTGCGTCGCCGCGGCCAACGGTCAGGCCTTCGTGGTCTCGGAGATGAGCCACCCGGGGGGCAAGCAGTTCACCGCGCCCCTGGCGGACAGGTTCGCCGAGCTCGCCAAAGCTGTGGGCGCGAGGGGCATAGTGGCCCCCGCGACGAGGCCCGAACGCATCGCAGAACTGAGGAAGGTCATAGGCGGCCTCGAGATAATCAGCCCGGGCGTCGGCGCTCAGGGCGGGAAGGCGTCCGATGCGCTCAGGGCCGGAGCGGACTTCGTGATCGTGGGGCGGGCTATCTATGACGCCCCGGACCCGGCCGCCGCGGCCCGCCTGTTGGCGGACGAGACAGCATCCGTCCCTCGCTGACACTGACCTGTCAGAGACACCGTCCGGACAGTGTCAACCGTTCACATGCCAGATGGTCGGTTTTCCGGACGCCACGTCCGAAGGACGTGACCACTAACGTATATATAGCACCCCAAGCATCCCAGCCCTACTATCACACTAGGTGGAGTTATCGTTGGCCGAAGCAAGGGATAGTCCTGCTAGGTCCTTTGTGCCCAAGCTTTTGAGGGGGGGCGAGGGGCCGAGCGCGTTGGGCAAGTGGATGAAATCGAACGGGCCGGCATTGCTCATGCTGACCTTCGTGTTCCTGCTTGCGCTCTTCATACGGTCATACTTCGCTTACGAGATCTCAGCTGAGAACGACTACTTGGTCTCGGGCGGGTCCGACTCGTATTACTGGCGCAGGATCATCGACTTCCACGTGGAGACGGGCGAGAGCCTGTTCTGGGACCCGTTGCTCAACTACCCTGACAGCCTCATCAACCCGAGGCCTCCGTTCTTCAGCATGTCAGTGGCCGTACCAGCCGTGCTGATGGAAGGATTCTTCGAGTCGTTGGACGACTCCGTCGGGTTCTTCTTCGTGTGGTCGACGGCCTTCTGGGGCGCTCTCACGGTCGTCCCGGTCTACTTCCTCGGGAAGGAGACCTTCGGCCGAAGGGTCGGCATGGCCGCCGCGCTGTTCTTCGCGATCATACCTGCGCATGTGCAGCGCAGCGTGCTGTCCAACGCGGACCACGATTCGCTCATCCTGTTCCTCATAGTCACGACCTTCTACTTCCTGCTCAAGGCCATAAGGACGCAGGAACACAAGAAGTGGGTCGAGAGCTGGAAGAGCAGGGATAGCATCGTATCCGGCCTGAAGGCGTACGTCGGAGGAAGCCGCACCGCTATCCTGTACGCCTTGATGGCCGGGACCGCCTACGCCGCGCTGATGATGACATGGGTCGGATTCGCGTACGTGACGGTCATCATCCTGGTGTACTACCTCGTGCAGCTCTTCGTCAACATGTTCCGGTACCAGGACTCGACCAGCATCACCCTGATCCTGATGACCATGATGGTGTTCGGAAGCGTGATGGCGTTCCCGTACTACGCGAACTACAGCCTCACCTTCGGAGGGATAGACTCATTCTTCAACGACAGGTTCCTAGTCCCGTTGATACTGACCGCCGGCGGCTTGCTGTTCGGCGTCATGTTCGTCGTCTCCAGGGACTACCCGTGGACCATCTCCCTCCCGGCAATAGCCGGTGTGTCGGGCGCGGTCCTCGTCGTGCTGGCCATCTTCTACCCGTGGCTCCTCGAGGCCATACTCAGCGGCCAGGGATATTTCAGCCAGAGCAAGCTGTACTCCACGATCGCAGAGGCCAGGGCGCCTCAGTTCTCTGAGCTCGCGCTGTCGTTCGGCATGGTCACATTCTTCATGTCGCTGACCGGGCTCATCTACGCCATGATGAAGATACCGAAGCGGACGGGCGCCGAGTACATATTCATGGTCGTCTGGCTGGCCGTGTCCATATTCATGGCGATATCCGCCGGCAGGTTCATGTTCAACGCCGCCCCGGCGTTCGCGATCGCGGCGGCCTGGGTGTTCGTCATCATCATAGACGCGCTCGACTTCAACAGCGTCCGCAGGTCCATGACCGGGGCGAGCGGTTCCTTCCTCACGGTCCTGCGCAAGAGCGTGAAGATCCGGCACGTGGTCGGCGTGCTCTTCCTGGGTTTCCTTGTGCTGCTGCCCAATGTGTGGTACAGCATAGATGCCGGCATACCCTCCGAGACGAAGAGGGACTACGACATGGAGATATACTACTCCGTGCCGAGCTTCATGCGGCCCGGCGACTACGATGTCATCAACGGCTCCAACTGGTACTTCGGCGCGTTCGGCTACTCGCTGCCGCTGCCGACATATTATTATCCTGCGGCCTGGGACTGGTTCGCGGAACAGGATTCGGATGTGTATCCCGCGAGCTCGAAACCGGCGTACGTGGCATGGTGGGACTACGGGTTCGAGGCGGTGGCCGAGGGCGAACACCCCACGGCGGCCGACAACTTCCAGAACGGCTACCAGTTCACAGGTAATGTCCTGATGTCCCAGGGCGAGGAGGACGCCATCTCGCTGTTCGCCATCCGCCTGGTCCAGAGCGGCCTGCGTCTGGACGAGGAGACCGAGGCGCGCGTCGTGTCCGTGCTCGAGAAGTACGGCGTCGACGTCGAGCGTGTCGACGAGATAATCAACGGGCCCGGGGAACTGGTCATCGACGAGGTGCTCTCCGACCCTGATGTCTACGGGCCGATGTCAGCCGACCTCAGCGTGACGAACGCGCGGTTCGTCGCCGGCGCTGTGGAGCTCGCGAAGGTCGGGCTGGATTCCCTGGTCGGAATGTACGGCGACCTCTGCGAGACGACTGGCTGGGAGATACGGTACTTCAACGTCGACTCGAGGATGTTCCCGATATCGGCTTACAGCACAGGCATATTCTACGCGCCTGCGAAACTCGCCGACAGACGGCTCGACGGGTCCACCCCGGTGGACTTCTACAAGATCGTGGCGGTCGACAGCAGCGGCATCGAGTACGAGCTGGAGGAGCTCACATCGAGCATGAACATCGTCTCGTACGAGATAGTCTACGACGACATGTTCTACGACAGCATGTACTACAGGGCGATGTGTGGCCCGAGCGGGTCGGACCTCGGCCTTGAGAACACTGGCCTGCCAGGCATGTCAGGCACGGTCCAGAAGGTCAGCGCGATGCCCGGCTGGAACCTCACGCACTTCAAGATGGTCTACAGGACGGCCTACTACAACCCGTACCCGTCCGAAGACGTGCCTTTCCACTCGGATGCCTGGCGCGCGGTCAGCTATGACGAGGCGCTAGCACTCAGCACGAGGATATCCGCGGGCGAGATCACGGGCG
This sequence comes from uncultured Thermoplasmata archaeon, assembly GCA_964488505.1. GTDB lineage: Archaea > Thermoplasmatota > Thermoplasmata > UBA10834 > UBA10834 > UBA9653. The sequence goes on along the minus strand of CAZAUI010000022.1, from coordinate 13,376 downwards.
TGGTGGACTACGGCGCGAGCTCGCTTTACAAGAGCGGCACGGTCTTCCTCAAGTACTATCACGGGGCGTATGTCAACGGCACGGTCACGACCGAGAACGGCTATGCCGCCGAAGGTCTGTGGGTGACCGTCCAGGACGAATACGGCATACCCCACCAGCAGGTCAAGACGGACTTAGATGGGAAGTACTCGGTCCTGGCCCCGTTCGGCAATGTCACGGTCATAATATCCGACGGCAACGCCCTGAACTCGGGGCTCGTGGGCCAGAACATCGTCACCAGGATCAAGTTCAACGTCACGGACGACCAGGCGATGAGGCTCAAGCAGGACCTGGACGCCGACGGCGTCCTGGACTACATCATCACGAAGAACTACGTGATGAAGGACTCGACGATCACCGGAGACCTGTACTGGGACAACGACATGGAGGGCAATTTCACCGTAGACACCGACGACCTGATACTGGGCGGGATGGTGTATGCGGTCGACACATCGTCCGGACTCACCTATGAGTTCGACGGGTCCGACGGGTCGTACGAAGGCTACCTCCCGCCAAGCCAGTACGATGTCTACGTGCTCGCGCTCGGGACCAACAAGACGGTCGACCTCGGCGTGAACGTAACGTCAGGCTCGACGGCGAAGATCGACATGTCGGTCAAGCCCGGCGTCCTGTCAGGATACATCACCAACTTCGACGGCTCCCCCGCGGCCGGGATAGATCTCGTCATGGACGATGCGCGGTCGGATGCGGAGTTCTCGACTTCCACGGATGACAACGGCGCGTACAGGTTCGCGCACCTACTCAGTTCAAACTACGTGTTGACGACGACCCAGGAGGGCAAGCTTCTGTTCGGCGCCACAGTCGGAGTCGACGAAGGATACTCGGCCCAGAGGAACTTCACCCTCTGGAACGAGTGCTCGGTGGAGATCAGGGTGACCTACGGCGGCGCCCCGGCTGCGTATACAGCCTATGTGATAAGGGACGATTACGACCCGGACATACTCACCTCTGGCATAACCGACAAGTACGGCTGGGTGAGGGAATCCCTGCCTCCAGGAGAGTACACGCTTCAGGCGGTGTACTCGACCGGGTCGGGCTCTTGGGTCGGCCAGATGTCCATCAGCTTGGCCGAGACCGCCACCGTCTCGGGCGTACTCGCGGTCCGGGAGGCGTTCAGCGTGTCAGGCACGCTCTACGACCCCGAAGGACTCGCTGCCGATTCCGAGTACATCACATTCGTCTCCGAGTCTGGAGCCCGCCTCTGCACGGAGACCGATTCGTCCGGGGCGTTCGAGATCATGCTCACGCAGGGCGAGTACGATGTCCTCGCGGTGTCCTTGTCCGCGTCGGGAATACACTCGTCGACGGTGTCCGTGAGCGGCGACATGAGCGGCCACTCCGTCAGACTCGAGGCCGGAGCCAAGATGTCGGGGTTCCTGTACAAGGATGTGAACGGAGACCTCGAGTCGGCGGTCAACGAGAGGGCGAGCTATGCCAACATCCGCGTCGTGGACGCCGACGGCAGGATGCACACATCGAAGAGCGGGTCCTCATCCTGGTTCTCGCTCGTGTTCCCTGAGGGTGAGCCGGTCACGCTTTCCCTGTACGACCCCGGATACTACTCATGGTCCACGGAGCTGGTCTACGAGACGGACAACGTCGGCACGAGCCTTCTGGTGCCCGCGGACGACGTCCAGGTCGCAGGCTACCTGACCTCGAACGGGGCAGGGGTCACCGGAGTGACGATATCATTCATACCTTACAACAGCGCCCTGGAGACCGTCGAGGCGGTCTCGGGCGCCTACGGCAGATACTCTGCGAGCCTGGTGCCGTCCGCCTACTCTGTCAAGGTGGACCAGGAACTGGACAACACGCCTGGCGCATGGTATCAGAACGAGACCGACCTGGTCGTCTACCCGGGCAGCGCAGTGCAGCCGCTCGACATAGACGCGGTCATTAGGGTGTTCGTTCACGGCAACGCACTGGGCGCATCCGATGAGATACAGTTGTCGTTCTCAGGCCCGGACGATGCGATATTGGACCTCGGTTCCGACCTGACTTACTCTCTTTACTTGCAGCCTGGCACGTATTCCGTGTATTCGACGGGGATGTTGGGGTCGGAGTCCTACGCTGCCATCGACTTGATAGAGGTCTCCGCGGCCGATGCGGAGCACGACCTGGTCCTCGAACGGGCATTCGAGCTCTCAGGGTTCATCACCCTTGACGGTTCGGCCCCCGACGAGCCGGTCGCGGTCATCGTCACATCGGACGCAGGCATACAGATCGTGAACTCGTCGTTGAGGAGCGGCTACTACGCTCTCATCCTGCCGGAAGGCGATTACTCGGCCGAATTCGTGTACGAGGATGCCATCGTCGTGGGCGAATCGAACCTGTATGTGGAACACTGGTACGAGACGGAGTTGACCGTGTCGACCGGGGACATCCGCCTCGACGCAGCCCTCAGCACGCGCCTGGACAACGCCACTTTGGACGGTTCGGTCGTGGACGAGAACGGCTACATCATCACTGGAGTCGTCGAGTTGTTCCCGAACACCGCGTACGGGATGTACGCGCGCATCGTCACGGACGCCTCGGGCGAGTTCTCGGCGGATGTGCAGCCGGGTGATTACACTGTGTACGTAACCCGCTCATCAGACATGCGGGTCTCCCTGACACGCTTGAATGTGCCCAGGAACACGGGCGCATCCACGGACATCCAGTTGTCCCTGGGCCACTATGTCGGCGGGAGGCTGACGGTCGCCGGTGCGCCTAGCACCGAGACGGTCACAGCGTCCGGCGCGGGCACGGTCCTGCCGATCACGCCCGCCGACGACGGCTACTTCCAGTTCCTGTTGCCGTCAGGCAACCACACATTGGCCTCCAGCGCGGTCAGGATAGAGGACGGGGTCAGCGTCTCCTACGGCCTGACGAAGACGGTCTCGCTCGGGGACAGCAACACGTATGTCGACTTCACACTCGTGAGGGACACGAGATACACCGTGGCCGCCAGCTGGGACGAGGACAGGGCAGTGACCCTTGCTCCTGGCCAGACGGTCAGCTACTTGATCACGATTGAGAACACGGGCAACGTGGCCGACACATACACGCTGACCTATGCCGGCACCGACTTCGAAGCGGTCTTCGAGCCGAGCGAGGTCCGGGTGGATTTCGGCACGAACGGCAACACGGCCTATGTGGTCGTCGACCTGACGGTCACTAAGACCGCGGAGGCCGGGAACAACACCGCCTCGGTGACGGTGCTGTCCGACACGCGCACGGCCACCAGGGCGACGGTGTCGCTCGTGGTCAATGTCCTGCCTTCGAGGTCCGTGTCCGTGGAGGACATGAGCACCTCGGAGCCGATATCATCCAATGTCACGACGACGACCTTCCTGCTCAACAACACGGGCAACATCGAGGACGACTTCCTCGTGAGCATATCCAACCCCGAGGCCCTCGGAGCCTCCGGATGGTCGGCGAGGATAGTGGACCCCGATACAGGGGAGGCCGTCACGAACGTCACATTGGAGGCGTTCGGCTCGAAGGTCCTGGCCGTGGAGTTCACTGGCATAAGGACGATGCCCGACCCGAAGGCGGAGGCCGCGGTCCTCGCGCAGTCGTCCATCGACGGCTCGGTCACAGGGCACGGGATGGTCCCGGTCATGCTGGCGGACCTCGCCCTGGGCCCGGGTAGCCTGGATGTCGTTAGGGACGATGTCACCTACGAGTACGACGTCGGCCGCCTGTACCTCGATGTCGCACTCGCGGTCGCGCTCGCAGCGCTGGTCGTGACTTTCTTCGTGCTCAGGAAGCGCAAGGGCTACGGCGGAGGTGGCAAGAAATGAGCGCGAACCGCCCGGCGGCCCTGATGGTCATGGTCGCCATGATGGTCGGCCTCTCAGGCGCGGCCTTGCTCAGCGTTCCCGATAACGCGTCCGCATACTCGCCGGTCGAGATCACGCTCGACGTCCCGTCGTTCGCGGGCACATCCGAGTCCGTGGGATGCGTGCTCACGATATCCGGCGGCCCGGCCGTGCAGTACGGGACCAACTACACTTACAAGGCTGAGATAATCGCCGACAACAAGACCGGCTCGTCCGTCACTCCGTCCACGGGCTCATCGGCCTCGGGAAAGTTCAACGTCACGGTCGTCATGCCCGGCGAGGCTCAGGACATAAAGGTGAGGATCAACGCCACATCGAAGGCCCCTGACGCGGACGAGAGCGTTTACAAGGTCAAGGAGTTCGCCGTCAAGGTCGTCTCGCCTATCGTGATCACCGCGACGGTCTACAACACGGGCGATGTGGACGCCAAGGACGTCACCGCCGAGTTCTACGCCGACGGGATACTGCTCGGCGAGCGGGTGTTCGATGTCGCGGCCGGGGAGAGCAAGGATCTGGTGTACAACTGGACCTGGGCCAACGTCGCCGAGGGCGAGCATGTCGTGACGGTCGTGATCGACGACGATGACGACATCGTGGAGTTCAGCGACGGGAACAACGTCTACTCGATGACGATATACGTGGGCTCCCAGGGCAACCCGATAGGGGCGATACTCACCGTGGGCGTCATAATCATGAGCGTGATGGTCGCGCTGATGGTCATGGCCAAGCCGCAGAAGAAGAAGTGAGCCGGCCCAGGCGATGGGATAATCTGAAATATCCATTAGGCTCTTACCCGCATGCTCAAAGGAGTGACTGGTTTGTCAGAGGACATCGTGGAGGTCTCGGACGACAACTTCGGGTCCGTGGTCAAGGGCTCGGGGAAGCTGATTGTGGATTGCTGGGCGCCATGGTGCGGCCCGTGCAGGATGATCGCGCCGACGATCGAGGCGCTCGCGAAGGACTACAAGGGCAAGGTGGTCTTCGCGAAGCTCGACACGGACAAGAGCGCCAAGACCGCGATGTCCCTGGGCATCCACAGCATCCCGACACTGATATTCTTCAAGGACGGGGAGCAGGTGGAGCGCCTGACAGGCGCCCGCCCGAGGGCGGACATCGAGAGCACGATGAAGAGGATATTCGGGTGAGCCTCACAGCTTCTTGAGGAGCTCGTCCAACTTACCCTGCAGGTTCATCGCGCTGGCAGCGACGGCGACCTCGCCCCTGGTCTTCTCCAGCAGGCTCCTGGCGATGTCCTGCTTCCTCCTGACGGCGACGATCGCGTCCGGATAGTCGAAGCGCATCAGCGCGGTGTATATGTCCTCCATGCGGTCGAGGAAGTAGTTCGCCCGCATGACGTTGCCCCGCTTCAGCTCGTCGAGGGAGAACCTCCTGAGCTCGCCCACGGTGTCCCCGAGCGCGAGGAGGTACGGCACGTTCTCCACGCCGAGGTCCTCCGGAGAGGGCACATCGTCCTTCTCCAGTATCGAGAGCATGATGCCAACCTCGGAGTACTCCTGGAACGCGCTCTCGACATACCCTGCGGACACGAGGTCCGGGTGGTCCGCGAGCAGGCTCGACAGCCGCGACGCCTCGTCCTTCAGGTCCTCCAACTGGTCGCCGAGCTCCTCCTCCCTGTGGAGGCACTTCAGCACCGTCCCCGAGAGCCGGACCACGGCCCTGGATGACTTGAGCGCGACCTCTCTGATCTGGTCCTTCTCGTCCAGCTCTTCCTCTATCTTCGACACGACTCTTTCAAGGTTCATCATGCGCTCAATCCTCTGATGTTGTTCATGCGTGCGACCTTCCTCTCGAGGACGTCCCTGCGGCCTATGTCGTGCCTGACTGACACCTTGCCGCTCACGTGCTGCACGCCCGCCTCTGCGATGCGTTCAGCCTCTTCGAGGCTGTCGGCGACGCCCACTATGCCGACCGACCTGGATGTGGTCGTGTATATGCGCCCGTCCTTCTCGTTGACGTTCGCGTAGTACAGGATCGCCCCAGCGGCGCCTATGGCTCCCTCGTCGACCTTGATCTCCTCTCCGGAGAGTGGTTTCGAGCCGTATCCCTGCGGCACGACGTACTTGCATACGGAGGCATTCCTCGCGAACCTGACCTCCCTGTCCGAGAGGTCGCCGCCGGCCATGCCCTCGCATATGGCTGTGAAATCGCTCTCCAGCAGCGAGAGGACGTTCATCGCCTCGGGGTCGCCGAACCTCGCGTTGAACTCGATTACCTTCGGCCCTGTCCTTGTGAGCATGAACTGCCCGTACAGCGTGCCCCTGTACTCCGCCCCTTCCTTCTTGAGCGCGCGCACGGTCTCCGTCATGATGTCGACGGCGTCGGTGTAGTCCTTCCCGCCGAGGAAGGGGAGCAGGCCGTCGCCCTGTGAGTACGAGCCCATCCCCCCGGTGTTCGGTCCCTGGTCGCCCTCGTAGGCCCGTTTGTGGTCCTGGACCGCGGGCATGGGGACGACCTTGGAGCCGTCGCAGAATGCCTGGACGGTGAACTCCTCGCCCACGAGCTTCTCCTCTATGACCACGCTCGCTCCTCCAATCCCCTTCGAGAACACCTCGTCGCAGTAGGCGACTATGTCCTCGCGCGTCATCATGTGCTCTCCGAAGACCTTCACTCCCTTCCCGCCTGTGAGGCCCACGGGCTTGACGACTATCTCCGTGCCGAACTCGTCGAGGATGTCCCGGACCTCGCGGACATCGTCCGCCTTCGCGAACTTGACCGCCCCTCGGACCCCGTGCGTCTTCATGAGGTTCCTCATGAAGCTCTTCGAGGTCTCTATCCTGGCCGCGACCTTCTTCGGGCTCGCGGTCGGGACGCCCGCCGCCTCCAGTCCGTCGGCGAGCCCGGCCTCCAAGGGCGCCTCAGGGCCGACGACCGCAAGCTCGACGTCATTGGCCTTCGCGAACTCCACGACCTTCTGCACATCCATCTCGTCTACGAGTGCGATGTCCTTGGCGAGCTTCGCGATGCCGGGGTTGCTGTTCTTCATGCAGACGAACACCTCGGCTCCGGACCTCGCCAGTGCATGAACGATCGCGTGCTCGCGCGCCCCTCCCCCTACAGCCAGTACTCTCATCCTATGCAACCTCCGAGGGCATCAGGTTCGTTTCATATGAACATTGTCACATCGACGGCGCAGACCGGCCTGGGAACGGTCCAGCAAACCATTTAAGACGGCTAACTCCTTCTACCGCCCGATGACTCACACTGGCCTCGCTGCGGAGCTGCTGGAGTCCGCCGGCGCCTCAGTCGGGGACATCATCTCCGTCAAGAGAGGGCAGGAGACGCACACGGGCGTGCTCATGCCCCGCCACGAGTTCAGCGACGAGGCCATCATAACGCTCAAGCTGCCCACGGGATACAACATCGGGATACGGGTGGCGGAAGGCTGCGAAGTGACCCTGGTCTCGAAGAAGGAGACGAAGGACAGCGTCAGGAAGTCTATGCCCCGGGACCCGAAGAAGAAGGATGTCGCGGTCATAAGCACGGGCGGCACCATAGCGTCGTACGTGGACTACCGGACAGGTGCGGTCCACCCGGCGAAGTCCGCTGAGGAGCTGGTGTTCTCCGTCCCCGAGCTGATGGATCTGTGCAACGTGCGCGCCAAGGTGCTGTACTCGATACTCAGCGAGAACATGACCGTGGCGCACTGGCAAGGGCTCGCGAGGGCGGTCGCCGAGGAGCTCAACTCGGGGGCCGTGGGCGTCATCGTGCCACACGGCACGGACACGATGGGGTTCACATCGGCCGCGCTGTCCTTCATGCTCAAGAACCTCACGGGCCCGGTCGTGTGCGTCGGCTCCCAGAGGTCCTCCGACCGCCCGTCGTCCGATGCGACCGCGAACCTGCTGGCCGCGACAAGACTGTGCGTGGACTCCGACCTGGGCGAGGCGGTCGTGGTCATGCACGGCGAGCCGTCCGACACGTACTGCCTGGTCCACCGGGGCACGAAGGTCAGGAAGATGCATTCGTCGAGGCGGGACGCGTTCACGAGCATGAACATACACCCGATAGGCCGGGTGGACGGACACGAGGCGAAGCTCGACGGCTCGTACGTCAAGCGCTCGGTCGGGCCGGTCGAGGTCCGCGACAAGATAGACGGCCGGGTGAGCCTGCTGCACTTCTATCCAGGGTTCGAGGAGGAGCATTTCGACATGCTCGCGTCGCACGTGAAGGGCGTGGTCGTGGCGGGCACCGGTCTGGGCCATGTCTCTGACCCTATCATCAGCTCGATCAGGAAGGCCGTGAAGAACGGGGTGCACGTGGTCGTGACGACCCAGTGCCTCCGGGGCTCGGTCAACCTCAACGTGTACTCGACTGGCAGGGACATGCTCTCCGCGGGCGCGCTCCCGGTCGGGGACATGCTCCCCGAGACGGCGTACGTGAAGCTGATGTGGGCCATGGGCCAGACGGACGACTACGCCGAGGTAAACAAGATCATGCTGACCAACATCGCCGGCGAGCTGACCAAGGGGAGGGAGCTCTGACTTGGACTACGGCACCCTCGGCCTGAAGGTCGGCATCGAGATACACCAGCAGCTCTCGACCGGCAAGCTGTTCTGTTCATGCGCGTCCGAGCTCGTGGACGAGCACAGGAAGGATATCGTGAGGCGCCTCAGGCCGACCCAGAGCGAGCTCGGGGAGATAGACAAGGCCGCGCTCGAGGAGGCGGAGAGGAAGCTCCAGTTCAGGTATCAGACGGTCCCCTGCTCGTGCCTCGTCGAGGCGGACGAGGAGCCGCCCCACGACGCCAACAGGCTCGCGATCGAGGCCTCCCTGGAGATGGCCTCGCTCCTGCACATGGCCCCTGTCGACGAGCTCCATTTCATGCGCAAGATCGTCATAGACGGGTCCAACACGGGCGGGTTCCAGAGGACCGCTCTGGTCGCGACGAAGGGCCACCTCGAGCTCGGGGGCAAGAGGTTCGGCATGGCCACCGTGTGTCTCGAGGAGGACGCCGCCCGGAAGATGTCCGAGCACGGCTCCGAGGTCACATACCGGCTGGACAGGCTCGGCATTCCCCTGGTCGAGATCGCCACTGACCCGGACATGGCGACCCCCGAGGAGGCCCGCGCGGTCGCCGCGAGGATAGGCGCCCTCCTGAGGGCGACGAAGAAGGTCAGGCGCGGCATCGGGACGATCAGGGAGGACCTGAACATATCCATATCCGGGGGCGCGAGGATCGAGATCAAGGGCGCCCAGGACCTGAAGCTGGTACCCGTCTACATCGAGGAGGAGGTCAAGCGCCAGCTCGCTCTGCTGGAGGTCAAGGACATCCTCAGGAAGCGGGGGGCGAAGAAGGTCGTCCCGGAGGTCAAGGACCTGACGCCGCTCCTCAGGGGCACCGCGTGCCGCGTGCTCAGGTCCGCGCTCGACTCGGGCGGGAGGATACTCGCGGCCAAGCTCCCCAAGTTCGCAGGCACGCTCGGCAGGACGGAGTCCGGGGTGAAGCGGCTGGGGGCGGAGATGGCCGCGCACGCGCGCGTCGCAGGCGTCAAGGGGCTGTTCCACTCGGACGAGCTGCCGGACTACGGCATCACGAGGGCGGAGGTGGAGGACATCTCCCTCGAGCTGGCCGTCGGCCCCGAGGACGCGTTCTTCATCATATCCGACTCGGAGGAGCGGGCCAGGGCCGCCGTACTGAGGGCCGTGGACAGGGCGAACGCGGGCATACTCGGGGTCTCGGAGGAGACGAGGGACCCGCTGCCGGACGGACAGACGGTGTACAGCAGGCCGCTCCCGGGGAAGGACAGGATGTACCCTGAGACGGACGTGAGGCCCATACTGATCGACGAGCGCATGCTCGAGGGCGTGAGGCTCAACCTGCCCGAGCTCCCGGAGGAGAAGGCCGCGAGGTTCGTCAAGGACTACGGCGTCAACAAGGAGCAGGCGGAGGCGCTCCTGAGCGGGGCTTACGAGGACGAGTTCGAACTCCTGGCCGGGACGGTCGGTCTGCCGCAGGTGGTCGCGAGGGTGTACCTGAACGTGTTCCCCGAGCTGGAGAAGGCCGGGCACGACACCTCCAAGGTGAGCGCTGAGTGCGTCAAGGAGATCCTGCTCGCGATGTCCGAGGGTGCATTCGCGAAGGAGGCCGTGCCGGAGATCCTGTCCTGGATGCTCAAGAACGATGTCTGGGACGTCGCCAGGGCCTCGGACTCGCTCGGGGTCGAATCGGTCGCGGAGGACGATGTGCGCGCGGTCTGCGACAGGGTCGTCAAAGAGCGCGAGGCATTCATCAAGCAGAGGGGCGACGGCGCGCTCGGCCCGTTGATGGGCATCGTGATGAAGGAGCTCCGCGGGAAGGTCGACGGGAAGATAATCAGCGAGATCTTGAACGAGAGGATAAGACAGCTCCTTTCGTGATGCCCTTCTTGGAGAGCACGGTCAGGAAGTCCTTGCAGTACTCCAACGCCGCGCCTTTGTCCATCTCCTGCGAGACAAGGAAGCTCCTGCACAGCTCGTTGAGGTCCTCGGGGTCGTTGTACTTCCTCTTCTTCGCGGTCAAGTCCTTCCTTCCAGGGGTCTCTCGAATCTGACATGCGCCTAATAATACTTCTCGCTTACATTCTCAGGCGGTGTCTCTCTTCACGGTCATCCTGTAGGCTAGTATCGATTCGAAGAAGAGGTGCTTCTCCTCCACCATCTCGATGTCGTACCTCTGCTTGGCGGTCCGGAGCACGGACCGGATGCTGCCGAAGGAGGAGAGTATGATGTATATCCTGCCTCCTGGCGCCAGGAACTTCCACGCCTCGTCCAGGAACCGGACGACCACCTCGGCGCCGTCCGCTCCCCCCGACCACGCCCTCTCCATCCAGGTGGACGGAGCGCCCTCCTCGGGCAGGTAAGGCGGGTTGAAGGTTATGACGTCGAACACGCCCTTGACGTTCTGGAACAGGTCGCTGACGAGCACCTCGACCTTCAGGTCGTTCCTCAGGGCGTTCAAGCGCGCGCATGTGACCGCGTTCGGGTTGAGGTCCACGGCGGTGACCCTCGCCCCGGCCTTCGCTGCGTGCAGGGCGGCTATACCCGAGCCGGTCCCCACATCGAGCACCCTCTCGCCGGGTGAGACCTCGAGGACACTCACCAGAAGGAACGAGTCGTCGCTCGGGTTGTACACCTCGGGCGCGATGTCGATGTCTATCTTCGTGTCGACTTCCACGGCATCATATGCTCCTGACCATCATTAAGGCTTTACTAGATGAGGCCTTTCCCCTCCACGGAGGGCTGCGGATGAACGTCTGGGTCGCGGGCATCATCGTTCTGATAGTCGCGAGCGCGGTCTACTCGTACTACCGGCAGTTCAACTTCTCCATAATCGTGGTCCTGGTCTGCATCGTCTCGTTCGCCTCGCTCGTGATCTCGGCCAACCCCGTGCCGTACCTCGCCTCCGAGACCATGTACCAGCTCGAGTTCATGCCTCGCGACCTCACCGACCCTGGCAGGCTGTACACGGTCCTGACATCGATGTACACGCATGCGGACTTCATGCACCTCCTGTTCAACGCCCTTGGCATCGCGTTCATAGGCATGGCGTTCGAGCAGAGGATAGGCCCCAGGCCGTACCTGCTCCTGTTCTTCATCTCCGGCCTCTGCGGCACGCTGGCGTTCGCCGCGTTCAACTGGAACAACGACTTCGTGGCCGTGGTGGGCGCCTCGGGCGCGATCAGCGGCATCCTGGGGGCGTTCGCGAGGATGTTCCCGCACGAGAGGATGTCCTTGATAATCGGGTTCTTCCCGCTTCCGCCCATGCCTATGTGGGTCCTAGTCGCGGGCTATCTGGGACTCCAGTTCGTCCTGCTCTCTGGGAGCCCGAACGTGGCCGTGGAGGCCCACCTCGGAGGATTGGTCGCGGGGTTCGTCCTAGCGCCGTTCATCGTCCGCCTCCCGCTGCACAAGCGGGTCAAGAGGATGGTCTCGCAGTCCGCGCTCAAGAGGCTGGCGACCACCCCCGAGCTGAAGTCGATCATGCGCAGGATAGAGGACGAGGAGATACCGGATGTCAAGAGCGCATGGATAGAGCAATTCCTGTCCAGGGCGAGATGCCCTCAGTGCGGCGCGAGGCTGAAGGCCCGCAAGGAGGGGGTCGTGTGCGACCGGGGGCACACACTGTGACGGGCCCGCCGACCGTCCGCATACTGTGCGATGGCTGGCTTGTCAGGGAGGGCGGAGTGGTCACGGACGCGTCGTCGACCGTGACCATGCTCGAGACCGATGTCGGCATCGTACTCGTCGACACGGGTTCCCGATCGTGCGCCGACAAGCTCTGGGAGGCGCTGTCCGCCATCGGGACCCGGAAGAAGGATGTCAGCTACGTGGTCAACACGCATCTGCACATGGACCACTGCGGGGCCAACGACATGTTCCCCGACGCGGTGTTCTACGCTCACGGGCTGGAAGACCCTCCCATCGGCACCAGGAAGGTGTCGTCCGAGACCAGGCTCGCACACGGCGTGCGTATCGTCCCCACACCGGGGCACACCCGGGGCAGCGTGTCCGTGTTCGTGGAATCAGACCGCAGATATGCGGTCTGCGGGGACGCCATACCCACGAAGGCGAACTACGACGCGCATCTGCCTCCAGCGGTCCATTTCGACCGTGCCGTCGCTCTCCTGAGCATGGATGTGATACTCGGGTGGGCCAGGACCGTCGTGCCGGGACACGACCCCGCATTCGACATCCTGGGAAAGACATAAGTCGGAGGACGGATATCGAACAGGCCATGACCGTGCCGGCTTCCGTGCTAGTCGAGTGTCCGCAGTGCAAGGCGGAGACGCTGCACGAGGTCCTGTCAGGCAAGATGGGCGGCAAGTCCGTCTCGGTGCTCGACTCGACCGTCAAGTGCAGGGATTGCGGGCACGTGCACCACGTGACCGTCAAGACCGCCAAGCCCGTCGAGGTCCCGGTCGTCGTGAGCTGGCTCCAGGAATCTTCGCGGAGCAAGGTCGTGCTCGGGCCGGACGAGGTCCTGTCTGTTGGGGACGAGGTGATGTGCGGCGAGATGCCCACGCTCGTGACCTCGATCGAGTCCAACGGAGCGAGGGTGAAGTCGTCCAAGGCGAGCAAGATAGACACGGTCTGGGCGAAGAGGTTCGACAAGCTCAAGGTGCCGTTCTCGGTCAACAACCACGGCCGCACCTTCTCCGACTTCGTCATGGCGGTGCCGGACGAGGAGTTCTTCATAGGTGATATCATGGAGCTGGACAAGAAGCCGGTCGTCATACACTCCATCAGGATCGAGGAGCGCACCATCAGGACGGGCTCCGCGCTCGCGAGGGACATCGTGCGAGTCTACGGGGCCGTCGTCCGCAAGACGTTCCAACACGGGGGCCCCACGAAAGATTAATCCCGCCGCGGTCCTGTCTTATCGTACGTGACCGACTTCTCTAAGGCTCGGTCGGAGCTCGTCAACAACCTGCTCAGGCGCGGCTACGTCTCCAAGCCTGAGGTGGCTGCGGCCCTGGGGAAGGTCCCGAGGGA
>CAZAUI010000021.1:0-23466 GCA_964488505.1 uncultured Thermoplasmata archaeon | reverse complement strand
GGCCGCGAGCACCTTGTTCAGGCCCCACTCGACGTACGCGGAGCCGTCGGCGCGCTTGAGCACGCCGGCCTCGATCTTCAGCGGCCGCATCTCTTCGGGCGTGCGCCCGTCGACCCTGCGGCCGTTCTCGTCTAGCAGCTTGATGTCTGTCGTCATTCCTCCCATTGGGGTCACTCTCCCTTCCTGGAGCCTTCCTCCAGGAGTCTCTTGATCTTCTCTGTGAGGCCTACGTTGTGGGCCTCTTCCTCTATGAGCCTCACGGCTTTGACGGCCTTGATTATGTCATCCAGCTCGCCGTCTATCCATATCCTTCCGTTCTGCCCGACGTATATCCTGCAGCCCGTCGCGTTCTTGAGCATCTGGATCATCGAGCCGTTCTTGCCTATGACCCTCGGCACCTTCGAAGGCGATATGTCGAGGATCATGCCTCCCGTGAGCTTCCTGAGCCCGTGCTCCTTCATGGAGACCTGGATGCGCCTCGTCTCGTCTATCCCGACGACCTTGAGCAGCACCACGTCCCCTGGCACCATGAACTTGCGCGTCTCGCCGAATTCCACCCTCCAGGGCACCTCGTTCACATGGAGTGGCGCCGGGTACGGCGCGTTTATGTCGACCAACCAGTTCGACGCGCTCACGTCCTCTATCTTCCCTACGACCATGTCGCCTCGCTCGGGCATGTACTGCCCCGAGATTGGGACGACGCCCACCACGTTCTGCCGGACGGCCTTTATCCCGAGCTGCGCGGCGAATATGTTGCGCCCCTCGGAGTAAGTGCCGGGCCCCGGGGTCTTCCCGGAGCTGTCCAGCAGGTCGCCAGGTACGACTATCTCTCTGGAGACCTCCTTAGAATCACTAGCCTGCATATCTGACTCACTCTTGCCTAGAGCCGCGATAAACACTCTGCCGACACGGCCCTGGACTTCATACGGCGTCCTTAGGCCCGCAGCGCATTTACCATCATCTCTCTTCAAAAGCCTGAAACGCGTCCCCTGCTTTAATCTTTTGGTCGGACAATCGCGGTCCGTACCCCCGATGCCAGATGCCTGCCGGGACCCCGGGCTCACTGCGCGCCCTTGAGGACCTTCGTCTCCGCCTCGCCGTGGGTCCTGTTGCTTATCCTCTCGTGAAACTCGTTCTGCAGGCCCGCGGGCATCTCTATGACCCCGATCCACGAGCCGTCCTTCTGCCACTCCTCCTTGGTCACCTTCCCGAAGTGCTTGAAGTCCTCGTAGCAGCGGCCGTAGTTCTCGCCCGAAACCCTGACGGCTATCCTCACCTTGTCGAACTTGATCGGGATGAGGGGCCTCAGCGCGTCCATGATCGCGGGGACCTGCGCCTCGACGGACTTGAACGGGTCTATGTGGCACCGGGCCTCCTCCATCGCCGCCTCTATCCTGGTCGGCGGATGCGGAGCCCCTGTCTGCGGGTTCATGGCGTTCCTGGCGATGTACTCCACGATCCGCTTGCGCTTGTTCTCCTGCATGATCTTGCGCTGCTCGGTCGTGAGCTGCACCTCGCCCTTCAGGATGATGACCTTCGCGACCTCCGTCGGGTCGACCGTCCCGAAGACCTGCTTGATCTTGTCGTCGGGCGCCCTGGTGCCCTTCTTGGCGTTCTTGAAGATCGTGTCGATGACCATGTGGTCGATGAGGTCGACCTCTTTGCCGTCCTTCATCTTCTGGACGATCGCAGGGTCGATGAGTATCTCGAAACTCTCGCCGTGTGACTCGAACCTCGCTACAATCGCATCGTCCAAGTCGACCATGGGCCCACTCTCACGTGGCCAGCTTCTTGACGTAGGCCTCCACTTCGGCGTCGGAGAGTCTCCTGAACCTCTCTCCTATCTTCACGAGGCCTATCTCCACGGCCTTCGTGTTGAGGCTCTCCTCCGTGGCCTTCGCCAGCGCCTTCAGGCCCAGGATTATCGCTCCGTCCTGGGTCATGTCCTCCTGGTACTCCTCCTCGAAGACATCCATGATGGCGTTCTTGCCCGCGCCTATCGAGCCGGCCTTGTACGACACGAGCGCGCCGCTCGGGTCCGTCTCGAACAGGTGGCAGCCCTGCTCGTCCACTCCAGCGACGAGCAGCGCGGTCCCGAAGGGCCTGACGCCGCCGTACTGCGTGTAGTTCTGCTTGTAGTCGCACAGCCTCTTGACGAGCGTCTCTAGGTCGACCTTCTCCGCGTACGTGACCTTGTTTATCTGGGCCACGACCCGCGCGTAGTCCACGAGGACCCTCGCGTCGGCCACCAGCCCGGACGTGGCGCAGCCGATGTGCTCGTCTATCTGGAATATCTTCTCTATCGACTTCGACTCGATGAGCTTGCTCGCGATCCTCTTGTCTACGATGAGCGCGACGCCATCCTTGAACTTGAGGCCGACGGTCGTCGTCCCCCTCTTGACTGCCTCCCTCGCGTACTCCACCTGGAACAGTCTGCCATCGGGTGAGAAGACGGTTATCGCCCTGTCATACGCCATCTGTCCTGGCTGCATTTACCTTACACCTCTTTGAGATCGACATAATCACGGCTAGATGTGTATGCCGAGGCTGCCTAACGCGGTCGCCCGTATAAAGGTTTTTCGCGGTGATGAGACGGGTGCCTCGGGTCATCTGGCCATGCTGGCACCGCGGGTCCGCCGCACGCGTCACTCCCAGGTCTTGCGCGCGACCGACTCATGCTTCAGGTACCTGTCCTTGAGCGTCTTGATGGTGCCCGAGGTCCTCAGCGTCTCGACCTTGCACGGCCTGCCCGCGACCCTGTCCACGGACGCTAGGAGGGCGATCGCGTCGTCCTTCAGCTTGTGCGGGACCTTCAGTATGGCGACCTCGGGCTCGAACACGGTCATCCTGAAGCCGCCGTCCATGGCGGTCCCCCTGGAACGGTGTATAAGAGAAGACAGGAAATCGTTTCTGGCGAAAGGCCCGCCCTCGGATATCCTGAAGGCGATGTACCTCCACCTCTCGCCAGGCGCCTTCTTCGGCATGACAAACGCTCAGCGGACGAAGTCGACGCCGTGCTTCGTCGAGTTTGTCTCGGCGAACTCTTTCGGCATCAGGTCCGGCGTCTTCACGCCCGTGAGGACGACCATCACCCTGACCAGCCCGTCGAACTCCGGGTCCACGCTGCAGCCCCAGATTATCCTCGCGTTCGGGTTGATCTTGGCGTTGACCATCTCCGCGGCCTTCTCCGCCTCCGAGACGGTCATGTCGAGCCCGCCCGTGACCCTTATCAGCGCGCCCCTCGCGGAGCTGAGGTCTATGTTCCCCAGCAGTGGTGACTCGAGCGCCTGAGACACCGCGGAGTCGATCCTGTCGCCCTTGCCCGTGGTCTTGTTCGTCGCCTCGCCCATGCCTATGAGCGCGACGCCGCCGTTCTTCATGATGGTCATCACGTCGTTGAAGTCCAGGTTCACGAGCCCGGGCTTGGTGATTATCTCCGTCAGGCCCTTGATGGACTCCATGAGCACCTCGTCGGCCACCCTGAAGGCCGCATCCAGCGGGAGCTTGGGGACCAGCTCGAGGAGCTTGTCGTTGGGTATCACCGCGGTCGTGTCGCAGTTCATCTTCAACCGCTCCAGACCCCTCATCGCGTTCTCCCAGCGGACCCTCCCTTCAGCCTTGAAGGGGAGCGTGACTATGCCGATCGTGAGCGCCCCCGACTCGCGGGCCATCCTCGCGACGACCGGGGCGGAGCCCGTGCCGGTACCTCCGCCCATGCCTGCCGTGACGAAGACGATGCTCGAGCCCTTGACGTACTGTTTCAGCTCTTCCTCGGACTCGGCGGCGGCCTTCTCGCCCACCTCGGGCAAGGCCCCTGCGCCCAGTCCCCTCGTCAAGGTACGTCCAAGGAGCACCTTGTGCGGAGAGTGTATGTGCAGCAGGTGTTTGGCGTCCGTGTTCGCAGCAACGATATCGGCGCCGAACACACCTGACTGGTTGAGGCGGTTGACCGTGTTGGAACCCCCTCCCCCGCACCCGACTATGGTTATGTTGACCTTGAGCTTCTCAACGATCTGTGCGAGCTCCTGGTCCTCCGGGGTGCCCAGCGTCTCCTTCGTGCTCTTCTCCAGCGCGTGCATCTCGAGAGCATCGTCTATAAGTGACTTCATTTCGTCATCCCATCCTAAGATGTTTCCGATAAAGTAAATAATCACTTGACTATTTAAATCAATCCTCCCGCGCCAGTATGCTCGTCGCGACCTCCTCGGATGCGCTCGGCGGTGCCTTCCGGAGCACTTCCTCATCGGTCGCGCGGAAGCCTCCTAGAACCCGGACCGCACCCCGCCTCGCCCTCCTCTCCCGCTCAAGTTTCCCGCTCGGCGCATGCGAAGCATGCGCGAACCCGCCCGCGTCACTAGGCCTTTTGTCGGTTTACTGGCTCGGAACCAGCATTGAGAATGTTTATATTCGAGATTACTGATTACTTATACAGCCTTATGGGGTGCACTCATGCCGAAATCGCTTGTTAAAGACGCACTAGGAAAAGATGTAGAAGAACTGGAAAAGTCTCCTCAGCCCGCTCAAACGCAGGCACCTCAACCTGCACAAATGACCGCGGACGACGAAGAGATTGCGAAGATCGCGGAACAGCTGGATGTCAGCATCAAGATCATCGGATGCGGCGGTGGCGGCTCGAACACCATCAACAGGTGCGTCGAGGCCAGCATATCCGGCGCGCAGCTCTGCGCCATCAACACCGATGCGAAGCACCTGCTCGCGATACACGCGCCCAAGAAGATATTGATAGGCAAGAACATCACGCGTGGCCTGGGCGCGGGCGCGATACCTCAGGTCGGCGAGGCCGCCGCCAAGGAGAACGAGCGCGAGATCAGGGACTTCCTGAACGGCGCGAACATCGTGTTCGTCACCGCTGGTATGGGCGGCGGCACGGGGACCGGGTCCGCTCACTACGCTGCGAGGCTCGCGAAGGAGCTCAAGGCGCTGACGATCGGGGTCGTGACCATGCCTTTCAAGGCTGAGGGCGAGGTCAGGATGGAGAACGCCCTGGACGGCCTGGAGAGGCTGAGGCGGCTCTGCGACACGACGATCGTCATACCGAACGACAAGTTGCTGGAGCTCGTGCCGAAGCTGCCCGTGGACGCGGCGTTCAAGGTCGCGGACGAGATCCTGATGCAGACCATCAGGGGCCTCACCGAGATCATAACGAAGCCGGGCCTGGTCAACCTCGACTACAGCGACATCATGACGGTCATGAACGAGGGCGGGGTCGCCTTCGTGGGCATGGGCGAGTCGGACGAGTCGGACCCGGATGAGCGCATCCAGGCCGCGATAGACGAGGCGTTGAACTCCCCGTTGCTCGGCGAGATAGACCTCGGAGAGGCGAAGGGCGCATTGATCAGGGTCGTCGGCGGCCCGGACATGACGGTGTCCGAGGCGCAGCAGGCGGCCGAGGTCGTCGGCCAGAGGATCAACAAGCACGCCAGGCTCATCTGGGGATGCAGCGTCGACCCGAATATCGAGGGCGAGGTCCGGGTGCTGCTCATCGTCACGGGCGCGAAGTCGACCATGCTGATGAGCAAGAACCACAGCGAGGCCTCCCAGGCGCGTTCGGCGCCGAGGGGCAGCTCTTCGCGGTCCTACGGCTCCGGGGACGACTCCGACATAGACTTCGTCAGATGAGCTTCGCCTGACCAAACCACTCGCATGAGCGTGTGCCCTAACCGGGCACACCTCAAACCTTGATTTTTCTCTCCAGCTTGCCTTCCAGCCTGGGCTCGTCCGCGAACCTCGCGCCGCACTTGGGGCAGAACCGGTCCTGCAGGTCGACACCCGAGCCGCACAGGGAGCACTCGGCCCCGCTCACCCTGTCGGAGAAGACGACCCCGCACAGGCATGCGAACGCGTCCTTGTCGACCCGTCTGCCGCAGGCCGGGCACTCGGTGATGTTCTCGACGAGCGACTTGCCGCACACGCGGCAGGAGCTGGACGACTCCTGTATCTCCGCGCCGCAGCCCGGACATATCATGTTCCCCTCCCCCACGAGCAGCACACCGCACGCACACGAGGTCTGGCCCTCGGAGACGACGCGGCCGCAATCAGGGCACTGGTACAGGTCGAGCCTGAAGTCCGGGGAGAAGACCACCCCGCACCTGTTGCAGAACTGGTCGTCCTCCACGAGCGTGTTCCCGCACTCGGGGCATTGGAACATCCGCTCGTGGGTCGTGCAGTCGCACCTCTCGCCGTCTATGAGCCTGCGGCCGCAGACGCTGCAAAACTTCGCCTCGTCGGGCGCACAGGAGACCTGCTCCTTGAGCGAGAGGTATGTGCGCTCCGTCATCTCGCCGAGCAGGAACCGCTCCTCCAGCAACAGCAGCTTGTCGTCCCTCGAGATCGGCACGGGCACGATCATGGGCATCTCGGAGTCCACGACGTGCGGCTTCTGCTTCGAGAAACCCAGCTCGCGCCCGCATATGGGACAGTTGACGACCCTCACCGCGCACGAGTTGTGGTACTGCTTCCCGCATCCGCACAGGACGCTCGGCAGGTCATTCTTGATCACGCCCAGACAGACGTCGCACTTGGTCTGGCCCTTCATCCTGATGGCCTTGACCTGTGGGCGCGTGTGCACCTTCATCTTCCTGGACGCGGCGCGTCTCTTCTGGCCCTTCGCGACCTTGATGAGCCTCGGGGCGCCCTTGGGCGCCTTCCTCCTCAGGACCATCCCTGCGCAGATGAACGGTGCGATCATCTACCCCACTCGCTCCAGCGGTGGCGGATTGTCTCCATAGCATATAAGTCCCAGCCGGTCGATTCCCCGCGCATGACCATGAAGGAGACTGTCGCGTTCGTGGGCGAGCTCATGGCCCTCTCCGCCCGGACGGCGCCCAAGGCCGTCGGCCAGGATTTCATCGAGGCGAGGGTCTTGTCCGACTCCGAGCGTGTCGCGCTCGGGAACGACATGATCGGGATTGGCAGGGAGCGCGGCATCCAGGGGTTCGAGAGGGACGGCCAGAACGTGCTCGGGTCAGATGCGGTGCTCTTGGTCGGCCTGTTGCCGCACAAGGGCGCTGGGCTCAACTGCGGCGCTTGTGGATACTCGAGCTGCGCGGAGTTCAACGAGGAGTCGTTCTCGGGGGATTTCAGGGGCCCCAACTGCTTCTTGCGGGCGCTGGACCTCGGCATCGCGCTCGGGTCCGCGGCCAGCACCGCCTCACTCCACAACGTCGACAACAGGATCATGTACCGGATAGGCGTGTCCGCGCTCCGCCTCGGGATGTCGAAGTGCAACGCGGTCCACGGGATCCCGCTCTCCGCATCCGGGAAGAACATATTCTTCGACAGGCCGAAGAAGTGAGATGCTCACGCGCGTCTCGGTCTGGACAGGCGCCCCGGACGGTCTATGTAAGCGCCGTCCAGCAGGTGCACCTTCATGCTCCCTGTCGAGACGAGCCCGTTCTTGAACAGGGGTCCGAGTATCGTGCCATGGTCGGCGTTGACGGGGGTGCCGGTCAGCAACGGATTGAACGCGGGCACGACGACGAGCTGCTCCGGGCACGAACTGTACCTCTCCTTCACCCTCTCCTCCGAGAAGGGCGCCCTGACCCAGCACTTCTCCGAGCTCCTGGTGCCCAGCGAATCGACCATGAGCACCGCCGGATGGATGTGCGCCATGACGACCTTGTCCGCAGCCATCACATCCTCGGAAGGCCATACGTGGCCGTGGAACAGCCCGACGTCCCCGACGACGGTGCCGCGGCTGCTGATGGCCTCGCATCCTTCGGGCAGGGCCGACGAGATGCCGCCGTCGTGGTTGCCGGCGACCAGCACCACCCGCTTGTACCTCTCCAGCATCTTACCGATGAGCGACCGTATCTCCTCGTCCTCACGGTGGCCGACGCTGGGTATCCTGTGCTTCAGGTCTCCCAGTATCATCAGGTTCTTGGCCGTCCCCGAGAGCGAATCGAGGGCCGCGGTCATCTTCGGCATCTGTGACGGGAGGTTGAACCCGGACCTCCTCAGCTGCACCTCGATCCCTATGTGAAGGTCCGCGACGACTATCCAGCCACCCCCGCCCTTGACCTTGAGCGCGGGGATGTCCGGGACAGGCTCCAGGTCCATATCGACGCTCATAGGGCCCGCCTAGCGATAAAAACCCTTGCACCGTCGTCCTGTGGACGGCCGCTCCGCCAGGATATCCACGAGGTCATCGGAATCAGCGGCAAGGACGCGCGGTCGGAGTGGATGTCCCACACCGATGCGAGTATCGTGCGGCGCTCATCCGCCGGGTCCCAGCGTGTATCTCCTCAGAACGATGGGTATCTTGTCTATGACGTCCGTCGCGAGGAGCCCGTAGCTCTTCTCCTCGAACGCAAGGTCTCCTGCCAGGCCTGCCGTGAAGACACCCATCCTGGCTGCGGCGAACGGGCTGGCCCGCTGGGCCGCGAACCCTGCGATTATGCCCGTGAGGACGTCGCCTGTCCCTCCGACGGTCATCGCATCGTTCCCCGTATGGTTGAGCTTCACGTAGGTCCCGTCGGAGACTACGTCCACAGGCCCCTTCAGGACGATGGTCGTCCTCAGCTTCGATGCGGCCTCCCGGACGACCTCGGCGCGCTTGACCATGTCGTCCGAAGGCGCGGTCCTGCCCGAGAGCCGTTTGAACTCGCCCGCGTGAGGTGTGAGCACGGCGGTCCTGCCCTTGAGCACATTGGGCTTCGACCCGCACGCGGTGATCGCGTCGGCGTCGATGACCATCGGCACCTTGCACTTCGAGACGAACCTTTGGACTGCGACCAGGGTCTGCCTGTCGTCCCCGAGGCCCGGTCCTATCGCGACGGCGTCGAAGTCCTTCGACATGGCCAACAGGCTCTCCACGTGCTCGGGACCGAGGATGCTCCCCACAAGTGGCCGGACTATGATGTTCGGGGAGTAGATCGCGACCGGCGTCGCCGCTGGCTCGGGGGTCGCGACGAACACGAGGTCGATGCCTGACCTCATCG
Source organism: uncultured Thermoplasmata archaeon (assembly GCA_964488505.1). GTDB lineage: Archaea > Thermoplasmatota > Thermoplasmata > UBA10834 > UBA10834 > UBA9653. The sequence goes on along the minus strand of CAZAUI010000021.1, from coordinate 14,506 downwards.
CGGCCATGCCTGCGAAAGCAGGGGCCCCGCTGTACGGCCCCCCTCCTATCACCAGGACCTTCCCGGAATCCCCCTTGTGCGCGTCCCGCCTCCTGGAAGGCAGCAGGCTGAAGTCCCCGGGGCCGCAGTACTCCTCGGCCTTGGGCGGGATGCCGATGTCCGCGACCACGACCTTGCCGGAGTTCTTCTTCGACATGCCCACCTTGGGCGCGTGGAATGTCACAGTGGCGTCTGGAAGGATTGCCAGGTCCGACGGCCATCCTGAGGGCACGTCGACGGACACCTTGGGCTTCTTCATCCTGTTCAGGGCCTTGATGGCCGTGGCGTACGGCTCCCTGGGCCTGCCCTTCAAGCCGACGCCGAGCATGGCGTCTATGAACAGGTCGTACTGCCGGACGTCCATGTACTTCACCGGCCTGGACACCCCTCTCACGAGGTACAGGTTCGCCCTCGCGAGGTCGGTCGAGATATCCTCCTCAGGTTCGACCAGGTACACGTCCGGCCTCATGCCCCTCATGAGGTGTCTCGCCGCGACGAACCCGTCCCCGCCGTTGTTCCCCTTGCCACAGACGACGGCCACCCTCGAGCCCGACGGATAGTTCTCCAGGACGTGCTTGGCGACGGCCTCTCCCGCCCTCTCCATGAGCGTGATTGTCCTGACGCCGTGGTATGCGGCGTTGATGTCCAGGACTTTGACTTCCTCCGGGGGGATCGACGACCTCGCCACGCCGCGGTCATGGGTCAGAAACGTAATAAACCTGACGAGTCCAGGCGCGGCGCACTTCATCCCTGGCTATGGCCAGCGCTCATGTCTCACTGAAAAGAAATAAATACACATAACACTTAGCGTCAGCCATCGGCAGGGATTGCGCAAGTGGGCGACATCAAACGACTGGTTCTAGACGTGCTCAAGCCGCAGCACCCCACGATCATCGAGCTCTCGAGGCGCATAGCCGTCCTGAGCGGCGTCTCAGGCGTGAACTGCACCCTCGAAGAGGTCGACAGGGAGACCGAGAGCGTCAAGATAACCATAGTCGGCAACGCCATCGACTATGAGAGCATCGAGGAGACAATCTCGGACTGCGGCGCCGTCATACACTCCGTGGACAGCGTGTCCGCGGGCAAGATGCTGGTCGATGAGGTCGAGACCCCCCAGGACAGATGAGCCTCACTCGTTCGTCCTCGGCACGGTCTTGAGCTTCTCGGCGACCTTCGTGACAAGGTCCTTCTTGGCCAGCTTCGGCTCTACGAGCACCCTCCCCTCGTGTCTGTGCCAGAACCTGGGGTAGGACTTGTCGAGCTCGAGTATGCAGTCGAGGCCCAGCGATTTGACCGCCTCGAACAGCATGTTCGCGCTGGGAGACTCCACCGCGTGCCTCTTGGCGACCCGCCTGCCCTCGTCCCTGGAAACCCTGAGGTCGAAGTACGACGGCCAGAGCACGATCGCCTTCTCCGGGTCCACTGCCATGGTACTCGTCCGAGCCAACGTCCCGCCTCTATCTAATGGTGTCGGTCCGGGGTTCGGACCACAATTAATTACTGGACCCGCTCATTACCCCGCCGGGGACGAGGACATGATTGACGAGGACCTTGTCGAGTCAGTGCTGGACGTTGCGATGTCCCAGGGCAGGCCGATCCTGGCCGAGGTCAGGGCGGAGACCATCGAGAGCAGCGACGTCGCAGTGAAGTCGGGCGTGGTGAGCAGCATAGTCACGAGCATGGATGCGGGCATGAACGTCCGGGTCGTACTCCCGACGGGCATCGGGTTCGCCAGCTCGAACGGCCTCTCGAAGGCTGTCGGCACCGAGCTCGCGAAGCGGGCGTACATGCTGGCCAGGAATGTCCGGCTCAAGCAACGCGTCGAGATGGCGCCGGAGCCGCCGGTGAGGACCGACTGGGAGGTCCGCCAGGACAAGCCCTTGGAGGACGTGTCCATCGAGGAGCAGGCGAAGTTCCTCAAAGGGGTCGACTCGGCGGTCGTGAAATCCAAGGTCAAGGTCGAGGGGAGGTTCTTCGAGGTCCGGACGACCCGGACACACGCGAGGTTCGCGAACTCGGACGGCTCCCGCATATCGTCGTATGTTCCGAGGCTCAGGGTGGACTCGATGCTGGTCGTCACGTCGAAGGGCGAGAGCGAGCAGTCCATGAGGGAGTTCGGCGGCACCGGGGGCTGGGAGCTCGTGGAGGGCTGGGACCTCGAGAAGGCCCTCGTGGACGAGGTGCGGATGCTCAAGACGATCATAGAGAAGGGGAAGGCGGTGAAGCCAGGCAAGTACGACCTGGTGTGCGGCCCCGAGGTCGCCGGCATCGCCGCTCATGAGTCATGCGGCCACCCGATGGAGGCGGACCGTATACTGGGCAGGGAGATGTCCCAGGCCGGCAAGTCCTTCGTCAAGCCGGAGATGATCAACTTCAGGATAGGTTCGGAGTACGCGACCGTTGTGGACGACCCGACCATACCCGGCTCGTACGGATACTACGCATATGATCACGAGGGCGTGAGGGCGAGGCCCAGGTTCCTCTACAAGGAGGGGCTGATCAACGAGTTCCTGACGAACAGGGAGACGGCCGGGACCCTCGGCTGCCTCAGCAACGCCTCCTCCAGGTCGGAGACTTACATAAAGGAGCCGATCGTGAGGATGGCCAACACGCATGTGGCCGCTGGCGACTTCGAGGACGACGAGATATTCGGCTCGGTCAAGGAGGGCGTGCTCATGCACTCCTTCACAGAGTGGAACATCGACGACAAGAGATACAACCAGAAGTACGTGTCAAGGGAGGCGTACTTCATCGAGGACGGCGAGCTGGGCCTTCCGGCGAAGAGGTGCGCGCTCGAGATAACGACCCCGGGGTTCTGGGGCTCGATCGACGCGGTCTCGAAGACGGTGAAGCACAACGCGGCCGAGTGCGGCAAGGGAGACCCGATGCAGAGCGCGGCCGTGTTCACGGGCGGCCCGATGATGAGGCTGAGGGGGGTGGCCTTGAAATGAGCGCGTTGAAGGACACCGCCGAGGAGCTCCTGGGGTTCGCCAGGGACGCAGGCGCGGACGACGCCGTCGTCGAGGTCTTCGACCACAGGACCAACCAGGTCAGGTACTCGAACAGCCGCATAGACGCGTCCAACTGGTGGAGCCTGACGCACGCCCATGTGTTCGTCGCGGTCGGCAAGAGGACGCTGTCCACCGACCTCCTCGACCTCAGCTCGGCCAAGGCTTCCGTCGAGTCGCTGGTCAGGAACGCCAAGATGTCCCCGGAGAACTCGGAGTACACGGGCATCGCTTCAGGGAAGTTCAAGTACAGGAAGGGCAGGGCGGACCCTAGGATAGTCGCGATGCGCTCTCCCACGAAGCATGTCCACGACGCGATATCCGCGGCGACTCGCGAGGGCGCGGCGGAGGTCGGCGGCACGCTTTTCATCAGACACCGGAGGGCGGGCATAGCCTCCTCGGGAGGCGCGCTGGCCGAGGACGAGTCCGCGGCGCTCGAGCTGTCCGTCAGGGCGTTCTCGCAGCCTGAGGCATCCGGGCACGCGCTGTGCTGCACGCACAAGCTGTCGGGGCTCGACGCCCGCATGACTGGCTCCCGCGCCGGCCAGATGGCCACACTCGCGAAGGACCCGGTCCAGGGCGAGGTCGGCAAGACGGACCTCATCCTCGAGCCGATGTTCCTGGGCGAGCTCATGAACTCGACCACGATGATGCTGAGCGCGTTCCTGGTGGAGGTCGGCATGTCGATGTTCGCGAAGAAGATCGGCAAGAAGGTCGCGTCCGACGAGGTCACCATGGCCGACGACCCGACGATGCCGTCGTTCTCACAGAAGGCGTTCGACCACGAGGGCGTCCCGACGAAGAGGACGACCTTGATAGACAGGGGCGTGCTGAAGACATACCTCCATGACACTTCGACCGCCAAGCGGTTCAAGACGAAGACCACCGGGAACGCCGGCCCGTTCGCGCCGCTCGGCCTCGACCAGCCCGGGGCGCCGTTGGCGTTCCATCCGGTGGTGGAGTCCGGCGACTGGAGCGTCGAGGAGATGATCGCGGACACCAAGGACGGCCTGTACCTGAACAACACCTGGTACACCAGGTTCCAGAGCTATTCGATGGGCGACTTCTCGACGATACCGCGCGACGCCATACTGAAGGTCAAGGACGGGCGGATCGTGGGCGCCGTGAAGAACATCAGGGTGAGCGATAACATGCTCTCCCTCTGGAAGAGCATGGACGCGCTGTCGAAGGGCACCGAGGAGATCTACTGGTGGGACGAGGCTGCCCCGCCGTCCACGCTCCCGACAGTCAGGGCTAGGGGAATGAACATCACGCGCTCCTCGTGAGCGCCGCGATCTCCCACAGCTTGCGCATGCGTCACTGGGGCTTGATCAGCATCGCGTTCACGACGCCGTCTTGACCGCATCTCGAAGTGATGACGGCCTCCCCGAGCTCTGTCATGACCGTCGCGCCCTTGGTCATGATGTTGCGCTGCACGTAGTTCGGGTTGGACGGGTTGGACTTGACTGTGAGGATCTTGACCTTCTTGATGGTCTTGGTCGAAGGGTCGACGACGTTGGCCGTGTCCACGAGGAGCAGGCGCGCCTTCCTGTTGGCTCCCTTAGTCCTGTAGATCTTGACCTTCCGCGCGCCAAGGTGGGTGAACTGTTTCTCCCTGCCGACCTCGAACTTCCTCTTCTTGCGGGCCAGCCGGATCCTGCCGCCTGTGACCTTGCGCTTAGGCCTTCCCTGCCAAATGGCCATCTCTAACCTCTCGGGACATGGGAAAGAGGGAGGGGTATTAAAACGTTGTTGAAGCGTGCGGGGGCGGCAGACGCCCTCAGAACAGCTTCGCCTCGGCCTTCTGGCCAAGCTCGACGGTCGCGTACCGCCCTGCGCGGGCGGTCCCGGGGTTGACGAACAGCGTTCCGTCCTTCTCGCACTCGCCCCTGGCCTCGTGGACATGCCCTGACAGGACCAGCCTAGGTCTGAAGTCCCGGACGACGCCCATCAGCCCCTCCGAGCCCAGGTGTCTCCCGGACGCGGTCAGGTCGTTCGCACCCTTCGGGGGCGTGTGCGTGACCATCACTCCTCCGCGCACGGCCACGGACCTCAGCGCCGAGACCATCTCGTCCTCATCGACCTCGAAGGGCATGATCATGGGCGTGGGCGTCCCACCGCCGAAGCCGAAGAAGTCGAGGTCGGCCTTGCGGACGCGCTTCGCGTGCACGCTTCCGCCGGCCTCCTCCAGCATGTCGAGCATCTCATCCGTGTCGCAGTTGCCCGGGACGGCCAGCAGGTCGGCCTCGAAGTTGTCCAGGAGCCGCCTCATGTAATCCGCGGAGCCGTAGGTGGTGAAGTCGCCGCATATGACGACGGCATCGGGGCTGATATCCTTCTCCGCCCTGCGAAGCAGCGCCAGCGCCTCGTCGGAGCCGTGAAGGTCGGAGCAGACAAGCAGCAGTACCATATGTCATCACCATGGCAGAGAGATGCCCAGGCTCAGGTCCTGGAAAACCAGGAGGTATGCTGCGACGTACCCGAGGACAGTCCCGCCGTTCAGGAGCGGCAGGCCTGCCTGAGGGTTGCCCTTGAGCACGTACCTCATGAGTATCGAGAAGCCGACCAGCCCTCCGACGAGCGCTGCGAGGGCGACGAACAGGTTCCCTGGAAGTCCCATGAATGCGTCGTCCGGCAGATAGTAGAACGCGGATGCGACCAGGACGCCCGGTATAATCACATCCCCCAGGCCCATGAACATCGCCTCGCGCTCGCTCCCTTCTGCCAGCTGCTCCCTCAGAGGCCTCTGGTCGAGGTAAGAGTATCCCCTCTTCTTGGGGATGATCAGTATTATCGGGAGCTTCATCTCGGTCACGCCCTCCGCGAGAGCCACCATGTGCTTCGTCCCGTACACCGATATCGCGTCGTACGCCGCGAGCACGATCAGGAGTATCAGGACCGGGAGTATGTTCAGGGATATCCCGAGGATGCCTATCACGCCGACGGCGACGAGTATGCCGGTCGCATCGACCACGTACCACTCCGGCTTCTTCACGAGATAGTATGCGAGCACCGCGGTGAGCCCTATCGATGCGGCGAGCGCGAGGATGCCCGTGTCGAACAGGGTCGCGACTATGAGTATCACGTAGAATACGGTGAAGCACACCGAACCGATGAAGATGATCCGGACGACATCCTCCCTCTTCTTCTTTATTATGTATAATATGGCGAACGTGAACAGGACGATTGCGATGATGTAGTACAGGGGTATCATCGGGTCGTTGGGGTCCTCGAAGGCTTGGTACTCCTCCCCGAGGGCCGAGGACACCATGGCTAGGGCGCCGAGTTGAGACACGGCGAAGATGGCCGCCATGACCACGACCGCCCTGACAGATGAATCCATCTGGTCCCGCTATTCCGGGCTGGCTTAGAAATACTTTTGCCCCACGACCTCGAAGCACCCGACGCCAGACACGAAGCGGGGCTCCGGGGAACATCCATATAGCGAGTAGGACGTCTTGTCCTCCGTGGCAGAGCTGGACGTGCTCAAACTGGACGTCTTCACCGACGATCTGTACTCGGGCAACCCTGCATGGGTCGTCATGGACGCGGATGCCCTCGACGACGTGCTGCTGCAACGGTGCGCCCTCGAGCTCGGCGGCCCGGAGACGGTCTTCGTGCTCAAGTCAAAGAAGGCCGATGTCCGGCTCAGGTACTTCTCGGGCGACGCTGAAGAGCCTATCAGCGGCCACTGCACCATCGGCGCGATCTGGGCGATGGCCGAACAGAACGCGTTCGGGGCGACCATGGGGGGCCGGCACAGGGCGGAGACGCCGCTCGGCGTGCTCCCGTTCTCGGTCGAGCAGAGGCCCGACGGCGCGAAGATAGTCTGGATGGCCCAGAAGAGGCCGCTGTACTCCCGCGTGGACGAGGTGACTGAGATAGCGAGCGCGCTCGGGGTGGGCGCCGAGTCCATCTTCCACAAGGAGTTCCCGATCTCGAAGGTGTCGACCGGCCTGCCGACCCTGCTCGTCCCGATGCGGTCCATGGACGCGCTCGAGAGAGTGTCTCCGCGGCAGGATGAGTGTATGCAGCTGTTCAAGGAGCTCGAGGTCGGCGCGGCAGTGGCGTACACCTGGGGCGGCTTCGACGAGACCGCGACGCTCCACTCGAGGTGCTACATCCCGTCCCCGGCGTTCCACGAGGACCCCGCGTCCGGAGTGCCTGCAGGCGCGCTGGCAGCTTATCTGGTGGAGAACGATTTCATACCCAGGGACACGGCGGAGCGCGTGGTGATAGAGCAGGGCCATTTCATAGGGCGGCCGTCGAGGCTGTTCGTCCGCGTCGAGAAGAAGGGCTCCTCCGTGCGGAAGGTCGAGGTGGGCGGGTCCGTGCGGCAGTCTGTCAGAGGCAGGATCTCGCTGCCTTGAACCGTCGGCTCACACGAGCACGCCGAACGCCACTGTGCCAGAGACCTTCTCTATCCTGGCTTTGACCTGGGTGCCCTTCGCGGTCCCCGGGATGTATATGACGTACTCCGCCTTGCGGGCGATGCCGTCCCCTTTCTTGCCGACATCCTGGATGTACAGGTCATAGGTCTTCCCCGCCTCGATGGCCTTCTGCTCCTCGGCCTTGACGGGCTTCCTGACATGGACGGGTCTGTGCGCGCCGCATGTCTCGCAGTGGAGCACCGAGATGCGTCCGTCCTTGACCATGTGCGTGTCGGGGCTCTCGCACTCGGAGCACAGGACGTACTCCTCGACGTAGTTCGCTATCCTGTCGACGATCTGGGCGGTGGCGACCTTCCCCTTGAAGACCACCCTCGGTCCTTCCATCGTGCCGGCAGTGCCGAGCTCCCTCAGCAGGAACCCGAGCAGGTGTTCCGGCTCGCGCCTCATCGTGTCGACGATGTCCGCGAAGTTGCGGATGACTGTGGTCTTGCCCTCGACCATCACATCGGGGTCGGGGACCTTGAACCGGTCGTGCGACTCCAGCTTCTGCGGCAGCTTCTTCTTCGCCCTGGCCAAAAGGGCCTCGTAGTCGTTCTGTCCCTGGGTCGCCATCGTGGTTCCATCGTGGATTCCCTAGTTAAAGCTATTGGGTCGGGCTCCCGGTCCAGGCCCGCACCTGGGCGGGGCTGGCGCCGTTTGCTGCAATGATGCCCAGATGAGGCGCATACTTCGAAACGTTTATTGGTGACCGCTCGCTATGAGTCGGCAGTCTATGGCCCAGCGAGGGTGAGACGACGATTACGAGGACCTCCTCCCAGCCCCTCAGAGACCATAAGCCCACAGGCTCGCTGGAGCAGAGGCTTTTGTTGCTGGACATGCTCCCCTTCCGCGTATCGGTGGTCAAGGACGACAGGACCATCGTCTACACCAGCCCTGCGATCAGGGAGGAACTCGGCGACCTCGTCGGCAAGAAGTGCTTCGAGACAGGCCTTGCCAGCGAGGATGTCTGCAGGAACTGCCCGGTCGCGCGCGGCCTGGAGCACTCCACCTTCCCGTTCACCAGGACCGCGAGGATGCCGGACGGCACCATATGGGAGATGACGGTGACAAGGTACGATGACGAGGAGACTGGGGAGACCTACTACTTCTCGTTCGAGAGGGAGGTCACCGAGTCGGTCTCGAAGGAGCAGTTCCTGACCAACCTGTACTCTTCGATGGACCAGATGGCCGAGGCAGTCATGGTCATGGACGCCAACGGCAACGTGGTGTATGTGAACAAGGCGTTCGAGTCGCTCCTGGGCATCCCTCGGGAGAGGGCCGTCGGACGGGGCACGCTGAGCACGTCTCTGCTGCCCTCGGAGTTCGATGTGGCCAGTGCATTCAAGGACTCCATGGAGGGAGGCTGGTCCGGCGATGTGACCGTGAACGTCAACGGCAACTCCCCGGCGATCGTCCACATAGACACCAGCCCGGTCCTCGACGGGCACGGTCAGCCCATCGGCGTCGTGGGCGTCCTGAGGAACGTGACCAGGGAGAAGTCGGAGAGGGTCGAGTTAGAGAAGTACAGGACCCAGCTCGAGAAGAAGATGGAGGCCAGGACCGCGGAGCTGGCCAAGAGGGTGAGCCAGCTCACGACCATCAACAAGATCAGCCGCGTCGTCACCTCGATACTGGACCCGGACGAGCTTATGGCCGAGTTCACGAAATCCATCGCCGCAGGGTTCGGCTACCAGCACGTGGTCATCATGGCCATGGACAAGGAGCGCGGGGAACTGCATTTCAAGGCGGGGCACGGGTCGAAGATGAACCAGGTCCCGAGGGACCTCAGGCTGAAGCTCAAGGAGGGGATAATCGGCCACGCTGCATTCTTCTCGGAGACGCTGGTCACCGGAGACGTCGACGCCGACCCGAGATATGTCGTCCACGGCCTGCGCACGACGAAGTCGGAGCTCGCGATACCGATCCTCTTCCGGGGAGACCTCGTCGGCGTACTGGACATCCAGAGCGAGGCGAAGGACGCCTTCACGAGGAACGACGTCACGCTCCTCGAGATGCTGACCGACATACTCGCGACCGCTATCGTCAACGCGCGCACATTCACCGAGTCCAAGGAGCGTGAGCAAGCCTTGACCGTCCTGGACAGGATAAGCAAGCAGATATCCTTCAGGCAGGAGCCGGGCGTGATCCTGGACCAGGTGGCCAGGGACGCGGCCTCCCTCCTCAAGGGCGAGAAGGCGATGGTCGGCCTCAGAGAGGACCCGACGAACAAGTTGATATGGGTCGCGTCGTACAACGTCGACAGGGAGATACTCGAGAAGCTGGATTTCAGCGCGGCGAAGGGCGTGACCGGACGCGCTATCTCGAGGCTGAAGGCGGAGGTCGTCAACAATTACATGGCGGACCCGGATGCCCGCCCGCGCGACGCCGAGATATTCAACATCAAGTCGATCGTCTCCGCGCCCCTGATAATCGAGGGGCGCAGCATCGGCGTCATCAACGTGTACAACAGGCTCGGGGACGGCAAGTTCACGCGGAACGACTCGATATTCCTCTCATCGCTGGCTGACCACGCGGCCATAGCCCTCGAGACGTCGAACCTGATGTCCTCGCTCAACCAGAGGGTGCGGTCGCAGCTGGCGTTGCTCGATGTGGCCCTGTCCATGCAGAGGCAGATCGAGATAGGCGGCACTTACGAATACGTCTCCGACAAGCTCAGGGAGGTCGTATGGTACGATTCCCTCACATTCTACAGGATAGACCATGAGGCGAACCTCCTCGTCCCGGTGCTCGCCCGCGGGTCGTACTCGGACCAAGTGATGTCTGAGACGTTCCCGGTCGGCGAGGGCATCACCGGGCATGTGGCCAAGACCGGCAAGGCCGAGTTCGTCAACGACCCGTCCTCGGACGCCCGCGCGAGCCATGTCGAGGGCACGCCGGACGAGCCTGAGGCCATCATGTCGATCCCCTTGAGGGGCAGGGAGCGGATCATAGGCGTCGTCACGATTTACCGCGAGGGCGGCCGGACGTTCACGCCCGCGGATTTCGAGATAGTCCAGCTCTTCGCGAACCAGGCCGCGGTCGCGGTCGAGAACTCGGAGCTGTACATGGCGGAGGAGACGCTCCTCAAGGACAGCCGCACGAAGGTGGCCCAGATGTCCCGGGTGCTGGAGCTGACCACGTCCGTGATGTACATGGACGACCTGGACAAGCTCCTGGGCAGCCTCGTGAACGCCGTGGTGGACACGTTCGGCTTCAGGAGGGCGTCGGTCTCGCTCCTCGACCTTAGCAGGAACGAGTTCGTCAACAAGGCGCTCGCGGGGTTCCCTGAATGGGTGACCCTTGGCACGACCGTGCCCGCTGAGAGGGTGCTCGAGGACATGAGGGAGGAGTTCAGGATAGGCGAGACGACGTACTTCGTCAAGTTCGAGGACCAGGAGTACGGAATGGAGGCCTTCGAGTTCATCGCGCACCCGGAGCTGGCTGACCTGCCGAGGGCCTCCCCGGACGCGTGGCACGAGCGCGACATACTCATCCTCGCGCTGAACGACAGGAGCGGCCGGCTCATCGGATACATGCTCGTGGACGAGCCTGTCGACCTGAAGGTCCCCTCGAAGGAGCAGATCGACGTGTTGGAGGTCTTGGCGGGCATCGCCTCGATCGGGCTCGAGAACGCCCGCCTGTACGAGCGGCAGGTGTTCGCCGTGAACGAGATAGCCCTCTTGAACGACCTGATGACCCACGACATCAACAACTTCAACCAGGGCATCATGGGCTACATCGAGCTGCTCCTGCAGGACAAGAGACTGGACGAGGGGCAGAAGAGGTACGCCGAGAAGGCGCTGGTGCAGGTCAGGAACAACGCGAGGGTCATAGACAACATACGCAAGCTCGCGAAGGTGAGGTCCATGTCGGAGGACGACTTCGCCGCGTGGGACATCCACGCGCCGATACTGGCCGCCGTGCAGGGGGTCTCGAAGTCATCATCGGACAAGACCATCCAGGTGGTGCCGAACCTCGCCAAGGGCGTGCACTTCGTCAGGGCGAACGGCTACATCAACGACCTGTTCCTGAACGTCATCTCGAACGCGGTGAAGTTCGACAGCGCGAAGATCGTCAGGGTGGAGGTCACGGTCGACGAGGTCAAGGACACGAGGGGCGAGTTCTGGGTGGTCTCCGTCATGGACCGCGGCCGGGGCATACCGGACGACCGGAAGCAGACGGTCTTCGAGAGGTTCGCGACGGGGGCCACCGGGGTCAAGGGCTTCGGGCTGGGCCTGTCGATCGTGGGCACGATCGTGGAGAAGTTCCAGGGCAGGGTATGGGTCGAGGACAGGATACACGGGGACTTCTCGAAGGGCGCGGTGTTCAAGGTGATGCTCCCGAAGGCGGACCCGAAGGCTGCCCAGTCCGGGAACGCCGACATCCCGCCTAGCGCCTTGTCTTAGAGAACTCGAGCGCTGCCCTCACCAGACCGAAGTGCATCGGGGCCGGCCTCTGCGGCCTCGACTTGAACTCGGGATGGAACTGCGACCCTACGAAGAACGGATGGCCTTCCAGCTCCAGTATCTCCATCTTCTTGCCGTCCGGGGACCTGCCGGTGTATCTCATCCCCTTCTCCTGCAGCCGGTCGATGTAGTGCGGGTTGACCTCGTACCTGTGTCTGTGCCTCTCGAACGCCTCGGCCGCCCCGTAGAGCTCCTCGGCCCTGGAACCCTTCTCTATGAGGACCTGCTGCGCCCCTAGCCTCATGGAGCCACCCTTCTTCGTCACGTTCTTCTGCTCGGGCAGGAGGTCTATGACCGGGTGGCTCGTGTGCGGGTCGAACTCGGTGCTGTTCGCATCGTGCATCTGCAGCGCGTTGCGCGCGAACTCCACGGTCGCGAGCTGGAACCCCAGGCAGACCCCGAGGAACGGGACCTTGTGCTCGCGGGCGTACTTGACCGCCTCTATCTTGCCTTCGACGCCCCTCGATCCGAAGCCTCCGGGGATGAGTATGCCGTCGGCTTCGGCCAGCATCCTCTTCGCCTCGTCCGAGGAGATGTCCTCGGCCTCGACCCTGAGGAAGTCTATGTGAGCATCCAGCTCGGCGCCCGCATGGGTCAGCGCCTCGTAGTGGCTCATGTAGGAGTCCCGCTGGTCCATGTACTTGCCCACGAGCAGTATCTTGACCCGGTGCTCGGGCGTCATGACCTTGTCCAGGAAGCTCTTCCATTCCGTGAGCCCGTTCTGCGGCTTGTCGACGCCCATCCTCGCGAGGAGGTAGTCCGTCAGGCCCTGCTCCTCGAGGAATATCGGGACCTGGTAGATCGACTTCGCATCGGGGGCGCTTATCACAGCCTCCAGCGGCACGTCGCAGAAGAGCGCGATCTTCCTCCTCGCGCCGTCGTCGAGGGGCCGTTCGCACCTCGCCACGATCACATCGGGCTGTATCCCGAGCCCCCTGAGCTCCCTGACCGAGTGCTGGGTCGGCTTAGTCTTCTGCTCCCTGAGCGCCCCGAGCGCGGGCACGAGGGTCGTGTGGACGAATATTACGTTCTGGTCGCCCATCTCCGAGTGCATCTGCCTCGCGGCCTCAAGGAACGGCATCGACTCGATGTCGCCCACGGTGCCGCCCAGCTCCACGATCACGACGTCCGCGCCGGATTTGATGCCAACGCTGGATATCATCGACTTGATCTCGTTGGTGATGTGCGGTATGATCTGGACGGTCTTGCCGAGGAAGTGCCCCTCCCGCTCCTTCTCTATGACGCTCCCGTAGACCTTCCCGGTGGTCATCACGTGGTCGCTCGTGAGGTTCGCGTCCAGAAACCGCTCGTAGTTGCCGAGGTCGAGGTCCGCCTCGCCGCCGTCGTCCAGCACGAACACCTCGCCGTGCTCGAACGGGTTGAGGGTCCCCGCGTCGAAGTTGAGATACGGGTCTATCTTCATCGCCGTGACCTTGACGCCCCGGGCGCGGAGCACGCAGCCTATGGAGGATGCGGTTATGCCCTTGCCCAGACCTGACAGAACTCCCCCAGAGACGAGAATCACTTTCATGTTTGTCTCACGGGAACCAGAGTATGGGATTGTCCAACATAAAGGTTTGCGGGGGACTCGCTCCAGGTTCACCCGTTATGGGCGTGCATCATGCCGGTGAAAGTGCGGACGAGGTCGTCGGATGCGGCCGACACCTCGGGGGAGATCGCCTCCCTGAACTCCAACGACTTGACCTGGATGCAGACCACCGCGGACCGCTTGCCACCGCGCTCCAGCACAGACGCCATGAGCGCGACCGTGACCCTGTGCGTCGATATCTCGGTCTCCTTGATGTCCTCCCTCGGGACGACGAGCACCGTCCCGGGCGGGGAGCGGATGTCGGTCGCGTCGACGAAGAACACGGTCGCCGGCCCTTCCTTCTCGGATATGTCGAGCACCGTGCCCTCGACGCCGTCGTGCTCCGAGAATGAGAACTGGGGAAAGGTTTTCTGAAGGGTTTCTGCCACGAGCACGCCCGCCCCGTCGTCCGCCTTGTCGGCGTAGCCGAGCCCGAGCACGTAGACGGGCCCTGGGCCCGCCATCGCCTCGAGCGCGGCCCTCAGACCCTCTTCAGGGTCACCAGGTGCGTGGCGCAGCTTATGCATGGGTCGTACGCCCTCGCTATGATCTCGAGGCCCAGACGGACTTCGTCCGTGCCCTTTCCTTCGGCGAGCATCCTCTCGGCTGCGAGCTTCATGTGTATCTCGATGTCGTCCAGGTTCTGCGCCGTCGGGGTTATGATGTCCGCGACGTCGACGAGCCCGTCCTTCAGCTCGTAGTGGTGGTACAGCGTCCCCCTGGGGGCCTCCACGGCGCCCGTGCCCGAGCCGGTGAGCCTAGTCGCCTGCTCGTGCGGCGGGTCGTCCATCGAGGCCACCTTGTCGCACGCGTCCGGCAGGCTCTCCATCGCCCAGACCAGCTCGATGGCCTGCGCGAGGTTGTTGTAGAGCGGGTTCCTCAGCCAGGCCTTGTCGTAGTGCTGCTTGAACAGGTCCGCAGCCTCGCCCTCGAGCCGCTTGCCCATGTTGACCATCCTCGCGCTCGCGCCGACCA
>CAZAUI010000020.1:0-24097 GCA_964488505.1 uncultured Thermoplasmata archaeon | reverse complement strand
GGCGCACGGCCGGAGCCGAATGCGACGAGTTGCTGAGGACGGTGGCGGCCTGAAAGGGCACCACCCGCTAATGCAACAGAACCGTCGCGAGACCAAGGGTGTCTGCTGATGGGGTTTGTCGGCCTCAGACCTTCTGGAGGATGTATATCGTCGCTTCGTCGTCCTCTTTCGGCCTCTCGGAGAACTTGTAGAGCTTCCCGAGCTTGTTCATGAGGTCCTGCCGCTTCTCCCCAGGCTTCGCCTCGAGGTCGTACTCGAGGAACGCGAGGGGCACCTGCTTCAGCTTCACGGTGGTCGCGATCAACACCTTCGCCCTGAACCTGACCTTCGGGCTCTGAACCTCTACCGTCTCGTCGGGCGAGTACTTCAGCTCTCCTCTGTGGACCCGGATCGTCGCGAAGACGCGGTCCTTGAGCTTGTCCCAGTCCTGAGAGAACTTCATGCTTCTGTTCGTCATGTCCGTCACTTGTATGGCCATTGATGCGTCCCGCTTATTAATGATTGTCGAGCCACACCACATCTGGCATGTCGAAAAGAGACCGGCCGGGTCGAGCCCCGCCGGACAATCCGCCCGCGCCTTGCGGACGCCCGGGCCACTCCCTGCCGTGCGCGAGCCGGAGAACCCCGAGACCGCGCGCTAGAAACATGAGTGGGCCCAACCGGATTTGAACCGGTGACCTCCCGGTTATCAGCCGGGTGCTCCAGCCAACCTAAGCTATGGGCCCGTATGGCTCTTGCGTCATGCGGTGATTGGGATAAAATGGTTTCCATGCGTGAATATCTGGGTCATCCGTCCAGCTGGAACGTCTCGTAACGCCCGGTGCACGGCTTGCCCTTACACACGTGCGCCGTGAGACGCGTGAGGTCGAACACCACTGAGAAGATGGTCTCAGAGACGTCTAGCGGGTGCACCTTGGGGTTCGCGTGCCTGCATATCGACCCTGGCCTGTTCACGTGGTCCCTGAAGAGTGTCGCGAGCGATTCCACCGTGACTCTCCCGAGCTGCTCCTGGATGAGCCTGGTAGCCCGATGGTACCTGAATGTGGAGCAGGATATGTCGGACGGGTCCTCCTCGAACCTCCGCATCTTGTCCGTTGTGTAGTGGTTCGTGTGGACTAGATAGCCGTCATGGGCGTAGATCACAGCGCAATCGGTCGCGGAACCCTCGAGCGAGAATATCTCGCCGCTGCTGTGCGAGCATATGTTGTTGTAGCTCGACGCGCGTGCCTCCGGCATCGCGGACTCCAACGCCTCGCCGATGGTCCGAGACTCGAAGACCTTCCGCACGGGGAACACCTTCGGGATGCCGACCCTGACGTCGTTCGGGCTGAGGGCGTTGCCCGTGAGGCTTATCCCCGCGCTGTTCATCCCTGAGGACGGCAGCAGCCCCGCGTACGAGGTCGAGACGAACTCCGGCTTCTTGCTCGGCTTCGCGTGCAGCAGCACCACCTGGTCGAGCTGGTCCACTGACCAGTCCTCGTTGTGGCCTATCAGCACATCGCCCTCGAGGGTGACATCGCCGTTCGTCGCCACGTCGGTGCAGCCCTTGAACCCCGCAGGCGACAGGAGTTCGTGGCAACAGAGGGTGAAGACGTCCTCGAAGGGCAGCTTGGCGCCCTCGGAATAGCCCCTCAGCTCCTCGACGAAGTCGGGATAGAAGGACTCGGCGTGAGGGAGGTAGAGCCTGCTCCTGGCGACGGCCTTCTCCCACGACATGCCGGTGTAATACTTGATGCCCTCCGCCATCGCGGACTTGTACGCCTTGCCGAGCTTGGCGCACTTGCTCCCGGCCTGTCTGCCCATGTCGAAGGGCTTCCCGCTCACCTCGACCACGGGCAGTCCGCACTTGCGAGTCATGACCGTCACCCGAACGCGCTCCCGCCTAAATAATCTGCGATTGCCCCTTCACAGGTCCTCGCCGACAGAATGGAGCGCCCTGAGCACGGACTTCCCCACCTTCTTCTCAGCGTCGACGGTTATCCCCGACTTGGTGATCGCCATCGGCCTCGGCTGCGTGTCGTGCTCCGACCCCCTGAACTTCTCGACCCAGACGCACCGCTCCGTCTTCGAGGATACCATGAGCTTGTGGAACCTGATGATCCCCCGGGACAGGAACATCTCCGGCTCGAGCGAGGTCCCGTCGCTGAAGTCCGTGACGAGCAGGCAGGTGAGATTGGACTCCGAGAGGAACCTGAGGAGCGAGAGGAGGCCCGTGTCTATGTCCTCCTCATCCCCGGACAGACCCTTGAGGGATGTAAGCGAATCGATCACCAGCCTCGAGTACTTGACCTCCCTGAGCTCCTGCGTCAGCATGAGCTGCAGGGACTGGGGTGTGAGGTCCGGGGAGGCGCGCTTCATCGACTCCGTCTTCGCGTCCACGCGCGCCTCCCTCAGGGAGCCCACGGCCCTCTGGGCCGCGACCTCGACCAAGGAAACGCGCCTGCTGTACGCCTTCGCCGCGGGGTGCACATCGAGTATCCTGATCTTCCCGACATCCCAGCCAAGGAACCGGACGTTCTCGCGGAGCTCGGACGGCGGCTCGTCTATCGAGACGAAGAGTGCGCGCTCTCCCTGCCTCACGCCCTGCTGCAGGAACTGTATGCAGAACGTGGTCTTCCCGGTGCCGTGCTGTCCCGCGACCGCGTACGGCCTTCCGGGTATGAGCCCGCCGTTGAGCATCAGGTCGATGCCCTCGACACCGGTCGACATCCTGTGCTGGCCCGACGCGTTCATGAGCCTGTCCCACCTCCGTCGCCGTTCTCCGGCGGTGGAGGAGGCGGTTCCTGCGCCGGGGTCGCGGTAGTCTGAGGCGCCGGGGGAGCCTCCTCTGCGCCCTTCTGTTCCTTCGCCGGCTCGGCGGCGGCCTCAGGGCGCGCTTCGGCATCCTCAGGTGCGGCCTTCTTCAGGTCGCCGCGCTTCTTAGGGGCGGCCAGCTTAACGGACACGCCCTCCTCGGACAGCTTCAGGGGCCTCATGGAATGGTCGTGATAGGAGCCCCTGAACTTCTCGATGTTGACTCCCCTCGCGAGCCCCTTGGAATCGAACCACTTGTGGAGCCTGACCTCTCCCCTGGCCATATGGGATTCCGCGTCCGACTTGGCTTTCTCGGGCAGGTGGACCGTCAGGAGCGTCGTTATGCCGAGGTCCGAGAGCAGCCTGAAGAACGATTGCAGGGCGAGGTACTCCTCGCTCGTGCGTATGTAGAACCTCCTCAGCGATGTGACTGAGTCGATGACGACGCGGGAGTACCTCCTGACCTTCATCTCCTGCTTCAGTATCTCCTGGATGGTGTTGACTGATATGTCCGCAGGCCCCTTCTCCGAGGTCCTGCGTATGGCGGTCGACAGCATCTTGAAGGTCGTCACCTTCCTCTCGGTGGAGACGTCCCTGACAGGCGTCACGTCGTAGCTGAGTATGTCTGATGTGGCGTCGAACACATGCACGGCCGAGATGTCCCAGCCGAACGACTCCATGTTAGTCCTGACCTCGTTCGGGGGTTCGTCGATGGCGACGTAAAGCACCTGCTCGCCGGCCATGACGCCCTCGAGAAGGAACCTCATGGCGACCGCGGTCTTCCCGGTGCCCGCTGTCCCTGAGACGACATACGGACGCCCGGGTATCAGCCCGCCCTCGAGCATGTTGTCGATGCCAGGTATACCCGTCTTGACCTTTTCCTTGATCATCCATTTCCCCGCGCGTTCTGAGAAGATGGTTCGTCCGAGTCTGAGATTGCCTATACTTGACCTTTAATCTTTGCCTGCGGGTGTTCTCCCGTAGAAGCGACCCCGGGCACCCTTAGGTCCCGGTCCACCCGACTGGCACCCGCCAATACACAATCTGATAAGCTTATAATATCATCCGCCGTTTCTGTGAGGAAGGCTGACGTCAGATGCCAGTGATCAACTTCAGTTATTCGGACCTGTGCGGGCTCATGGGCCGTGACCTCCCCAAGGCGGTCTTGAGGGAACGGCTCCCAATGATTGGCGCGGACCTCAAGTCCGCGGAGGACGGCAACGACGACATGTCCTTCGAGTTCTTCCCGGACAGGCCGGACCTCTACTCCGTGGAAGGCGTCGCCAGGGCCTTGAGGGCGTTCTTGGAGCACGAGCCGGGGCTCAGGTCGTACGCCGTCGGCTCGTCCGACATCGAGCTCAAGGTCGATCCGTCCGTGGCTGATGTGAGGCCGCACATATGGTCGTCCATGATCGAGGGCGCCGAGGTCGACGACAGGCTCATCAGGTCGATGATGGACCTCCAGGAGAAACTGCATCTCACCCTCGGACGCAACAGGAAGAAGGTCGCGATTGGCCTCCATGACTCCTCGGCGGTCAAACCCCCGTTCACCTACAAGGCCGTCCGCCCCGAGGAAGTCTCCTTCGTACCCCTCCAGGGCGACAGGGAGATGGACCTCGCGCAGATATTGAAGGAGCATGAGAAGGGCCGCGCCTACGCCCGCGTGCTCGATGGGAAGGACCGCTATCCGATAATCGTGGACAGCTTGGGGGAGGTCCTCTCGTTCCCGCCCATAATCAACGGCGTGAGGACCGCGGTCACGGAATCTACCAAGAACATCTTCGTGGACTGCACTGGGACGGACATGAACGCCGTCAAGAGCGCGGTCAACATCGTGACAACGGCCCTGGCCGAGCGCGGCGGGAAGATCAGGACGGTCAAGGTCACAGACGGCTCAGGGACCGTCAAGGCCCCCGACCTCGACCCGCGGACCGTCGACCTCGATGTCGACTACGTGAACGGATGGATAGGCACACGGCTCGCAGCGTCGGAGATGTCCAGATGTCTGATGAGGATGGGGCACGGTGCGACGGTCACCGATAACGGCATCAGGGTCCTGGTGCCGGCCTACAGGGCGGACATATTACACCAGGTCGATTTGGCCGAGGATGTCGCTGTCGGATACGGCTTCGAGCGCTTGGGCGACTCGCTCCCTGCGCGCTCCACATTCGGCGTCGAGGACAGAGTGAACGCCTTCTCCGCGAGGCTGAAGCCGGTCCTGATGGGCCTGGGGTACACCGAGGTCGCCACTCTCACTCTGTCGAGCAGCGCCGAACAGTACGACGCACTCGGCCTGGAGAAGGACCCGTCCGCAGTGAGCATAATCAACCCGGTGACCGAGGACCACGAGGTCCTCAGGGCGTCGCTCCTGCCCAGCCTCCTGTCGATCCTCAGGAGGAACAAGCACCGCGAGCTCCCGCAGCGGGTGTTCGAGATAGGCGAGGTCGTCAGAGGGACCGCGAACAAGGTGTTCGTCTCAGCGATATCGATACATCCGAAGGCCAGCTTCACGGAGGCGAAGTCGGACGTCCAGGCGGTCCTGCAGGCGGCGGGCCTCGGATGCGATGTCTCCGCGGCGGCCCACGGGGCGTTCGTGCCTGGCAGATGCGCCCAGGTATCGGTGTCCGGCTCACCCCTCGGCGTGCTGGGCGAGGTGTCCCCATCGACCATCGTCGCCTTCGGGCTCGGCTACCCCGCGGCTGCGTTCGAGCTGGACCTCGAGGCGCTCATGCACCTGCACTCGTCCTAGGCGGCACCCGTAGAAACGCTCTTATGACGGCAAAGCCTCATGCAAGCGGAGCTACCGGGATGCTGAGGTAGCCAAGCCCGGATCAAGGCGCCAGCCTTGAGAGCTGGTGGTACTACGTACCTCGGGAGTTCGAATCTCCCCCTCAGCGCTCCAAAGCCCCGGGGAACACTATAAATAGTCAGCATATTGGTTATTGAGCCATGCCCCTCGGACGCCTCTGAGGAGGTCCCCCCTTTGATATCAGTGCTACTCGTGGACGACGAACCGCAGCTGCTCGAGCTCACGAAGCTGTTCATAGAGAAGGTGGCGAAGGACATCAAGATCGCCTCGGCGTCCTCCGCGAAGGAGGCTTCCGTCCTTATGAAGCCCGGAGGATACGACGCGCTCGTCTGCGACTATCAGATGCCAGAGATGGACGGACTCGAGTTCCTCAAGGAACTGAGGTCTCGGAACGACGACATACCCTTCGTCCTCTTCACCGGCAAAGGGCGTGAGGATGTCGCCATCGAGGCCCTGAACCTGGGTGCGGACTTCTACCTCCAGAAGGGCGGCGAGCCGAACTCGCAATTCGCCGAGCTCGCCAGCATGATCCGGACTTCGGTCGCCGCGAGGCGCGCAGAGCGGGACCTGGCCAGGAACGAACAGCTCTTCAGGCTGCTCGCGGAGAACTCCAAGGACCTGGTCTTCAGATACGCGCTGGTGCCCGAACCCCGCTTCGAGTACGTCTCCCCGTCTTCCACGTCCACAGTGGGTTACACGCCCGAGGAGCACTACGCCAACCCGAACCTCGGCGCGGAGATAGCACACCCGGACGACCAGCACCTCCTGGAAGAGATGAAGGACGACAGCAAGGACCTCGACAAGCCGATCATGGTCCGCTGGCGGACAAAGGACGGCAGGCTGATCTGGACCGAACAGAGGCTCGTCAAGATAAGGGACGGGGCCGGCAAGGTGGTCGCAATCGAAGGCATCGCGATCGACGTGACGGACCGGGTCGAGGCGGAGGAGGAGCTGAAGGCGAGCGAGGCCCATTACAGGTCGATATTCGAGACTGCCGGGAGCGCCATGGCGATCATCGACGGCGAGGGGACGGTGCAATCCGTGAACTCGCTGTTCGAAAAGCTGTCGGGCTACTCCAAGGCAGAGGTGGAAGGCAGGCTCAAGTGGTCGTCGCTCGTGGAACCCGAAGACGCGAGGAGGCTGGAAGTGGACTACCTGGCGAGCCTGGAGGACCCGGAGGACGTCCCCCAAGGCTATCCCATCCGGACGAAGGACAAGTTCGGGTCCGAGCTCGCGCTTCTCGCCTATGCTGCGGTGGTCCCCGGCACGACGCGCACCGTCGTGTCCATCGTGGACGAGACGGAGCGGAGGCGCTACGAGGACGCCGTTCAGCAGGCGGGCAAGAAGATGGACCTGCTCGCGAGGATCACCCGGCACGACATAATGAACCAGCTCGCAGTCCTGTACGGCTACCTCGAACTCGCCCAGGAACGCATCTCCGACCCTGACATCCTGGCAATCGTGAAGAAGGCGCGGACCGCGAGCGAGTCGATAAAGAGGCACCTCGAGTTCGCCAGGGATTATCAGAACATGGGGACCAAGAGGCCGCAGTGGATAGATGTACAGGCCGCGTGCCGCAGGGCGGCGACCAACATCGAGCCCAAAGGGGTCAGGGTGGTCTCCGAGCTCCAGGGGCTGGAGGTGTTCTCGGACCCCATGATGGAGAAGGTGTTCTACAACCTCATAGACAACTCCATCAAGCACGGCCAGAGGGCCTCCAAGATACGGTTCCGTTATTCTGCGGGACCTGAAGGCATGCGGCTCATCTACGAGGACGACGGCGTCGGAGTGCCTGAGTCAGAGAAGAGCTCGATATTCGAGCGGAGCACGGGGGACCGGGAAGGGCGCCGCGGGTACGGCCTGTACCTGGCCAGGGAGATACTGGGGATAACCAGCATAACCATCTCAGAGACAGGGGAGGATGGCAAGGGGGCGAGGTTCGAGATGCTCGTCCCCAAGGGCAAGTACAGGACCAAGAGGGAGCCTGACGCGAGGAAGCGCCCCAAGACCCCCCGGAGAAACTGACCGGGACAATCCCGCGGACGGTCATCCGCCCTTGCCGCCGCGGTTGAGCAGGTACACTCCCGCGAATGCGACGAGCCCGCCCGCCACAGCCATGGGAAGGCTCTCCGGGAGTATCATGTCCGCGTCAGGGACGAACAGGAGGACGGTCAGCTGGAGGCCTACCGTTATGATCCCCGTGAGCGCGAAGAGCACGGATGTCAGGCTCGCACCGATCTTCGGGACGCCTGCGTAGTAAGTCAATATCCCGAGCGCGGGGAAGAAGCCCAGGCCCATCAGCACCAGGAACTCGGTCCCGCCGGGCCACGACACGAACCCCAGCGGGACGCCTATGGCCAACAGCACGGTCCCCGAGACTAGCAGTTCCAGGCCGGAGACCGGCGTCAACCTGTGGGACTTCAGCAGCATGGCGGTCATGACGACGGAGATTGCGAGAAGGAACGAACTCGCGATGGCCTCGACCTCGCCGAAACCCAAGGAGAGGGTCAGGGTGTCGACGTTGGCGAGGACGATGAACACACCCGCGAGGACGAACACGCTCCCCGCCGCCTCCAGTCGCGTCAGCCTCTCCGACAGGAACACGGCCGATAGTACCACTATGAACAGCACTTCGGAGGACCCGCCCCCCAGCAGGGCCTCCTTGCTCGCGCCTATCCTCCCGACCGCGTCGAACCACAAGAACACGCCCGCGGCTATGACGACGCACGTGGCCGTCATGAACGCCCATCCCCTCCTACCCAAGTCCACCGAGACCTTCTTCGCGGCGGCGGGCATCAGCCCGAGCAGGACAAGGCCGGCGACTATGGACGGGACGAACGCGACGGTGTAGGAATCGATGTCGAACGTGTTTATGGCCGCCTCGACCCCGACGGTTTCTGCGGCCACGACGAAGGCGGAGAACAAGACGATGCCCATGTACTTCTTCCTGACGTCCACTTGTCCCCTCGGCCCCTGGAGTGTGTACCACGGCCTAAGCGTTTTGGCTGGTCCCGAGTCGAAAGTCCTTGGGGGCGCGTCCGACGGCGCGCGCTCCCGCCGCCGAAAAGCGACATCCGCAATACGTTTATGTGCGCGCAGGCTCATGTTCATAATCGTCCGCAAGGACCGAGGGATGGGACCCTATGTGCAGATACAGCTATCGTAGCGGCGCGTGTGCGAACCGCATGGTCGAGAGCCTCGAATGCGTCGGCGAAGAGAGCTGCCAGCACGCGCAGACGAACATCCTCATGAAGAAAGGTCCGACTGGGTCCTCGCAGGACTGCGGCCTCGACCGGTGGCTCGGCCTGTACTGCGAGAAGCACGGGAGGTTCTTCTGCCCCGGGAAGGAGGCATGCGAGACCGCGGGACCGCACGCCAAGCACTTCGAGGGGCGGGAATACCCTGCCGCCCGCAGGTTCATGGAGGAGTGAGGATGCACTGCAAATTCCTCGCCAAGGACGGCATGTGCACGGGCAAGTACGCCGGATACGCGTGCATAAAGGGGCAGTGTGCGCTCGTCAAGCAGTCGAAGGAGTGCGAACATCACGAGGTGTCCGGGGACTACTGCAGGAAATATGCCCGGTTCGGATGCGTAGGCAGGGACAACTGCTCGTCCCTGGCTGACTATCTCGAGACCGTGTCTGAGGAGCAGGCGGAGCCTCAGGGCTCGTAGAGTTCCTTCCTTATCCTAGGTATCAGAGCCATCAGCACGGCGATCTCGCTCAGAGACGTCCGGTCTATCAGGCCGTCCGATAGGAAGCCTATCGACCCGTCCTTCCTTCCGATGTCCTCGATCCCGGTGATGGACGACATGGTCTCGCCGACGGAACCCCCCTCGAGGACCGCCTCGGTCACCTGAGGAGGATACTCGAAGCCCGGGCCATGCCCGACGGTGACCTGGCCCGATGCATCCATGATGGCGCAGTACTGCACATCGGTCAGTCGCTCCGTGAACTGGTCCCGCACAAGTCCGGCCTCTATGCCCACCCCGAAGTCCGCCTTCGTCTTCTCGAGAGCGCTCCTTGCTCTCAGGACCGCGCCTTCGAGCACGCGCCCGTCCATCGGCTGCCGCTCCACGCCATGCTCCGGCTCCACGCTCACGACCTCGACCAGGCCGAAGGCCTGCGTCAACACGTTCCTGACCGCGTCGATCTTGACCCTGTTGGTCGACCCGACGGCGACCAGGAGCGGCCTGAGCAGCCTGCCCTCCTTGTCGATCTCCCCTTTCACTATCCTGGTGGCGCTGATCGGCTCAGAGTCGTCGGCCTTCACCTCGCGTATGCGGAAGACCTTGAGCTGCTTCAGGCCGTTCCTTCGTCTGCTCTCGTTTATCGTCTCCGCATTGGCCCTCGTCTCTGGGGAGACGACGATCGCGTCCAACCTCTCGGATGTCGCAGCGGTTCCCAGCAGGTCGGATATCATCACGACCTCGAAGGGCTTCCCGTAGCGTTCCAGGAACCGTGTGAGGTTCGCCTTCCTTTGGAAGTAGGGTAGGATGTCGACCTTCCGCGTACGCCTGGCGAAGTCGTCGGACGTCAGCCCGACCTCCACTTCGGTCCCGACAGAGAACGCGGTCTCGAAGAGCAGTTCGTGCCCCTTGTGTATAACGTTGAATGTCCCGCCGATGCCTACGCGCATCCCGACTACCTCATCATGGTCAACGAAATCGCCAGTATCATGATGACGACCATTATGACATAGAAGTAAGTGAGCTGGTTCTTCTTCTTCTTCATGTTGGTCTTCCAGTCGGACTCGCATTTCTCGTCGCAGAACTCGTCCTTGTACGGTATCGCCTTGTCGCAGTTCCGACAGTGTCTGTGCTGGGCCAAACGTTCGACCATGTCTCGCTCCTCCTTGGATACACCGAATGAAGATATATCGTTTCGCCACGCCCTCACTCAGAACGGGGTGCGCGCGGCTCCAATCTCACGCCCTCGCACCCGACCCTCACGATTATGGGCGTGCACCCTGCCGACATGATCGCCTTCGAGGCGCCAGCGGGGTCATCGGTGAGGGCGATCATGCTCCCGCCTCCGCCCGCGCCGGTCAACTTCGCGCCGTAACAGGTACCTTCGCACGCTCGTACCGCCCGGTCCAACATCGGGTGCCCGACGCCCAGCGAGTTCAGGAGCACATGGTTCTCTGCCATCAACTTCCCTACCCTGACCTTGTCGCCCTTCTCCACGGCCTCGACGCCGTCCATCACGAGCTCCGATATCCTGTCGATCGTTCTCACAGCGTCAGGAGAACTGTCCACGAGCTTCTTCACGCCCGCGACGAGAGGCCCTGTGGATGCATGCACGCCGGTGTGACCGACGACGAAAGTGAACTCTGGAACGTCCCTGTGGTGTATGGACCACGACCTGTCCCCCGAGTCTATCCTCCAGAGGAAGCCCTCCATCTTCTCTTGGGCGACCAGGACCCCGTGGCCATTCGTAGAGGTTGAAGTGTCCGTCGGGCTGGCCCTTCCCTGGACCGCGAGCTCGACCTCGAAAGCCTTCTTGGCGACAGCCTCAGGCTTGAAGCGGCCTTTCTCAGCCAGCATGGAGCCGACAGTGGCGACCGTCACCGCGGCCGAGGACCCCAGCCCCGACCCTGACGGTATCTGAGAGCGGGTCGTCACGTCGATCGGCGGTCCGCCCCACGCTTCGTCGAGGGCCTTGGAGACATAGGCGTGATGGCGCGCACTCATCGCATGGCCGTTCACGGAATACTGGCTCGAGGATGAGAGGCTCGCGACTATCCTAAGGTCTATCGCAAGGGCCAAGGCAGGCTTCCCGAACACCACCGCATGCTCCCCGAACAGGATGACCTTCCCAGGGGCGGAGCACCTTTTCATCGGTCACCTTCAGACGCCAATCATGATATAGCCTTTTCCGCGGCGTGCTGCCCCTGGATGCGACGAACGCCGAACCGATGGAAGCGTTTATTACTTATCCGACGGCTTTCCAGGTCTGCGGTGCTGCGTATGTGTCCGAGTTCCAGGATAGAGGGGTTCTACAAGCTCTCGCCGGCGGAGCGCGCCAAGATCATGAGGGACTTCGCCGGCCTGACCGAGGAAGAGGCGGGCGCCATATCCGGAGGCGCTGGACTCACGGTGGCGCAGGCTGACAAGATGGTCGAGAACGCCGTGGGGACCTTCGCGATGCCTCTCGGCATAGCGACCAACTTCCTGATTAACGGAAAGGACTACCTCGTGCCCATGGCAATCGAGGAGCCGTCCGTCGTCGCCGCGGCCTCGAACTCCGCGAAGATGGCGAGGGAGAAGGGAGGGTTCAGGACCAGCAGCACCAGTCCCGTCATGATAGGACAGATACAGGTCACGGGCGTGAAGGACCCTGACGCAGCTTCCAAGAGGCTCGTGTCCGAAAAGCAGGAGATCCTCAAACTCGCCAACGCGCAGGACCCGATGCTGGTGAGCCTGGGCGGCGGCGCGAGGGACATGGAGGCGAGGATAATCCAGACGATGCACGGCCCGCAGATCGTCGTGCACCTGCATGTCGATGTCAGGGATGCGATGGGGGCGAACGCGGTGAACACGATGGCCGAGGCCACCGCCCCGATGATCGAGGGTATCACGGGCGGCAAGGTCTACCTCCGGATACTGTCCAACCTCGCCGTGCTCAGGCTCGCCCGGGCCGAGGCCGTCTGGACCAAAGACGCCATAGGCGGCGAGCAGGTAGTGGACGGAATCGTCGAAGCATACGCGTTCGCTGAAGCGGACCCCTTCCGCTGCGCGACCCACAACAAGGGGATAATGAACGGGATAGACGCGGTGATAATCGCCACTGGGAATGACTGGCGGGCGATAGAGGCAGGAGCTCATGCTTACGCGGCCAGGTCCGGGTCATACAAGCCTTTGACCATATTCGAGAAGACGGCCGAGGGGGACCTCCGCGGCGTCATCGAGATCCCGATGGCTGTAGGGCTCGTCGGAGGCGCGACCAAGGTCCACCCGAGCGCGAAGGCCTGCGTGAAGCTGCTGGGGGTCAAGACAGCGAACGAGCTCGGAGAGATCGTCGCTGCCGTTGGCCTCGCGCAGAACATGGCCGCCCTGAGAGCCTTGGCCACTGTCGGCATACAGAAGGGGCACATGTCACTCCACGCGAGGAACATAGTGGCAAGCGTCGGGTGCCCCCCTGAACTCATGGACGAGGCGGTCGACATTATCGTGAAGGAGAGGAAGATAAGGATGGACCGGGCGAAGGAAGTCGTCGAGGAGCTCAAGCGGTCCAAAGGCCCGTCCTGATGTGCTGGCGCGGCCACCAAAAAAGAGTATATCTATGCAGATGCGATAGACCAGGGCGTGACCCTCCTCACGGAAGGAGACATCTTCGGCCTTCTGGGCGTCTACGGCTACGTCTCCGTGATAGTCGCGATATCCTGGCTTGCGAAGGACAGGGTGAACAACCCGAGGAAGCTCGTCCACATACTGACAGGCGGGATAGTGTTCTTCTGGTGGGCCTTCGACTCGCGGGAGATCATGGCGGGGCTCGCCGCCGCTCCGTTCGTAGGACTGCTCCTGCTCTGCACGCCGATATCGCCGTTCGAGAGACTGAAGAACAGCCCGCTCGGGAACAGGTCCTCAGAGGGGCACCATTACGGGCTTGTGATGTACGCCGCATCGTGGACCGCACTAGCATATCTCCTTTTCGACGACCTTTTCGCAGCCTCGGTCGCCATCGCGGCCATGTCCTTCGGGGATGGGATGGGGGAACTGGTGGGCAAGAAGTTCGGCCGGCTCAAGTACCTCAGGAACAGGACCGTCGAGGGCAGCATTGCGGTGTTCGTGGCGACATTCGCCTCGATACTCGTGCTGAACTGGTTCTACTTCGGGGTGATCGGATACCCCAACGGCGGTTCCCCTGACATGCTCTTCCTGTTCGCGGCGTCCGTCGCGGGCATGGTCGCCTGCATAGAAGCCGTGACGCCGGGACAGATAGACAACCTGGTTATCCCGTTGGCCGTCGGAGGATACCTCCACGTGCTGGGGGTCTGACGATGAAGAGGCTCGTCGTCGTGGACGGACTTGACGGTTGCGGGAAGGACACGCACGCGGACGCCATGAAGAAGCTGATGGAGGCGGACGGCCAGGATGTCACGGTGATATCGCACCCGTCGAACAAGAGGTTCGGCCGCCTCTCCAAACAGGCGCTCCAGGGGTCCGGGCATGTCCCCAGGGCGATGGCGACAATATTCTACACCATGGACGTGCTGGGGTCGGTCGCGCGCTTCAACAGGTCGCGGGAAGGGACCTACATATTCGTCCGCTATATCCTCGGCACGGCGTACCTCCCGAGGTTCCTCGCGCCCACCGGCTACAGGCTCTTCAGACGGCTCCTACCGTTCCCCGACATCGCGATATTCATAGACATCGACCCGTCGGTCGCTCTGAGACGGATAGAGACGAGGGACCACAAGCGGGAGATGTTCGAGACAAAGGAGAAGCTCGAGTCCGTCAGGAAGGTCGCCAGGGCGCTGACTGCCGATGAATGGGTGACGATCGACAACAGCGAGGATGGCGAAGGTCCGTTCAAGAGGGCGTCAGAGGTCCTGGTGAGCAGGGGCATCGTGAAGGCGCAGGTCACTTCTTCGAGCCCTTGAAGGCGACCGAACTCTCCCGCAGCCTGCACTTCTCGCAGTCCTTGTCGCACGGCTCCACATGTATCACCGTCGTGGTCCTCGGCAACGCCGCCCGGATGTCGAGCTCGAGGTGGTCGGACAGGGCATGACTCTCCTCGACGCTCAGGTCGGACGGAACCGTCAGATGCAGGTCGATCTGCCTCTCCGACCCGGTCTTCCTCGCCCTCAATCTGTGGAAGTTGACATACTCAGTCGAGTGTTCGTTCATGATCCGCTCTATCTCCCTCATCTCAGAGTCAGGGAGCGCCCGGTCGAGCAGGCCCTGGGACGACCGCATGGTTATCTCGTACGCCGCCCTGATGATGAACGCGGCGACGAACAGCGCTATCACAGGGTCTATCAACCGCTCGCCAGTGACCAGGATGGCTGCGAGCGCGACGAACACGCCCGCAGAGGTCCATACATCGGTCTTGAGGTGCAGCGCATCGGCCTCGAGCGCCAGAGAGTCAGTCCTCTTGGCGACCTCCATGAGCTTCCTCGAGACGAAGAAGTTCAGTACGGCGGATACGCCCATCACGGCCATCCCCGCGGCCACATACTCGACTTCCATCGGTTCGAGCAGCCTTCTCCCGGCCTCGAACACTATCACGCCCGCCGCGATGAATATGAGCGCCCCCTCGATCATGCCCGAGAGGTTCTCGTACTTCCCGTGTCCGAAGCGATGGTCCGAGTCCGCGGGCTCAGCGGAGCGTTTCACCGAGAACCTGGCGATCATCGCAGCCACGAGGTCTATTCCCGAATGCAGCGCCTCGGAGATGACCCCGACCGACATCATCATGACTCCGACGACCAGCTTCGTCACGACGAGCACCGAGTTTGAGTAGACTGACAGCTTCGCGACGGAGACCTTCTCACTGGCCGCATCCATGCGCCCTTCGATTGTCTAGCGCATACTTAGGTCTTTTCGACCGAGACATCGCGCTGTTGAAACCCGAAAACATTATCCCACGAGACCATTATTGACTCTGGATTGCCGCGAGGACTGAACATGGCCGATGACGCCCCCCATCATCTTGAGAACCTCACCGTCAGCAGACTGAAGGATGTCGCCCAGAGGTACAACGTGGACGTGAGCACTTGCAAGCACAAGAAGGACCTCGTGAGCCGGCTGGCCGCGGCCAGAATCACGGAGGCCCAGGTCGCGGCAGTGCTTGCCTCCGAAGACTCGGCCCCGGACAACGGGCAGAGAGTCGCGGACATCAAGCGCGACATCGAATCCATCGCAGAGAAGTCGCCCAAGGACAATGTCCTCCCGTCCAAGGAGGACGAGGAGATCGAGAGGAACATCGACAGGGTCCTCCTGACAAGGCCCTCGTTCTTCGAGATAGACTCGAAGGCCGAGGCCGTCTGGAACCACATGATCCTGGCGGACTACCACGAAGCCCTCAAGAGCAACGCGGAGGTGAGGTCGAAGATGCTCGACAGGTTCAGTTCCTTCCAGATATTCTCCGCCGCGCTGTCCATCAGGGCCGCCGAAAGCATAATAGCGAGCCTGGGCGAGGCCAAAGGAAGGGCGGACCCGAACATGAGGACTGCACTGGCGGAGGCGAAACTCGCCTTCGCAGACGGCAACCCGAAACGACGCGAGAGGGCGCTGGAGGAGCTCGAGACGCTCACCGCGAAGGCCTACGAGGCCTTCTTTGAGGGAAGCACGATTGCCGAGGCGGAGCTGAGGACGATGCTCTCGGACTTCGAGTCGTTCGGCACGCAGACACAGGAGCCCAGGAGGATCCTCGAGATAGCCGAGCAGGCGAGGCAGTCGTTCAATGTGGCAGAGTACGCCAAACTCCTCGAGGATGCGAAGGGGGCAGCGGCAAGGGCGAAGACCGCCAGGGCGGCCGCCATCGAGGACTCGTTCGGGATCGTCAAATCCGCTGTGCACGAGGCGCGCGAGGTCGGAGCGGTGCTCGCGGTCGGAGACAGCGAGCTCGCGGCGGCCAGGGAGGCATTCGACAAGCAGGCGTTCAAGAAGTCCGTCGAGCTGCTCGCGTCGATCGAATCCGCGGCGGACATGGCCCATTTCGAGAAGATCAAGGACGCGGCTATCAGGCAACGTCAGTCGGCAAGGGTCTCGGAGCGCATCTCCGGGCTCGAGAGAACCCTCCAGGAGGCGGCCTCCTACGGGATGGACGTGCAGGACGGGCTCCTGTTCGTCTCCAAGGCGAAGAAGGCGTTCGTGGACAGGGACTTGGTCACAGCGGCGAAGCTGACACGGCACCTCAAGGAGAGGTCTGAGTCGATGTCACCAGAGCTCGACAAGGAGAGGATCGCCCGTGGCGTCGCGAAGAAGATCGACGACGCGAAGTGCGGGAAGTGCGGAAAAGAGGCGCTGTACTCATTCCCAGGGGATGAGAAGAAGTGCGTCAAATGCGGGCACACGTTCTCGATGGTCGTGGAACCGAAGACCGCGACCATGGCGCCGATCGAGAAGCCGGTCTCGTCCTCCAACGGGTCGAAACCCGAAGCCGGCAAGCCTGACGCCGAGGTCCACAGAACGAGGAAACTGCTCTCCCGTTGAGCTGAGTCACTTCAGAGCGGGAGCGCCCACCGAGGCCGTCAGACTCCATGGTTCTTGTTGTTGGCCCGCTCCTTCGCGAGGCCCCTGATTATGTCTCCGCGGGTCACGATGCCGACGAGCCTCTTGTCCTCGACAACGGGGAGGCGCTGTATCTTGTGCTCCACCATCAGCACGATGGCCTCGTTCAGGGCGATGTCCGGGGAGACTATCACGACATTCTTTGACATCACGTCCTTGACGGGCGTGTTGCCGACCTCCTCGTAGGCCTCCAGAATCTCCCTCTGAGTGACCTCTTCCTGGAACGCTATCCCCAGGGACGATATCGACGGGAAGACCAACCTCAGATCTTTCTTCGTGGTCTTTATGGACCTCAGGACGTCGATCTCGCTGAAGACGCCCACCACGACGTCGTTCTCGACCACGGGGACGCCGGACACATTCCGCTCCGCGAGCATCGCGGCCGCGTCCTTGACCAGAGTATCCGGAGTGATGCTAGTCACCGGCGAACTCATTACCTCTCTGACCTTCACCATCGTACCGGTGCGCTCAACCGCAGAGAAGCTATTAAATCCTTTCTTCCAGTTCCCATTGGCCGGAATACCCAGAGGACCGATGGACCATGAAGCGCACGAAACTGAAGCCGATTTCCGACATGGAACTGTCCCACGACATGACCGTCAACGAGCTCACGTCCCAGATGCTCTCCTCAGGCGGCTTCACCGCTAAGAAGCTCGGCGTGGCCTGCGAGATCCTGAGGTCGATGTACAAGGAGAAGGACTGCACGGTCTTCCTGTCCTTCCCCGCATGCATCATCTCTACGGGGACGCGCGGAGTCATCAAGAAGCTCATCGAGGAGAAGCTCGTCGACGTCATCATAACCACGTGCGGGACCTTGGACCACGACCTCGCCCGGGTATGGAGGAAGTACTATCACGGCGACTTCCTGATGGACGACGGGGAGCTGTACCGGCAAGGCATCAACCGGCTGGGCAACATACTCATCCCTAACGAGAGCTACGGCATAGTGCTCGAGCAGAAGATGCAGCCTATCCTGAACGACATCTACAAGTCAGGCAGGAGGAACATGTCGAGCAGGGAACTGGCGGAGGAGTTCGGGCTCAGGATCGACGACAAGAGGTCCCTGCTGTACTGGGCCGCGAGGAACCATGTCCCGGTGTTCGTCCCAGGCATCACCGACGGCGCGTTCGGGTCGCAACTATGGATGTTCAGGCAGCAGCACCGAGATTTCGGCGTGGACGTCCTCAAAGACGAGCAGGAGCTGTCGGACATAGTCTTCACCTCGAAGAAGGCCGGGGCGATCATGGTCGGAGGGGGCATCTCCAAGCATCATGTGATATGGTGGAACCAGTTCAGGGACGGTTTGGACTACGCCGTGTACCTGACCACTGCGGAGGAATATGACGGGTCGCTCTCTGGCGCCAGGATACGGGAGGCCGTCAGCTGGGGCAAGGTCAAGGAGAGGGCGAAGTACACGACCGTCGAGGGGGATGCGACGATAACGCTCCCCATGTTGGTCGCCTCCGTGCTAGGGGCGCGCAGGCCGACGAGAGATTAATATTGCCCAGTCAGCTTACGTGTAGAGAGGCGGGGCTCAAATGATCCCGAACGAAGGTGGGCCAGAGATTCCTGTCAGTCAAGACCTGATAGCGTTCGCCAGAGAGTACGTGAAGTCCTACATGGAGACGGTGGACGAGAAGAAGCCCCAGAGCTACCCGAAGTTCGCCCAGGACGCGCCGTACGCTATGAAGATCTACCTCCTGCCCAACGGCTGCATATGCATGATATTCAACTCCGCCAAGGAGCAGAGCATCGAGGGCGCGTCCAAGGACTGGGACGAGGTCCAGGACATCGTCGTAAAGGGAGTCGACCACTTCGCGGGCTTCTACCCGTTCGAAGGGCGGTCCCTGGGGGACTGGAACAAGCGGGGCAAGAAGGACGCCCTGAGGGACCTCAGGCTCATGGACCGCTCCGAGCTCGCGAGGGCTAGCGCCGAGCTCGACAGCATCATCGACAACATCACGAAGATGAGCAAGGCGAACCCGTGGCTGGTCAAGATGGGCGACGAGATGGCGTCGACCTTGAAGCGCATGGACGGCAGGATGAGGGGCGGGTTCCCGACAGTCGATGCCATAGCGACCCTTCAGTCGCTGAAGGCATACTCGCCGGGCTCCGAGACGATCAAGATCGAGTTCCCTGACAGGGAGATCCTGGACAGGATAATGGACGGGATCCAAGAGGTCGCGGGCATCAACACCAAGCTCGAGATGGTCGAGAACAGGATGTTCGAGATGGAGAAGGCGATGCAGGCCCCCGAGCTCGCGGACAAGGTCACCGACATGACCGACCGGGTGGACAGGCTCGAGAAACAGCTCGAGAAGGTCTCGAACATACTGACCATGCTCAACTCGAAGGTCGAGAGCCACTTCTCGAAGACCGCGGAGAAGGAGAGGCAGGCGGACCTGGAGAGACGCATCGAGGAGCACACCTCGAGGGCCTTGTCGCACGAGTCGAAGATCGCGAACCTCGAGAAGGAGGCCGAGAACCTCATCAACGAGATGCACAACATGACCTCGAAGATGGAGAAGGACATCCACGACAGCAGGAAGAGGATCGCGCGGGTGGAGAAGCACTTCGCCGACTTCGCGAAGCTAGTGCAAGACTGAGCGGGCCATGAAGCGAGTGTGTGTCCTGCCCGGAGACGGCATAGGCCCGGAGGTCGTCGGGTGCGCCGCGAAGGTGCTCGGCTCGGTCGCGCCGTCGCTTGAACTCGTACATGCGGACATCGGAGGGGAGGCCCTCAGAAGGACGGGTTCCTCCCTGCCGGGCGAGACCCTGCAACTCATGCGCGAATGCGACAGCACCCTCTTCGGCGCGGTCACCACTTCGTCCGACCCGGCATGCGGTTCGGCCGTCCTTGCTTTCAGGAAGGAGCTGGACCTTTACGCCAACATCCGGCCTGTCAAGAACCTGGTGCCCATCGCCGGCAGGCCGCCCATCGACATCGTCATCGTTCGGGAGAACACCGAGGGTCTATACCACCAGAAGGAGTGCGAGGACGGGGAGGGTGTCACGACACACAGGCGCGTGTCAAGGCACGCATGCGAGAGGATAACCGATTTCGCGATAGACACGGCGCTCGCCTGCGACCGCAGGAGGGTGTGCTGCGTACACAAGGCCAACGTCCTGAGGAAGTCGGACGGACTGTTCCTGGGAGTCTTCAGGGAGCGCATGTCCTTACGGGGGCCGGGCCTCGAGGCGCAGGAGCAGCTTGTCGACTCCGCGGCGATGCACCTCGTGACCGACCCATCGAGGTTCGACGTGATCGTCACGCTGAACCTGTACGGGGACATCCTGTCCGATGTCGCTGCGGGAACGGCGGGCGGTCTGGGATTCGCCCCGTCCGGAAACATCGGCCCCAGACACTCGGTCTTCGAGCCGTGTCACGGCTCGGCGCCCGACATCGCAGGGAAAGGGACGGCGAACCCGACGGCTGCGATGCTCGCTGCGGGTATGATGCTGAGGCACATAGGGATGGCCGATGAAGGGGCCGAGGTCGAGGCCGCTGTGGCGCATGCGTACGCGCATGGAGCGCGCACGGCAGACTTGGGCGGGGGCATGGGCTCAGAGGAGTTCACAGACCTCGTGCTCGGCAGACTGCGCGCCTGACCCGGGAGAACGGCGAGACGGCCCGGGACCACTGCCGGGAGAGGAAATCCCGGAACCTGACACCGGGCTCGAAGACTCGGGCCCGCCTGTAGCTCAGGACGAGCAAGGCCGAGGAAGCCCCGGCCAGAAGAAGGATCTCCCCGAGGGAGAAGAGCCCCAGGAAGACATCCTCTGCGTAGTCCATCGCTATGTGCACGCCCCAGAACACCAGGGGCAGGGCGAGCCTGGACGCCGTCGCCACCGGCCCCACGATCATGACCGCCATCGGGCTGTGGAGCATCGATTTCCACTGGCCGTCGGGGTGCATCAGCGAGTCGATGTCCAGGACCGCCGATATCCCGTGCGCGTCTATGTATCCCTTCAGACCGAAGAGATGATCTACATCGATGAACACGCCGAACATCAGAGCGACGTACGCATCGTTCCTGTCTAGAGTGAGCAGATGTATCAGAAGAAGGCTCACGACCAGGTGCGTTACTGCCAACATCAGTCCCAGGGTCCGTGTCCAGCATCAATTGCCCGGCTCAGTATATCTCATTATCTACGTTATCGATATCCTGGACGTCTGCAGCTTCCCAGGTCCGAGCGTGAGAAAGGATGTGCGGGGGCTGAGATTCGAACTCAGGGACCCCTTCGGGACCAGACCCTCAATCTGGCGCCGTTGACCGGGCTTGGCTACCCCCGCACGGTGGTGGCTGGCCCGGCTTCGTAAAGCGTTTACCGATTAAAGCCTTTCGTACAGCCCCACCTGGGAGGCAGGGCCTCGGGCCCCCGACGCGTTCGCTTGACCCAAGCTTATGAAATAAATACTAAGTTGCACTACCCTCTCACAATACCTGAGGACCGGAGCACGGGCTCTGGACCGAAGACGAAAGGGGAATGTGAAGATGATAGGGTTCCCGAAAGGAAAGATCGCGTTCCGTATGCTCCAGGACAAGGACCTGGAGTCACTTCATTGGGGAACGTTGGACGTGCTTGAGAACGCCGGCATCAAAGTGTTCAGCGAGGAGTGCTTGAAGCTGCTCGAGGACGCTGGTTGCACGGTCGACCGGAAGCAGAGCCTGGCGAAGATACCAGGCAACCTGGTCGAGGAGGCCATAAGGAAGGCCAAGAAGAACATCACCCTCTGCGCTAGGACGCCCAAGTACGACGTCGTCCTCGACGGCAGGAGGACCTACTGCTGCACCGACGGCAACGGGACGAGCGTGATGGACTTCGAGACGGGCAAGAGGAGGATGTCGACGAGCAAGGACCTCGCGACGGTGGGGAAGGTCGCGAACGCCCTCGACTCCGCCCACATATTCTGGCCCTGCATCAGCTGCCAGGACATACCTGACTACTATCGGCACGTCGCCGACCTCAAGGTCGCGCTCATGAGCATCGAGAAGCACGTCCAGGTCGAGACGACCAGCCACAGGCGCGAGGCGCAGTGGCTCATCAAGCTCGGCGCGGCCCTCGCGGGTGACGAGAAGGCGCTCAGGAGGAGGCCCATATTCTCCTCGATGCACTGCCCGTTCTCCCCGCTGCAGCTCGACGGCGGCTCGACCGAGGGCGCCCTCGCCCTGGCTAGGGCAGGCGTCCCGATCTCGTTCTACGGCATGCCCCAGGCAGGCATAACGGGCCCGGTGACCCTCGCAGGGTCGATCATCGTCAACAACGCCGAGGTCCTGGGAGGGCTCACGATGGCCCAGCTGGCAGCCCCGGGGTCGCCGTTCATGTACGGCACCGGTGGCGCGGCCTTCGACATGAAGACCATGACCTGGGCGGGCGGAGGCCCCGAGAGGGCGCTCATATCCGCCGGGGCCGGCGAGCTCGCACACTTCTACGGGTTCCCGATACTGTGCGGCGGCATCGTGACATCCGCCAAGGTCCCCGGACCGCAGTCATGCTACGAGAAGATGTCCAGCGGCCTCCCGCAGTTCTACGCGGGATGCGACATGGTCGCAGGACTCGGACTCCTCGACGACGTGACCATGCTCTCCTACGAGCAGATGGTCATAGACAACGAGATGGTCAAGATCATGGCGAGGCTTGCCCAGGGCGTCATCGTCGACGACGACCACATGGCCGTGGACCTGATCAAGAAGGTCGGTCCCGGAGGGAGCTTCCTGCCCGAGAGGCACACGATCTCCTGGCTGAACAAGGAGCACTTCATGACCGAGATAACAGACAGGCGCACGGGCGAGCTCTGGGAGGCCGACGGCAGGAAGAGCGTGGTCGACCGCGCCCACGAGAAGGCCGCGAAGATAATGAAGGAGCACCAGGTCCAGCCTGTGCCGGCGGATGTCGCCAAGCAGTTCGAGGACATAGTCGTCAAGGCCGAGAGGGACATCAAGGAGCATGGCCTCAACTGAGAGCCTCGGCAAAATCTATTAGGACAAACCAGCTTCGGGCTGGATGGAGGATGGAGGACCGTCCAGCCCAGAGAAACCCCTTAACAAGGTGTTGCATTGATCCAATCCGAGCTTATCAGAGACTTCGAGATGCAGATGGGCGAGCTGCGGATAGGCCATACCCCCCTCAGGAGGGCCCAGAAGCTGGAGAAGAAGCTGGGCGTCCGCCGACTGCACCTCAAGCTGGAGGGAGAGAACCCCTCGGGCACGCACAAGGACCGGATGGCGCTCCTGCTGGCGTTGGACGCCAGGAGGATAGGAAAGAAGGACATGGCGGCCGTCACGTGCGGCAACTACGGGGCGGCACTAGCGTATGTGTGCGGCAAGCTCGACATGAGATGCCACATCTACGTGCCGTCGACCTTCGCCCTGACAAGGAACGACGACATCGAGGCATACGGAGGGCACATAACGGTCGCCGAAGGGGACTACGAAGCCGCCCTGAACGCCTCGCTCCGGGACATAGGGCGGAACGGATGGTACAACGCGAACCCCGGAGGGACCAACAAAGAGCTCGCGATATACTCCTACTCTTTCATATCCAAGGAGATCGCCCAGGAGCTGGGAAGACAGCCCGACTGGGCGTCCGTGCCGTTCGGGAACGGCACCGTCATAGCCGGCATATGGCAGGGGTTCAGGTCGATGAGCATGAAGCCGAGGATACTCGGCTACTCGAACAACAACTCCGCCGTCCGCGGGCTCGTGAGCAAGTCCAAGGTGCCCGTCCCGGTCCCGGACCTGCAGATAACGGAGGTCAACGAGCCGCTCTCCGGGAACTTCCTCCTCGACGACAGGGAGGGAATGGACGCGATATTGGACTCCAACGGGACCGCGTTCGAGATATCTGACGCGGAGCTGCTCGAGGCCTCGAGGCTGATGAAGGCGGAAGAGGGCTTGGACATCCTGCCCGCCTCCGCAGGGGCGATAACGGCCATCAAGGCCCTGAACTCGAGGAACCACACCTTCGTCGCGGTCATAACCGGCCGGGGCCACGGGCATCCCTGAGAGGATGGACAGATATGTCCATCGGACCGATGGACAATCCCAACCAACCAACATTTTAATACATCAAGGCACATTGCCAGCCCGATGGACGCAACCGCAGGTCATGTGAAGCTCATTCTTCTCGGTGTGACCCTAGGGGTCCTTGTCGACCTGCGGATCGAAGGCCTGTAACGGGCGCGCGACCTTTGGGGTGTTGTGATGTCCGTTCGGGCCGTGTCAAGGAGTGTGAACAAACGATGAAGGGCGCCA
>CAZAUI010000019.1:0-25151 GCA_964488505.1 uncultured Thermoplasmata archaeon | reverse complement strand
CCGCCATGAGCGCGTGCGTGTCCGCGAGCGCCTCGGGCGTCCGCACGTTCACGGCCACCTCCTCGCAGGGCCTCGCCCTGATGCACGAGATACTCCCGATCGCGAGCGGCCTTCGGCTGCCCGTCGTGATGGCGGTCGTGAACAGGGCCATCGCCGCGCCCATCAACATCTGGGTCGAGCACAGCGACATCATGCCCGAGAGGGACTCCGGATGGATGCAGGTCTTCTGCGACCACAACCAGGAGGTACAGGACATGGTGCTGCAGGCGTTCAAGATCGCGGAGGACAAGCGCGTCGCGCTGCCGATGTCCGTCGGCCTGGACGCGTTCATCCTGTCTCACACAGTCGAGCCTGTGGACCTGATGTGCTCGGAAGATGCGGACAAGTTCCTGCCTAAGTACAGCCCCCCGAGCCCCATACTCGACACCAACGACGTCAAGGCCGTCGGGATGTTCGTGCCGCCCGAGTACATGATGGAGACGAGGTGGCAGCTGGACAACGCACTGCGGAACGCCCCGCCGGTGATCGAAGAGGTCAACAAGCAGTTCGCCAGGCAGTTCGGCAGGGACTACGGCGGCATGATAGACCCGTACATGTGCGACGACGCGGATGTCGTGCTCATAACGCTCGGAACCGTCAGCTCGACGGCCCACGAGGTCGTCGACGAGTTGCGCGCGCAGGGCAAGAAGGTCGGCCTCGTCAAGCAGAGGTTCTGGAGGCCGTACCCGACCAAGCAGTTGCGGGCGATCGCAGAGAAGGTCAAGGCTGTCGGCGTGTTCGACAGGGCCGTCTCCTACGGCGTCGCTGGCCCCTCGTTCATAGAGTTCAGGAACGCCGCGTACGGCCTGAACGTGCCGGTGATGGACTTCATCGGCGGCCTGGGCGGGAACGACGTCTCGCTGGCGGACATACGCTTCATATACGAACGCCTGCTGGAGGCCGCGAAGACGGGCGAGGTCAGGCGCGAAGTCACATGGCTCAACACCAGGGGGGTGGAGCAGTGAAGCTCAAGGAGTTGCCGGACGAGGAGATGTTCACGAGAGGCCACACGGCCTGCGCGGGCTGCGGAGGCGCGATAGCCGTCAGGAACCTGATGAAGATACTCGGAGAGAAGACGGTCGTCGTGAACCCGGCGTGCTGCCTGCTCATCTTCGGCGCGACCTATCCGAACGTCGCGTGGAAAGTGCCATTCCACCATGTCGCGTTCGAGAACACCGCCGCGTGCGCCACCGGCATGACCAGGGCGCTCAGGGCGAAGGGCGTGACCGACACCGTCGTCATGGGCATCGCAGGCGACGGCGGGACGGCGGACATAGGCATACAGGCCCTCTCCGGAGCCGCTGAGAGGAACGAGGACATACTCTACGTCATGTACGACAACGAGGCCTACATGAACACCGGCATACAGCGGTCCGGGTCCACGCCTTTCGGCGCGTGGACGACCACGACCCCGGTCGGCAAGGTCAGGTCGGGCAAGGCCAACTTCAAGAAGGACATGCCGCAGATCATGATGGCCCACAACGTCCCGTATGTCGCGACCGCGTCCGTGGGACACATCCAGGACTTCATCAACAAGTTCGAGAAGGCCAAGAAGATCAAGGGCTTCCGGTACATCCAGATATTCACGCCGTGCCCGACGGGCTGGAGGCACGACACGGCCAAGACCATCGAGATGTGCAAGCTCGCCGTGGACTCGGGGATGTGGACCCTCTACGAGTGCGAGAACGGGAAGGTCACCATCAACAGGAAGCCGAAGATGACGCCGGTGTCCGAGTACCTGAAGGCCCAGGGGCGCTTCAGGCACATGACCGAGGAAGACATCAAGACGCTCCAGGACTGGGTCAACAAGAAGTGGGAAGCGGACCAGAAGTACGCCCAGATTAAGGCATGACCTGTCGGATGCAAACCCCTTAACCGTCTCTTCTTCCATCCATGCGCTGACAAGGGCCGCGTCGCGCCGTCAGTCACCCGAGGCTCTTCCTCATCTCGACCTGCTTCATCGTCACCGCGAAGTCGAACTTGTCGAGCATCCTCATCACCTGAGGCTCCTCGTTGACGTTGTATACCGCGGCCTTGAACGCCCCGAGCTCGTGGAGCCTGTTGAGCGCGAACTTGGCCAGCGACGTCCCAGTCCCCTCCCGCCTCTTTCCGGGCACGACCCCGAGGAACGGTATGTAGCCCACGGCGTTCACCTTCCTGACGAGCACGAAACCGGACGGGACCCTGTAACACTCGGAGCTCCGCGCGGAGGATTCGAGCGCGCACACCTTCTTCCTTTGCCAGCAGGTGTCCGCGTAAGCCGCTCGGTGCATGTCGAGCAGGTCCGTCGCCGGCACCCTCCTCGGCCTCTCGCCGAACCCGACGAACTGCACCGGCCTGCCCTCGGCGCAGACGTAGGTCCTCGTGTCACTGTAGCCGAGGGAGCGATAGAGCGCCTGCGCCCGCTCGTTCCCTTGGATGACCTCTAGCACGGAGGTCTCCGCACCCTTCGCCTTGGAGAACTCCTCGGCCGCCGCCATGAGCTGCTTCCCTATGCCTTTGCCCCTGTGGTCGGGCACGACGCCCAAGCCGCCGATCCAAGCCTCGGGTCCGTCGACGACGGGGTTCACGTAGCCCACGATCCTGTGGCCGTCCAGGGCGACGATGATGTTCTCCATCCGGCCGCCGATCGATTGGAGGAAGTCGATGAAGAACGCCTTCCCGGACCTCATCGGGATGATGTAGTCCGAGAATATCTCGTTCTGCGCGTCGACGAGCGGGTCCAGCTCCCCTGCGCCCACATGCCTCAGGCGTATGTCGTCGGGGGCCATCGGTCCGCCCTCTAGGCCGCCTCGGGCTTCATGTGGGGGAAGAGCAGGACCTCCTTTATGGAAGGCGCGTCGGTGAGTATCATCGCGAACCTGTCTATGCCTATCCCCAGGCCTCCGGTCGGCGGGAGCCCGCACTCCAGGGCCCTGATGTAGTCCAAGTCTATCGGGTGCGCCTCGTCGTCGCCCTCGTTCCTGAGCCTGTCCTGGTCCCTGAACCTCTGCTCCTGCTCCTCGGGGTCGTTCAGCTCGGAGAACGCGTTCGCGAACTCCCAGCCGTAGATGAACAGCTCGAACCTCTCCACGAGGGCCGGGTTCCCCCTCTTCCTCTTCGCCAACGGGGACACCTCGACCGGATGGTCTATGACGAACACGGGGTCCATCAGGTTCGGCTGCGCCTTCTGGTCGAACAGCTCGGAGACTATCTTGCCCATGCCGTCGCAGTCCTCGATGTCCCTGACGCCGAGCTTGATGGCAGCGGCCTTCGCCTCGTCGACGGTCTTGAACGATGATATGTCGAGCCCAGTGTACTCCTTGATGGCGTCGTGCATCGTGATCCTCCTCCAGGGCCTGGAGAAGTCGAGGACCTTGTCGCCGTACTTGATCTTCTCAGAGCCCACGATGTGCATCGCCGTGTCGTACAGGAGGCTCTCCGTGAGGTCCATTATGTCCTCGTAGTCCGCGTAGGCCTGGTACAGCTCCAGCGACGTGTACTCCGGGTAGTGTTCCCTGTCCACGTCCTCGTTCCTGAAGTTCTTCCCGACCTCGAAGACCTTCTCCATGTTCCCGACTATGCATCTCTTGTGGTAGAGCTCGGGGGCGATCCTGAGGTACAGGTCCATGTCCAGGTAGTTGTGGTGGGTGACGAACGGCCGTGCCAGCGCCCCGCCGTAGAGCGGCTGCAGTATGGGCGTCTCGACCTCGAGGAACCCGCGCTGGGTGAGCCAGCTCCTCATGTACGAGATCATCCTGCTCCTGTTGACGAACCTCCTCCTCACATCATCGTTGATCGCGAGGTCGAGGTACCTCTGCCTGTACCTCGTCTGCACGTCCTGGAGCCCGTGGAACCTCTCGGGGAACGGCGTGAGCGCCTTCGAGAGCACCTCGATGTCCTTGACCGCGACGGTGATCTCGCCCATCTTCGTCCTGAACACAGGGCCGCTGACGCCGATGATGTCGCCCCTGTCGAGGGACGTGAACGTGGTCCAATGCTCTTGGCCCAGCTCGTCCAGCTTGAAGTACAGCTGCACCTTGCCTTCCCTGTCGACGAGGTCCGCGAACCCCGCCTTCCCGTGCACCCTCATGGCCATGACCCTGCCGGCCGTGGACACGTCCTTCCCGCTCCTCTCGGCGGATATGCCCGCGAACTCGGCCTTGATCGCAGCCGTGTCGTGCGTCCGCGCGAACGAGTACTTCTGATAAGGGTCCAACCCTCTCTCCTTGAGGACGGCTAGCTTGTTCCTCATCAGAGTCTTAAGGTCGCTCTCCTCTTCAGCCATCAGGCATCCACCTCACAGGGTGCGTTCTCATATCCGGAGGGCATACTTAAAAGTAAGCGGGCTCCGGACCCGGCCCATAGACAAACCTCGCTCTCTCTCACGCTCATACAGAACCACTCTCGGTCGGGGCGCGCAGCTGACGGTCGCGTGCCCCGCTAGCTCTTCTTCTCTCCCTCGGCCTCTGAGATGGCCGCGAGGAGCTCCTCTATCCTGAAGGGTTTGAGCAGGAAGCCCTTTGCGCCAGCCGCGAGCGCCTCCTTCTCTATGTGGAGGTCGGCGCTGCCGAAGAATATCTGCGCATCGGGGTCCATCTTCAGTATCTCCTGGGTCGCGCTCACGCCGTCCTTGATGGGCATCCTCTGGTCCATGATTATGACGACGGGCTTCTCGACCATCTCTTTGTACTTCCTCACGGCCTCTTCGCCGTCGGAAGCGATGTCCACGACCGTGTGACCGTTGGCCTCGAGGATGTCTTTGTATAGGTCGACGATGAACTTCTCATCGTCGACGAGGAACACAGTAACTATCGTACAACCTCCGAATCTTCGTCCGAACTTCGGCTCCCGGTCACGTCCGCCTAGATGCGGTCTCGGCGAGACTTCATCCAGCCAGAATGGAATCTGTCAATTATCTTGTAGGTTATATAATGTTTTTCCTCGCGCTCGGACCGCCTGGAAAAGTCACTGAAAGGGGGTGGTCAGGGTCGTAAAGGCTTATATACGGAAACCTTCAATAGGCTTCTCCGAAGCCTATGGCGAAGAACAAGAAAGGCGAGGGTTTCCACTCCGCGGCCGGTCTCATCAGATACTTCGACTCCGAGGACGACAAGGCCCTTAAGATCAATCCGTGGTTCGTCGTCGCCATGTGCATCGC
Organism: uncultured Thermoplasmata archaeon; assembly: GCA_964488505.1. GTDB lineage: Archaea > Thermoplasmatota > Thermoplasmata > UBA10834 > UBA10834 > UBA9653. The sequence continues at coordinate 19,972 of CAZAUI010000019.1, read as the reverse complement.
CGCATCCGTCATAGTCGTGGTCCTGGGCTCGCTGTATCCGACCTGAGCCCCGTCCCGGATGTACAGATGTGGTATCCCGCAGCCGTCCTTCTGACACAACAACTATATACCGTGGCGGGATTCGCTGGCCTGCTCGAGGCGCAAGGACATGGCTGCTAGGAAAGTCGTGTTTGGTTGTCTTCACGTGTGAACACACGTTCGACAGCCGGAGTGCCGGAGCTTTCTTCGTCGTTCGCAAATCCCCCAGCGGTCCCGCCGCCGGGCCTGCGGCGACGTCGTCCAGGGAGATGATGCGGTGAACACGCTCAGGATAGCGCTACCGAACAAGGGCAGACTGAACAGCAGCGCGGCCAGGCTCATGAACAGGATCGGGTTCCAGGTCCCGGATTCGAACAGCAGGACGCTGCTGGCGGAGTTCGGGAAGGGCAGGTACCAGGTGCTCATGGCCCGGGCCCAGGACATACCGGAGTTCGTCGAGATGGGGGCCGCGGACATCGGCATAACGGGCCTCGACCTGGTGCTGGAGACCAGGAGGAAAGTCAAGCGTCTGATGGACTTCGACTTCGGCAGGTGCAGGCTCGTGGTCGCGGTGCCCGACGACTCGAAGGTGAAGGATGTGTCCGAGGTCCCGGACGGATGCGCGGTCGCCACCTCGTTCCCTGGCCTGACGAAGGAGTTCTTCAAGGGCATCGGCAAGGATGTGTCGCCGGCGGAGGTCTCCGGGGCCACCGAGATAGCTCCGAGGATCGGGCTCGCGGACGTCATAGTCGACCTGACGGAGACCGGGTCCACACTGAAGCTCAACCACCTCCGGGAGATCGGCGTGGTCTTGGAGTCCGTCGCGGTCCTGATCGCGAACCCGAAGTCGGTCGAGGAGAAACGGCTGAAGATCGAGGAGATCACGAGCGCCTTCGAGAGCGTCATGAACGCTTCGAAGAAGCGATACATAATGGCCAACGTCCCGAGGGACAAGCTGCAGATGCTGAACAACCTCATCCCCGGCGTGTCCGGCCCGACGGTCATGAACATAATGGGCCGGGACGACCTGGTCGCCATACACGCGGTCACGAACGAGGACGAGGTGAACGGCGTGATAGCGATGCTGAAGAGCATAGGCGCAGCGGGGATACTCGTGATGCCGATCGACAGGATGGTACTCTGACATGTTGACGTTCGACCTTTCGCGCATCGCTCCTGACAAGCGGGCCGACCTTCTCTCAAGGAAGGGCGTGGACTTGTCGCAGGCCCTGGCGGTAGCGCGTGGCATAGTGGACCAGGTGAGGGAAGGCGGCGACGGGGCCCTCCTGAAGTGCGCAAAGGAGTACGACTCCTTCTCCGGCCGGGACTTGAAGGTCTCCCGTGCCGAGATGAAGGCCGCCAAGGCCCGGGTGCCGAAGGAACTCTCGCGGGCCATGGGCGTGTGCAAGTCCCGCATCGAGGCCTTCCACTCGCGTCAGCGCTTCGACGGTTTCGAGTACAGGGACGAAGTCGGCCTGTTCGGCCAGAAGGTAGTCCCGCTCGAGCGCGTGGGCGTGTACGTGCCCGGGGGAAGCGCGAGCTACGCGTCCTCTGTATTGATGGCGTGCGTGCCCGCGCGCGTGGCGGGCGTGAAGGAGATAGTGATGTGCAGCCCTGCCAAGGACGGCAGAATCGGCGACGCGGTGCTGGCGGCTGCGGACATCTGCTCCGTCGATGAGGTATACGCGGTCGGAGGCGCTCAGGCCGTCGCGGCAATGGCGTACGGCACCGAATCCATCCGCCCGGTCCAGAAGATCGTGGGGCCCGGGGGAGCGGTCGTATCCGCAGCGAAGCTCCTCGTGAGGAACGACTGCGAGATAGACTTCCTCGCAGGCCCGTCCGAGATACTGATAGTGGCCGACGGCGGCGCGGACGCTTCCACGCTCGCCGCGGAGATGCTCGCCCAGCTGGAGCACGACCCGCTGGCCCGTGCGCTGCTGGTGACGACTTCAGGGCGGGTCCTCGATGAGACGATGGATGCGCTGAGTCGCCTGACATCGTCGGCGGAGAGGAAGAGCATCGTCGAACGGTCGTCCGAAGACGGTGCGGTTTTCATACTCGCCAGGAGCTTGTCGGAGGCCCTGAGGTTCTCGAACGAGTACGCCCCTGAGCACCTCCTGATCGATGTCAGATCCCCGAGGACGGCCCTCAGGCAGGTCAGGAACGCCGGGTCGGTCTTCCTCGGACGGAGCTCCTCGGTCGCGTTCGGTGACTACTGTTCCGGGCCGAACCACATCCTGCCCACCAAGGGCTCGGCCTCGGCGCGTTCGTCCTTGTCCGCATACGACTTCCTGAAGATAGTGCCTTATCAGGCGGTGACTGTTTCAGGAGCCTCGGAGCTTGCCCCGACGGCCGAGCTCATGGCGTCGGCCGAGGGGCTTCCAGGCCACGCAGCGGCCGCAGCCATCAGGCGGAAGGTGAAGAGATGACATCCCCGGGAGAGTTGAGGCGGAGGACTCTGGAGACCGTCTCCAGGCCCACCTACTCCATATCGAGGCCCGACATGGCACTGCTGAACGACAACTCGAACCTCTTCGGGACGAACCCCGCGGTGGCCGAGGTCGCCGACAGGTTCGACTTCTCGAGGCTGTGGGCGTATCCGAGCGAGAACTCCGATTCACTCAGGTCCAGGATAGCCTCCGAGTTCGGCGTGTCGACCGAGGAGGTCATCGTGGGGAACGGGTCGGACGAACTCCTCGACATGGCCTCCAAATGCTTCCTGGACCCCGGCGACAAGTTCTGCTCCCCGTCTCCCACCTTCGGGATGTACAGGTTCTATGCCAGGGTGAACCTGGCCACGATCCGCGAGAAGCTGCTCCGGCCGGACTATTCCATCGACTCAGCCGAGATTCTTTCCGAACGCGCGAAGCTCACCGCGGTCTGCCAACCGAACAACCCGACTGCGAACCTGTTCGACAGGGGCGAGGTGGTCAGGATACTCAACGAGTCCTGCGGCGCGGTCGTCCTCGACGAGGCCTACTCCGACTTCTCCGGGTCGAACATGCTCAAGGATGCGATGTCCGCCCCGTGCACGATGGACATACGCACCTTCTCGAAGGCATACGGACTCGCTGGCTTGAGGGCGGGGTTCGCCATCGCGCGCAAGGAGATGGTGGAGGAGCTGAGGCGGGTCAGGACGCCGTTCGGCCTCAACTCGTTCACCGAGGCTGTCGCCACCAGGGCGCTCGACCACAAGGATTGGGTCCAGGACGTCGTGTCGCGCATGAAGGTGGAACGGTCCTACCTGGACGGCCGCATGAGGGCGCTGGGTTTCCTCACCCGTCCTTCCGAGTGCAACTTCCTGATAGCCAAGTGCCCGGTCAAGGGGCCGGACCTTGTCGCGTCCCTCAGGGCGAACGGGGTGGCCGTGAGGGACTGCAGCATGTTCCCTCTGATGGAGGATTTCATCAGGGTGTCCATCGGTCCGAGGCCGATGATGGACAGGTTCCTGGCGGAAGTGGAGCCTCTGGTTCAAGGTGTTGGCCGATGAAGGTCAGTGTGATGGACTACGGTGTGGGCAACCTGCACAGCATGTCGAAGGGGCTGGAGCGCGCAGGCACGTCCGTCGAGGTGGTCAGAGACGCCTCTTCCCTCGAGGCGGCTGATTGCATCGTGTTCCCGGGCGTCGGGGCCTTCGGAGCGGCCATGGACCGGATCAGACCGTCGGCCGAGAGCATCCGGAGGGCAATCGATTCAGGGATACCCGTCCTCGGCGTCTGCCTCGGCATGCAGATACTGTTCGAGAGGAGCGAGGAGTCCGAAGGCGAGGGCCTGGGGGCGTTCGCGGGGGATGTCAAGAAGCTCGCGGGGCCCAGGGTCCCACACATGGGCTGGAACGAGGTCGCGCACGAGGGGGACCCGCTTTTCGAGGGCATACCTCAGGGATCCATGTTCTACTTCGCCAACTCATACGTGTGCCGTCCCATGGAAAAAGTCGGAATAGCAGAGACGCTCTACGGAGAGACGTTCGTGTCCGCGGTCAGGAGGGGACGCCTGTGCGGGGTACAGTTCCACCCTGAGAAGAGCGGCGCGGTCGGGCTGAGGTTGCTCACCAACTTCGTCAGGATAGCGGAGGGACAGACATGAAGGTCATACCGGCTCTGGACATCAAAGGCGGCAAGTGCGTCCAATTGGTAGGCGGGAAACCGGGCACCGAGAAGGTGCAGATAGAGGACGTTCTGGGCGTGGCCAGGAAATGGCAGGAACAGGGCGCGGAGACGCTGCACGTGGTCGACCTCGACTCGGCGCTCGGGACCGGGAACAACGAGTCACTCATAGAGATGATCGTAGGGGACCTGGCGATACCTGTCCAGGTGGGCGGCGGCATCAGGACGGAGGAGAAGGTCCAGAGGCTGTTCGAGCTAGGCTGCGAGCGCGTGATCATCGGGACGCGCGCGGTGCAGGACAGGGACTTCATCAAGGCCCTGACGGACGCCTATCCGGGCGACATCATCGTGGCGATCGACTCCGCCTCCGACCAGGTACTGATCAAAGGATGGCAGGAGAGTTCGGGGAAGGGCACGGTGTCCGTGGTGAAAGACCTCGAGCAGCTCCAGATATGGGGGTTCCTGTTCACCAACGTCGAGGTCGAAGGGAGGCTGCAGGGGATAAACGGCGACCTCCTGAAAGGCCTGATAGGGTTGACGGACAAGCCGGTCATGGTCTCAGGCGGGTTCACCACGGCCGCCGACCTGGAGCTCGTGAGGAGGATGGGCGCCGACTCAGTGGTTCTGGGCATGTCGATATACACCGGCAGGATCGATTTCAAGAAGGTCGTGAGGGAGTTCAGGTGAACGCTTCCGGCGATAGGCTGGCAGAGCTGGTCAGGGAGACGAGGGAGACGAAGGTGGAGGTCAGGCTCAAGCTCGACGGGGCCGGAGAGGCGAAGTCATCGATCCCCGACGAGTTCCTCAGGCACATGGTCGAGACCCTGTCCAGATATTCAGGGGTCGACATCGAGATATCCGCGACAGGGGACCTGGCGCACCACCTCGTCGAGGACGTCGCTATAACCCTTGGCCGGGCGTACAGGCAGGCCATGGGTGAGATGCCGGTCAAGCGGATCGCCAGCGCGACGGTCCCGATGGACGAGGCGCTGGTGCAGGTCACGGTCGACCTGATAGACAGGCCGTACGCGCACCTGGAGGTCCCGGACGTCATGTACGAGCACTTCCTGAGGTCGTTCGCGATGGAGCTCAGGGCGACGATCCACACGATGGTCATCCGGGGCAAGGACGACCACCACATCGTCGAGGCGACCTTCAAGGCGCTCGGGCTGGCCCTGAAGGACGCGATGACCCCGAGCAAGGCCATGCTGTCCACCAAGTCGGGCGTCGTCTGGGGTGATGGGCGATGACCCTGGCGAAGAGGATCATCCCGTGCCTGGACGTGAAGGAAGGTTCCGTGGTGAAGGGCGTGTGCTTCAAGGACCTCAAGCAGGTCGGCGACCCGCCGTCCCTGGCGATCGAATACCAGGCTCAGGGCGCGGACGAGATAGTCTTCCTGGATGTCAACGCGTCAATAGCCGGCGTCAAGACCATGCACGAGGCCGTCCAGAGGACCGCCGAGCAGCTCTTCGTCCCGCTCACGGTAGGAGGCGGCATCCGGTCGTTCGAGGATGTGAGGAGGACGCTCAAGGTCGGCGCCGACAAGACCTCGATCAACACCGCGGCCGTGAAGGACCCCTCCCTGATATCGAGGTGCGCGGACGCCTTCGGGAGCCAATGCGTGGTCCTCGCGCTGGATGCGAAGCGGTCCGGCGACTCGTGGGAGGTCTACACTTACTCGGGCACCGAGCCGACAGGCCTGGACGCCGTCGAGTGGGCCAAGGATGCCGTCGAGCGCGGCGCCGGGGAGATATTACTGACCAGCATGGACGCCGACGGCACGAAGGGCGGCTACGACATCGAGCTCACCAAAGCAGTCGTGAGGTCTGTGCGCGTCCCGGTGATAGCGTCGGGGGGCTGCGGGACGATAGAGCACATAGTCGAGGTGCTGACTGAGGGCGAGGCGGACGCCGCCCTCGCAGCGTCGATATTCCACTTCGGCCAGCACAAGGTCGGGGACGTCAAGAAGGCGCTCGAGGCGAGAGGCGTCCCTGTGAGGTGGGGCTCGTGAACTCATCCGAGGGGAAGGACCTGATGCCGGTCGTGGTCCAGGACGTCAGGAACAACAACGTGCTCATGCTCGCCTACATGAACGACGAGTCGCTCGAACTGACCAGGAAGACGGGTTACATGCACTACTGGAGCCGGTCGAGGAACGCCATCTGGAAGAAGGGCGAGACCTCCGGCAACCTGCAGAAGGCCGTGGAGCTGCTCGTCGACTGCGACGGCGACGCGATGCTCGCCAGGGTCGAGCAGACCGGGGTCGCATGCCACACGGGGACATACTCGTGCTTCGCCAAGGACCCGATGCCGCAGAGGGACGTGTTCGCGGAGCTGTGGCAGGTCTTCTCGGAGCGGAAGGCCGCCCAGTGCGAGTCGAGCTACACATGCAAGCTCATGAACAACAGGAACCTGCTGCTCAAGAAGATCGCGGAGGAGAGCTCGGAGGTCATCATCGCCGCGAAGGACAAGGAGCGCGGAGAGGTGGTGTACGAGGCGGCGGACCTCATGTACCACCTGATGGTCCTGCTCTTCGACGAGGGTATCACGATGGACGAGATCAAGAAGGAACTGGAGGGAAGACGGAGATGAGAGCGAGGAGATGCGATTTCCACACGCACACGACCCTGAGCGACGGCGAACTGCTCCCGATGGAGCTGATCAGGCGAGCGGCGGCGTCGGACCACGCTGCGATAGCGCTGACGGACCACGCATCGTTCTCCAACATAGAGTGGATGGTCAAGTCACTTGTCAGGGACTGCGAGAAGGCCGACGCCTGGGGCATCGAGGCCATTCCAGGGGTGGAGCTGACCCACGTCCCGGTCAGGTACATCGACGAGGCCGTGTCCCTTGCTCGGAAGAAGGGGGCCGAGCTGGTCGTCGTGCACGGGGAGACCCCTGTCGAACCTGTCGAGCCCGGCACCGACCACGCAGCGGTCATGAACGCTGACGTGGACATCCTGGCCCACCCGGGCGCGATATCGGAGGCGGACGTCCAGCTCGCGGCGGACAACGGGATATACCTCGAGGTCTCCTGCAGGAAGGGCCACTCGCTCGCCAACGGCCACGTGGCCCGACTCGCCCTGGAAGCGGGGGCGAAGCTGCTGGTCAACACGGATGCGCACTCGCCGTCGGACCTCAGCACCATGGAGTTCGCCAACAAGGTCGGACGGGGAGCCGGCATGACCCCTGAGGATGTGAGGACGGCGCTCGTGTCGAACCCGGAGGAGCTTCTGAAGAAGCTCAAGAGGCTGTGACGGGTCCGTTTATTAAGCCGCAGGGCCACGTTTAATAAGTCCTCCGCGCCTCCTCCGGCCCAGAGGTCGTGAGTGATGACTATAGTAAGCATCTCGGTCCCTGAGGACCTCCTGAGGCGGTTCGACGAGGCGTCCGAGGCGAAGGGCTTCAGGACCAGGTCGGACTCCGTCAGGGAGGCGATGAGGTCGGCGGTCGACGAGGACGAGTGGAAGGGCTCTGAGGGGGAGAGCCAGATCGTCATAACGATGGTCTACGACGAGGCTGGCCCCAGGGGCGAGCTCTCCGTGCTGCAGCACAGGTACGAGGAGGTCCGGATGATGCTTCATCTCCACCTCGAGAAGGGCCAGTGCATGGAGGTCTTCATCGCCCGCGGCTCGAACGCGGTCCTGAGGGAGATCCTGGGAAAGATCAGGAATGTGAAGGGTGTGAGGTCGATGCGCTTCATATCGACCTCTGGCCCTCCGCTGTGAGCGCCCGCTCCGCTAGGATGTCCCGAGGCCTTGCGACGGACCCAGGACCGGCCCCCTTGCGCCGTCCATCACTTGCTGATCCTCATCCAGCCGCAGGTCAGCATGTTGTACAGCACCACGAAGTCCGCCCAGCCGCTCTCGTCGGCGAACGGCACGTCGCAGTACGCGTCCATGCTGGTCCGCCAGACATCGTTGTGCGATCCCCAGTATATCGAGATCCCGCCGCACGCCTCCGTCGTGTCCGTGTTGTAGACGTACTTCACGGCCCCGTCGATCAGGTCCACCATCGCCTGGGTGGTGGCCATCAGTTCGGCGTCGTCCTTGAGCGCCTTGTCCGCCAGCAGGTGCCTCCCGAGGTCGACCATGTCGACCTGGTAGTGAGAGCCGCACGATACGTAGTAGCTGTCCCTGAGGGCCATGCGGTAGTTGTACCCGTACGCGGGCATCCCCTCGGTCATCTGGACGACCCAGTCCGATATGACCTCCAGGGAATCGGCTATCTCCATGACGTCGACGACCCCCAGGGTGCAGTACCATGCCCACGGGAGCGGCTCGTACGACGCGATCCAACCGTCGACCATGTCCACCGCGACCTGGTCCGGCGTCCTCGACGGGTCCAGGGCCACGGGCGTGAACATGAGGTCGTACGGGAACCCGTCCCCTGCCACCAGCTCCTCAGAGGCCACGAGCAGCTCCACCAGCCCGGTCCGGGCCGCGGAGTAGGCCATCTCGATGCTCGAGCATGAGCACGCGTCGAATGCGAGTATGTCGATGTACACGCCAGCGCCGACTATCGCGGCCTCCATCTCCTGGAGTGTTATGTGGTCACCGTCCGAGCTGTCGTCCCAGCAGAACCCCTTCCAGGCGCTGCCGTGGTCCCACGGTATCACGACCAGGTGGTCGGCCGGGTAATACGTGTCGACCTCTGTCAAGAACCATTGGAATGTCTCGCCAGCTCCGAAGTTCATCTCGTCGTATGTCTTGACGACCGTGGACTCCCCTCCGGATATCTCCACCATCTCTACCCCCTCGACGCTCAACCAGTCGATGATGGCGACGATGTTCAGGCCGTCATTCTCCGGTATGTTGAGCAGGTACGGCAGGCTGGGGTCTTCCCAGTACATCTCGAGGTTGCAGTCAGCGTCGACATACAATGCGATCGTCCAAGTTCCTTCCGAGTCGGTCTTCGCCTCCGAGTTGTACAGGCCTCCCAGCGCTGCGCCGGGTGCCAGCATCAGAAAGGCCAAGCCAACGCACAAGACGTAGCTAAAGCACCTAATCTCCAATTCGACTCCCCCTCATAGACCAGAGCCCCTTGAGGGGCTCCCGGGGCGATAACGTCAGTCGCGCTATTAAAACGGTGCGCATGGTCGCGGACCGCACGCTCCGGAAGAAGTGGTCGAAGAGGTTTCGTCAAGGGGTTTTCGGCCGCTGGGCCATCTGCTCAGTTGTAGTCGTCGAGGAAAGTCCACCAGCCCATGTCCTCGGCGTATGCGACCTCGGTGTACGCCTCGGAGTAGGCCTTCCAGTCCCCGTCGACGCCCCACCACAGGGTCAGGCCCCGGTTGTCGAGCGCCGCGCTGCCTCCCCAGTGCGCGATCACCGTCCCGTCGATGGCCGCCACCATCTTCTCAGTGGCGGCCCTCAGCGCCTCGTCGGTTATGGACGGGTCCGCGAGGATCGTGTCCCCGAGGTCCGCTATGTCGACGTGGTAATGGGTGCACCAGGCGATGTACGACTCCCTGAGTATGAGCTTGTAGCTGGCCTCGTAGATCGGCAGGCAGGTCCACATCGAGGCCGTCCACTCCTGGAGCTCGTCCGCGGCCTCCAGCACAGCCGGAACGCTGACGGCAGAGAGCGACACCGTCGACGCCCATGTCTGGGGTTCGTAGAACGCCTGGAACGCGAGGACCATGTCCGTCGCCATCTCGACCGGCGTCCTGGAAGCGTCTTCGGCGGTCGGGAGGAACATAGTGTCGTAGGGGAACCCGGTTGTCGGCACGGACTCCTCCGAAGCAACGATTATGCCCACCAGTCCGGTGAGGGCGACCTGGTACTCGACCTCGATCGAGGCCATGTTGCAGGCGTCGAACGCAAGCACGTCGATGTACACGCCGGCCCCCTCGATCGCCGTCTGGAACTCGGGCATGGTTATCCTGTCGTCGCCGGATGAGTCGTCGTCGCTGATGTACCTCCAGGCGTAGCCGTGGTCCCACGCTATGACCGCGAGCTTGTCGGACGGGTAGTTCAGCGCCACGTTCTCGAGGAACCACTGGAACGTCGGCCCGTCCCCGAAGTTCTTCTCCTCATAGGTATCCGCGGTGGTTGCGACACCCCCCGAGATCTCAACGACCTCGGTGCCAACCTCGCTCAGCCTGTCCACGTACGCGACTATGCTGAAGTCCTCGTTTGCCGGCAGGCTCAGGAGGCCGGGCAGGCTGGCGCTGTCCCAGTAGCTCTCCAGGTTGTTGTCACCGCTGACGAAGACCGCCAAAGTCCACGTTTCCGAATCCACGTCGCCTCCGCCCTTGTAGTACGGGCCGTTCTGCGCGACGGACATTCCCGGCGCGGCTAGTACGGCGACGACCACGACGCTCGCGAAGAGCACGAGTATCTGCCTTTTCATGTTATTCTCCCCTAAACCACCTGACTGACCGTGTCCCAAGTCAGGCCCTGCCTCGAATCATTGCGCTGCTATATGTACCTGACCCGGAGGGATGATGGGCACACCAACACTCGGGGCGGGCCCAAGGCGTGCATGAGAATCATTGGTGCTCCCGCCGGGATTTGAACCCGGGTATCGAGCTTGCCCCGGCATCCTTCCGGAGGCCGCGAGAGGCTCGAATGATTGGCCGGACTACACTACGGGAGCCTGGTGTTCCAAGCAAACGGAATGTCTTACATAAACCTTTGGGGGCAGGGCCGGTTCCGGGGCCGGGCCTCAGACGTCCTCGTCCCCTTCGCGCCAGTCGAGTCCCGGGGTCCTGAGCCCGACCTTCGCGGCCGGGGGGAACTTGCGCTTGTGCGAGCTGAGCCTGACCATGCTGCGGACGCGCTCGACCTCCTGGGCCGAGCTCCCAGACCTCTCGGCGACATCGTCGTCGGAGAGCCCCTGCTCGATCCCCAGCAGTATCGCGTCGAGCCGGTCGTAGGTTATGCCCATCTCCCCCTCGTCGGTCTGCCCCCTCCAGAGGCCGGCGGAAGGCGCCTTCTTGACGATCTTCTCGGGGATGCCCAGCAAACGGGCGAGTCCCCTCACCTCCGTCTTGTACAGGTCCCCTATGGGCTCCAGGTCCGCGCCCCCGTCGCCGTGCTTCGTGAAGTACCCGACCAACAGTTCGCTCTTGTTGGACGTGCCCAGCACCAGCCTGTGCAGGGTCGCTGCGTGATGGTAGAGGATTATCATGCGGCACCGGGCCTTGATGTTCGCGAGCGCCTTCTTGTCGGGCCGTCCGCCCAAGGCTTTCGTGAACGCCTCTACTGGACCGCTTATGTCTAGCACTTCGAACCTGACCCCGGCCCACCGGCACAGCTCCTCCGCGTCCCCCATGTCCTCCTTCGGGGAGTCCTTCTCCGGCATCAGGAGCCCCAGGACGCGGTCCTTGCCGACCGCGTTAACCGCCAGGTGCAGGACGACCGCGGAGTCGATCCCTCCGCTGACCCCGAGGACATATCCTTTCGCCCCGGTCTTCCTCAGCTTCTCCGCTAGGAATCGCTCGATGACCTTGTCCGTGCCGTCCTTGAGCTTCGGGGAATCCATCGGCGTTGTGATGGCATGGTTCGGATATATCCGTTATGGTGTCCTGGCGGGCCTGAGGCGTCCATAAACAATAATCTACGGGCATGGCGATATCGCCGCTGATGGCGACCACGGTCCTCACGCTCGCCCAGGTCACGTGCCAGCTCCATGACAAGGAGGCCAACCTCAAGCGGATGGCCTCCGTGGTCCGGAAGACGAAGGGCCGCGTCGTCGTGTTCCCGGAGATGAACCTCACAGGCTACCTCCCCAGGGACGACCTGTTCAAGCTCTCGGAGACGATGTCCGGGCCGAGCATCAAGGCGGTGTCCAAGCTCGCGAGGCAGACCAAGAAGGACATAGTGTTCGGCGCCCCTGTCAGGGACGAGAAGGTCCACGGCCACATATTCAACTCCTGCATCATGGCTGCGGGAGACGGCCGCATTTTCAGGTACGACAAGACCTATCTCCCCAACTTCGGGCCGTTCGAGGAACGTGTGTTCTTCTCCCACGGTTCCGAGGCGGTCGTGGCCGAGGGACTGCACGCGAGGCTCGGCCTCATGGTCTGCTACGACATGTTCTTCCCGGAGCTGGCGAAGCTGGAGTCGCTCATGGGTGCCCAGGTCCTTGTGAACATCTCCGCGGCCCCGACGACCTCGGGGCCGAGCTTCAGGAAGGTGATGCCCGCCCGCGCGGTCGAGAACGGCGTCTTCCTCGCATACACGAACATGGTGGGCGTGCACGGGTCCCTGGTGTTCGGCGGGGGGAGCATCGTTTACGGCCCGAAGGGCGAGCCTATCGCCTCCGCCGAGGGGCTCGAGGAGGAGGTCCTCGAGTGCGGGATCGACTTCTCCGAGCTCGAGGTCGCCCGGAGGTTCAGACCCCTCCTGAGGGACAGCAGGCCCGAGGTCGTCCAGCGCCTAGGCGAGGTGCTCAGGGGCGGCGGGGGCTGAGGGCCGCCAGCAGCGGCGCGCCCCCCGGGCCGCCGGGCGGATATTCTTAAATACGGACACCCTTTTGATGGTCATCCAAGCTGAGGTGGCCCAGCCCGGTAAGGCGCGAGCCTGGAAGCTCGGAAGCCGATGCCAGCGAGCTCGTGGCGCGTTAGCGCCTCGGGAGTTCAAATCTCCCCCTCAGCGCCATCAGCCGTCCGTTCGGCCAGCGTCTTCGGGAAAGTTACTTTTAACCACCATGCCGATGCACAGCTTCTGAACATGCAGGGAATGAAAGAAGACAGGACGCCGCTCTTGGCGCTGCTTGTCGATGACGACATGGCGTACCTCGAGGTGCTCAAGTTCTTCCTCGAGCGAGAGGGCCTCATGGAATGCGAGGTCGCGACCTCCGCGAAGCAGGCCCTGGAGCTCATAGGACAGAAGGAGTTCGACGCGGTCGTCTCCGATTACCTGATGCCCGAGATAGACGGCCTCGAACTGCTCAAGATAATCCGCCTCCAAGGCAAGGACATCCCGTTCATAATGCTCACAGGGCGCGGGAGGGAGGACGTCGCCATAGACGCGCTGAACAACGGGGCCGACTACTACATACAGAAGGGTGGCGACCCGAAGGCACAGTACACCGACCTGTCGAACATGATCAAGCGGGCTGCCAGGCAGAGGAGGGCCGAGAGGAGGATCGTGGATGACGAGCGGTTCTTGAACAAGCTCTTCGAGAGCGTCCAAGACGGCGTGAGCGTCCTGGACAAGGACATGGTGATCGAGAAGGTCAACCCGACGATGGAGAAGTGGTTCGCCGACTCGATGCCGCTGGTCGGGAAGAGATGCTACGAGGTGTTGTGCGGTAGACACGAGCCGTGCGAGCGTTGTCCGAGCAGGAGCGCCTTAAGTGCGGGGAGGATAGAGAGCGAGAGGATCGCAAGGGAGGCTCGGGCGGGAAGGCCCGAGGGGTGGCTCGAAGTGTTCAGCGTCCCCGTGTTCGATCCCGAGACCGGAGCGGTCGCGCGCGTGATCGAGTACATACGCGATGTCACGGAGGAAGAGACCGCTAGGAGGGCGCTCCAGAGCAGCGAGCGCAAGTACAGGGCCGTCACGGACCTGACGAACGAGGGGATACTCGCGATCGAGCCTGGGGGCAAGATCGCCTTCGCCAACCCGAGCCTCGCGCGAATGCTCGGATACGATGCGGACGACCTGGTCGGCATGCACATACGCTCCCTGGTAGACCCCACATCCTCGGAGACGATGGGCCCTGGCCAGCTGCACAAGGTCCTGGAGGGCGGTGCGAAGGTCGAGCTGGTCCTGAGGCGGAGGGACGGTTCGAAGGCCCAGGTCGTCGTCGCCGCATCCCCCGTATCCTCCGACCGCGGCCTGTTCGACGGTGCGGTCGCGGTCGTGACGGACATAAGCGAGCTGAAGTCCGTCATGGAGGGCATGATATCCTCCGAGGAGAAGTTCTCGAAGGTGTTCCAGACATCCCCTCAGATGATCATGATCGCCCGGGCTTCGGACTCCGTCATCCTCGAGGTCAACGATTCGTTCCTGAGGGCGACGGGGTACACCGTCGAGGGGCTCTTGGGACAGAGCTACATCGACCTGGGCATAATCTCTCAGGACCTGGCGTCCAAGATGGAGCAGCTGCTCGAAGAACGAGGCATGGTGTTCGACCTCGAGACCACGATCGGCACTGCATCCGGTTCGGAGCGGGTCGTGAGGCTGTCGAGCTACAGGCTGGCACTCCAGGGTCAGGAGTGCACGGTGTTCCTGTCATGCGACCTCACATCCGAGGGTGTCGGGGTCAAGGAGCTCAGGCGCGAGAGGGACGTGCTTAAAGCAGTGCTGGAGTTCACCCCGAACGGCATCATCATCACCGACCTGACCGGGAAGCTCATCGAATGCAACGCCGCCGTCCGGTCGATGCTGGGCGACATCCCCAAGGAGGACCTCGTGGGCACGGACGTGTTCTCGCTCCTGGAAGGGGACGAGCTCGCGAAGGCCAGGCGGGCGGCGGCCAAGCTGGTCAGCGAAGGCATCATCAGGGAGATACCGTTCCAACTGCAGCGCGAGGACGGGATCATCATACGGGCGGAGGTGTCGGCGGCCGTCGTCAACGACTCTCTGGGCAAACCGCTCTACTTCGTCGGGGTCGTGCGGGACGCGACAGACCAGGCAAGGTACCAGGACACCCTCGAGAAGGCATTGGAGGACCGCAGGCAGATGGAGGCGATAATAGATGACGGCCCTGCGGTGGCCTTCAGGTGGCGGGACGAGCCCGGGTGGCCGGTGGATTACGTCTCAGGGAACGTGCGCAGCCTTGGATACGACGCGGCGGATCTCTTGTCCGGGGCGGTTGACTTCCTGTCCATCGTACACCCGGATGACCGCGACAGGATAATCGAAGAGGCGGAGCGGGAGATCGAGGACGGCAAGTCAGGGTTCGAGCAGGAGTATCGGATAGTCTCTCCCGAAGGACAGGTCTTCTGGGTCTATGACACGACGAAGGTCCTGAGGCGCCCGGACGGAAGACTGTTGGCATGTCAGGGGGTCGTCGTGGACATAACCGAGGTCAAGGAGGCCCTTGACAGACTGTCTAGGACCGAGAAGCAGCTGAAACTGTTCATGGACATGTCCCCGATGATCAAGTTCATCAAGGACCGCAGCGGGAGATACGTCTACGTCAACAAGAGGCTGGAAGACGCCTTCGGCAGGCCGGCCAGTGATTGGCTGGGAAAGACGGACGCAGACATCTTCCCCTCGGACGTGGTCAGGAGGTTCCAGGAGTCGGACAGGACCGTGCTCGAGACCGGGCAGCACACATCGGTCCACGAGGTCGTGCCTCAGCCCGACGGCCCGCACGAGTATTTCACACACAAGTTCCTGGTGCCGAGCATGACCGGCGAAGAGGACATGATCGCAGGCATAGTCGTCGACCTGACCGAGGAGAAACGGTACGAGAGGGCTCTGAAGACGGCCAACGACAAACTCAACCTGCTCGGCAGCATGACCCGTCATGACATGATGAACCAACTGGCGGTGCTCTCCGGCTGGCTGGATGCGGTCCGGGAAGGCGAGACCGACCCGACGAGGCTGAAGCGGCTCGACGGGATGAAGAAGGCCTCTGCCGCGATACAGGACCTGCTCGTCTTCACTTCCGAGTATCAGGACCTCGGGGCCAAGCAGCCTCTGTGGGTGTCCTTGGAGCAGGCGGCGGCAGACGCGATGGTCGGCCTGCAGCTGGATGGCGTCCGCATGGAGTCGGATGTGCGCGACACCGAGGTGTATGCCGACCCGATGCTCGAGAGGGTCTTCAGGAACCTGATGGACAACTCCTTGAGACACGGGAAGAAGGTCACCCGGGTCAGGCTGAGCAGCCTGCGCGAAGAGGACGGCGGCCTGATGCTGGTCTACGAGGACGATGGCGTGGGGGTGCCCGAGGATGTCAAGGAGCGCATTTTCGACAGGGGGTTCGGAGCCCATACGGGGCTGGGCCTGTTCTTGGCAAGACAGGTGCTGAGCCTCACCGGCATTACTATCAAGGAGACCGGGACGCCGGGCGAGGGCGCCAGGTTCGAGATGCTCGTCCCTGAGGGCAGCCATAGGCGAACCTCGGGCAAGGATTAATTACCCGCAGATGTGTCGCATCTCGGGGACGATGGCAGTGGATGGAACCTCTGGAGCGAAGCCCGGGCGCCCCGCCAGGACGTCTCGCAGGGTCGTCGAGGCGGAGGCATCCTGGGTGTCATTTGCGGTGCTGTTCTTCTGCACGGTGTACGTCGTCCTCGACATGGATGTCATCTGGTCGGCCTTCGGGATCGCCGCCCTCACATTGTACATCTTGCCGATCGTCTCGGTCCGAGACCCGTTCCAGGCCCTCCCCTGGGAGATGACCTTGCTCCTGTCCTCACCCATAATCCTGCACATATCCGAGGGCTCGCGCACTCTGAGCGAGAGCGTCGGATGGTGGGACAACATCACCGCGGTCTCGTTCGCTTTCTCGTTCGCGACGATAGGGTTCCTTCTCACGTTGGAGCTCGACATGTACACCGAAGTGCGCATGAACACGACATTCTCCGTGTTCTTCGTCATAGTGTTCACGGTCGCCGTGTCCGGGTTCTGGCAGGTGGGAGAGTATCTCAGTGATGTGCTGGCCGGGACTGAGAACATAGCGTCCAACAGTCAGGTCATGACGGAGTTCCTTTGGGTGACCGCCGGCGGACTCGTGATGGGGGTGGTGTACAAGGCCTATCTCAAGGTCATGCCGGCGTCCAGGCGTGAGGTCCTGGGCCTGATCCATATCTGGGAGGTGTCCGGTTGGAGAAAAGGTTGAAGCTGGTCTCCAGGGGCATGCAGGCGGGCATGGCAGCGGTCGTCGTCGCCGGGATCGCGACCGGCAACCTGACCTGGGTCCCGGCGGCGGCCGTGTCGCTGGCGATCTCCGAGGTCCCATCGCTCCTGAGGCGGGACCTGCACATCGTCCTCCCGGTGGAGTTGAACCTGTGGATCGTCCTGGCCCTGTTCCTCCACGTCATCGGCGGCGTCTCGGGCTTCTACGACAATGTGACTGGCTGGGACCATCTCACGCATGCGATGTCCTCGTCCCTGATCGCCGCGCTGGGTTTCGTCGCGGTGGTCGTGCTCGACAAGTACGTCGATTCGATCAGCCTGCCCGGCCCGTTCCTCGCGTTCTTCATCGTGATGTTCACGATGGCCATAGGCGTCTCCTGGGAACTCATGGAGTACGTCGTCGATGAGATGACGGGGACCAACATGCAGTATTCTCTCTCGGATACGATGGTCGACCTGCTCTTCGATTCGCTCGCCGGCTTAATCGTCGCAGCCGGCGGAACATTCTACCTCAGGCATGTCTCCAAGGACCGTTTCGTCGAGTCCTTGCAGCTGGATGAGGCGAAGGAGAAGATCGAGGCCGCGGTCGGGCGTCCTAAGGAAGAGACGAAGGAGTGATGAGCCCGCGGCGGGCCATATCGTCAGCCTTCGCCAGGTCATCCCTCGAGTTCACGTTCCAGAAGCTGAGCAGGGCATCGTCAACGGCCCTGAGGTCGCTCTCTTCCACCCTGCAGACGCCCATGTTGCGGACGGCGTTGCCGACCTTGCCGATGCCGCTGTCAAGCTCGTGGCGGAAGCATTCGAGGCCCGACTCGCGTTTATAGACTGCCACGAGCGGTTCGAGGAACCCGTTCACCACCGGGACGGCCCCGTCCCTCCCCGCGGCCCTGGCGGCCAACAGCCTCAGGACGTCGCTGCGCAGGAACGGGACGTCGCAAGGCACGACCGCGACGAGTCCGTGGTCGACGGCGGCAAGGGCGTTCACCAGCCCTTCCAGCGGCCCTCTGTCGGGGGCGCGGTCCTCCACGGCCTTGAGTCCCGGGCCCAGCGTCCGGACGTAAGTGTCCCGGGACCCCTGGCCGACCGCCAGGACGACATCGTCGGCCACCTCATAGAGCGCGCGCAACACGTGCGCGAGCATGGGCCGACCGGCGACCTCGGCCAGGCCCTTGTCCCCTCCGATGCGGCTTCCCCTCCCTCCTGCTAGGACGACCCCTGACAGCATCAGGCCAGTATCCGGATTTCCCATATTCAAGCTATCCCGGGGGTTGCACCGCCTCAGCCAGTAAGCCAAAAGATATTATTACCAGCGACCTGTTCCGAAGACCGTACGGTGTCCAGGATGGCGAAGATAACGATGGCCCAGGGGGCCGGCGGAGAGCGGATGCAGGAATTCATCCGCGAGTTCGTGCTGAAGGAGCTGGAGCACGATTACGGTGAGATACCCCTGGGGGCCCTGGACGACGCCGCCATCGTCGACGGCATCGTGTTCACCACCGACACATACACAGTCAAGCCGCTCTTCTTCCCCGGCGGCGACATAGGCCGGCTCGCGGTCGCCGGGACCGTCAACGACCTCTCTGTCATGGGCGCCGAACCGATGGCGCTCTCTTGCGCGATGGTGATCCAGGAGGGGTTCTCGACCGACGAGCTGCACACGATAATGAAGAGCCTCAACTCCACTGCCCGCTCTGCGGGCATAAGGATAGTCACAGGCGACACCAAGGTCGTCGAGAAGAACGCTGCGGACGGCCTGTTCATCAACACGAGCGGGATAGGCCGGCGCTCGCCGCACCTCGACCACAACATCGCCGAGGTCCGGAAGTCCAGGGACTTCAAATGGAACTGGCCGAACGATTCTGGCGTCGCCGACAAGGATGTCATAATCGCATCGGGCCCGATCGGGAACCACGGCGTCGCGCTCCTTTCCTTCAGGGAAGGTTACGGGTTCGACACCGTCGTAAAGAGCGACGCTGCCCCGTTGAACCACCTGATCGCCGAGGCGCTGAAGGTCGGAGGGATAACCTCGATGAAGGATCCGACCAGGGGAGGCCTCGCGAACCTCCTGAACGAGTGGGCGGAGAAGTCGTCGGTGGGCATCAAGGTCCGGGAGGAAGACATCCCGATGGACGGGGCGGTCCTGGCGGCCTGCGAGATGCTCGGCATCGACCCGCTCGAGATCGGCAACGAGGGCAAGGTCGTGATCGCGGTCGTCCCGGAGAAGGCCGAGGAGGTCCTGAGGGCCGTGAGGTCGGTCCCGGAGGGCGCCAAGGCCGCCATCATAGGCGAGGCCTCGAAGGACGTCAGAGGCGTGATGATGGAGACGTCCACCGGCGGCAAGAGGGTCGTGGAGCCCCCGGTAGGGGATCCGGTCCCGAGGATATGCTAGCCGTCCCGCCTGATGAAGTCACGTTCTATCATTTCGGCTATTGCCGGGAGGCTGGCTGACACCTTCGGTGTCAACCCCTCATGGAAGTTGACGATGTCCTCGGCCTCTATGGCGACGAAGAATATCTCCTTGGGCATCCTCTCGGGGACGATCTGCCTGCCCATCGCGAGGGCCGTGGCGATGTTGAAGCCGTGGGGGGAGGTGCCGTGCACGGACCGCTTGAAGTCCTCCTCCCGCATGATGTAGTGGTCCCCCGGGGTGCCGCCCTCGGTCTGTATCGCATCGACTATGACTGCCCTGTCATAGTCGAGCACCATGTCGAGCAGCTCGAGCCCGCTGGCCGGCAGCTCCTCTATCGACACGCCTGGAATCCCGCGCTCCTTCAGCATCCTGGCGACGTAGATTCCGACGCCGTCGTCGGACAGCACGGGATTCCCGACCCCGACGATGATGGTCCTCACGGCCATTGGTAGCACCTCATGGGTATTCATCCTATCGAACGGGAAAATCATAGGCTCGAGGGGCGCAAGCCCCTCGTTCGGGTTTCCCTCAGAAGTTCCTGAGGGTCTTGGCGACCGAGCCGTCGGCCTTCCGCACAGTCAGCTGGAGCGCAGGCCCGCCGTTCAGGGAGTGCGTCCCGCACGAGTTGCACGGGTCGTAGCACCTGAAGGCCATCTCGACCTTGTTCAGCAGCCCCT
>CAZAUI010000018.1:4898-26815 GCA_964488505.1 uncultured Thermoplasmata archaeon | reverse complement strand
GCGGCTACGTCTCCAAGCCTGAGGTGGCTGCGGCCCTGGGGAAGGTCCCGAGGGAAGAGTTCGTCCCCAGAGGGCTCAGAGGAGAGGCATACATCGACACCCCTTTGCCTATAGGCTCCGGCCAGACGATATCCGCGCCCCACATGGTCGCCATGATGGCCGAGGCACTCGACCTCAGGCCCAGGCTCAGGGTGCTCGAGGTCGGTGGAGGCTCGGGGTATCATGCCGCCGTGGCCGCGGAGCTCGTGTCCCCGGGGGGACACGTGTTCACCGTGGAAAGGATACCGGAGCTGGCAGCCTTCGCCCGGGAGAACATCGCGAGGACCGGGTACGGTGAGGCGGTGACTGTCATATTGAGTGACGGTTCGGTCGGGCTGGAAGAGCAAGCCCCGTTCGACAGGATATTCGTCGCCTGCGGCGCGCCGTCCGTCCCCGGGCCCCTCAAGGCCCAGCTCAAGGACGGTGGCTCGATGCTCGTGCCCGTCGGCGGAAGGACGTTCCAGGACTTGGTCAAGGTGGAGCGGAAGGGAGACCATTACGTGACGCACAACCTCGGCGGATGCGTCTTCGTCCCGCTCATAGGCGAGCATGGCTACTAGAACTCGTCCATGTGGTCGAGCACCTTCATCAGGTCCCTCTCGTCCACCACGACATCCGCCTTCTCCCTGACATGGTCGTCCTCTGGGCAGAACGCTATCCCGAGCGCGGAGCGCTCGAACATGGAGACGTCGTATCTGGAGTTGCCCACGCTGACGATGTCCTCGGGCCCGGCCCCGAACCTCTCCGCGGCGTCGAGTACGGTCCTGCCCTTGTCCATGAGCCGGACCCGGAATATCCCTTCTCCGGAGAGCCGGCCGGAGCCGTCCGTGCACATCCCGTTCGCGAACTGGAGGTCCATCCCGAGCTCGGCCGCGACCCTCTCGGAGAGCAGGTCTATGCCGGCCGAGACGATCACGGTCTTGAACCCCCTGCGCCTGAGCTCGGCGATGAGCTCTGCCGCCCCTGTCATCAGTGGCGCGTCGGCCAGCATCTCCCTGATCCTGTCAGACGTCACGCCAGGGTCCGCTTTCCTCCAGAGCGCGATGTCCCGTCTGATGAACTCGCGGTCGTCTATCTCGCCCTCCAGGTAGGCCCGGAGCGAGTGGTCGTTGTTCACGCCGAACCGTCGGTGGACGTGGACCCAGGAACTCACAATATCGACCAGGACTCCATCCATGTCGAAAGCCGCGAGCTTAGGCACGGCTGGCCAATCGTTCGAAGGGTTATTAAACGCATCCCACGATTGGCCGGCCGACATGATCACGCTGATAGGCGTAGGGCACGTGTTCGTAATATCCGAGCAGGTCAGGGCGATGATACTGTCCCGGAGGCCGGAGGTGGTCTGCCTCGAGCTCGACCCTGCCAGGTACAACGCCCTCCTGAGCCGTGACAGGGGGAGCAGGGGACGCGTGCCGATTCAGTACATGCTCCTCGCCCGGATACAGCGCAGGCTCGCGTCGAAGTACGGGTCCGAGGCGGGCTCGGAGATGCTCGCGGCCGCGAGCGCCGCGAAAGAAGTAGGCGCCAAGGTGGCGCTCATAGACATGGACGCGGCGAGGGTCTTCGCAAGGCTCTGGAAGGCGATGGCCTTCAGGGAGAAGTTAGAGCTCGTGTTCGGCTCTCTGGTCGGCCTGGTCGCCTCCAAGGACGCCGTCGAGAAGGAGCTGGAGAGGTACGAGGGCCAGGAGGCGGAGTACATGGAGACTCTCGGGGCCGAGTTCCCGAGCGTGAAGAGGGTGCTCATAGACGAGCGGAACGTCTACATGGCCGGCAGGATCGCCTCCATCGCCGAGACGCACGGCACGGTCCTCGCGGTCGTCGGCGACGGGCACATGGACGGCCTGGTTAAGGCCCTCGGGGACCGCCCGGTCGAGACCATCAGGCTCAAGGACCTGCGAAAGACAGAGCCAGAGCGGCCCGCGAGCAGCGGGGAATACGGCTTCAGCTACTACCTGAAGCAGTGACCCTGGGAAAGCATTTATTCGGAAGAGCCCGTTACGACCAGGCCGTGCGTGAGTGACTTGAAGGTAAGACTGCTGAACCACACCAAGAACCCTGACAGGATATGCGCCGCCGCGGCGCAGTCGTGCTACTCCGAGCAGGGCGCCGGAGAGCTGTTCGACGGCACGACGGACGAGCGCGCGAAGAAGATGATCAAGAAGGTCGTCGGCATGGGCCACCTGTCCGTGGTCGAGCACGCCCATTTCACCTTCTCGGTCGAGGGCGTGTCCAGGTCCCTCACCCATCAGCTGGTCAGGCACAGGATCGCATCGTATTCCCAGCAGAGCCAGAGGTATGTGGGCATGTCCAAGGCGGAGTACGTGTTCCCTCCGTCGATCGCGGGCGACCCAGAGGCCAAGAAGGCCTTCATGGAGGCGATGGACGACGCGTGGAAGGCCTACAGGCAGCTGGCGAAGGTCGTCCCGAAGGAGGATGCCAGGTACGTCCTCCCGAACGCGTGCCAGACCAACATAACCGTCACGATGAACGCCAGGGAGCTCTGGCACTTCTTCAGCCTCAGATGCTGCCGGAGGGCGCAGTGGGAGATACGCATGATGGCGTGGAAGATGCTCTCAGAGGCGAAGGAGGCCGCCCCGATACTGTTCGAGGACGCCGGCCCGCCCTGCTTCCGAGGCCCCTGTCCTGAGGGCGATTACTCGTGCGGGAAGCCCTACAGGAAGGGCGCCATGCCCTCGGAGAAGGAGCTGATGGTCGAGAGCGCCAGAGCCGTCGAATGACCTGCTGGCTCCCCTCACAGCCCGCGCGGCCTGGTACGCAAACCATATATATACCCTGGCCATTCCGAGAGTCTCAAGGTGAGTCTCATGGGTAACATCAGACCGACGTACATCAAGAGGGTAGCAATAGAGTTGGTCCAGAAGTACCCAGAGCAGTTCACCGGCGACTACCAGCACAACAAGGAGATGGTCGCCAAGCTCACCGATGTGCGTTACATCTCGATGAGGAACAAGATCGCCGGCTACGTGACGAGGTACCGCACGCACTACGAGGCCTGAGAAGCGGGTCTTCTGTCGCGCGCCCCGGGTCGGGCATCTTCCTAGATGTCGCATGCATTTTGTGCATCATCTCGTGCATCCTGCCCGTGGCCGCATCGCGGGATACGAACCTCCGGACGTACACATGTGTACTGCCAAACGAGCACATATGTACGTAACACACGATGCCGGAACGCAAGAAGAGTGCAAGAATGGACCAAGAACCAGCCGTCAGGACAGAGGCCCTGACAAGGGTGTTCGAGCCCAAGAAGAAGAAGGAGGGCAGCACAGTGAGAGCCCTCGAGTCCGTCGACCTGAGGATCGAGCAGGGGGAGCTTTTCGGCATACTCGGGCCCAACGGCGCGGGCAAGACGACCCTGCTCAAGATACTCAGCACTCTCCTGCTGCCCACATCAGGCAAGGCCTATGTGGCCGGCTTTGACGTGGAGACGCAGTTCACCGCGGTCAGGCAGAGGATAAACATGGTCTCCGGGGGCGAGATCTCCGGCTACGGCCTCCTGACGGTGAAGGAGAACCTGTGGATGTTCTCGCAGTTCTACGGCATCAAGAGCAAGGTCGCTCTCCAGCGGATAGACGACATGCTCGCGGAGTTCGGCCTCAGCGACAAGAAGGAGGCGAAGGTTAGGACGCTCTCCACAGGCCAGAGGCAGAAGATGAATGTCATCCGCGGGTTCGTCACCGACCCGGACATCATATTCCTGGACGAGCCGACGCTCGGGCTCGACGTGAACGCGTCGAGGGTCATCAGGAGCTACATACTCGACTGGCTCAAGGACCATCCGAAGAAGACGGTCGTGCTCACGACCCACTACATGGCCGAGGCGGACGAGCTGTGCGACAGGATCGCGATCATCGACAACGGAAGGATACTCGCATGCGACAGCCCGGAGCGGCTCAAGAAGACGGTCCGGATGAACACGACCCTGAGCATGGACGTCACGAGGCTGAGGGACACGGCCGTGTTCAAGACACTCCCGGGCGTCGAGAGCTTCACGTTCACCGAGGACGGGGAGAAGGGGCTCACGAAGCTGAGGTTCGTGATGAGGGACGAGTCGGGCGTCTCCGACATCGTCTCGGCGGTCCTGGGACAGGGCTCGAGGATCGAGTCGCTCCAGAAGACCGAGCCCACGCTCGAGGACGTGTTCATCAAGATGGTCGGCAAGGGATTGGAATGACCGACGGCTGGGTCACGAAGAACTTGAGGGCGATCAGGGGACGGTCGTACCCACGGGTCATCGGCGCCATCCGGGAGCCCAGCTGGGTCTTCTTCGAGGTCGTGCTCCCGCTGTTCACCGTCGCGGCCTTCGCCTACGTCTATCAGTTCATGGACGCCAGGGAGGAGCTGATCGGATACGTGGTCCTAGGGGGCGCGATGACGGCATTCTGGCTGAACGTGCTCTGGTCGATGGCCGCCCAGTTCTACTGGGAGAAGGAGACCGGGAACCTGCAGCTGTTCATGATCGCCCCGATATCGAGGATGTCCATCCTGGCGGGCATGGCCCTGGGTGGCATGTTGTCGACCACGGTCAACGCCGCGTCCACGCTCGTCATCGGCGCGTTCATATTCAACATCGCGTTCAACGTGGTCGACCCTCTGATGCTCATCGCGATATTCCTCGCGACGATGGTCGCCCTCTACGGCATGGGCATGATGTTCGCCTCGCTCTACATGCTGTTCGGGAGGGAGGCGCACCACCTGTCGAACCTCCTGACGGACCCGGTCTACCTCGCGTCCGGGTTCTACTTCCCCGTGAAGTACCTGGGCGCGGCGGTCGCTGCCGGCGCCTCGGTCATACCCATCACGCTGGGCCTCGACGCCCTGAGGCAGCTGTTCTTCACGGCAGGCGCGGAGGACGCCTTCCTCTCGCTGGAGGCGGAGCTCGCGCTGCTCGTGGGGCTGTGCGCGGTGTTCATGGTCCTCGCGCATTACTCGCTCAGGCACATGGAGTACCTCGGGAAGGCCACGGGGAGGCTGACGCTCAGATGGCAGTGATGAACGACCTGCGGACCATCAAGAACGCCGCGTGGCTCGGCTGGGAGATGGAGGCGAACTGGGCGGACCCGTTCCTGTTCGCCACCTACTCGATAGTGAAGCCGATCAGCGCGACGCTCATACTCGTGTTCATGTACATGGTCGTCACGGGCGGGAACACGGACAACGCGTACTTCTCCTACATGTATGTCGGGAACGCGCTGTACATGTACGTGGCCGAGGTGCTGTTCGGGGTGACCTGGATCATACACGACGACCGGGAGCACTACATGACCCTGAAGCAGGTGTACATCGCCCCGATCAACTTCTACGCCTACATCCTGGGCCGGTCGGCCATCAAGATCGCGATCACCACCGCGGGCGTCATCATCACGCTGGCGTTCGGCGTGCTCGCGCTCGGCGTGGATATATTCATCGGGGACGTGGAATGGCTGCTGCTCCTAGGGTCCCTCGTGCTCGGCATGAGCTGCATATGCGTGCTCGGATTGGCCCTCGGCGGGGTGACGTTCCTGACCGCGAGGCACTCGATCGGGATAAACGAGGGCGTCGCAGGCGTGTTCTACGTCATGAGCGGCATCATATTCCCCATCACCGCGCTGCCGACTTGGGCGCAATCGATATCGAAGGTGCTGCCCGTGACCTACTGGATGGACTCGATGAGGCGCGCCCTGATGCCGGACGCGATGACCGAGCTCGGGTCCGCCACCGATGTCACGGGCCTGGGGAGCGTCAGCGACCTCAACATCATGGTCTATCTGGCGATATCGACCGCCGTGTTCTTCGTGCTGTCCATGGCGGTGTTCAAGTACGCCGACGGCGTCGCCCGCAGGAAGGGCAAGATCGACTGGACGACCGCGTACTAGCCTCGGGGGCCATGGGTAGGTATTTCTACCGATGCCCTCATGGAGGGTGCCGGTCACACGGATTGCCCGAGTGGGGTAGCTTGGATATCCTAGAAGCCTGCGGAGCTTCGGACCTGGGTTCGAATCCCAGCTCGGGCGCATCCCCTCTTCTCTCAGAGCCTTGCACTCGGTCGAGAGGCCACCGGCAGACCCGTCAGGCGTGCGGTGCGCCGTTCCTGATGCACTGGTCCATCCTCGACGCCTCCTCCTTGGTCACGAGCGGCGTCTTCGGTTTGGAGAGCATGCTCCGAGCCTCCTTGTGGGCCCTCCTGATGAGGTCTCCCTGAGCCCCTGGCCTCGTCCTCACGGCGAGGGATGCTTCCGGGATCGCAGACCCTATGGTCTCCTTCCTGAACCGTGAGATCGTGTGCCTCTTGCCGAGGAAGTTGCCGTCTATGCCCGCGTCCCTGATGGTCTCGAACGATATCGCGTCGTCGCTGCTGTCGAAGTCCCTCGCGAACTCCCTCGCCACGCGCCAGACCCACGCATCCGCGACGAGCTGCTCGAAGGACGCGCCCGTGGCCATGTCTATGCCTCCGAACCCAGCCCCGAGGTCGGACGGGACCATGGACTGTATCGACATGTGCGGCACCCCCTCCCACTCGTTCGCCATCGTGTGCGCCAGGTTCTCGAGCCCGACCCCTGCCACCATCGTCGGCAATCCATACGACCTGCCCATCTCCCCGGCGCCGGTCCTTATCAGAGGCACCTCCAGGGCGCCGTAGTCGATCGAGCCCGTCTTGAGGTCCCCGGGGGACGAGTCGATGCTGTAGATGAACGGGGCGCCTTTCTTCGCCGCCTGCGATATCACGAGGCTCGCGAGGTTCTCCGCGTTCATCTGGGCGATCGTCCCGGAGACGGTGATCGGCGATGTGAGCCCGGCCACCGACGCTGACATCGCGACGACCGGTATGCCTGCCTTGGCGAGTTCGACCTGCGCATCCACGAGCCCCTTCTCGAAAGTGAGCGGGGATATGGGGCACTCCACCGCTGAGAAGATAGGTCTCCTGGCAAGCTCCTCCTCGCCCCCAGCGAGGAGCGACGCTAGCTCGACCATCCATCGTGCCTCGTGGGTGTCGGTCGCCATGGCCTGGATGTGCTTGACCGTGAACATGAGCGAGGTCTTCAGCTCAGTGATGCCCTTCAGGTGCACAGGCTGCTCGAGCGACCCGACCATGGGCCAGAAGAAGTCCAGCTCGGGCAGTCCGTTGACCAGGATCGCGAAGTCCCTCAGGTCTTCGGAGCTGGCAGACCTCGACTCGCCGGTCACGAGGTCCTTCACGAAGACGCCCTCGCCGCCGTTCGCGACGTGGACCCTTCCTGCGGGGATGGTTATGTCGTGCTTGCCGTCCCTCGAGGCCAGCAGGACCGATTTACGCGCATCGGAGATCGCTGACCGGACCACGGGTTCGGGCATGAGTGTCCTCATGCCGTCCTTTGCGCGCACGCACCCGGCGCCCTCGACGAGGTCGCGCACACTGGCACTATGGATCAGGACCCCTACCTCGCTCAGTATCCTCATGGTCGTGCCGTGTACCCGCTGTATCTCCGAACTGTCCAAGAACGACAAACGTGCCCTTGCCATGCGCTCAACCCTCCTGGGACGGCCGGGACAAGTCCTTTGTTTTTGATGTACTTTTGCCATTTCCAGGCGCAATGTTAAAGATGCGTTGCGCGTTTCACGCGCTCCAGGTGTACTCAGTGGAGTCCAGGGTGCGCGAGGCGCTGTACCATCTGGTCCTCAGCAGCATGAACCAGCTGCTCGAGAGGGACGAGTTCGACGCGTGGCTCGAGGGCGAGATAGAGTTGGCGCCGCTTTACAGGCCAGTGTTCGAGTCGGTCTCCAAGGACAGGGATGCTTTCATCAGGGAGCTGCACCAGATGTTCCCCGCCGAGGTCTTCGACAGGTTCACCGTGAAGCACCCCGGACTCGACCTGGGCGACGGGACCGGGGTCATAGTCCGCATAGGCAAGGAGCTGCAGGCGATGAGGGACATCGTCGAGTCCCTTTGAGCATATGAGCTGGTGGACTTCCGAAAATGGCTCGTAATCGTCTATTCAAGTAGCGGTACCGTCGAAACCGTTATTATTCGGGATGCGGTCTTTGGAGCGGTACCAGATGGCAGACAAGGACGTCGAATCGAAGGGCAAGAAGAAGGCCATGGACTCCGTCCCGGACAAGCCGTACGTGATGTCCGATTGGCATGAGAGGTACCGCAGCAAGATCCGCACCCCTGCTCAGGCGGTCTCTACCATCCGCAGGGGAGACAAGGTTTTCATCGGCTCCGGGGCCGCCGAGCCTCAGACGCTCGTCAAATCCCTGATCGAGAGCGCGGGCAGGCTCGCGGACACGAGGATCATGCACATCATGACCCTGGGCGTGGCCCCGTACACCGAGGAGAAGTTCACGGACCAGTTCAGGCACAACGCGTTCTTCATAGGCGCGAACACGAGGAAGGCCGTCGCGGAGGGCAGGGCGGACTACACGCCCGTGTTCCTGTCCGAGATACCTGCCCTGTTCAGGACCGGCCAGACCCCGATAGACGTCGCGCTCATACAGGTCTCGCTGCCCGACAAGCACGGTTTCTGCAGCTACGGCGTGTCGACGGATGTCGTGAAGTCGGGCGCGGAGTCTGCTACGAAGGTCATCGCGGAGATAAACCCGAACATGCCGAGGGCGCTCGGGGACTGCTTCATCAACATGGAGGACATCGACATCGCGGTCCCGGTCAACGAACCGCTGCTCTGCGCGAAGAGGGACAGGGCGGACGATATCGCGAAGAGGATAGGGAAGAACATCGCCGAGCTGATCGAGGACGGCTCCACGATGCAGATGGGCATAGGGACCATCCCCGACTCGGTGCTGTACTATCTCACTGACAAGAAGGACCTGGGTGTGCACACCGAGATGTTCTCGGACGGCCTGATGGAGCTCGCTCAGAAGGGCGTCATCAACAACTCGAAGAAGACCATCCACCCGGGCAAGACGATAGCGTCGTTCTGCATGGGCAGCAAGGAACTGTACGAGTTCGTGGACGACAACCCTGCGATAGAGTTCCACCCGACCGAGTACACGAACGACCCGTTCAACATCGCCCAGAACGACAAGATGATTGCGATCAACTCCGCGATAGAGGTCGACCTCACGGGCCAGGTCTGCGCCGACTCGCTCGGCCCGATGTTCTACTCCGGCATAGGCGGCCAGGTGGATTTCGTAAGGGGTTCCGCCCGCTCGAAGGGAGGGAAACCTATCATCGCGCTGCCATCGACGGCCAAGGACGAGACCGTATCCAGGATTTCGGTCAACCTCAAGGAGGGCGCGGGCGTCGTCACGACCAGGGGCGACGTGCACTACGTCGTCACGGAGTACGGGGCGGCATACCTCCACGGGAAGAACATCCGCGAGAGGGCCATGGCACTGATCAACATCGCCCACCCGAAGTTCCGCCAGGGGCTGCTCGACGAGGCCAAGAAGCTCCGCTACATCTACGACGACCAGAAGCTCTCGCCTGCGACCACGGTCTACCCTGAGGAGTTCGAGAGCACGATGGTCGAGAAGGACGGGACGAAGCTCGTGGTGCGCCCGATCGCTCCCACGGACGAGGAGCTGCTCAGCGACATGTTCTACGACCTGAGCGACCAGACCATCATAAACAGGTTCTTCAGCATGCTGAAGTCGATGCCCCACAGGAGGCTCCAGGAGTTCTGCGTTATCGACTACCAGGACGAGATGTCCCTCATAGTCCTGCACGGCAAGCGGCCGAAGCAGAAGATGGTGGGCGTCGGGAGCTACCACATGAACCCGTCGACCAAGAGGGCAGAGATCGCGTTCCTGGTCGCGGACGACTGGCAGGGGCGCGGGATCGGGACCTATCTGATGAAGGAGCTCGTGAAGATCGCCCGCGCGAAGCGTATACGCGGGCTCACCGCGGAGGTGCTGAGGGACAACGTCGCCATGATAGCCCTCATGCACAAGGCCGGCGTGCCCCCGAAGTCATCCATAGTGAACGGCAGCTACCTGTTCACGATGGACCTCCAGGATTGATTATCTATCCGGAACGGGATAACCTCCAGGGTCTCCGGATGAAGGTGCTAGGCGGTCACATCTCTGTATCTGGCGGCGTCAGGAACGCCCCTGAGCGCGCCCGCGCCGTCACATGCGACTGCATGCAGATATTCTCGAAGAACCAGATGCAGTGGCAGTCCAAACCCCTCGACCTGGACGACGCTGAGCAGTACAAGGTGAACATGGGCGTGCACGGCGTCAAGGAGACCGTGATACACGACTCGTACCTGATCAACCTGGCCAGCCCGGACAAGTCGCTCCTGAAGAGGTCGCGCGAGGCGTTCTTGGACGAGGTCGTGCGCGCTGAGCACCTCGGGGTCAGGAACCTGATATTCCATCCGGGGGCGCACATGGGCGCGGGCGAACAGGCGGGCCTGAAACGCATCGTGGACTCCCTCAACTGGGTCAGGACGGAGGCGGGCTCGGGGGACGTCTGTTTCGTGCTCGAGAACACGGCGGGCCAGGGCACGGTCCTCGGGCACTCGTTCGAGCAGCTGGCGAAGGTCCTGTACCTGCTCGACGACCAGAAGAACGCCGGGGTGTGCTTCGACACGTGCCACGCGTATGCAGCAGGCTACGATGTCAAGACGAGGACAGGTTACGAGAAGACCTTCGAGGCCTTCGAGGAGGTCCTCGGGGCCGAGAGGATGAAGGCGATGCACCTGAACGACTCCAAGGGGAAACAGGGCTCCCATCTGGACAGGCACGAGCAGATAGGCGAGGGCTACCTCGGCCTGGAATGCTTCGAGCACTTCATGAACGACGACAGGTGGGATGACATCCCGATGGTGCTCGAGACCCCCGAAGGGGAGAAGCGTTACAAGCAGGAACTGAAGGCTCTGCGGGCCCTGGTCAAGGACTGAGGCCTTTCAGCCCCAGGCCGACCTTCTCGACTATGTCCACATCGCCCGGAGGCATCACGCTCTGGACCTCCTCGATCGGGACCTTGAGCTCCTCGGCGAGCACCTTCGCGAAGGAGTCCTTGCCCAAGGCGCCCGGCCTCAGGACGGCGAACCTCTTCGAGGCGGCCCTGACCGCGGATTCGGGGCCGCACATGACCTTCCGCTCGCCTTCGTGCTCCACCTCGCCTATCCCGAGCTTGATGGAGAGCTTGTCGGAGTAGTTCCTCTTCCCCCTGATGACGAACGCGCCCTTCGCCAGGAACTCCCCGCTCTGCGGGGTCTTGCTGACCTGTTCCGGGAGCACCCAGTATCCGCTCGCGGAGCCTATCTTGGCGTTCCAGGCCTTCGATGTCGCGACGGCGAACTCGCACGCCTCGCGCAGGGTCGTCTCGGTGACTCCTTCCCTCATCTTCACGACGATGCTGGGCGCACCGTGCATGTCGGCGTGTGCGTACCTGTCCCCTGCGTCCAGGTGCTTCTTCACGAGCATGTCGTTGCTCTTGGCGTCCTTCCCGCCGAGCACGACCGCCCCCTCGCTCGAGATGAACCATCTGTACTTCTCGAACCAGAACCGCTTGGTCGGCTTGAGGACCTTCCGCTCGCGCTTCTCAGCCTCTTTGCGCAGGATCCCGTCAACATCCGCGCGCGAGTCGTCCACCACTCTGAGGACGCCCTCGAGCTTCCTCCTCGCCTTCTTGGCCTCCTCGTAATACCTCTGGGCGTTCGACTCGACGGTGCCTTTGACGTCCAGCACGTATTCGTGGTCGCCCAAACGCACTCTCAGGAGCGCCTTGGCGGGGTCGTAACCGACGAATCCCGGAAGGTCGTCCATGGCCTCGTGTGCCTCGGCCATCCTCCTCGCGTCCGAGATGGCCTTGCTCACCTCGGAGTACACTGCGAACAGCGCGTCCCCGGCGATCTGAGCCGCCCTCGCCTCGTCCTGGAGCTTGAACACCGCGGCCTCCTGCTGGGCGACGCGCCTCTTCAGCTTCTCGAACTCCTTCGCGCCCTCCTTCGGCTTCTCCTTCTTGGTGGCGGGCTTCTTGGACGCGTATTCCTCGATCGCCTCCGAGAACGAGCCGAACTCCTGGACCTCGAGGCCGGCGTAGGTCGTCATCGTGATGGGCACGACGTCGTCCGGGACCCCGGCCCTGGATACGAGGAACCCTTTCCTCGAACCCGTCGCCTCGGCGGTCATCGCTCTGATGGCATCCAGGATGGCGGCGGCCTGCGATTCGTCCAGTTCAGAGGCCTTCGCGCCCGGCGGCAGCTTCGTCCGGGCGCACAGCTCCTCGCTGTACCTCCCGCCGATGTTCAGCTTCGTCGCCAGGGTGCGGACGAGGTCCGCGTCGGACGACCCCAATATCTCCACCAGGCCGGGGACGTCCATCCTCCCCGGGTCCGGCACGGGCGGCGCGTAGACGAAAGGCCTCTTCGCCTTGACGTCCCTGTGCTTCCATGTGTGGCTCGTGAGCGGCTGCACGATGGTCCCGTCCTTCACGAGCACCACGTTACCCTCGGCGAAGAGCTCGAGGACGAGTTCGTAGGTCTCCTCCTTCTCGAGCGTGAGCACCACGACCCTGTCGAACCCCTGCTGTCTCACGTCCGCTATGCGGGCGTTCGAGACCCTCTTCCTGAGCATCATCGCGAAATCGGAGGGCTGCTGGGGCATGTCCCGGGACTTCTTCGATATGTAGAGCCACTTGCCCACCTGGAAATGAAGGAACTCCTTGCCCTCCCCTGCCCCTCTTACGGACAGGATGAGGTGGTCCCAACGGGGGTGATACACCTTGTCGATGTGCCAGCCTGTCCGCTGCCGGAGCTCCGTGACCACGGCCATCACATCGAAGCTGCTCAACGCCTCCTTCATGATGCCCGACTGATGCCCAGGTACGGTAATAAATGATGCGACTCGGCCCCCGGGGGCACTGCTGGCGCGCCAAAGCCCTCAACAACCTTTTAATACGCAAGGCAAGATGACTTGCGACCTAGCAGGATGCCACTGTGGCTTAGAGGTATAGCGACGCCTTGGTAAGGCGTAGGTCGAGGGTTCGATTCCCTCCAGTGGCTCCATACATTTCTGAAGACGCCTTGGTACGACAAGCGTTTTCCCGACACGGTTTTTCGTCAGAACTCGGGACGCAACACCCCTGTCAGCGGTGAAATTTCAAGTACCACATGGTGTTTCTGAGGACCACACGAGACAGCATCTGAGGGGCTCACGGATGAAGCGGGACATGCCAGATCATATGATGATACACAGGGGGGACCCCAAGAGCAAGCACTCCAAGGTCCACGAGATCGGCAAGCTGTTCGACAAGCGCAGGATCGGGCTGGTGCTAGGGCCAGTCCTGTTCCTGATCCTGGCGCTGATGCCGGTCCCGGACTCGATGGCCGAGGTAGTCTCCGACATGAACTCTGGGACGGACTCAGACATGACGCTCCGCGCCCCGCAGATCGCCCTCGGGACGCTCCTGTGGGTCCTCGTGTGGTGGGTGACGGAATGCGTCCCGCTCGGGATCGCCGCCCTGATCCCGGCGATAGTCTTCTCGATGTCCAGGATAGTCACATGGAAGACATCCCTCACGGCCTTCACCGACCCCATCATCTGGATATTCATGGCGGGGTTCGTGCTCGCCGCCGCGTTCCGGAAGTGGGAGCTGGACCGGAGGATAGCCATCCGGCTAGGGCTGTTGTACAAGGGCAGCAACCCCATGATCGCGGCGTTCTTCGTGGCTGCACTGCCGGTGTTCATACTGACTCTCACGGGCTCCATAACCGCGTCGACCGCGGTCGTGTTCCCCTTCCTGATAGCCTATCTGTCCATGGCCGGGGTCAAGTCCGGCGGCCGTTACAGCGAGGCGTGCATGCTCGTGCTCGCGCAGGCGGCCACGGCGGGGGCCATGCTCCTTCTGATCAGCACGCCGCCCAACCTCATAGCGAAGAGCACGGCGCTCGAGTACGCGGCGGTCGACCTCACCTTCCTCGACTGGCTGATAGTCGGCACCCCGCACGCGATCATAGGCCTGTTCGTGACCTGGGTCGTCGTCTTCAAGGTGATCAAGCCGGATGAGAAGTCCGTCGCCGCTGACAAGTCCAAGATGATCGCGGTGTCTAAGCAGCTCGGCCGGTTCAGCAGGGGGGAGAAGGTCGTCGCGGCCATGCTGGTGCTCGCGGTTTCGCTGTGGATATTCCCGTCCGCGGTCAAGGTCGCGGCTCACTATTCCCCCGGCCTCCAGGGCCTGTCCGAGGACCTGTCGGTCGTGATGCCGGAGGCGATGCCTGCAGTCCTCGTGATACTCCTGGCCGGACTCATCCGGGTGAGGGGGGAGCCCGTCCTGAGGTGGGACGAGCTCGCAAAAGGCATCGATTGGAACGTCGTCTTCCTCTTCGGCGGCGGCATCGCGCTTGGGATAGGGTTGGCGGACAGCGGGTTCGCGACCTGGCTCGCGGACGGCGTCGCCTCTGCAATGGGCGACGACCCGAGCGCATGGGCGATATACGCCATGTCCTGCCTGCTCGGCTTCGCTCTAACGTACGCCGCGTCCAACACGGCTGCGGCCCTGATATCATGTCCAATCGCCGCCACGCTGGCGATCGGCGCCGGCCTGACGGGTCCGGAGATTCTCGCCCCGATCATAGGCGCGGGCCTGGCGTGTTCGATATCGAGCGCCATACCGTCCACGACCCCGCCCATGGCGATCGTGTACAGCTCGGGCTACGTGAAGATATGGACGATGGTGAAGGTGGGCGTGGTGTCCGACCTGATCCGCCTCGGGGCCCTTGTCGCGCTCGGCCCGCTCTTCATCGGCATTCTCCTCTGAGGCGCACGGCTGGCGCGCGTCCGCGGGTGCGTGCGCAGCGGAGCGTGCGGGCGTGACGCCATTTCCTCATCTACAGTGTTATATAGCCGTGCGCCCCAAGTGTAGTATCGGGGATGCACGATGCCGCGGAGTATAATCGAGGGTGCCCTGGGTTCCCAGGCCGCCGTCGGGAATGTGACAGAGCCGCAGAAGGAGCCTGAGCGATCCGCAGAGGACCAGGAGATCGAGAGGATCGCCGACGGCCTCAACGTGTGCATAAAACTCGTCGGCTGCGGAGGGGCTGGCTCCAACACGGTGAACAGGTTCTTCGAGCAGGGCGTGTCCGGCGTACAGACCCTGGCCATCAACACCGACGCGAAGCACCTCCTGTCCGTGAAGGCCAGCAGGAAGATGCTGATAGGCAAGACACTCACCAGGGGGTTGGGTGCCGGGGCGCAGCCGGAGGTCGGCGAGCGGGCGGCGATGGAGAACGAGCTCGACCTCAAGGATTTCGTGAAGGGCTCGCAGATAGTCTTCGTGACCGCCGGGATGGGCGGGGGCACGGGCACGAGCAGCTCGTTCGTGGTGTCACGGTTGGCCAGGGAGGCGAAGGCCCTGACCGTCGGCGTGGTCACACTCCCGTTCAAGTCCGAGGGCGAGATGCGCATGGAGAACGCGACCGCCGGCCTGTCCCGCCTGGCCAAGGTGTGCGACACCACTATAGTCATACCCAATGACACGCTCCTCGAGCTGGTCCCGAACCTGCCTGTCCAGGCGGCGTTCAAAGTCGCGGACGAGCTCCTGCTCCAGACCATATGCGGGCTCACGGAGATGCTGACCCGGGCCGGCCTGGTCAACGTGGACTACGCCGACCTGCGGACGATACTGGACGAAGGCGGCGTTTCCCTGATCGGCGTGGGCGAGTCCGAGGGCGCGCCCATGGAGCGGATGGAGGAGGCCGTGGAGGAGTCCCTCACGTCCCCGCTGCTCGGCAGGATAGACCTCAGGGACGCCAAGGGCGCCTTGGTGAGGGTAGTGGGCGGCCCCGACATGACGATAGAAGAGGCGGCCAAGGCGGCGGAGATCATATCCAGCAAGCTGCGGCCGGACGGCCGCCTGATATGGGGTTGCTCCCTGGAGAAGGCCATGGAGGGCAAGGTCAAGATACTGCTCATAGTGACGGGTGCGAGGTCACAATACGTCCTCCTACGCGACGGCACGGAGCCCGTGATGCGAAGGACCAGCGAGGACTATCGCGGATCGGTCAACGTGCCGTCGCAGATACACCCTGACGAGGACTCCTCGTTCTTCGTCAGGTGACCTCATAGGTTGAGCAACACCTTCGAGGCCGCGCCCATGATGATAGCGAGCGTGATGGATCCTGCGGTGACGAGGGCCGTGCTCTTGACGCCGAACTCCTTGAGCATCACCGCGAACGCCGCGAGGCACGGCATGAACACGGCCATCACGAGCGCGAAGGTGAACATCTGTTCAGGCGATAGGTGGAGCGCGAGGTTGCTCGTGCCGAACAGGACCATCAGCATCTGGAGCGCCATCTCCTTCCTCAGTATGCCGAAGATGAGCGCGACCACGGTCACGCCGGGCAGGCCCAGGACGACCATCATGAAGCCTTCGGAGGGCGCGATGAGCTGCTGCAGGATCCCCTCTGCCATGAGCATCTCGAGCGCTATGCTGCCAGCCAGCAGGAGAGGGAACGCGATCGTGAGGAACTCCTTGATCCTGAGGTAGGTCTTCTTGAGGACCTCGGCGGCCGACGGGATGCGGAGGTCCGGTATCTCCACGAAGAGCCCGGTCGGCTCGAACTTGATGGTCTTGTGGAGGACGAAGCCGAGGAGGACCAGGGTGGCGCCGAGCACGAGGTATATCGAGAGCGCCCACGTGACCCCCGCGTAGTTGCCCACCGTGCCTATGATGATCGCGGTCTGCGCGGAGCACGGCACGGCGATGGTGATCAAGGTCGCGAGTATGAGCCTCTCCCTCTTCGACCCCATCGCCCTGGTGGCCAGTATCGCGGGCACGTTGCACCCGAACCCTACGACCATCGGTATGACCGCCCTGCCGTGCAGCCCCAGCCTGTGCATCACGCCGTCCAGGAGGGACACGACCCTTACCAGGTATCCGGTGTCCTCGAGCAGCGCGAGCATGAGGTAGAAGACGAGGATGTACGGTATCACCAGCGCGAGCATGGCCTCGACGCTGAGGTACACGCCCTCCGCGGCGCCTCTGGCGAGTTCGCTCGACAGGCCGTCCTTGAAGTCGTCGAACGGGCCCCGGACTGTATCTGTGTACGCACTCACCAGGAGCCCCTCGAGCGCTCCGCCCACGAAGACCAGGACCAGGAAGACGGCGGCAAGGACCGCGACGAGTATGGGTATCCCGGAGGCCGGTCTGAGCGTGAGGTCGGACAGGAGCCCCTCCTTCCTCTCTCCACTGCCGGACTCCCCGATGACCTCGTTGGCTATCCGGCCAGCCTCGCCGAACCTGTCCCTCTCTATGTGCACGACGATGTCCTCGCCGTGATCCTTCATGAAATCGCTCCTCATCGTCTCCGAGGCCTTGACGGCGACAGGGTCAGCCTTCTCGACGACTCTCTTGTCCCCTGTCAGGAGCCTCAGGGAGACGGCCCTCAGCGGCATGGGCCAGTCCTCTTGCCTGAGCATGCCTGAGAGCTTGTGTATCATGCCTTCGATGTGCGAATCATACCTGACCTTGAACTTGCTCTTACCCCTGAGCTGGACCGAGGTGAACAGGAGCGAGTCTATGCCCTCGCCCTTGGTGGCCACCGTGGGTATCGCGGGTATCATGAGTATGCGTTCGAGCCTCGCGACATCCACGTCGCGGCCGCTCTTGCGCATGACGTCGAACATGTTCAGCGAGGCGACGACGTGGTATCCGGACTCTATCAGCTCGAAGAGGAGCACGAGGTTCCTCTCCAACCTGGTCGTGTCCAGGACGGCTATGACCGTGCCCGGTCGTCTTTCGAAAAGCAGGTTCGTGGCAACCCTCTCATCGTCGGTGTTCCCTGCGAGCGAGTATGTCCCGGGCAGGTCGATGACCGTTATGGTCGAGCCCATGAACTTGGCCCGACCCTCGAAGAACTCGACGGTGGTCCCAGGATAGTTGGAGCTTATGACCCCGACCCCTGTGAGCCTGCTGAACAGGGCGCTCTTGCCCACGTTCGGGTTCCCTGCCAGGGCGATCTCCATTCGACACCCCTCTCATGCCCTGACCATGTGCAGGGCGCTCCCGATCTCCCTCGCAAGGGCTATCTTGGTGCCTTTCAGGGAGACGATTATCGGCCCCCCCATGGGGACCTTCTTCTCTATCCTGACCTCGCTCCCAGGGACGAACCCCATCGCGAGTATGCGGCACAGCTCCTCCTTGTCCTTGGACGCGAGGTGCGACACCTTGCCGACGTCGCCTTCGCCGAGGTCGACCAGCCGCACGGTCTCGTGGGTGCATTTCTCGCACGCGATCCCGCGCTCGCACTTCGGGATGACCTTCCCGTGAGGGCACTCGGACGGGCGGTTCAGCATCCTGCACAGCTGCCTCTCGGCGTCGTCGGTCAGCACGTGCTCCATCATGCAGGCCTGGTCGTGCCGGGCCTTCCCCCTGATGCCGCACAGGTCGTTCAAGAACCGCTCGAGGAGCCTGTGCTTCCTCGTGACCTGCCTGGCGATCTTCAGCCCCTTGGGCTTGAGGGTGACACCATGGTACCGTTCGTGCCTCAGGTATCCCTGCTTCGAGAGCTTCTGCATCATCTCCGTCACCGAGGCAGGTGCGACGCCCATCGCCTTGGCGATGTCCGAGGTCTTGGCGACCCCTCCCTCCTCCGTGAGGTTGTAGACGACCTTGAGGTACTGTTCCGCTATCTCGGTGACCATCGGACAGGAGTTAGGCTGACCTAAATTATATACTTTGCTGCCGTCGGCGGGCCGGTTCACTTCTTAGCGTCCAGATACCTCTTGAAGGGGTATGTCTTCAGCTTGATCTCCCCTTCGCCCACGGGCGGGTACTCCTCGACGTACTCCTCCTTTGCGAGGGCGAGCTCCTCCTCAGTCAGGTCCTGCGCCTTGATGCCGTAGTTCTGCACGAGCCATGTCTCGAAATCGAACCTCATGGTCTCCCCGACGGGTGTAGAGCCGAATGCAGGGATAAGACTGACCCCTGACGAGGTCGGCGTCACTTGCAGAGCCCGAGTATCTTCCCGCGTATCTCGTCCATCGCCATCGTCGCAGGGCTCGGCGTGCCCGCCCCCGCCGCTATCCCCTGCGCCATGGTCCTGGCCAGGGCCTCGTCGTAAGGTATCCTGCCGATCACATACGCCCCGGCCGCGGCGGCGTGCTCCTCTATCCGCTCTGTTAGGCCCAGGTTGATGTCGGCCTTGTTCGTCACCAGGGCCGTCGTGAGCCCGAAGCCCTTCGCGAGGTCCAGGATCCTCTTCGCGTCGCTGAACCCGGATTCGGTCGGCTCCGTGACTATCACCGCTATGTTCGCGCCCGACAGAGATGAGATGACCGGACAGCCTATCCCCGGCGGACCGTCGACCAGTATCGTATCCGCTCCCTCTTCCTTTGCGATCATCCGGGCCTTCTGCTTCACCATGGAGACGAGCTTCCCGGAGTTGTCCTCGCCCGGCTCGAGCAGCGCGTGGACCATCTTCCCGTAGGCGGTCTGCGAGACGAACCACTCGCCGACCCTCTTGTCGACCATCTTGATCGCCTTGCTCGGGCATACGCGGCAGCATACGGCGCATCCCTCGCAGGCCCCTTCGTCTATCGCGACCTTCTTGATCTCGTGGTTCCCGATGCATTTGATGGCTCCGAACCTACAGAGCGGGACGCACTTCCCGCAGTTCGTGCACTTCGAGCCGATGATCGTCGCGACCTTCATCCCGACGAACCCTTCCCTGTGCAGTATCTCGGGTTTCAGGAGCAGGTGTAGGTTCGGCGCGTCGACGTCGCAGTCCGCCGTGACGGCGTTGTCGATGACGGATGCGAGGTATGCCAGGAGGGTCGTCTTCCCGGTCCCGCCCTTCCCGCTGACTATGACGATCTCCTTCATCGCTTCCCCTCCGAGAGTGCCCAGTCCCTCAGTCTTGCGAAGGTCGTGTGGAACCTCAGGTCGTCCGCGATGAGGTCTCCCCTCGAGTAAGTCTCAGCTATCCATCGGTCGATCGGCAGCTTCCCTACGACCGGTATCTTGCGCTCGACGCAGAACTCCTCGATGTTGGGCCCCGGGAGCCCGTGCTTGTTGATGAACACCGCTGCCGGGACCTTGAGCTTCCTGGCGACCTCGAGGGCGAGCTTGAGGTCGTGCATGCCGAACGGGGTCGGCTCTGTGACGAGGACGCAGGCGTCGGAGCCTTTGATGCTCTCGACAGCCGTGCACGCAGTGCCTGGCGGGCAGTCCATGATCACTATCTCCGCCTCAGGCGCGGCCTTCTTCACCTTCCTGATGAGCGGCGTCGCCGCTGCCTCGCCCACCTTGAGCCGGCCGTAGGTCAGGTCGAGTATCCCGCCCTCCGTCCTGATTATCTCGCCTGTGAAGTGGTCCTTCTCCGTGATGGCTTCCTCGGGGCAGAACATGACGCACGCGCCGCAGCCATGACACAGTTCGTCGAAGACCATGACCTCTTTCGGGAGCACGGCTATGGCGTGGAACTCGCAGACCTTCTTGCAGTTGCCGCACAGGGTGCACTTGGACGCGTCGACCGAAGGCACGGGCCTGAAGACCTGCTCCAAGTGCTCGGACTTCGGCTTGGCGAATATGTAGCAGTTCGGCTCCTCGACGTCCAGGTCCACCAGGACCGCGCCCTTCGTGACCGCGGCCAGGTTGGTCGCCACGAGGGTCTTGCCCGTCCCGCCCTTGCCGCTGGCTATCGCTATCCTCGTATTATCGCCCCGTTCCCGGTCCCTCAGTGCTGATGTTCCTTGCAGGCGACGTCGTGCGAGGCGGCCTGCAGCTTGCCGTCCCGCCACATCTGCACTGCGTCCTTGACAGTCCCGGAGGCACCTACGAACACCTGGACCCCGAATGACTGCAGCATGTCGATCGCCTTCGGACCCAGCCCTGAGCATATCAGGACCTTCGCGCCGGTCTTCGCTATATGCTCCGGGGGCTTGCCCAGTCCTCCCATGTGCTCGCTCCTGTTCGCGACGACCTGGACCTGGTTGTTGTCCAGGTCTATCACGGTGAACGTCGGCGCCCGGCCGAAGTGCTCACACACGAGGTCGTCGAACCCTCCCTTCTCCATCGTCGGTACACAAAGCTTCATCCTTCTCACTCCTTAGTCAACAGATATCGATCGTGCTCACTTCTCGTCCTTGAACCGGAGTCTCCAGCCCTCTCTCGTGATGTTCGAGGAGCCGCAGCAGAAACACTTCTCCGGCTTCTCCGGGAGAGCCATCTCCAGCCCGCAGTCCCCGCACTTGAACCTGAGGAGCTTCAACGAACCTCCTCCTTTCCGGCGGCGTTCCGCACGGCGTTCCTGAAGGCGATCACCGAGAGGCTCGCGCAGTGCACGTGCTCCTCCGGCAGGCCCCCGAGCGACCTGGTCAGGTCCTCCGGGGTGATCGCCATCGCCTCCTCGGCCGTGCGCCCAGTCACCATCTTCGTGAGTCTGCTGCCGCAGGCGATGGTGGCGCCGCACCCGTCCGTGTAGAATGTGCACCGCGACACCTTCCCGCCCTCGAGCTTGACCCACATGTGCATCGAGTCCATGCACAGGCCGTCCGCGACTCCGTTCCCGTCCGCGTCGTCCATGGGCCCGACGTTCGCCGGGTCCCGGAACTCAGCGATGACCTCCTTGGAGTATATCTTCGAGTCCTCAGCCTCCATGGCGGTCACGATGTTCTCGACGAGTTCGTCGAGCTCCGAGGGCCTGTCCTTCTCGCTCATCGTACCATTTACCTTCATCTCGGGCCTTGGCCGTGCGGCCCCTGCCCGTGGTGGCCCGGCGAGGTCGAGGCCGCGGTCTCCCTTAGCCCTCCGCTCCGGTAGGATTCCATGGCCGACTCGACCGTGCCTCTCGAGCCGACGAACATCCTGACGCCTCCGGCGGCCAGCACCCTGAACGCGTTCGGGCCGACGTCGCCAGTCACAACGGCGCCTACCCCGAGGTCTATCATCTGCTGCGCGGCCTGTATGCCCGCCCCGTTCCCCTGGGCCTGGC
>CAZAUI010000018.1:0-4798 GCA_964488505.1 uncultured Thermoplasmata archaeon | reverse complement strand
AGGTCTATCATCTGCTGCGCGGCCTGTATGCCCGCCCCGTTCCCCTGGGCCTGGCCAGAGTTCCTGACCACCCGGTGCTTCCCGTCCTCTTCGAAGACCACGAAGTATGAACATCTGCCGAACCTGGGGTCGACCGGCGAATCGAGCGACTCGCCCGTGGAGCTCACTGCCACGCGCACTCTCAAACCGTCCTTCACATCCGATGTCGTAGACATGCGATCATTCTCCGCACTGGGTGCCCTTCATCTGCGAGCCGCACTTGGGACACTTCGTCTTGCTGCACGGCACCCCTCTGAACGCGTGGGGCAACTCGGTCCCACACTTGGGGCATATGCACTTCTTGGAGCCGAACTCCAACTCGCTCCCGTCCTGAGAGCCCTTCTCCTCAGCCATTCCTCCTGCCTCCTCGTCCGCCCATCCTGGCCTGGATGCACCCTGTCCGGGCGCCCCTCCTGGCCCTGTCCTCCGGCGCCCTGTGGATGTCCTTGCTCCCGCATGCGGGGCACGATAAGGGCCTGCCGGTTCCGTACGGCTCGTCCCACTTGCGCCCGCATTCGAAGCACTCGAACTTCCTCGCCCCGGACTCCATCGGGTCAGCCACCCGTTCCTTCGACTGCCTCCATTATCTTGCGCGTGATCTCGTCGAACGCCTTCGCGGCCTTGTCGGACCCTGCCGCGAACGGCTTGCCGTCGTCCCCGCTCTTCGCGATGGCGGGGCTCATGGGCAGCTTGCCCAGGAGCGGTATGCCCAGGTCGGTGGTCGCCTTGCCTACGCCTCCGTCCTCGAACATCTGGATCTCCTTGCCGCAGTGAGGGCAGGTGAGCCCGTACATGTTCTCGACGAGCCCGATGGGTCGTAGCCCGACGGCCTTCACGAAGTTGATGGATTTCCTGACGCTCAGCAGGGCGACGTCCTGCGGCGTCGTGACTATGACCGCGCCGTCCGGGGAGGGCACGAGCTGCGCTGTGCTCAGGGGTTCGTCACCGGTGCCTGGGGGCAGGTCGACCAGTAGATAGTCCAGCTCCCCCCACTCTACCTCCTCGAGGAACTGCTTGATCGCGCCCATCTTGACGGGCCCCCTCCAAATCACCGGGGTGTCCCTGTCGCTGAGCAGGAACGCTATCGAGACGACCTTGATCGACGGCGGGACCAGGAACGGGATGATCTTGCCCTTCGCGTCCACGCTCAGGGGCAGGTTCGGTATGCCGAGCAGCTTGGGTACGCTCGGACCGTGCATGTCGGCGTCGAGCAGCCCGACCTTCTTGCCCTTCTTCGCGAGCGACGCGGCGAGGTTGACGGCCACCGTGGACTTGCCGACCCCTCCCTTGCCGCTCATGATTATGATCTTGTGCTTCACGCCCTTCAGGTTCTCCGCCGCCGTGCTGGCGGGCGGTCCCTTGGACGGGGCGTTCTGCTTGCCAGTGAATGCGTTCATGTTTCGGACACCTTCCGTCAAATCAGCAGGTGAATACCCTGTCCGCGTCCACGGCCTCGGCGGAGAAGTCCATGAGGTTCACGAACTCGACCCCGTCGATGAACTGCTTCTTGTCGATCCCCCTGGCCTCGAGGCAGGGTATGCAGACCTGTATCTTGCCGCCGCTCTGGAGGAACGCGTCCCTCATCTGGTGCACGGGTGCCATGCCCTCGACGGGCTTCAGCTTCTCAGCGTATCCCTTCTGGGCGAGCTTGACACCGTTCATCGTGAGGAACACCTTGGTCTTGATGCCCAGCGCGGTCGACGCGCCGGCGCAGGCGAACACCATGGTCGCCTTCTCCAGGTTCTCATCTCCGTGCGTCCCGACTATGAGGAACGACTTCTTCGAGTAATCCTTCTTCTTGGCCATCCTGATGCCTCTGTCCATCCCTTGGCGTTCCAGGTTGAAGCCCGGTACGGCGAACAGGTTAGCCGTGCGACGCCCGTCATCCCGGCGGCAGGCCGAACTTCGTCTCCTTGTAGTACCGGCTGTATATGGCTCCCGCGGGGTTGTGCGCGAGCACCCGGTCCTTGACGATGAACGTCGTCACGGGGGCCTTCGAGTGCTTCGTGAAGAGCATGTCGTGCCCCACGCAGAGCCCGACGATCATGTTCATCTCGGTCCCGCAGTCGGCGAGGCACATCGCCTGGCCGATTGGGTTGCATATCGCCTCGTCCTCCTTGTCTTCGTGCAGCTTGACCACGCCGAGCTCGGTCTTGT
The DNA here is from genome assembly GCA_964488505.1 of uncultured Thermoplasmata archaeon. Classification (GTDB taxonomy): domain Archaea; phylum Thermoplasmatota; class Thermoplasmata; order UBA10834; family UBA10834; genus UBA9653. The sequence continues at coordinate 2,602 of CAZAUI010000018.1, read as the reverse complement.
CTATGCCGCACATCTTGCAGCAGGCGGAGCTCACCTCGAAGCCGTTCTTGGCGAGTATGTCCGCCGTCACCCTGGCCTCGTGAGACAGGCCGACGCAGAAGGCTATCCCGAGCTTGGTCATCCCCATCTCCTTCGCGTACAGGATGAGCTCCTCGAGCCGGGTCTTCCTCATGTAGTGCTCCGCCTCGATCTTGCCGGAGACCCTCATCGACTTCAGCTCGTACCCCTCGTACGCCTTCCTCGCCCTGTCGGCTATGCCGAAACAGTCCTTACCGTCGTAGCATTCCTTGTCCTCGCAGTGTGCGCAGTCCGACCGCATACGATCCGCCGTCCCTGTCTCCTATTCCCCGGCGCTCCACGCCGGGGTCAGCAAACCTCGCCCACGTGGCTGGCCACGAGCTTCCTCTGGGCCCTCCTCAGCATGACGTCGAGGGTGGCCTTCGATATCTCCAGCCTCTTGGCGAGCTTGTCGAGTGTGATCTTCTTCGGTATGTCGTAGTACCCGAGCTCGTAGGCCAACAGGAGCACCTTCTCCTGGGCGACCGTCAGCTCGGAGGCGGTCCTGAGGACGGATATCTTCTCCACTTCCACCGTGCAGCCGAGCTCCGTCACCTTCTCCACGAGGACCGCCAGGGCCTTCGCGTTCGGGGCGATGACGTTCCACTGCATCATGCCGTCCTCCCTGTTGGAGGCGGAGTCCATGAAGCACCCGGAATCGGATATGAGCCTGCACGTGGCGCACTGCTGCAGCTCGATCGTGCCTATGTGCCTCCCCGGGCCGGCCGCGGTCAGCTGGATCGTGCAGTTGGGCTCCACCTCCCGTATCCGCTCAGCGAGCTCGTCCTGGGACATCCCGGGGTCGGCGTCTATCTGGAGCATGCTCTGCCCGCCGATGCCGCCCTTGGGGACGCACTTGAGTATCTTGACCGAGAGGTCGCAGCTGCTGGAGAGGCAGCCGATCCAGTTGCCCGGTATCCTCACGAGCAGGGATGCGAACCTCATCTTCGGCCACCGACCTTCGGGCTCGCCGACGCGGATGGTGCCAGGGCGTGGGGTGAGCTGCGCGCGATCTTGATCGCCACGCCCTCCGTGAGGGCCTTCGCAACCTTAGCCCTGGCGCCTGACAGTATGCGGTTGAAGGTGGGCTGGGAGATGTCCATCCTCTTGGCCGCCTCCGCCTGTGAAAGGTTCTCAAGATCCGATAATCTGAAGGCCTCGAGCTCGTCCAGGCCCATCTCTATGCTGGACAGGTCGCTCATGGGGATGCCCTGGGGCTTGAACACCTTGTAGTCGGGGTCGAAACAGACCCTGCGGCACCTTTTCGGCCGAGGCATGATAATGGATTATGATTCATAACTATTTAACCGTTCACCCCGCCTGGCGCGCTGGAAGGGTTAATGTATTCCCATCGTCCTTTCTCGCATGGTCGTGTAGACCAGGAGGCACCCGGTTATGATGTCCGACAGAGTTCTAGCAGCGGCGCCGGGGGCCCAGTAGCGCCGATTCGGGTTCCCGGGCTTTCGTGAGCTTGTTCTGCGAACGCCGACACACACAGAATGGAATCCGAGAATGCCAAACCAAGAGTATCTGGACGCCAGCGTGCGCTGGCGGATCAAGTCCGGCACGCTCGACCTGCACGAGGCGGGCTACCGGTCCGCAGTCGACTCCATCATCTCGTCCGGGCTCGCCACCGAGGTCGTGGGCCTGATCAGCGCGGGCAAGGAGGCGGATGTATACCTCGGGGGCTACAAGGGCGCCCCGATAGCGATCAAGTGCTACAGACTCTACAGGACCTCGCACAAGGGCGGGGGGCCGGTCAAGCTCGACTCCATGGGCTGGAAGGCGGCGAAGGAGTACGAGATGACCTGCCAGGCCTGGAGGGGCGGGGCGAAGGTCCCGGCCCCGGCCCGGAGGGTGGAGAACATGTTCAGCATGCGCTATCTCGGGGACGACCGCGGCCCCGCGCCCAGGCTGAGCGACATATCCCTGGAGGACCCCGAGGGGTTCCTGGGGAAGGTCATGTCCGGGGTGGAGGCCTTGGCCAGGTCGGGCGTCGTCCACACCGACCTCAGCCCCTACAACATACTCGTCCACTCGGGCGAGCCGTGGTTCATAGACCTCTCCGAGGCGCTGAGGGTCGACCGCACGGGCGGTGTCCCGTGGATGACGCTCACGAGCGCAACCGACTCGTTGAACAGCGGGATGTCCGCCGTCTCGAAGTACTTCAGGCGGCAGGGCGTCGAGGTCGGGTACGAGGAGTTCGTGCACCGCATCGTCGACTCGCTCGACAGATTCGGGGTAATGAGGTAGGGTTGTCGCACTGGCCGTGGAGCAGCGTCAGCGGACGCCCTGCGGGCATCCACCTAGCATCTTTATGAACCGGCCGGGTGATTCAGCCACGGGCGGAGATGGGCATGGTCAGGAACGTGTTCCAGTCCAAGTGGTTCTCGGAGCAGGTGGAGAGAGAGGCCGCAAGGGACGACATGTCCCCCGCAGAACGCCTCGGGGAGGCGATCGCCCTGGTCGGGTCGGCCATTGTCATAGCGTTCTTCGTTATCCATCAGACGAGGCCGACCGGGTTCTTCACGGACGACTTCGGGAC
>CAZAUI010000017.1:0-27335 GCA_964488505.1 uncultured Thermoplasmata archaeon | reverse complement strand
CGCCGTACAGGTAGTCCGCCCACCTGCCCTTCTTCCGGTACTGCAGCACCATGTTTATGGCGAACACGTTGAAGAACGCCGCCAGTATGAAGAAGATCGCGTACACGAAGTCCGGCACGTTGCCTCCGCTCTCCAGTATCGCCCCGAAGAAGTAGATGCCCAGGACCAGCCACGGGACGAACCCGGCTATGCACCCGAATATGTACGCGGTCCAGTCGGTCTTCCCGGTCGTCTGGTTGTGCAGCTCCATCATCCATCCGAACAGGTTCATCGTCGCGTTCAGGGCGAATATGAGTATCAGCGTGCCCAGTTCCGTGATGCCCACGAGCACGGCTATGACGACGATCATGATGGACGAGCTTATGGAGTACTCGAGCCACCTCGCCGGGTTCATGCCCTTCTTCAGGTTCTCGACATACCACTTGTTCGCGTAGGTCGAGAGCGAGAAGTGCGCGATGGCCGACACGAACAGGAACATAGAGATCATCGGTATGAGCGGTATGGTCCCTACCTGGTCCCTGACGTAGATTATCTGGTTGCCCTCCATCCTCTGGAAGGTCGTCCAGATCCCCAGGTCCTTGCTCTCCGCGATCAGGAGCATCAGCACACCCTGGAACATGTGCAGGATGCCCATGACCAGGTTGAAATCCTTCAGCTTCTTGAACTTCGTCTCATCTGAGGTCACCAAATCCAAACCCTCCTAGTTCCTCGAGGGTAGACGTATCTGCATGGTATAATTCATTGATGGCCCGAACAGGCGCGGGTGTGCCCTCTCCCCCGGTCCATAGGATGCTCACTTCATCCAGGGCAGGTCGACCTCGTCCGTCCTGTACCTCTGCCTGACCCCGCTGTCCTCCAGCCTGGTCCTGACGCCCGCGCCGTGCATGACCAGCCCGGTCCATGCGATCATGGCGCCGTTGTCCACGCACAGGGAGCCCGGGGGCACGAACATCCGCGCCCCGCGCTCCTCGGCCATGGTCCTGACCATGCCCTGGAGACGCTTGTTCTGGACCACGCCCCCGCCCAGGAGCACCTCGTCCTTCTCCACATGTGCCATGGCCCTCTCGGTGACCTCGACGAGCATCGCGAAGCAGGTCTCCTGTATCGAGTAGCAGAGGTCCTCGAGCCGCTTGCCCGACTTGTGGTGCTGCATCGCCGCGGTCAGTATCCCCGAGAACGCCACATCCATGCCCTTGACGCTGTAGGGCAGGTCTATCAGCTCCGACCCTTCCTTCGCGAGCCTCTCGAGGTGCGGCCCCGCGGGGAACGGCAGCCCGACCGAACGGCCGAACTTGTCTATCATGTTCCCGATGCCGACATCCAGGGTCTCCCCGAACACCCGGTACCTGCCCCCGGAGTACGCGATCACCTGCGTGTTGCCCCCGGAGGCGTACAGAAGCGTCGGGTCGGCGCAGCCCGTGACCTTCCTCCCTATCTCGAGGTGCGCGACGCAGTGGTTCACGCCTATGAGGTCGACCCCCAGGGTCAGCGCGAGCGCGCGCGCGCCCGTGGCCGCCGTCCTGAGGCAGGGCCCGAGGCCGGGCCCCTGCGAGAACGCCACGAGGCCTATGTCCTTGTACGATATGCCCGCCTTCGAGACCGCGTCGTGCATCAAGGGCACCATGTTCTCCGCGTGGTGGTTCGCCGCCTCCCGCGGGTGTATGCCGCCCTTGGACCCGTCTATCATCTTGCCGGAGTTGGCGAGGACCTTGCAGTCCTGGTCGACCACGCCGATGCTGAGGGTGTGCGCGGTCCCCTCGACGCCTAGGCAGATCATCGGCCGTACATGGCCTGGCGGATTAAAAGGATATCCCGGACGGCCTGACCCGGGCGTTATCAGGAGTGATATCCTCGCGGTAGGGGAGATATAACCCTCCGGACGATAGTCCTCGCCGAGGGAACAACGTGAAGTGCCCTTCGTGCAGCTCGGACATACCCGACGAGTCGAGGTTCTGCCTCAAGTGCGGGAAGGAAGTGGTGGCGTCCCCGGCCCCCGTCCAACCGCCTGAGGACGACAGCTCCGAGGTGTTCGCCATGATGTGCATGGCCTTCGCGTTCATGCTGTTCTTCTTCTCGCTCGCGCCGTTCTTCATGGGCATATGGGTCGCGGGCATCGCGATGCTCGCGGTCGGCGTGGTCCTGATGCTCGCCGGATACCGCATGATCAGGGTCTCGAAGAAGGAGCATATGGCCATGCTCGAGAAGAAGGCGGAGAAGGTCAAGATCAAGTGCCGCTACTGCGACACTCTGAACGACGAGGACGCCGAGAGGTGCCGCTCGTGCGGGGCAGCCCTGTGACCTCGGCGACGATGGAATAACAGTAAGGGTTTTGAGGAGTTTGACGCGCCCGCAGGTCAGAGCACGATCTGCATCGACCTGCCGACCTTCTGGTTGACAGCGTGGTCGTACACGATCTTGGCCGTCAGGGCGTCCTGGACCGCGAGCCCGGTCGAGCAGAACACGGTTATCTGCTCGTCGTTCTCCCTGCCCTGTTTCAGGCCGGCGACGATCTCTCCTATCTCCGCGTTCACGTCCTCTTTGACGAGCTCGCCCTTCGACAGGGGCACGTTGATCTCGCCCGAGTGGGATGCCTGCTCCCAGTCGTCTATGACCAGGCGCGCGCGCTTCAGTATCCTCGGGTCCATCTCCTGCTTGCCCGGGGCGTCCGCGCCTATGCAGTTGATGTGCGTGCCGTCCTTGACCCACTCGTCCATGACTATGGGTCCCCTCGAGGAGGTGCATGTGACCACTATGTCGGAGTCGACCACGGCCGCCTTCGCGTCCTTCGCCACGGCGAACTTCCGGACCTTGTCCTTGTAGCGCCTCCTGAATTCCCGGACGAGCGCCTTGGTCTTCTCGGGATACATGTCGAACACGCGGACCTCGTCGAAGCCCCCGAACTGCGTCAGGAGCGCGAGCATCTGCGTCCTCGCCTGGTTCCCAGCGCCTATGATCCCGACGACCCTGGGGTTCGGCCTCGCGAGGTACTTCGAGGCGATCGCGCTCGCCCCGCCGGTCCTCATGTCCGTGACATGGGTCGCGTCCATGACCGCCAGGGGCGCGCCCGTGTGCGGGTTTATCAGGACCAGGAGGGCCATCACGGTCCTCATGCCGTAGTTCTTCGCGTTCTGCGGGTGGACGTTGACGATCTTGACCGCCGACACATCCATGTCCTCGACGTACGAGGGCATCGTCCGCAGGTCCCCGTCGAACTTCTCGTAGAAAAGGTAGACTTTCGGGGGCATCTGCACCTTGCCGAGCCCCTTGTGCTTGAAGGCGTTCTCGACCGCGTCGAGCACATCCTTCATGTCAAGGAGCTTCTTGACCTGCTTCCCCGTCAGGAGCAGGGTCTTCACCGAAGCGTGTTGGGTTGTCATTGTGACTCACGACTCCGGCAGGGCGCTATCGGGTCCCGAAATATAAGTGTTAGCCACCTAAAGGCTACCAGTGTCCGGGGACCCTGGCACATCCCCCATACCTTGCCCGGGGCCGCCCCTCCTAGTGCCCAAAGACTGGTCCCGGGAGACACCACGACCCGACAGCTATACAGAACGATTTTAAACCAAGATGGCATACTACAGGCGTACCGGCCGCGCCACCGGAAGGTGTTGTCATGGTGATGCGCCAAACCCCCGGCCCCATCATCGACGGGCCCACGGACGCCAAGGTCCTCAAGCTCATCAGGGACGAGATCAAGCACATCGTCCCCGAATGGGCGGCCGAGGTCAGCAGGGTGCCCTTCGCCCGGGTCTCTGAGACCGTAGGGGCGCCTCAGGTCCGCTCCGAGAGGCTCAGGGCCTACCTGCTCGCGCTCCTGGACAGGGTCGAGGAGCCGGAGTCGAGGAAGGCCCGGGAGGTCCTGAGGAGCAACATACGCGCAGAGCACCACAGGGCCCTCACGCTCAGCAGCGTGCTCGCGAACCAGCTGATACTTAGGCGCATACTGGTCGACCTCGTCCTGGAGAAGATGCCGGATGCGAACACGACAGGCGCCCGCAGGGTCGCGTCGTTCATAGTCGATGTGGGGTGCGAGGAGATCGCCCTCCTGATGGAGGAGCACGCGCAGATGCAGTCGGTCCTGGTCACATGCCTCTCGTGCGCCCCCGGGGACAGGTCGAACCTCGAGAACTCGTTCGCGAAGTTCTGCAGGAACGCCATGGACTACTTCGACTCTGACTTCGTGGCCGTGTTCAGGTACCTGAGGGACTCGGAGGAGCTGATGTGCATCGGCTGCTCGGCGAAAGGGGTCGCCATATCCCGGGACTCGAGGATGTTCCTCACATCGTTCCCGCTCGCCGCGGAGGCCATCAGGGAGCGCGCATCGAGGACTTGCGTGTCCTCGACCTGGTCCCTCGGGGCCAGGCGTAAGGTCCTGGGCCAGATGTCTTTCGAGCACTGCATCGCCACCCCTCTCGTGAGGGGCGAGACTGTCATGGGCGTGCTGTTCATCGGGGACACATCGGGGCCGACGCCGTTCACGCCGGACGAGGTCAGCATCGCGGAGGACTTCGGGGCGAACATAGTCAGGATAATGGAGAACGTGGAGCTGTTCGAGAAGCTCAGCATACGCTCCAGGGCGCAGAGCGCCCTGATAGAGACGGCTGCGAGCCTACAGAAGGAGATCGAGAGCTCCGAGATTTACAGGATAATATCGGAGAAGATGGCCGAGCTCATACCGTGCAACGAGCTCGCGTTCTACATGTTCGACTGGAGCCGCAAGGTCGGAAACCCCGTGTACGCCACGGGACCGTACGCGGCCGAGGTCATGGGGGACCTGGACTTCCCTCCCGAGGAGGGCTATGTCGGGCATGTCGCCCGGACCAAGAGGGCGGAGATCATCCTCGACACGGAGGCCGACAACCGGGGTTCCTACATACCCGGCACCCCGGCCACGCACTCGCGCATGCTCGCGGTGCCCATCCTGGGCAGGAAGGACGTGCTCGGGGTGATAGAGCTGCTCAAGTACCCCCCGGACACCTTCTCGAACGAGGACCTGGAGGTCGCCACCATGTTCGCGAACCACGCAGCGGTCGCGATAGAGAACGCGAAGCTCCTGAGCGAGGTGTCGAGCACGAGGGACCAGATGCAGCTCCACATGGACCTGCTCACGCACGACATCGCGAACTACACCACCCCTGTCATGGCCTATGTCGAGGGGCTCAGGCACAGGGAGGGCCTCCCGCCCGATGTGGCCCAGGCGGTGGACAGGACCTACTCCCAGGTTGACAACATCATGTTCCTTGTCGACACGGTCAGGACCCTCGCGAGGCTGAGGGAGAACTCGTTCCACACGCTCGGCAGGATGGACCTGCGCCAGGTGCTCGCGAGCGCGGTCTCGGAGGCGAGGTCTCGGTCCCCCGGGCGGTCCCTCGAGGTGGCCGTCGAGCTCCCCCAGGGCCCTGCCCTGGTCACGGCGGACCCGATGCTGAAGGACGCCTTCATGAACCTGTTCGCCACGGCCGCGCGGTCCGCCAAGAGACAGGAGACGAGGCTGTCGGTGACCGCCGAGTGCAGGAAGGAGGCCGGCAGGAACATGTGGTGGGTCAAGGTCGCGGACCCTGAGAGGTCGATACCGGACCCGCTCAAGGTCGAGGTGCTCATGATGACCAAGAAGTCGAGGTCTGAGCTCGCCGGGGGCTTCGGGATAGGCCTCGCCGCCGCCAAGAGCATCGTGGACCGGTACGGCGGGAAGATGTGGGTCTCCGACGTCGTGCCGAAGGACCCGTCTAAGGGTTGCGTGTTCAACATGCTGCTGCCCAAGGCCGAGTGAGGGCCCGGGCGCAGGGTTATTTGTACGGTGTAGCCGTTCTCCGGCCGGGATATTCTGCCCAGGCGGAAGTACGGCCGGCTAAGGAAGACGATCCCTCCCGTGAAGGAGGAGAAGTGCAGGTACTGCAAGCTGGGCTATCCGTGCCCCGTGCACAAGAAGAAGCCGGTGTAGGCGCGCGGTTTCATTCCGCCTGCTCGATCGCCGCCAGGACCAGGGCCTCCACCTTGTCGTCGTACTCGACCGACAGCCCTGTCGAACCCCGGCGCTTGAACGGCCGGACCACGACCGACTTCCGGTGCTCCTCGGGCACCTTCGACCTGATCATGTCCTGCATCCGCTCAGCCGACGAGTCGAGGAACTGCGTCCCGCGCCCCAGCTTCGGCAACGGTAGCTCGAGCCTGCCCATTACACCACCGCCCGTATACCGCATCCACCATTATTCAATGTCTGCGCCTGACCGGCGGGGCGCCCCGTGCGGCTGAAGTTTATTGCCTCGGTACCCGATTCGAGGTCGGGATCGAGATGAAGGAGTACGGTTTGATCATCATCGGGTCGGGTGCGGGCATGAACATCGTGGACCTGCCGCTCCGGAAGGGCGAGAGGGTCGCGGTCGTGGAGGAGGGCCCGCTCGGGGGCACATGCCTCAACAGGGGCTGCATCCCGTCCAAGGTGCTCATCCATGTCGCGGATGTGGTCCGGGAGGCTGAGGCCGCAGCGCAGATAGGCGTGGCGCTCAGGCTGGAGGGCGTCGATTTCAAGACCATCAAGAAGCGGATGTGGGACATCGTCCTGAACGGCAGGCACGAGATGGAGCAGGGCGTCAAGCACGCCCACGGGCTCGACCTCTACCCCGTCATAGGCAGCTTCGTGTCCGACTACACGCTCCAGGTCGGGAACGAGACGATCAGGGCGCCCAAGATAGTCATAGCGTCGGGCGCCAGGGCCAGCGTGCCGAATGTTCCGGGCCTGGACCGCGTCAAGTACCACACCTACAGGACCGTGTTCGACATCGAGGAGCAGCCCAGGAGTATCGTCATCCTCGGCGGCGGATACATAGGGTGCGAGTTCGCCCACTTCTTCTCCGCGATCGGCACGAAGGTCACCCTCGTCGGGAGGAACCCGGTGCTGCTGCCGCACGAGGAGCCGGAGACGAGCGCCCTCGTCAAGAAGCGTCTATCGATGCACGCGGATGTGCGCACAGGCACAGAAACGCTCTCGGTCGACGGCGATGCCGGCCTTGTCAGGGTACATTTCAGGGACTCCGCGACCGGCAGGGAGTCGGTGGCGGAGGGCGAGCAGCTCCTCGTGGCCACGGGCGTCAGGCCCAACTCGGACTGGCTGAGGCCGGAGAACACGGGCGTCAAGACGGACGACAAGGGCTGGATACTGACGAACCAGTTCCTCGAGACCTCCAAGCCGGGCATATACGCCCTCGGGGACGCCCTCGGGAGGAACATGTACAGGCACACTGCGAACCACCAGGCCGGGGTCGTCGGGCACAATCTGTACGAGCCCCAGAAGATCGCCATGGACCTCCACGCGGTGCCTCACGCGGTCTTCACGGACCCTCAGGTCGGGCAGGTCGGGATGATAGAGTCCGAGGCGGTCAAGGGCAGGAAGGTCATGGTCGGCCTCGCGAGGTACATGGACGCCGCCATGGGGTACGCCTACGGGGACGAGGAGACCTTCGCCAAGGTCATCGTCGAGTACCCGAGCAGGAGGATACTGGGAGGCACGGCCGTCGGGCCGCAGGCCGCGACCCTGATACAGCAGGTCGTGCTCATGATGCACTCGGAGAACCAGACCTACGCGCCGCTCGTGAGGTCGCAGATCATACACCCCGCCCTGTCCGAGGTCCTAGCCCGGGCGTTCGGGGCTCTCAAGCCCGTCAATTTCGAGCCCGAACACCATCACTGACCCGTCCTGTTACTGGATTAGTTTCATAACCACTGACCGCGATTCACCGGGCACCCCCACGGAGAATTGGTTAGCGGAGGTGTTCTTGTGGAAGAATCGACGAACGGAATCAGACGGAAGACGTACAGCGTGTTCTTGTCAGCCTTGATGACCTTGTCCGCACTGCTCGTGCTCGTAGGGCCAGCGTCCGCAGATGTCGGCCCGGGCGACACTTACGGATACAACTGGGCCGACAGCAACTCCCCCGAACCGACCGTGACCTACAATTGGATAGACATAACGGGCACCGGCACTTACACGGGCCTTTCCGGAGACGACACCTACGGCGGGCCGTACCCGATCGGCTTCTCGTTCGAGTTCTACGGCAACACCTATTCCGCGTTCCACCTCTCGACCAACGGCTTCCTCCAGTTCGACGGCGGGTCGTCCGACCTTAGCAACGACCCGATACCCAGCACGAACACCCCCAACAACATCATCGCACCGTGCTGGGACGACCTAGTCGTGCCCTCAAACTCCCTCTACTATCAGACCTTCGGGGTCGAGGCCGACCCTGACCAGTACATAGTCATCGAGTACTACAACGTCTACAGGTATTCGTACTACTACTACCTGACATTCGAGATCATCCTCCACGAGACCGGCGAGATTTGGTTCCAGTACCAGTACACGGACGACTGGGGCGGGGACCTGGTGACCGTGGGCATCGAGGACTCCTCGGGCACGCACGGGTCGGAGTACTCCTACAACCAGGATGTGCTCTACGCTGGCCTCGCCATCATGTTCGAACTGGGGCCGATAGGCTTCGGGCCCGCTGTTACCACGATCGACACGTACCCTGGTTCGACGGCCAACTTCTTCGTCACACTATTCAACCATCAGGCCGGCACCGACACCTTCAACATCGAGCCCGTCTCCGAGCGCGGCTGGACCGTCCAACTCTACGACGAGACCTACACCCCGCTCGCGGACACCGGCGCCGATGACATACCCGACACTGGCCCCGTCGCCTCTGGCGACTCGGTCAGCATCTTCGTCGCCGTGACCTCTCCGTCGGACCCGACGCACTGGTCGGACAACACCACGGTGACCGCCAGCTCGGTGTCCACTCCCTCAGTGTCGGAGTCCGTCCTCCTGGTCACAGAGATATTCCGGGCCTCCTTCGGGGCGGAACACGCCGACGATGTGACCGACCTCGACTCGGACGGTCGGTACGACATCCTGACCGTAGACCTCAACATCTCGGTGCTGTTCTCGGACACCTTCTATGTCGAGTGGTACTCCTACGGCCCTCTCGGCGACTCGCTCGTGAGCAACTATGGCTACTATGACCTGACCCCGGGCACGAACTGGCTGTCGTTCGACATCCCCGGAGAGATGATCTGGTCTCAGAAGACGGACGGCAGCTGCCAGGTCGACATGTACATATACGCGTCCGACTGGACGTTCCTCGACTACGACGACTACTACACTGCGTCTCGCGGGTATGACGAGTTCGAGCGGCCCCCAGCCTACATGAGCGGCACGATCACCGACCACGGCGTGGACACCGACGGCGACACACTCTACGACATGCTCGTGCTCGAGGTGCCGGTCGAGGTGGAGTCCCAGGTCGGCATCAGCCTGTACGGCGAACTCTACGACGGCACGGACGTCACATACATCACTTGGGCCCAGACGGACGTGGAGCTGGATGTGGGCTCGCACGTGCTCGAAGTCCGGTACCGGGGCTGGCAGATATACGATTCCGGGATAGACGGCGCCTACACGGCGCACTTGTACATGAACGACCTCGACACCTGGGACTACTACGACGGCGCGGACCATGTCACCGGCGTATACAGCTACGGCGACTTCGACGATGCCGCCGCGTGGTTCTCGGTGGCCCCGACGGATTCCACCCTGGACACGGACTCCGACGGCTACTACGACGAGATGGTCGTCTCCGTGCCCGTGGAGGTCAGCCTGCCAGGGGACTACATTCTCAACTACGCGTTCTTCGCGGACTCCGGGATGGCGTACCTCGGGAGCGGCTCGGTCGAGGCATATCTGCCCGCGGGCTCGAATGTCGTGGACATCTCCATCCCCGGGCTCGTGATTAGCGCCTACGGCTGGGACGGGCCCTACGACTTCGACATATTCCTGTATGACAACCAGTGGAACGAGATGGACTACCAGTCTTACTTCACGGATGCGTACCAGGTCTCGGACTTCGAGAGCGAGGGCGCCTTCCTGTACCCTCCGTTCTCGGAGTATGCGGATGACTGGGACATGGACGGCAAGTACGACGCTCTCGGGATCGAAGTGGTCATCATAGCCGGCGAGGAAGGCAGCGCCTACATCGAGGGCATCCTGTACGACCAGGAGGCGGACGAGATCGTCCGCTACGACAGCTACATGTGGCTCTGGCCTGGGTACAACTACATCACCTTCTGGTTCGACGGGCTCGACATACGGTTCAGCGGCGCCGACGGACCTTACACGGTGGAGGTCAACCTGTACGACGACGAGATGGCCCTGATCGACTCGGAGGTGCATGTGACGGCCCCGTACACGTGGGACGAGTTCGAGGAGCCGCAAGCAGGGTTCTCCCCGCCGCATCAGGAATGGGCCTATGACACCGATGCGGACGGACTCTACGACTACCTCCAGTTCAATGTGTCCGTGGATGTGTACGAGGACTCCTGGTTCTACGTCCACGCCGAGCTGTACGACTCGTATGACAACCTGATCGTCTCGACCGACGTCTATGACTACTCCGATGTGGGCGAGTACACGGCCGAGTTCTTCATGAGCGGCTGGGACATAGGCGCCAACAACGTGGACGGCCCGTACCGGCTGGAGCTCGAGCTGCGGAGCGACTCCTGGGGCCTCATGGATTTGGACACCTACATGACCCAGGCGTACTCCCGGCTGGACTTCGAGGGACCGGACGCGCGCTGGGCCCCGCCCTTGGCGGACCACGGGGACGATGTCGACCTGGACGGCCTGTACGACGAGATAGTCGTCGTGGCGCCGTTCGAGGTTTTGGTCGCGGGAGACTACTACCTCTACGCGAACATGTTCCACCCCGGCACAGGCGATTACATCGATTGGAGCTACGCGGACGGCATGTTCGAGGTGGGTACGTACGTCATCGAGTTCAGGTTCCCTGCAGACCGGATGTCGGTCTATGGTGTGGACATCTCCTGGCTGGTGGAGCTCACCGTCTACGACGCCTGGTGGAGCACGCTCGACTTGGACTACTACTATACCCAGGTGTACACGGCCGGCTCGCTAGAGAGGCCGGCTGCGTACTTCGGCCCGACCGACGGGGTGCAAGGGCTCGACAGCGACGCTGACGGCCTCATCGAGTACCTGGTCGTCAACGCGACGGTCAACGTCACCGTGGCCGGGTACTACTACATCGTAGGGTACTTCTATCTCGAGTATTACATGCCGATCTCAATCGAGGACGCGACCGTCTACCTCGAGGTAGGCGACATGCAGACGGTCCCGCTGGCCTTCGAGACCTGGCGTATCTGGATGGAGGGTTCGGACGGACCTCATTCGATCGGGCTCGAGCTGTACACCATCGGCTATGACTTCCTCGACGACTTGTGGCTGGACACGGACATGTTCCCCTACTCGGACATGGACCCGACCTTCCCGGTGCTCGATTCGGCCTATGTGAACCTGCCGCCCGTCATAGACGGGGTGTACTCACCGGGCGAGTGGGCGCAGGCGGTCGTAGTCGACCTCACCTGGGAGGACCCGTACAACGGGATATATGGCTCGATGCTCATCGCGAACAACGGGACGCACCTGTTCGTGTGCTTCGATGCGCTCGGGGACTATACCGACGGCGTCGACGACTCCAGTGGCATAGCTTTCGACACGGGCAACGATGATATCGCCACCGACGGCATGGAGGACCAGTTCGCTATCGGCCCGGCCGTGATGAACGGCCAGATGCACATTGTATACGATTCCGGTCTGACCGACTGGGATGTGGACTGTTCCCCGTTCGACGAACTGCTGCCGGACCACGCGGGCCTTGCTGGGGCCTGGGGCTTCGGCGAGAGCGACGAGGGTTCCTGGGACCACAGGATATACGAGTACTCGATACCGCTGGCCCTGCTGGGCATATCACCCGGGGACCCGATCGGGTTCGTGGGCGCGAGCATCCTCGCCCCGGCGATCATGGACCAAGGCACATGGTGGAGCACCTGGCCGATGTACTTCGACTCTATGCCGGGGATGGAGTACTACGGCACCCTGGTGACCGCACCCCCGGCGCCGAACACGAACATCACGCTTGATGGCGTGCTCGGCTGGGGCGACTGGTTCGTGTCCGAGGTCACCGTTACGCTCGAGGCGTACAGCGGCGAGGGCGTGGACTACACGATGTACAGTCTCGATTCGGGTTCGTGGGAGTTCTATACGGATCCGGTCGTCGTATCCGCGAACGGCTACCACACAATCGAGTACTACTCCGTGGACCTGCTCGGGAACGAGGAGCCCGTGCGTTCGGCCGAGTTCCGGATTGACACCGAACTGCCGTACTGCGACGTGGCCTTCGATGGCCCGGCGGGTGACGGCGGATGGTATGTCGGTGATGTCACCGTGAGCCTGTATGGCGAAGACGACACCTCGGGCGTGGACATGATCTACTACATCCTGGACGGTTCCTGGGAGTGGTACTCCGGGCCGTTCACGGTCTCCGGCGACGGCGTGCACACGGTCGATGTCGGCGTTTACGACAGCGCGGGGAACCTGCTCGAGATGTACTTCGAGGTGTGGATAGACACCGAGGGGCCGTCCTGCTCAGCGGATGTCACTGGGACCATCGGCGACAACGGCTGGTACGTCTCCGACGCGGCCGTGAACATAACGGCCACGGACGGCGTGAGCTGGGTCACGGACATCTTCTTCAGCGTCGACGGAGGTGCGTTCGTTCTCTACACGGGTGACATACTGCTGTCCGACGGGACACACACGGTCGAGTACTACGCGACCGATGCCGCGGGCAACTCCGGGCCCGTCGAGCACGTCGAGGTGGACGTCGACACGACCCCGCCCGAGACATCGTACACGGTGGACAGCTTCTTCGATGTGACGTTCGACGTGAGCGATGCTGGTAGCGGCGTCAACTACACCCTCTACAGGATCGACGGCGGCGCCTGGACGATGTACTCGGGCACTTTCACGGTCGGCTCCTCAGGCGTTTTCCTGGTCGAGTTCCACTCGGTCGACAACGCCGGGAACGCCGAGACGATACAGTCCATCGAGGTCGGGGACGACACCCCGCCCGAGACGACGGCGGGACTGTACGGCGACGAGGGCGAGCTGGGCTGGTACCTGTCCTCGGTGACGGTCAACCTGACCGCCACGGACGACGTGTCAGGCGTGGACGAGACCTGGTACAGGGTGGACGGAGGCGACTGGACGCTATTCATCGGGGCCTTCGAGGTCTCGGGAGAGGGCGCGCACACGGTCGACTTCTACTCGGTGGACCTGCTCGGGAACGAGGAGTCCGTAGGCTCGGTCTCGTTCGAGATCGACACGGTGACCCCAGAGTCCGGACATGTGGTCGACGCCGAGGACGGCGAGGGCGGCTGGTACGTCTCCGAGGCGACCGTTACCCTGACGGGCACGGACGCCACCTCGGGCCTAGCGGACATCATGTACCGCGTGGACGGCGGCGACTGGACCCTGTACAGCGGCGCGTTCGTGATAGACGAGGACGGGTCGCACACGGTCGAGTACTACGCCTTGGACGAGGCGGGCAACGCGGAGCAGGCGAACTCGTTCGATGTGGACATCGACACGACCGCGCCAGAGGCTGCGGCGTCCATCTCCGGGGTCAATGTGACCCTGAGCGCGACTGACCCGGCCAGCGGAGTCGACTCGATCATGTACAGGATTGACGGCGGCGCCTGGCAGACATACTCGGGCATGTTCGCCGTCACCGGCACAGTCGGCAACCACACGGTCGAGTTCTACGCGGTCGACGAGGCGGGCAACGTGGGCGACACCGAGAGCGTGGTCGTGGCCGTGCCTCCCGTGGACGACGATGACGACGTCGACGATGACGACGACGGAGGCATATCGGCGCTGGTCATAGGCGGGATAGCGCTCGTGGTGATCGTAGTCGTCCTGCTGCTGCTCTACCTGCTCGTCTTCAAGAAGAAGGGCAAGTCCTCGCCCCCTGAGAAGGGCGACGACCTGCCGCCGCCGCCCGAATGAGCTGCCGGCGCAGACCCGGGGCCGGTCAGAAACCCCTTCCAACCTCTTACTTTCTGTTTCTCATGTGCGCGGGCGCACTCAGTACTAATGGCGGAGTCTGCAGCCTGTCCCGCCCCGCCTCTCGAAGTACCTCTGATGGTACTCCTCGGCCTCGTAGAACGGCCCTGCAGGTACGATCTCCGTGACCACGGCCGCGCCGCCCGTCCTGCCGGAGGCCTGCAGCCTGTCCCTCGACGCGACGGCCTTGTCCCTCTGGGCGTCGTCGTGGTAGAACACGGCCGACCTGTACTGCGAGCCCCTGTCCGGGCCCTGCCGGTTCAGCGTGGTAGAGTCGTGGATGCCCCAGAAGACCTCCAGGAGCTGCTCGTACGACACGACCGCCGGGTCGAACTCCAGCTCGACGGCCTCTGCGTGTCCCGTCGTGTCCGTACACACGTCCTCGTAGGATGGGTCCTGCGTGTGCCCGCCCGTGTATCCTACGCGCGCGGAGGTGACGCCCCTGACGCGTCTGAAGGACGCCTCGACCCCCCAGAAGCACCCTGCGGCGAAGGTCGCCTTCTTAGTCATCGGTCCACGTGTCTCCGCCCGCGGGCATAATCATTGCGCCTGAAGCGCGCCGCCCGCGCTCACTCGATGCCACGTGCGGTCCTGAGCTCCTTCAGGCACTCCTTCAGGGCCACCCTGGTGGGGAACGAGATGGCGCTGTCCGGGCAGAATACCTTGCAGCTGGACTTGCCCACGAGGCAGTTGTACGGCCTCACGACCTGGGACTTCCCGTCGAAGAACTCGAACACCTTCTGGGAGCAGAACTCCACGCACGAGCTGCAGCCCTCGCACCTGGACTTGTCGATCTTGGGGTACCAGGGGACGGCCTCCCTCGGTATCCCCTGGTAGCTCTCCTCGACCTCGTCCCTCCTCTGGCCCCTCAGCTTCTTGTACTCCGTCCAGAGGGCTCTGACATAGTCCGCGCGCACAGAGGACGGCACGTAGTTCCTCGCAGTGAGCTCGTTCAGCAGGATCTCCTTGACCTCGTCGTCAGGGCGGTCCATGTGCATGAGCGCCGCGTCCATGACCTCGTCGAGGCCGGCGATGCCGACCTCGGTGCCCCCGATCTCCAGCGACGTCGGAGGGGGCTTCTTGTAGCAGTCAGAGAGCCACGTCATCAGGTCCCCACCTGTGGTTCTCGGCGGGACCTGATTGGCGGTCATCCGTTTTGAAAGCTTCGGTTGCCGGGCGCAGGTGCCCGCGTCCTGTGTGACAGCTAGCGCCTGAGGCGTATCCTGTCGGCCAGTCTCCCTAGAACCAAGAGGCCCCCAAGTGACCAGATGATCGAGGCGTAGATCAGCACTCCTACGAACGGCACGAGGAGCCAGTACCTGAAACCCGAAGTCCTGCGCCTCATGCTGTCTTTCATCTCGGACTGGGTCGTCATCGTCCTAAGGAGGATCGAGGTCAGGTATGTCGTCATCGGACCACCGTATGATGATCCGCGCCGGGGATATTGGGCGTTGCCGTGGAAGTCCTCATGATGGAAAGGTTTGGAAAGGGGCTACGAGCCCCTCCGCGCCAAGCGCTGGAGCAAAGGGTTTGAAAACCTGGTCAGTCCGGCCAGACTACTCCGCCGCGCAGTTGGTCTGATTCACCGGGGAACTCTTCGTCAGGGAAGTCGTTGTTGTTGTTCTCCTCGTACATCCCGTCCTCGCCGTAGTTCCAGCAGTTGTTGTCTCCGCTCGCTGAGACGGTGCTGACGCCTGCGACGGCAACAGCCCCGACCAGACACACAAGCCCGAGGGCCAATATCCTGCTCATCATGCTGTCTTGGAGTTGACGGAGGGGATAAAGCGGTTATCGCCCGGTTATCAGGGCTTGTAGAAAATGACGCGGCCGAGCGGGCGTTCAGTCGGGCAGCTCATCTAGCACTGACTCGGCCGTCTGGCGAAGTCCGGATTCGCTGGACAGCTCCTTCTTGAACGCCTCGACGACGCTCGGGTCGCCGCCAATCGCCATCTTGAAGAACCTGTGCCCACCGACGAAGGAGGACGCGATGATCCTGTCCGTCACGAGCTTCTTGAGGTTGTAGTGAACGACCTGCCGCGAGACCCCGACCGCCTTCTGTATGTCTCCCTTGGTCACCTGCCCCTTAGAGATGACAAGTCTCACTATCTCGACCTGCAGGTCGGTCAGCCCGAGGCGCGCAATCTGGGACACCGAGGTGCCGTTGATGTAATATCTCGTGAGGGTCCCCGACCTCCTGCTTATCACGTCCCCGCTCCTCTGCAGCACCCCGAGATGGTACACCAGGGGTCCCGTGGCCATGGAGAGGGCTTCCTTGATGTCGGAGAAACAGATGCCAGGGTGTGCGAGCACGAGGCCGTGTATCATGCCCCTCCTGTAGTTGTCGAGGACGTCCTCGTCCCGCAGCCTCGCATAGAGCGGCATGAGCAGGGCCGCGGCCGCGGTCACGAGCACTTCGACGGGCCACGCGAGAACCAGGACAGCGACACCTACCAGCAGCCCGCTTGCGAGGAGGAATGAGAGTGTCATGAAACCGTCGTCGCCTTCGGGGTAGTCTATGACTACTGGATGCTCGACCGTGACCTGGAGGGTCGACAGGCTGGTCAGCCCTCTGAGGTCCCTGACCTCCAGGATGACCGTATAGTCCCCCGGCCCGGGGAACTGGTAGACGATGGTCTTGTCCGTCGACCAGTCGGTGTCCCAAACGCCGTCGCCGTTGAAGTCCCAGCGGACCTCGTACTCGATCGCGTCCACCACGGACACGGATGCGTCCAGGGTCATGTTCAGGTTGGTGCCGTCGGCGACGACCTCGGTGACCAGCGACGCGACGGGCGGGAGCGCGAAGTCTATCCACGAGTAGAACTGCGTCCGGTGGACGTAGTTCCAGAGCCATGTCCCCGAGCCGTCGTACAGGTCGAGTCTCACGGTGAACGACCCGTTGTACATGGTCGCCTTGACGGCGTCTCCCGGGAACAGCAGGGTGACCTCCTGTTGGCCCACATCGAGCTCGGACCTGCTCCATCGACTGTCCACCTCGGTGACCACCACGGACAGCGCGCCCGTCACATTGTAGACGCCTTGGGTCGCGACGTCGAGATAGACATGGACGGCGAGGTACTCCATGGCCCCGTCGTCGTTGACATCCAGGCTTTCGTCCGAGAACGGCGGGAGGAACGACGCGCCCTGGTTCGAGAACTGGGTCCAGTAGTAGTCCTGCGTCGTGTAGTCCTCAGACATGTAGAACCGGTTGAACTCTCCGTCCATCAGCTCCAGCCGTATCAAGTAAGGTCCGTCCAGCTCCGCCTCGACGAACAGTTCCCCGTTGAACCTGAGCTCGACGGATCGGATGCCGAGGTCCAGGTATGTCGCGTTCCTCGCGTCCCCCGTGCTGTTGGTGGTGAGGCCGTCGACGAACCCCTTGACCCCGTAGGTGCCCGCGGTCGTCACGTTCACTCTCACGTAGACCGCCAGGTAGTTGAAGGCCCCGTCCCCGTCCGTGTCGAGTCCTTCGTCGCTGTGCGGCCCCTCGATTGCGGTCGGCGGAACGGCCTCGAAGTCGCGGATGTCGTATTCGCCGAGGGTGTAGACGGACGTGGTGATCTTCGTCGAATGCTGGTCGTAGAGTTCCATGTCCGCGTAGAATGTCCCGTTCAGCCCGTTCGAGACGATGTCGTAGGCGGAATACCATATCTGGACCACATACGTCCCGACCTCGTATGGTTCGTAGCTGGCGTTCCAAACGTGGGAGTACATGTCGGTGTTCAGGACGGATACGACGAAGTACCAACCCGGTTCGGAGACGTTGATCCCGACCTCCAAGACGAGGTACTCGTACAGCGAGTCCTCATCGGCGTCAACGACGTAGTTCGAGTGCGGAGGGTTGAATGAGATAGGGAGGTCGAGGACGGAGACCGCCTCTGATTCCGCTATGGGCACAGAGAAGACTACGCACGCGACCGCGACGGCCGCCAGGCACACCAACACCCTCGCCGACATGTTCCTCCTTCCTGGTCTCTGAGAGTGTGATTCTCGACCTCACTATATGTCCGTTCTGGAAACCGTTTTTACAGGGTTCCCGGAGAATCTCCGAAAGAAGGATGAATGGGTTGGAGTGGGCCCAGCCGGATTCGGACCGGCGATCTTCTGCATGTCAAGCAGATGTCATAGCCACTAGACCATGGGCCCTTGTAGGGGCCGAGATAAGACAAGGGGTTCTATAACCCTTTCTATCCTCCCCGACGGGCCAGTGCGTCGACGGTCGGCTTTATTGCCACGCTCGGCCCTTGGCCCGGACGTATGTCGGGAGGCCCCGTGATAGTCTACGCAGGCCGAGGCTCGTCCCACTCATGGACTTGGCTCGCAGACCTCCTCGAGTCACGCGGAGTGTTCGATGTCAGGTTCGCGGACGAGGGCTCGATGACAGCGCACCTGGAATCAGGCGCTTCCTTTGTCATAGTCTCGGGCGGCGACGGGTTCGAGATCGCATCGTCCATGGCGCCCCGAGGCTTCGCATCGATCGAGTCGCACGTGCGCGCAGGCGGGGGTTACTTCGGCGTGTGCGCAGGCGCGTACCTCCCCCTCCCCTCCAGGCTCGAACCGCTCAACGGGTTCAACCTGTCGTCGACCAGGATAAGGAACTTGGCCGCGCGGGCCGACGAGGGAGCGGAGGATTCCCCGCGGACCGGGGTCAGGTACGGGTCTTGCACGATAGTGCACCCTGTCAGAGGCGAAGTGGAGCTGGAGTCAGGGAGCCGGAGGTTCGTCGCGCCGATATACGGAGGGCCGGTGTTCCGCGAGCCGGAAGAGGATACGGTCCTGCTGAGGTATTCGTCGTTCACGCCGAGAACCATGTTCCAGGCGGACAAGGCCGCAGCGGAGGCGATGATGCTGGGCGCCCCAGCGATGGTGTCAGCGAAGGTTGGAGAGGGCGTGATGACCCTGAGCGGACCCCACCTCGAACATCCGCGATATCCCGAGGCGAACGACGAGTTCATGAGGTTGATCAAGGTCCGCCCCGGGCAGAAGGCTCCCAGCGCGAAGCCACGCGCGAGTGGTTCAGTCGTCGCCGTCAGGCGGTCCATATCTGACCTCAAGGTCGCGGTCCTCGGGATGGAGCGGGAGTCGTTCCTCGTCGGCGCGAAGCTGTGGGACGCCGGGAGGATGCTCGAGCTCGCGAACGCGGTCGAGAAGCGATTCGCGTCGATGGACCCGGGCACGGCCCAAAAGGTCGCGTCGCTCCTGGACGAAGTCAGGGAGGACCTGCTCTCCGCCGGCCCTCGCAAGGCAGCGCTGACGGACTCCGCCCCGTCGAGGTTGGTCGAGGCCGCCAGGTCGTGCGTCGACTGCCACTTCCGGGCCATGAAGGGATGAGTTTATACTCGCCCATCCTCATTCGAGCAGACATGCCTGAGGGCAGGTACCTGAGCGAGAGGGCATCGCTCTACATCCCGTTCTTACTCGCGGTCCTGCTCATATCGTTCGTCATCCTCGTCCTGCCTTACGACACGGTCTACGTCCGTGACCGTACGTATCTGCGGCTGTTCCTTGTCACGGTCGTGGTGTGCACGGCTGTGTTCCTCCTCGGCACACTCTACAACGTGCTCTTCTGGATGAGGGGGAAAGGCCTCGTGACCAGCCCTGAGAAGCGGCTCCTCGGGCTCGTGTGGCGCGCCGTCAGCCTCGTCCTCAGCCGAATGTTCGCGAAGGCCCTGGGCGTGTTCATCAGGGACGCGCTGTACCTGTCAAAGCTGAGAGGGAGGAGCGCGCTCAGGTGGTTCATGCATCTCATGATACTGGGCGGTTTCCTCCTGATGTTCGCCCTGGACCTATTGGTCACCCTGTCCATGGACGTACTGCAGTACTCTCCCATGATGGAGGAGGGCGGCTGGGCCAAGCTGTGGATCAGGGACTTCGGGTTCGAGCTCGCGGGCGTCATGATGCTGGTCGGTCTCACCGTGGCCGCCCTGCGCAGGTTCGTGTTCAGACCCAAGATGGTCAGGACGGAGCTGCCGGACGCGGCCTCGATACTCTTCCTGCTCGCCGTTGTGGCCGGCGGGTTCGTCCTTGAGGGCATGGGTATCGCGGGAGGCATACCGGGGCACACGCAGGATGCCGAGTACTCGTTCCTCGGCTACGCGATATCCCTGGCCATGCCCGCATCATCAGGCGAGTGGTACGACGCGGCATGGCTCGTCCACGGCGTCATGAGCGCCCTGCTCATCGCCTACATCCCGTTCAGCAAGCTGTTCCATATGATCGCGACCCCCCTCGCGATAGAACTCGAGGGCATCATGTCCGAGGAGGTGCGCCGGTGAAGAAGCTCGACGTCTCGAAGCTGGATGTCCTGTCCCTTATGCGGTTCGATGCGTGCACCCGATGCGGGGAGTGCACGGCCACGTGCCCGACCGGGGGCGAGGCGCAGGACAAAGAGCTCGCCACGCCCAGGGGCAAGATACTCCGATTGAGGGAGTTCTACAAGGGCCAGTACGGCCTCAGGGCGAGACTGCTAGGCCCCAAGTACCCGGCTGACGAGGACCTTGCGGAGCTCGCCAGGTGCGCCTACGAGTGCACCATATGCGGCCAGTGCGAGAGCGTCTGTCCGGCCCACCTCGACACAATCGAGATGTGGGAGAACATGCGCGAGTTCCTCGTGTCGAACGGACTCGGCCCGATGCCCGAGCACCAACAGATCGTTAAGAGCGTCGAGAACTACGACAATCCCTGGATGCAGCCTAGGAGCCAGCGCTCCCGGTGGGTCCGGAAGCTCGACAAGGACGTCAAGGTCAAGGATTCGCTCAAGGAGCACAGCGAGGTGCTGTACTTCGTCGGCTGCACGGCCGCCTACGACCCCAACATCAGGAACATGGCACTCGACACCGCGACCGTGCTGTCGAAGGCGGGCATCGACTTCGGCACGCTCGGGAACGATGAGGCCTGTTGCGGCTCCACCCTTCTCAGGACGGGCCTGAGTGAGCAGGCCAGGAAGATGGCGGAAGGGAATATCGCGAGGTTCGAGAAGGCGGCTCCGTCGATGATCGTCACGAGCTGCGCGGGCTGCTACAAGACCCTGAGACAGGACTATCCGAGGTTCGGGAAGCTCCCGGCCGAGGTGGTCCACATCACGACCCTGGTCGAAGGCCTTCTGAGGTCGGGGAAGCTCGGTCCGACGAAGAGGGTGGAGGCAGTGGTGACATTCCACGACCCGTGCCACCTGGGCAGGCACAACCTCCTATACGACGAGCCCCGCAGGATACTCGAGTCGATACCGGGGCTGAAGCTGGTGGAGATGGAGCGTAACCGGGAGGATGCCAGATGTTGCGGGGCCGGCGGAGGCGTCAAGACGGCCTTCCCGGAGCTGGCGGCGAAGATATCGTCGATGAGGGTCGAGGACGCGGAGAGGACCGGGGCCGACATCCTGACCACATCGTGCCCGTTCTGCTACCAGAGCTTGAAGTCGACCATAGATGCGAGGGGTTCGAAGCTGAGGATGGTCGACCTGATGGAGCTGCTCAGGACCTCTTTGTGAGCCCGAGGCCTCTGCGGACGGTCGCCACCAGCCCCTGCTTCCCGTGCTCGTAGGCCACCAGGACCATCAGCAGCGGGGGTATCGCCAGCAGGAAGCATGTCTGCGGGGTCACGCCGAGGTACAGGCAGACCATCAGCGCCGCTATCCCTGCGGTCCTGCCGATGTCGAGGAAATACTCCCTCGTGAGGACGGAGTCGTTCTTCTTCTCCTCCATCGTGTCCGTCAGTATCGCGAACAGGAACACTGGCAGCACGAAGGACGCGAACTCGAGCAGACCATTCGACAACGCGTATTCCTCCATCGTCCCGGACATAGAGACGAGCACGATGCACGGGATGGACCCGAGCGCGCTCAGCTTCAGGAAGAACCCGCGGTTCTGTATCTTGTCGGAGACCTTCCCGAGGATGATGCCCATCAGGCCGGCGCTCAGGCCGAACAGCGAGAAGAGCACCCCGAGGGAGACCTCGTCCTGGGAGAACACGTATGCGACCAGGGTCACATCGACCCAGAACACCCCTTCGAACCCTCCCTCGCCCAGAAGGGCGACCACGTTCCTCCGGCCTATGACCCCGGGCGTGATGCGCATGACCTGGTCCTTCGGGATGTAGTTCCTGTAAGCGACGACGACTATGGCAGTCGAGACTATGATCCCGATGCCTATCAGGAACAGGGCCATGTAGTTGATGAACCCGATCACGAGGCCCCCCAAGAACGGCGCGATGAACGCCGCCAGGGGCCACACGAAGAAGAAGACCCCGTACTTGACGCCCCGGTCCTTCTTCTGCGTCATCTGGGCCATGAGCACGTTGAACGGGGTCCAGAAGAACGGATAGAACAGGCCGAACGCGATGCCCACGACGAACCCTATGACCCATCCGTTGTCCACGAGCAGGAAGGTGGTGTACTCGACCACGAGGCACGCGAGCCCGAACACTATCGCGTTCCTGGGGTCCATGTGCGGCCTCCAGGACATCCAGAGGCTGACGAGGACGGCGATCCCGAACCCAATCACGAGGTATGTGGGCCCGGCCCAGATGGGCATGTCCATCTCGTTGTAGAGGTAGATGATGTTGAACGAGCCCGCGAAGGTGTTCCCGAAGGCGAGCATCGTCTCTATGATGAAGAGCCCTGCGAACGCCCGCCTGGTCATGTGGCGGGGAAAAGCGAATCCCTGAATAAAGCTTGTCAGCCCGGATTACTTGTCTTCCGGCATCCCCCAGGTGAACATCCTCTCCTTCTTGTGTCCGCCTGGCCCTCCCCTGTGCTCACGGGCCTTCTCGATGCATGCCTCATCGTCGCACAGATAGGACGCGAACAGGAACCGCGTAGCCGGCTTGCCGCATATCTCGCACTTCTCGTCGGTCTTCACATCCATCCTCTCGATGATTACGGAACGGCGCCGCCGTTTATGTAGGCTTCCGTCTCCTGGCCTCGGTCTTCTCGTAGAGCAGGCGCCTGCCCAGCCTCGAGTCCGCCAGGGCCGAGTAGAACCTCAGGTCGGCGCCGCACTCCGGACAGGTCCCCGTGCCCCCGTCGACATCGGCATCACACACTGGACATACATCGGCGTCCACGTACGACCCAGGGTGTCCGTCCGCGTCCCATATGAGGGACCCTCTGAGCGAGGCCTCCGAGGGCTGCTCGGACATGAGCTTCTTCATGAGGGCCGGGACGGTGAACTCCTCCTCGGGCTCGGGCTCCGGGAGCGCCAGGACGCTGGCGAACGAGGTCACGGCCCTCGGCGCCGTCCAGACGAAGGCGGTGTCGGGATGCCGTCTCACGAAGTCCTTCAGCCTCTGTCTGTCGATCATGGGTCTCCCGGTACCTCCGAGGCCGTATATCCCGCACAGTATCTCGAGGTCCTCCGGGTCCGTGAACAGGGCGATGTCCCCCTCCGTGACCAGCTCGATGTGGTACCTCTTGTAGACGATGTAGGTGTATATCGCGAACGCGGAGACCGCGAAGGCGCCGGTCTGGTAAGGTTCGAGACCGAGGCTGATCAGCGCCGCGGCGGCGAAGGTCGTGCTCAGCGCGAACAACAATGTAAGGGTCGCCCAAGCCTGTTCCGCCCTCATGGTCACGGGACGTGGAGCGGCCGACCCGTAGAAATATCTGTGGGGCCCTAGTCGACCACTCTTCGGAAGTCCTCGATTGACATGTGGTCGCCCTTGAGCACAACCTCAGCCTGAGGGGCCACTTTCCTGAACTTCGTCTCGATGTCCTTGTACAGAAGCTGCTGCGAATACCACTCGGCACCCCTCACCCTGAACATGCCGGACGGCCTAGGCTTCCCTATCCCCAACTCAATGCTCCTTCGGGCCAACTCGGCGAATGTGGTCGGTGTCCCAATCCCATAGGCGATGAATGCCAACCTCGGCCTCCAGTCATCATCCTTGACCCATATCGCGAACCTCGGGTTCCAGGACCTGTTCAGCTCCACCTTCGAGATTCTGGTGGCGGCGTGAACGCGCTCGTCCTTCGTCCCGCCAGAGTAGAACCTGTATGGGTTGCCACAGCTATCGGGCCCCCAGGGCACGTTCTTCTCCGGCTCCGCCTCCACGGCTATCACGAGCCTGTCCGGGTGAAGGTAGACGATGTGTCTCGGGGTCGCCAGAGGCGATTGTCCCGGCTGCTCGCTGGAGCCTAGCCATTGCAGCTGCAGCCGCTTCCCCTGAGGCCACAGCGACTGGCTGTCGATGGGCAGGTCGAAGTCCACTGGGAGGTCGACCGAACCATCCATCGAGTAACGGTTCCCGGTAGGAGTCGGAGTCTCACCGTCATTCATGCCTTCTCAATCTCCATCGAGAAGTCCGCCGACCTGACGGAGTGCGTTATCCACCCGACGGATATGACGTCCGCCGCGTCCGCATAGCCCCGTATGTTCGCGGGAGTGATGCCTCCCGAAACCTCGACGACCACCCCGGGCCGCTTCTTCTTCAGCGCACGGTACAGCTTCCTCGCCTCGGCCGGCCGGAAGTTGTCAAGCATGATGATGTCCGCGCCAGCCTCGAGCGCGGCGAACGCCCCCGCATCGTCCTCGACCTCTATCTCGATCTTCTTCGTGAAGCTCGACTTCCTCGCACGCTTCAGGGCCTCCTCGACCCCGCCCGCGAGGCTTATGTGGTTGTTCTTGATTAGTATCGCATCGTCCAGGCAGAACCTGTGCGGGTCGCCTCCGCCCAGGACCACCGCGCGCTTGTCGAACTCCCTGAACCCGGGCACGGTCTTCCTCGTTGCGGCGACCCTGACATCGGGGTTCACGTCCCTGCACATCTCCGCCAGGCCCCTCGTCGCGGTCGCGATGCCGCTCATTCGCATGACGATGTTCAGGGCGAGCCTCTCGCCTGCGAGGAGCGACCTCGCGGTGCCCGAGACGGAGACGACGACGTCCCCTTTCTTCACGTACGAGCCGTCCTCGCGCTTCCTGACGGCCTTCGCCCCGAGCTCCTCGAAGACATGGACGGCTTCCGCCGCCCCCGCCAACACGCAGGTCTCCTTCGCCACGATCCTGCCCTTGGCCTTCTGGCGGGCCGGCACGACGAGCTCCGAGGTGATGTCCCCCGAGCCGATGTCCTCCCTGAGGTACTCGCGTATCTTCGAGCGCATGCGCGCGGAAAAGGCGCATTTGCCCTATTAATGATATCCCGGGTCAGAGCTCGAACTTCTCCCCGTTCATGGGGAGCAGCACCTCGAACCCTTCCTTGCGCAGTTCGTCCGCCAAGGCCTCCCTGTGGTCCCCGTGCATGAGCACGACCTTCTCGGGGGAACAACCCTTCGCGAAGGCGACGAGGTCGTCGTGGCCCGCGTGCGCCGAGAAATCGAACTTGAGGACCTCGCACTCGACCTTCTCCGAGACCCCGTGGAACTCCATCGTCCCGGTGTCCAGGAGCTTCCGGCCGTTGCATCCCTCGACCTGGTAGCCCGTGAGCAGTATCGCGTTCTTCGGGTCGTCCTTCGCGACCTCGATGTAGCTCACGACCGGACCGCCGTCGAGCATGCCGCTCGTGGTGACTATGACCTCGCCGTCGTGCGCCCTCTGCCTCGCATGGAAGTTCTTGACCTCCCTGCCCCTGGTCACGGCCTGCCTCAGCCTCTTCGCGGAGCGCAGGTGCTGTGGCTCCTCGAGGTAGAGCTTGTTCACGGACTTGCCCATGCCGTCGTGCCAGTAGTCGAGCTTGCTGTCCTTGAGCAGCAGGAGTATCTCCTGGGTCCTCCCGACCGCGAACGCCGGCACTATCGCCTTGCCGCCCCTGGACACGACCTCGTGCACCTTCTTCAGGAAGGCGTACTCGGTCTTGAGCCTGTCAGGGTGGTTCCTGCCGGAGTAAGTGGATTCCATGACGAGGTTGTCGCACTTGACCGGCTTCGCGCCGGACACGAGCCTCGTGTCGAGCGTGTGCAGGTCCCCTGTCACGAGCGTCGTCTTGTCCCCCATGAGCTCGTACATGGTCGCGCCCGGGATGTGCCCCGCCGAGTGCGTCCGGACCTGGACCGAGTGGGCCGATACGGTGTCGCCGAACTCGACCTCTCGGAACCTGCCGAGCGCACGCTTGACCTCGGTCTTGCCGTACATCTCAGGGTATCCCTCGGACGCCGCCACCTTGATGCTGTCCTCCATGAGCAGCGCGGCGACCTTCTTCGTCGTGCTCGTGGCGACGACATCGATGTCGTACCTCGATGTGATCCACGGGACCATCCCGCAGTGGTCCAGGTGCGAATGTGTCAGGAACATCATGTCTATCGGAGGCGCAGGCGCCGGGTACTTCGGGGGGTCCGTCGCGGACATCCCGTAGTCGAAGAGGAGCCTGGCCTTGCCCGTCTTCATGAGGATGGCGAGCCTGCCGACCTCGTGCCCTCCTCCTAGGAACTCGCATTCAATCTTCATCGCCAGGCCAACGACCTCTCGTATAATATGGTTGCCCCAGCCCATGCGTAACTGGTTCAGGGCTCCCCGACGACCTGGACCGCCAGCTCCCTGGACCTGGGCTTAACGTCCAGCTCGAGGAAGACTATCTGCTGCCAGGTGCCCAGGAGGAGTCTGCCGTCGACCACGGGGACCGTCAGCGAGGGCCCGATGAAGGACGCCCTCACATGGGAGTGTCCGTTCCCGTCCCCCCAGCGCCTGTGGTGCTCGTAGTCCTCGCCCTTCGGGTACAGCCGGTCCATGGCCGCTTGGAGGTCCGCGACCAGCCCCGGCTCGTGCTCGACCGTGGTCACCGCGGCCGTGGAGCCCACGACGAACACCACCGCGAGCCCTTGGGAGACTCCGGAGTCCGAGACTATCCCCTGGACCCTCTCGGTCACATCGATGACCTCATCCTTCGCCGCGGTCCTGAGCGCGACGCTGCCTTTGTACACTGTCAAGTCGAGGCACCTGCGAGCGTATCAGTCTCAATGATGATAAAGTGTCCAACCGTTCTAAGAACGTACCACCAGCAGGCGCCGCGCATCTGGTACGTACCCGGATGAACGCACATGTCTGAGGAAATACTATATAGCAAAAGGTCACAATTAACCTCCTCGTATGAGCTCAGCGGATTTCGGTAGCAGATATGGCAACAGGGCTCATAACGCGGATACCCGGATATGGTTAGCTTCGTCTTTCCGGGTGCCCTTCATCAAGACGGGCATAGACAAGGCGGGGAGCATAAACAGGCTCGCGCGGGAGATGGGGTATCGGTCCCGGATACATCCCGGGTGGAGCGTCCGGCAGATACTCGTGGGCGAACAGCCGTTCCCGTACGAGAGGCTTCTCAAGCTCTCCGACTTCGTCGGGTACCCGATCGAGGAAGTGCTCCGCTACAGGACCGAGCCGCAGAGGATAACGGTCTACAACACGAACGAGGCCCTGGCGAGACACGGTCTCTGGTGCTACCACGT
>CAZAUI010000016.1:0-38056 GCA_964488505.1 uncultured Thermoplasmata archaeon | reverse complement strand
CCTGGAGGACGTGGACGACGGGTTCTACTGCGCCGAGTACCTGCGCGCGTGGGTGTTCGACGGGCAGCTCAGGGCGGCCATCGCCGAGAAGTTCGGGGAGGAGTGGTTCCTGAGCGAGAAGACCGGGGCGTACCTGAGGGAGCTCTGGTCGTATGGACAGAAGTACAACGCGGACGAGCTGGTCCAGACCGTGGGCTACATAGAGCTCGACAGCGAGCCCATGGTCCAGGAGATCGAACGCGGACTTAGGGAATAGCCGCTGATACTTTTTTAAACGGACCCGCCTTAACCCAACCCGATGAGGATAGCGATCCTTCTCAAGGACAGGTGCCAGCCGAAGCGGTGCAGTCAGGAGTGCATACGCTACTGCCCGCCCGTGCGCACGGGCGTGGAGGCGATAGCCATGGGCGACACCGGGAAGCCGGTGATCGCGGAGAGCCTCTGCGTCGGCTGCGGCATCTGCGTACACAAGTGCCCTTTCGAGGCGATCAAGATCATAGGCCTACCGCAGGAGCTCGTAGGGGAGCTCGTGCACCAGTACGGCAAGAACTCGTTCAGGCTGTACAGGCTCCCCGCCCCCAGGGCGGGCCAGGTGATAGGCCTGCTCGGCCCGAACGGCATCGGCAAGACCACTGCGATATCCATCCTGTCAGGCCAGGTCGTCCCGAACCTGGGCGACTTCGACCGGCCAGGTGACTGGACCAAGGTCCTCGAGAAGTACGCAGGCACCGAGCTCCACGAATACTTCAAGGGCCTCGCGGACGGGAACACCCGTACGGCCCTGAAGCCGCAGTATGTCGACAAGCTGCCCGCGGTGCACAAGGGGGAGGTCAGGGCGCTCCTGTCGAAGGTGGACGACGGACAGAGGATGATGGAGACCGCGGAACTGCTCGGGATAGACAACATACTGGACAGGGACGTCTCCAAGCTGTCCGGGGGCGAGCTGCAGAGGGTCGCGATCGCGGCCACCATGCTCAAGGATGCGGACGTCTACTTCTTCGACGAGCCGTCGTCGTACCTGGACATATTCCAGAGGCTGAAGGTCGCGAAGGTCGTGCAGGAGCTGAGCACGAAGAAGCAGGTCGTGGTCATAGAGCACGACCTGGCCATCATGGACTTCCTCGCGGACCTCGTGCACATCATGTACGGCTCCGAGGGCGCGTACGGGGTCATGTCCCAGCCGAGGCCTGTCAGGACAGCTATCAACGTGTACCTCGAGGGGTACATGAGGGAAGAGAATATCAGGTTCAGGGACAGCGAGATCAAGTTCGAGCGCAGGCCCCCGAGGACCGACTGGCAGTCCGAGGCCCTCGTGACCTTCTCCGCGCTCAGCAAGCGCTTCAAGAACTTCACGCTGCATGTCTCGCCGGGCTCGATCAAGAAGGGCGAGGTCGTCGGGGCCGTCGGGCCGAACGCCACCGGCAAGACGACCTTCGTCAAGGTCCTCGCAGGCGAGATCAAGCCGACCTCGGGAGAGGTGTCGGGCGAGGCGACCGTGAGCTACAAGCCGCAATACATAAAGCCCGAGTTCGAAGGGACCGTCAGGGACATGCTCAGGACTTCCCTGGGCAAGGACTATGACGCAGGGTTCTTCCAGGCCGAGGTGGCCCATCCGCTCAGCCTCAAATACCTCATGGACAAGGACATCGACACGCTCTCGGGAGGAGAGCTGCAGAGGGTGGCCGTCGCGGAATGCCTCGGCAGGCAGGCGGACATATTCCTGATAGACGAGCCGTCGGCTTACCTCGACTCGTCCCAGAGGATGACCACGTCCAAGACCATACGGAGGGTCATAGAGAAGTTGGGGAAGTCCGCGGTCGTGGTCGACCACGACGTGTACATGATAGACCTGATATCCGACTCTCTCATGGTCTTCTCGGGGGACGCGTCCGCGAAGGGCAAGGCGGACGGCCCGATGGAGATGCGGGAGGGCATGAACAGGTTCCTGAAGGACGTCGACATCACCTTCAGGAGGGACCAGGACTCCTCGAGGCCGAGGATAAACAAGAAGGATTCGAGGCTCGACCGCGAGCAGAAGAACAGGGGCGAGTACTACTACGGCTGAGTGGGCCCGGTCCCCCGGTCCGCATCGGCCCGTCGCCGCCGCTTGTTCCAATACAGGTATCCGATTATGACCGCGGCCGCGGCGATGACGACATAGAGGTCGATGTTCTCGGTCGTCTCCGCGAACCTCCGCCATTCCTCGAGCAGGACGTACCCCGCCACCGCGAGGACGGTCGTCCATATGACGGCCCCTACGGTGGAGAACAGGATGAAGTTCCTGAACCGCATCTTGCCTATCCCTGCCGGGAACGATATGAACGACCGCACGCCGGGCAGCGCATGGCCGAGGAGGATGCCGACGTCCCCGTACTTCGCGAACCATCGCTCCGCGAGCCCGAGGTCCTTCTCGTCGAGGAAGATGTACCTGCCGTATCTCTGTATCAGAGGGCGCCCCAAACGGTAACCGATGAAGTACGCGACCGTGTTGCCTATGGCCGCGCCCGCAGACCCCACTATGATGACGAGCACGATGCTCATCTCCCCCTGGGCCGCCAGGTACCCGGCGAACGGGATGATCAGCTCGCTCGGGATGGGTGTGATTATCCCCTCGATGGTCATGAGGACGAAGATGCCTGGGTAGCCGAGCGCCGATATCCAGTCGATGATCAGGTCGGTTCCCCACTCAACCAGGCTCATCGCCCACCGATGAAGGAGCCTGCATAAAAAGCATTAGGTGGCCTGCACCAGGCACCGCCGGGAAGCATATTTGTACCGGCACGGTCCTCGGACACGACGATGTCGCCCGCGAGGATACTGGAGAGCTACAGCGCGATGATGGCGCTGGGGCTCGTCCTCGGCATACTGTCGGGCGGCTTCCCCGCGCTGACCAAGGAGATATCGATGGCGTCGCTCGCCATCCTGATGACGCTCTCGCTGTCGAACGTCAGGCTCGGGGAGGCGCGGGGCGGGGGCCACGCAAAGGACGCGGTCATCGCGCTCGCCATCAACTACGGCATGCTCACCGCCGTCATCCTCCTGCTCGGGAGCCTGTTCTCAGGGGACCTGTGGTGGGGCTGGGTGCTCATGGCGGCCGCCCCGTCGGCCGTGTCTGTGGTGCCCTTCACCACCATCATGGGCGGAAGGACTTCGAAGGCGCTGTTCTCGACCTCGGTCAACTACCTGGTCGCGCTCGGCCTGATGCCGCTGATAACCCTGGCGCTCATAGGCTCCGCGGTCTCGGTGGAGAGCCTCGTGACCTCGCTCCTGCTCCTGATCGTGCTGCCCATGGTCCTCTCCAGGGGCATGACGAGGATCAAGGTGGGCAAGCGGACGATGTCCGTCGCGATGAACATCTCGTTCGCCGTGCTGATATTCGCGGTCGCAGGGTCCAACAGGGACGCTTTCTTCGGAGACCTGTGGATCGTCCTCGCGATATCCGTCGCCTGCGTGTTGCGCACGTTCGGGACGGGGCTCGGGACCGAGTTCTTCCTGCGCGCGCGCGGCGTGCCCAAGGAGGACCGGATACCGCACGTGCTCTTCGCAAGCTACAAGAACCTCGGGCTCACCGCGACGCTCGCGATCGCCCTGTTCGAACCGATAGTGGCGGTCCCCGCGACCATCTGCATCGTGTTCGAGGTCGTGTGGGTGATATTCCTGGTAAGGTTCTACAAGGGGCCGTCTAGACGATCTCCCTGAGGCCGGACAGCTTGGCCCTGGACGACGACGCGACGAACCCCGCATACGCCCTCAGGCCGGACACCTCGCTCGTCAGGGACCATTCGCGGTATGCCATGTACACGATGCCTGACACGGACCCGATGAGTATGGCGGATTCGACCGCCGTGTTCAACTCGCCGAGCATCAGCTGAAGCCCGTCCATCCCGATGTGGACGGACCAGAATGTAAGCGGGAGGGCGAGCCTCCAACCGACCGACAGATGGCCGACCACGATCGCAGCGATCGGGTAGTGGAACCAAGACTTCCATGGAAGGCCGGAGCTGTCGTCCCAGGACTGCCTGAGCAGCGCGCTCCATCCGTTGTCGGATATGTACCGGGGGAGCGCGAAGAGGTGGTCCGCGTCGATCATGACCCCGAACGCGAACGCCACGAACCACTCGCCCTTGTCGAGCCTCAGGAGCATGCCTATGAGAACGAACACGACGAAATGTGTCGGCGTCAGCATCTGCGGGACCTGACAACAGGTACTGGCTCTGAGGTATCTCTCAGTTTCGCCTCACGCCCGGATTATTAAGAGCCAATACACACCAAGGCCCCGTTATTAAGATGGACGAAGATTTTATTAAACATGTCCGCGGTGGAATCCGAAGGTAGAGTTGGCGCACATACATCTGGAGGACGGGGCGTTCTCGCCGTTCTGGGTCATCGTATGGTCCCTCGCAGCCGGAGCGCTCGTGGCGCTGGCCCTATTCATGGTCAGCAGGCGCGAGGCATCCCCCAGGAGGCTCGCCATAGCGGCCATGTGCACCTCCGTGGGCTTCGCGGTCTTCCAGGTGAGCATCCCGGTGTTCGGAGGCATACACCTCAACCTGACGCCGCTGATCGGCATATTGGCCGGTCCCGGACTAGGGAGCCTCGCTGCGCTCCTAATCAACGTCTTCAGCGCCGCGGTGGGGCACGGCGGATGGGGCATGATCGGGGCGAACACCCTGGTGAACGTGATCGAGGTCTTGATCGCGTACTACTTCTACAGGTTCGTCCGGGGAAGGTTCAAGGTCGACAGGTTCGCCTCCGGCCTCGGTGCGGCGGTCGTGGCGCTGTCGGTCAGCGCCCTCGCCATCGTGGCCATAGTGGCCGTCTCCGGCATCCAGGATTCCGAACAGACCAAGGAGGAGATACTCGCCAACATGGTGATCATCGCCGCGGCAAACCTCGCGGTCGGCGTGGTCGAAGGGGTCGTCACCGGCTATATCGTCAGCTTCATCGGGAGGGTGAGGCCGGACCTGTTGAGGGACACCGAAGACGGGCCCGATGAGGTCGCCGAACCCTCGCCAGGAGCTTGATCACATGAACCTCGACGCCAAGTGGCTGATATACATCACGGCCGCCATCGCTCTCGCGGTCGGCGTAGCTGCGTACAGCCTCTCGGAGCTCGAGCACGACCACGAGGAGGCTGGCCTGATCGAGGGCGATATCGCGAGGGTCGCAATCATAGGCGCGGTCCTGGCGGTGGTCGCCGTCATCTCATTCATGTACTTGGCGAAGAAGCCGCCCGAGGGAGCGTGAAAGGATATGTCCAGGAGGTCCTATTCCAAGCACATCCCCGATTTCAGGCTCGTCACGCACTTCGGGGAGAACGGGAGCAGTGCCGTCCATTCGGCGAACCCGTGGACCAAGGGCTTCCTGCTCCTGGCAGTCGTCGCCCTGGCGACCGTCCTCACGGACATCGTCCTGCTGGCCGTGCTCCTCGTCGCCACGCTCGCAGTATACAAGCTCGCGAGGCTCCCCCTGGGCGTGCTCATCGGATGGTACACCCTCCCGGCCATGTTCGTGGTCACACTGACGCTACTGTTCGTCTTCACAGAGCCGGGCGACGAGCTCTGGGGGCTCGACATCGGCGACGGCAGGCTGTCTGTCTCCGACAACGGGGTGGTGCTGATCGTGAAACTGCTGCTGAGAGCGCTCGCGGTCGTCACCTTCTCTCTGACCGTGTTCATGACGACGAGGTACGGACAGATAGCAGGGATCGCCCACAGGACCCTCCCCAGGGCGCTCGCTACGATGTTCCTCCTCTCCTACAGGTTCCTGTTCGTTACAACGGACGAGGTGACCGACCTGCTCGATGCGATGCACGCAAGGAACGGAGGGCTCGTGAAGGGGATGACCAGGCAGTCGAGGCTCTTCGCCGCCATATTCGGGCACGCCTTCATACACGCGTTCGAGCGGGCGGAGAGGATCTCCAAGGCGATGGAGTCCCGGGGGTTCACGGGAGAGTTCCCGACGACGGACCGGCTCCCGCGGCCCTCGACGGGCGGGTTCGCTCTGACGGCTGCTGCCTTCGCGGCCGTCGCGCTCTCAGCATACTCCAGATACTTCGACCAAGACCTGATGAGGTGGTGGTAGGCCATGGCGGCCAAGGACGACTGCATGATGTGCGAGGGAGCCGAGAACGCGATAGTCCATGTGGACTGTGTCACCCACAAGTACCCGGACGGCACCGAGGGCATACACAAGATGTGCTTCAGGGTGTATCCGAAGGAGATCGTCGCCCTGTGCGGCCCTAACGGCGCGGGCAAGTCCACGTTGATAGAGCACCTGAACGGCTTGATGATGCCCGACGTCGGGCGTGTGCGCATATTCGGGAAGGACATCGACAAGAGGAACGTGTCCGACATCAGGAAGCTCGTCGGGCTGGTTTTCCAGGACCCCGACTCGCAGCTGTTCTCGCCCACGGTCCTCGAGGACGTCATGTTCGGGCCCGTCAACCTGGGCCTCTCGCCCGATGATGCCAGGAAGAGGGCGGAATGGGCCCTGGGGGTCGTGGGCATGAAGGAGACCAGGAAGATACCCCACTACCTGAGCGGCGGCCAGAAGAGGCTCGTCGCGATCGCAGGCATACTGGCCATGGAGCCCAGGATACTGGTCGCTGACGAGCCGACCGGGGACCTGGACCCGTCGAACTCTCGCAGGGTGGAGGAGGTCCTGAGGTCGCTGAAGGAGAAGCACGGGATAAGCGTCGTCATCGCGCTCCACGACATGGACATGGCCGCGAGGCTCTCGGACAGGATATGCGTCGTCAAGGACGGCGGGATACTCGCCGAGGGCAGGCCGGGGGAGATCCTGTACGACGAGGCGCTGCTGGCCTCCGCAGGCCTGGAGATGCCCATGGTCGCCAGGCTCTTCAAGGACCTCGGCCTCGACGACGGGGTGAGGCGGCGCCCTCTGCGGCTGGAGGACCTCCTGCCGATGATAAGGAAAGCATGAGAAACATGTGAAGGGGTTTGCCGGGTTTATCGCTGGACCTATGCGTCCTCGTCGTCCGGAGGAGGCAGGTCCTCCTCGAACTCCTCGCCCTCGTCCGAGTCCTTGCCTGACCCGCCCTTGTGGCGCATCATGACGAACACGAGCGCGCCTATGATGGCGAGAGCGGCCACGGCCGCGAGCACCCACCAGTAGTCCGTCAGGAACGTCGAGGCATTCTCGCTGACCACGACCACGAGCGTGTCCGTGTCCGATTGTCCCGCCTCGTCCGTCACGTTCAGAGTG
Source organism: uncultured Thermoplasmata archaeon (assembly GCA_964488505.1). GTDB lineage: Archaea > Thermoplasmatota > Thermoplasmata > UBA10834 > UBA10834 > UBA9653. The sequence continues at coordinate 30,829 of CAZAUI010000016.1, read as the reverse complement.
ACGATGTATGTCCCGGGTATCTCGAACACGAAGGTCACGACCTCGCCCGTGAGGGTCTGCTCCTCGCCGTCGTAGGTGAACGTCCAGGTCCAGGTCACGACATCGTCCGAAGAGTCTCCGCCGTCGAAGGTCACGGTGTCGCCTTCCACGACATCGTCTATGTCGTCGCCCGCATCGGCGACTGGCTCATCGTCGAAGGCCGCCACGGTGACGGTCACGATGTCCCAATCGCTGTTGCCCGAGTCGTCCACGACGGTAAGGTTCACCTCGTACACGCCCTCGGCCATGAAGGTGTACGTGACCACCTCTCCGTCCAGCTCGACATCGCCGTTGTCGGTGAAGGTCCATATCCAATCCACGATCAGGTAGTCGTCGCTCGAGCCCGACCCGTCCAACGTGACGGTGTCACCTGCGACGACCCCCTCGGGGTCCTCGCCTGCGTCGGCGACCGGGGGCACTTCGTCGACCACAGTCACCGTCACCCAGTCCAGGTCCCAGTTCCCTCCAGGGTCGGATACGTTCAGGGTGATGTTGTACTCTCCAGGAGCGCTGAAGGTGTACGCTGCCGTCTCACCATCCAGCTCCACAGGACCGTCGTCGTCGAAGGTCCAAGTCCAGGAATCCACTGCGAAATTGTCACTCGACAGCGACCCGTTCAGGAGCACCTCGTCGCCGTACGGGACATCCGCCTGGTCCTCGCCCGCGTCCGCGACAGGGGCCGTCGTGTCAACCACGGTCACGACCATGGTGTCAGGGTCCGAGGACACGTTGTTCGTGTCCGTCACGACCAGCTCGACATCGTATACCCCTGGCGTCTCGAAGGTGAAGGTCGGGGAGACCCCGTACAGCTCCTCGCTCAAGTCGGGTATGGTCCATGTGTAGTCGACTATGCCGACATCGTCATGCGAGCCGCTGCCGTCGAATGTGACCAGGGTGTCCTCGTCGACGGTCTGGTCCTCGCCTGCATCCGCAGTCGGGGGCATGTCGACCGAGACGGTTATCACCACATCGTCGACGGAAACGTGCCCTGCCCCGTCCTCGACGGTCAGGGTCACATCGTACGGCCCCAGGACGGTGAACGTGTAGTCCACGGTCTCGCCGTACAGCGTGACCACGCCGCCGTCGTCGAACTCCCACATGTACTCCACGATGCCGACATTGTCCGAAGAGTCACTGGCATCCAGAGTGCACACGAGGTCTACCACGACTGTCCTGTCACCGCCCGCGTCCGCGACCGGGACCTCGTTGTCCACCGAGAAGCGTACGACCGACTGGTTCCACTGGTCGCCGAAGTCGCTGGCGAAGGACAACGCGGCGTAGTCGCCGCTCGGCACGACCGGGTCCGTGACGAACGAGAGGTCCGTCACGCCTGCCTCGCACAGCTCGGTCTGTCCTTCCCACATCCATTGGTTGGGGAAGGTCTGGTTAAGTGAGATCTCCTGCACGACGAACTCAACCATGCCGGACGTGTCTTCCGGGGTCGCTTCATCGTATCCCCAGTCGAAGCGGAAGAACAGATACTCGCCCGTGTCGGGGTCGAAGAACGCCGCTCCTGGCATGTCTGAGAGCGTGTCGTTCGTGTACTGCGCCCTGACGGCATACATCATATCCGGGCCCCACCATTGCTTGTAAGCGGGCAGATACGACATGGCCGTCCCGTTGTCGATCCATCCGCCGACCATGGCTTCGTCGTCGATGGTCCCGTCGAACTCATCGTGGACGAAGTATACGTCTCCTACCTGGGTGTAATCCAGACCGGAGTTCGGGGTGAAGGGGTCGAACGAAACTGACCCGCCCGCGAACATGTACGTGTGGTCGAATCCGGGCGTGGAGTACCACGGCATGAGGTAGTAAAGCGAGATGTCCCTCATGTTCGCATCGAACGCCTCGAGGTCCACCATCATCGGGTTGGTCCAGCTCACGTTCTCGCGCGGGTACATGTAGAGGTCCAGCCACGGCTGGAGGTAGTCTCTCTCCAGCTGCACATCGACGACCAGCTCCGTGACGCTCGCGCAGTCTATGGTCGTCAGCAGCGGCGCGTATCCGTAGGCCGTCACGCTCATCGGCATGCCGTCCAGCGGGACCACGTAGATCCCGTAGGACCCCGTCTCGTTCGTGTACGTCTCGTTCCAGTATGACAGGTCCGGGATGGCCACGCGCACGCGTGCGTTGGTTATCGGGTCGGTTGTGTCGATGTCCGTGACTTGCCCGGATACCGGGACGGTCTCGCCCAGGTTCTGCGGTATCAGCTCGAAATCCTGGGTCGTCGTCGTCTCGTCGAGGACGCTCACTTCCGCACCCGCCCATCTGTAGTCCATGGCGTTGACCCCGACCGAATAATCGCCGGGCGCGACGGATATGTTGTAGTACCCCGTCGAGTCGGTGTTGTCGCCGTTGGAGAACGTGTCGGACTCTGCCCACACCCAGGCGCCTTCGACTGGAGAGCCCGTGGTGATGTCCGTGACCGTCCCGGCGATCCAGGCCGACAGCGCGTGAAGCCCGAAGTCGTACCAGAGCTCGTCTCCGGGGCTCAGGCTGACGGATGTGAAGTTCTGAACATATCCGTCCGATTGGGCAACCAGGTACAGGTCATCCCCGGAGAACGACTCCAGTTCGTAGTACCCTGTGTCATCCGTCGATGTCATGACCATGTTGCCGTAGAGGTCCGTGACGAAGACCTGTGCCATCTCGATCGGCACGCTGGTCTTCGCGTCGGTCACATTGCCTCTGACTACGCAATCCAAGGCTATCAGGGACGCGTCGAACTGCAAGGAGGCTCCGGACGGTATCTCCTCGTTATCGTACATCACCATCGAGTAGCCGCCCTTGTATATCATTATCCGGGCGGTCCCGTTCATGATGTCCATCTCGTAGTCGCCCGACGAATCCGTGAATGTGTAGTTGCTGTAGTCTCCCTCGTAGTAGTTGTTATGCACCGAGACGCTCACGAGCACGCCCTCGATCGGCAGGCCGCTGACCGCATCCGTGACCTGGCCGTATATGTGCGCATCGTCGAACTCGGCGTTGCTGCGGAGCGTGATGTTGAACCAGTACGTCTGCCCGCCCACCAGCGGGGACTCGCTCGAGTTGTCGACCATCGTGTACCCTTCGTTGTCGAACGCCACCGCGCCTCCTCCGACCGTGCTCGGGAGCACATTGACCTGGAAGTACCCCGTGACGGGTTGTGGAGTGGTGACATTGGCATATGACGGCATGTCGCCGCTCATCTCGTCGAAGGATATGCCCAACACGTGCCCGTCGACGGCGGGTACGCCGAACTCGTCCACGACATATCCCTTGATCACGACGTCTGCTACGACCGGGGCGATTGGGGACAGGGTCATGTTCGCAAAGGCGGTCTCGCCCGCATCGACCCTCGTGGAAGTCATACCCATGTAGTAATCGCCGTGCGCGCCCAGGACCATGTATTCGAACCCGCCCGGGACACCTATCGTGTATTCTCCGTTGACATCAGTGAAGGCATAGCCGACATCGATGCTGCCGGACATGAACATCATGACCTTGACATACACGTAAGGGATCGGGTCGGACCCGTCGTCCACGACACCCGTGATCCACGCGTCGGCGGGCAGGGCGGCGGCGCCGCCCGGCACGAATACCAACGCACCAGTCACCATTACGAACCCAAGCATCAGGGCCAAGGCTGTTCCCAGAAAACGCTCTCTAGCAGGCATGAATCAATCTCCTCTCGATGTACGCTCTTGACAGCGCCGCCTCGGGGGGACCTGGCGCGCCGTCTCCTGACTGATAGGCCCCTGAGCGCTATATATAGGATTTCATGAGCCACGCCCGCGCGGACAGGCGCGCGGCGCGGGGGCGGGCCCCGTGGTTCGGGAACACGTTGATTCGGGCCGCCTGCCCATCTACAAGGCCGTGAAGCACCGGGGCAGAGACGGAGTACATGCAGGCGAGGAGGGCATCGACTGGAGGGGATGGTCGGACGAGTCCTTCGAAGAAGCGCGCAGAGACGGCAAGCTGGTCCTGCTGGACCTGACCGCCACATGGTGCCATTGGTGCCACGTGATGGACCGCACGACCTACTCCGACCCCGAGGTCGTCAGGATGGTCAACGAGGGCTTCGTGCCGGTCCGGGTGGACATCGACCTACGCCCCGATATCTCGGAGAGGTACAACAGGGGAGGCTTCCCGACGACCGCGTTCCTGTCGGACCAAGGACTCTCCGTCTGGGGGGCGACCTACGTGCCGCCCGATGACTTCAAACGGGTCGCGCAGGCGGTCCTGAACGCCAAACGGTCAGGTGAGATAGACCGGGCGTTGGAGGACGCGAAGCCGATGACCCGGCAGGCCCAGAGGAGCCGGTCGAGCGGACAGCTCCCGTCCGAGGAGGGTCTGGAAGATGTGCTCGCCGACATCATGGACTCGTACGACGTGGAGCACGGCGGCTTCGGGCTCGAACCAAAGTTCCCCCACCCGGAGGCGGTCGATCTCCTGATTTACAGGAGCTCGTCCGAAACCGACCCGGTGCTCGGACGAGCGGCGGCGCACACTCTCACCCGCATGGCGTACGGCCTGTACGACGACGTCGAAGGCGGGGTGTTCAGATACTCGGTGTCAAGGGACTGGTCCGTGCCTCACTTCGAGAAGATGCTCGAGACGAACCTCGGATATCTCAGGAACCTCGTCCGCGGACATGCCGCCTTCGGCGACCCGAAGCTCAGGGGGTTGGCGGAAGGCGTGGCCGGATACCTCCTCGGGACGCTGAGGGACCCGGCAACGGGTGCGTTCTACGGCAGCCAGGACGCGGACGAGGAGTACTACGGGCTTCGGGGGGAGGCGCGTAGGTCGGCCCGGCCTCCCGAGACCGACAGGACGGTCTACTCCGGATGGAACGCGCTCGCGGCGAAGACCTTCATCGAGGCGGGCGCATTGCTGGGCCGGAAGGATCTCATCGACGCGGGGCTCGCGGCCCTCGACCACGTCATGGAGAGGCTCTGGAACCCCGACAGGGGCCTGGTCAGACACTCGGCCGAGCAGGAACTGTACCTTTCGGAAGACCAGGCCGAGCTGCTCGGGGCATTCGTGGCCGCGATGGAGCTCCGCAGCGTCGACCGGGACGGGCCCGCCGCATTCCGCCTGGTCGATTCGGTCAGGGCCGCTTTCAGCCACGGAGACGGAGGGCTGGGAGACATCGAGACCGGGACGGGCGGCCTGGGCGCCCTGTCGAGCCCGGTGAGGTCGCTGGTCACCAACTCGAGATGGGCGCATGGGCTCGCCCTCCTCGGGGCCGCGACGGACAGGGCCGACCTGACGGAAGAGGCCGGCAATGTCCTCGCATCGTTCGACCTCCGGACCGTGAAGGCGCACGGAGTCTTCTCCGCCGCCTACGTGAGCGCGTGCGATGCGCTCAGGGCGGGACCGGTCAAGGTGGAGGTCAGAGGACCTGGGCGGCCCTATGAGGACGCGCTCTGGTTGGCCTCGAAGCGTCTGGCGCACCCCGGGATCGTGACCCTGTTCGCGCGAGACGACGAGGCATTCGCTGTAGCGTGCTCGCATTCCAGATGCTCCACGAAGATCGGGGACCCAGCGATGCTCTCGGACGAGCTGCGGCGCCTGACCAGACCTGCTCAAGTCTAAATATCCCCAAGGGACATTGCACCATCTGGTCCTGACCATGGCTGCCAAGGCTAAACGCATATCGAGGAGCTTGCTCTCAAGCGATGAGCGCATGGTGTTCGAGTCGCGCCCGAGCGCGATCATATACATGATGGGCGCGTCGTTCGCGATCATCATAGGACTGCTGGCGCTGCTGGTCTACGCGTGGCAGTACATACCCGACGCGCCGGAGATCCCGTACCTGCAGGAGTACCTGGACGGCGAGTACGGGCAGTACATCGAGTGGACCGCGCTCGGCATATTCGTCATCTGCTTCCTATACTTCGTGGTGAAGTGGTTCAAGTGGGGCTCGACGGTCTACGCCGTCACTGACGAGAGGATTATCACCCAGAAGGGCATCCTCAACAAGTCCTACGAGGACGTGCCCCTGGGACAGGTCACCAACATGAACGTTCACCAGACCCTGGGGAAGAGGATGCTCGGGTACGGGACCATCAAGTTCGCGACCCAGAGCACCGCCGGACGCAAGGAGTACATCGTCTGGGAGGCCATCCCGAGCCCGCTCACGGTCAGAAGGAAGATACAAGAGGTAATGGACGTCCGGGTCAAGCCCAAGGAATGACCCTTCCTGCACCGGAGCGGTTCTGGGACAAGGTCCACCTCCTCGCTAGCATCACCGCAAACGCAATCAACCCAGGAACCGTTCAAGTCCCGGGAAGGTTGTGGTTAGCGTGGGAGCATCCGATGTCGTCAGGGAGGGACCTGCCAAGGCCTTCATGCTGTGCAACGAGGCCATCGTCAGGGGAGCAATAGAGGCGGACGTCAAGGTCGTTTCGGCGTACCCTGGCTCCCCCACGAGCGAGATCCTCGACACTTTCTCCGCCATCGCGCCCTCGTTCGACTACAGGATGGAGGTCTCAGTCAACGAGAAGGTCGCCCTGGAGACCTGCGCGGGCGCGTCGATGGCCGGACTGAGGAGCATCACCAGCATGAAGAGCGTGGGCATGAACGTCGCATCGGACGCCTTCTACTCCCTCGCATACACCGGCGTGAAGGGCGGGATGGTCATCGCGGTCGCTGATGACCCGCAGGCCCACTCATCCCAGAGCGAGCAGGACGGACGGTACTTCGGGCCGACCGCCTACGTCCCCATGCTCGAGCCGTCCGACCCGGCCGAGGCGATGAGGATGGTCAAGGCCGCCTTCGACATATCCGAGAGGCACGGCGTGCCCGTCCTCCTGAGGACAACGACGAGGGTGAACCACCAGAGCGGGATCGTCGAGACCGGCACCATCTCCAGGAGACCCTTCGCGAAGGTCCCGTGGGACCACCCGCCGGGGAGGTTCGTCACCGTGGCGGGGCCCGCCCGGGTCTTCAAGCTCGCCATGCTCGAGAGGGCCAGGAGGCTCGAGGAGGAGTTCGCGGACTCCGACCTCAACACGATCCGCGACACCGGCTCCGACACTGGGGTGGTCACCAGCGGGGCCGGGTACAACTACGCGGTCGACGCATGCAGGGAACTCGGAATCGAGCCGTCCGTCCTCAAGCTCGGCACCACCTACCCGATCCCGAGGAGGCTCATCGAGGGGTTCCTGAAGAACCTGAAGACGGTCATCGTGGTCGAGGAGCTGTCCCCTTACCTGGAGCTCCGCGTCACGGCGCTGGCCAAGGACGCGAACCCGTCGGTACGCGTGGTCGGCAAGCTCTCCGGGCACTTCAGCGAGGCCTTCGAGTACAACGTGAACATAGTCGTGGACGGGATCGCCGGGGCCTTGGGACTGACGCCCCCTGTGGACCATGCGGCGGTCATGGCGAAGGCCGATGAACTCAAGCAGGGGCTCGCCGAGAGGTGGCCCACGTTCTGCCCAGGCTGCCCGCACAGGGCGTCCCTCCACGCCCTGAGGCAGGCCCTGAAGGGGGTGAAGCACGTCGTCGCCACGGACATCGGATGCTACTCGATGAGCTTCATGGACCCGGTCAACTACGGGGACTCGCTCCTCTGCATGGGGGCGTCCCTCGGGGTGGCTGCCGGCCTCCAGTACGCGGTCGACAGGAAGGTGGTCGCGATAATCGGCGACTCGACGTTCTACCACGCGGGGCTCCCTGGGCTGGTCAACGCGGTCCACCACGGGGACGACTTCACCCTCCTGATACTCGACAACGAGGTCACCGCCATGACCGGCCAGCAGCCCAACCCCGGCTCCTCGGTGAACGCGGGCGAGAGGCCGGCCAAACCTCTCGTGCTCGAGAACGTCGTGCGCGGGCTGGGGGTCGAAGACCTGACGGTGGCCGACCCCTACGACGTGAAGGATGCCGCGGTCAAGCTCAAGGCGGCGCTGTCGAGGAAGGGGCCCAACGTCGTGATCATGAGGAGGGCGTGCGCACTCCACTCCGACAGGCTGAAGAGGAGGCGAGGCGAGAGGATCGAGTCGAACGAGGTCGACAAGGAGGCCTGCAGGAGGCCCTACACGTGCGTCCGCGAGTTCCACTGTCCCGCGATATCCATCGACGATGACGACCGCAAGACCGTCATCTCGCAGGAGCTGTGCGACAGGTGCGACGTCTGCGCGAAACTGTGTCCGTTCGGGTCCATAAGGCACAGGGGGGATGAGCATGGCCGAGGGTGAGTTCAGCGTGTACATGTCGGGTGTCGGCGGCCAGGGGCTGGTCCTGCTCTCCAACATCATAGGCTCCGCGTGCGCGCGGTCGGGCATCAGGGCGATCACGGGGGAGCAGCACGGTCTGTCCCAGAGGAGCGGGTCGATCAACGTGCACATGAGGATTGGGGAGCGCGTGAGGTCGCCGCTGATTCCCGTAGGGGGGGCGGACGCCATCCTCGCGCTCGAGGCACTCGAGGCGCTGAGGAGCGTGGAGTACCTCAGGCCGGGCGGCATAGTCCTGATGAACTCCAGGGTCCAGCACCCGGTGTCCGAGACCGCGGGGCACATGAAGGACAAGCAGGCGAGGTACTTCTCGGCCGAGGACGTCCAGTCGAGGCTGCTGCAGGTCACGGACAAGGTCTCGGTCATGGACGCCCTCGGACTCGCGAGGGAGGCCGGGAGCCCCATGGCCGAGAACATCGTGATGCTCGGGGCCCTGGGCACCGTGGGGGCGTTCCCCGTCCCGGAGGAGGAGCTCAGGGGGTCGGTCGCGGAGAACGTGCCCAGGAAGGCCGTCGAGGTGAACCTGAGGGCGTTCGACCTGGGGAAGGCGAAGGCGCGGGAGCACCTTTGCAGCCTGGTTAAGTGCCGGGAATGAGTTACGGTCCCCGATGGCTATGAAGAAGGCTAGGTACGTCAGGGTCGACGTCTTCTCGGAGCGGCCCTTCTGCGGGAACCCCCTCGCGGTCTTCCCCGAGGCAGACACCCTCACGACAGGGCAGATGCAGCTCCTGGCGAAGGAGATGAACCTCTCTGAGACAACCTTCGTCCTGAGGCCGAGCAAGGGCTCGAAGGCGGACTTCAGGGTCAGGATATTCGTGCCGGACAACGAGATCCCCTACGCGGGGCACCCCACGATAGGCACGTTCTACGTGCTCGCGAAGGAGGGCCGCATCAAGCTCAAGGGGCCCGTCACCAGGGCGTGGATGGAGGCTAAGGCCGGGGTGATGCCGGTCGACATACACTCGTCCAAGGGGAAGGTGACCAAGGTGGTGACCTACCAGAACAGGCCGGAGTTCGGCCCTCCCTATGCGGATGTCCGGCCCGTCGCAGAGGCGCTGTCCCTGGACGTGAAGGACTTCGACCCTGATCGCATGCCTGTGCAGCTGGTCTCGACCGGCCTGCCGTGGCTGATCGCGCCCGTCAGGACGAGGGATGCGGTGGAGAAGGCTGCGGGCAACTACCAGGCGTTCTCCAAGGTAGTGTCCCGGCTGCCCAAGGACGTCGTGGACATCTACGTGACCTGCCTGGAACCGCTCAAGAAGGGGTCGACGACCCACTCCAGGGGGTTCTCGCTCGTGTCGAAGAACATCGCAGAGGACCCGGCGACCGGGAGCGCGAGCGGCTGCCTGGGGGCGTACCTCGTCGAGCACGGCCTGGTCCCCAGGAAGAGGTCCGTGAGGATAGTGAACGAACAGGGCTACGAGATAGGCCGGCCGAGCAGGATAGACATCGAGGTCGTGACCGGAGGCGACAGGATAGAACAGGTCATGGTCGGCGGCAGAGTCGTGCACATGATGGACGGGCACGCGTACCTCTGACCTCAGTCCGCGGACGGCAGCTCCACCTTGAAGACCGCGCCCTTGGAATGGTCTCCCTGGACCCTGTCCTCGACCCAGACCCTGCCGCGGTACCTCGAGGTCAGGGTCTTCACTATGTACAGGCCGAGGCCCGTGCCCTTCTTCTTCGGCGCGCGGGTGAACCTCTCGAATATCTCCTCCTTGAGGTCGTCCGGGACGCCCCTGCCGTGGTCCGCGATCGACACCACGAGCTTGTTCCCGTTCTTCGTCTCCGTCCTCTCAAGGGAGATGTCGATCTCCACCGGGTTGCTGGGGTCGTACTTGACCGCGTTGGTGAGTATGTTCACGAACAGCTCCCGGATCAGCTCGTCCGCCATCGTGTGGTGCTTCCCGACCTGGACCGTATGGTGGAACGTTATGTTCCTCGTGAGATAGTACTGCTGCACCCCGGCGACGGAGTCCAGGAGGACGCCGCCGAGGTCCACCTGGGTCATCTTCGAGCCCCCGAAGGTGAGCCGGGACATCGTCCTCACATCCGCGGCGAGCCTGTTGATGTTCATGACCTGCTCGTTGACCTTCTCGATGTATGTGACCTGCTCGGGCCTGGTACTGCCCGCACGGACGAGGTCGAGGTAGCCCATGATGGCCTGGTTGAAGTTCTTGATGTCGTGGGAGAGCAGGTCCGTGTAGAACTCCGCGCTCTTCCTGCTCTCTATGTGCCCCTGGACCATGCGCGCGTTCTCCAGGGCTATCCCCACCAGGCTCGCGAATATCTCTATGATCTCGATCGTCTCCTGGTCGGGTATGCGGTCGTCCCTGGGCTTCAGTATCTCTATGTACGCGACGACCGAGCCCTCGCTGTCCCTGATGTACGAGTCCATGTAGTCGAGCTCGTGCCAGTGCTCCTTGGTCTTCCTCGGGAGCCTGAGCAGCTCCGGCTCGGGGTAGTACACGATCTCCCAGGGCTCGAGCTTCAGGCTCTCTGCGGGGAGGTAGTAGGTCATCCTCCCGACCTTCTTGCTCCACTTCACGGCCGCCCCCGCCGCCCTGTGCTTGTCGGGGTTGATGATCTGGTCCACGCTCTCGTACGGATACTTCGTCTTCAGTATCTCGGCCGCGCGCTCGTCCGTGAACCCGTGGACGGCCCTGACCTTGAACGTGGAGCCGTCCTCGGTCCTGAGGCCGAACACCATCCTCTTGATGCCGAGCAGCTGCGCGAGTGTCTTGAGGACGTCCCTCAGCAGCTCGTCCAGGTCGCGGATGTACAGTATGTTCGATGTGATGTCGAATATCCTCGACATCTGTTCCATGCGCAGGCTGCTCAGCCTGAGGGCCTGCTCCCTGTCATGCGAGAGCCGGGCGTTCTCTATCGCCACCTCGGCGAGGTATGTGAACACCTCTATCATGTCCAGGGTCTCCCTGTCCGGGACCTTGCCGTCCTTGGGCTGGGATGTGTATATCACACCGACGACCCTCCCGCTCGAGTCGTGGAGCGCGAACGCGAGGGTGTCGCCCTCCCTGAACTCGCCCTGGGCCCGCGGACCCGACGGAGACGCCACCTCCACCTCCTCCGGCCGTACGAAGTACTCGAGGTTCCGGCGTGGTATGTCCTCCATCGGGGTGAAGTACACCGTCTTGGCGATCCTCTTGCTCTCGCGCAGGTCCTCGAGCACGACCTCCATGGGTATGGTCCTCAGCTTCGCCTGCCGGGAAGCGTGCTCGGGGTAGCCGAACAGGGCGGTCCATCTGAAGGCGGCCGCGCCCTCGTCATACGTGATGAGCGTGACGCGCTCGAAACCGAACAGCGACGACACGGATGAGAGCACCATCTCAGAGACCTTGTTCAGGTCCCTCTCGGACACGACCGAGGACGCTATCCTCAATATGTCCTCGAGGAGGTCGCTCTTCTTGACCATGCTGGAGGACCGCTGCTCCCGCTCGGCCCGCTCCTGGTCCCTGTGGACCGCGAGGCCAATCAGCTGCACGAGCAGGTCCGCGCACTCGACATCCGACATCGAAGGGAGGTTCCCGGACTCGGTGCCGCCCACCTGCAGGCACGCGACGGGCTCCCCCGAGCGGCCCCTGACTATGAACCTGAGATGGTCGTCCTCGCGCCATTTGAGGACGGACTCCGCTGTCTCGCCTGCGAACGACTTGAGCATGTCCTCCGAGCGCGTGAAGAAACCGTTCGGGGACACCCTGTCCCCCTCCCTCAGGTGCAGGTCCTGCACCGTGCGCAGGCCGTCCAGGTCGCCGTGGGCGGGCAGGGCGTCCTTGAGGTCCGGGGAGAGGGCCGCGAACCTGAGCTCCCGCATGCCGAAGGTGGCCTGGACCGCGGTCATCGTGACCTTGACCAGTTCGCCTATCGGCTTGTCGTTCACGACGGACTCGAGCACCTTGTGGAGACGCGCGACGACGTCCCTGCCGACCTGCCCCTGAGAATCCGTCCGACCACCTGAGACGGGGGTGTGATCTGCCAATCCGACCTACCACTTGAGAAACGCCCCGGATAGCCCGGCGTGGCCGGGTCCCGACCAGGGCCCTCTCGCGAAGTCATAGCCTTCGCGGCTATTAATACGCTCTTCGCCGGCGGCGCCGCGGGGACAGGGGATGAGGCGCAAGCGTTATCTATCGCCAGCGCAGCTTAGAACCCGGTGGAGGACCGAGATGGCTGACCCTAAGAAGATAATCGCGACCGCGGTGGAGTTCGAGAAGTTCGGAGCGAAGTACTACAGGAGGTTCAAGGACCTCGTGGACGACAAGGAGGCGAAGGCGCTCATGACGAGCCTCGCAGCCGACGAGGAGGAGCACGCGGCCATCCTGACCAGGGAGCTGCAGGCGCTCGGGGGTAAGGCGAAGGCGCCAAGCAAGAAGGAGGTCGAGAAGGGCCTGGCGGAGATATTCCCCAAGAAGGCCAAGGGCGCGAAGCTCGGCGTAAAGGACTCCATATCGGCCGTCGAGGCGGGCATCGGGACCGAGGAGCGGTCCATCAAGTTCTACTCGAAGAACGCCTCCGCGGCCGGGGCCGGCGCGAAGGAGGTGTTCGCCAGGCTCGAGGCGATGGAGCGTGAGCACCTGCGCCTGCTGCAGGAGAACCTGAGGTATCTCAGGGACGACGGCTCGTGGTTCGGCTACGTGCCCATACTGGAAGGTTGAACCGCGCACAGGCCAACCTTTTTGAGACGCGGGCCTCATCAAGGCACTCCGGGAGCGCTGACTAGTTGGCCAAGGTCGTGCCGTTCAAGGCTGTCCATTACAACACATCCAGGTTCGGCCAGGACGTCGCAAGGCTCGTCGCGCCCCCGTACGATGTCATCGACGGGCCCTCGGAGAGGGCCCTCAAGAGCGACAGGCTCAACATAACGCATGTGACCCTGGGCGACGAGCGGGACTCGTACGCCACGGCCGCGAAGCGGCTCCGCACATGGCTCGCGGACGAGGTCTTGGTGAGGGACCCTGCCGATGCGTTCTACCTGTACGAGCAGACCTTCAAGGCCCCCGGAGGGGAGCCCGTGGTCAGGACGGGGATCATAGGGCTCGTCAGGCTCGAGGATTTCTCCAAGGGCATAGTGCTCCCGCACGAGATGACCATCCCGAAACACAAGGCCGACAGGCTCTCGCTCATGACCTCCGTCGGAGGACACATCGAACAGGTGTTCATGCTGTACGACGACCCGTCGGGAGAGGTGGAGAGGCTGATCCAGGACCTCAGGAAGCGCGAGGAGCTGCTCAGGTTCGTGGACCCCGAGGGCGTGCATCACAGGATCGTGAGGGTGGGCGAAGAGGAGGCCATCGGCAGGATATCCGGGCTCCTGGGCCCGCTGAGGCTGCTGATAGCCGACGGACACCACAGGTACGAGACCGCGCTCAGGTACCGGGACGCCCGCAGGTCGGAGGACGGGGCGGAGGGCGAGCAGCCGTACGACTTCATCGCGGCGACGCTCGTCGGCTTCGGCAACCCGGGGCTCGTCATACTGCCCACCCACAGGCTGGTCAGGGGGCTCGAGGAGGGCGTCCTGGAGAGCCTCCGGGACAGGCTGTCCGAGCAGTTCGAGCTCGAGCCTGCCGCGGGGCCGTCGGAGCTGGTCGAGGCGCTCGGGAGCGCCCGTCCCGACGCGTTCGGCGTCTGGGTCCCGGCCAAGGGGGTGGCCTTCCTGGCGGTGCCGAGGAGGCCGGGCGAGGGGGCCCTGGGCAGACTGTCCGTGCACGTGCTCCAGGAGAGGGTCCTGAAGGAGATGCTGGGCTACACGCAGGAGATGCTGGACGGCAAGGTGGACATAGAGTACGTCAAGGGCACGGAGGCCTCGGTCGACGCGATGGCGACGGGCGAGCACCAGGCATGCTTCTTCGTGAAGGCCCCGACCACGGACCAGGTCATGGAGGCCGCGTCGGCCGGGGAGAAGATGCCCCAGAAGTCGACCTACTTCTTCCCCAAGATCTGGTCGGGCACGCTCCTCTACCTGTTCTGAGACGCGGAGCAAGAGGCTCTAATACGGCCCTGCAGATACAGGGCCGGTGGCCTACGTGAAGTTCGACATAGGCATATTGGGCGGGTACGTCGTCGACGGCGCCGGGAACCCCTGGTACAAGGCCGACATCGGCGTGTCGGGCAAGAGGATCGCGAGGATAGGCTCGGTCGACAGGAAGGACTGCCGCAGGACGGTGGCCGCGAAGGGATTGTTCGTGTGCCCCGGGTTCATCGACATACACACCCATTCCGACCTGACGGCCATGGTCTTTCCGGGGTGCGACAGCACCCTGAGGCAGGGCGTCACGACCCACCTGATAGGCAACTGCGGCATATCCGTCGCGCCCCTCAAGGACCCGAACGTGGAGCTCATGATGAGGTACTGGGGCGAATGGGCGGGGAAGATGGGCGACCCCGACTGGCGCACATTCAAGGAATATCTGCGGAAGCTCGAGAAGCGTGGCGTGGGCCACAACATAGCCGCGCTCGTCGGGCACGGGGCGGTCAGGACCGCGGTGATGGGCTCGGACAGGGGAGAGCCGTCCGCGGGACAGTTGAGGGAGATGAGGGCGCTCGTGGACGAGGCGATGTCCGCGGGGGCGTTCGGCATGTCTACGGGCCTCGTCTATCCGCCAAGCTGCTTCGGAAAGACCGATGAGATCGTCGAGCTCTGCAAGGTCGTGTCGAGGTACGGCGGCATGTACACGTCCCACATCAGGGGAGAGAGGGAGACGATCGCCGAGGCCATCAAGGAGGCCATCCTGATAGGCGAGAGGAGCGGCGTGAGAGTCCAGATATCACACAACTGCCCCAAGTACGGCGCGTGGGGCCGGACCAAGGAGACCCTCGGGCTCGTCGTGAAGGCCCGGGAGCGCGGGCTCGATGTGACGATAGACAACGACATGCACACGGACCTCGCCCCGAGGCTGAGCGGTGCCCTGCCGCAGTACCTGCACGAGATGGGCAAGGACGAACTCATGGCGCACGCGGCCGAGCCGCTCAACAGGGCGAGGATAAGGAGGGAGATCGTCGAGGACCGGCTCCCGGCGTTCGGGCCCTCGGGCCTGCTGAAGCACGGGGCGTTCGACCGCATATTCCTGATGCACTGTCCGAAGGACAGGGGCATGGAGGGTAAGACCGTCGCTCAGGTCGCGGAGTCGAGGGGCAAGGACCCGTTCGAGACCTACTTCGACATCATGGTCGAGGAGGACGACGAGGTCATCGCGATATTCGACTACATCAGCGAGGACGACATCAAGGCGGTCATGTTGGACCCGAACATGATGATATCATCCGACTGCGCGACATGGTCCGTGAAGGGCCCGATGACGGACCCGCCGCCCTACATACCCTGCGCGTTCGGGGAGTACCCGGGAATAATAGAGAGGTACGTGAGGGACGAGCCGATATTCACCCTCCAAGAGTGCATACGCAAGATGACGAGCTTCCCCGCCCAGAGGATAGGTCTTCTGGACAGGGGCCTCCTGAGGCCGGGCATGAGGGCCGACATAACCGTCATAGACCTGCCGAAGGTGAAGGACAGGGCCACGAACAGGTGGCCCCACAAGTACCCTTACGAGAACTGGCCCCACAGGTACCCCGACGGCATACCCTACGTCATGGTCAACGGCGAGCTGTCCGTGGACAAGGGCAGGCAGACGAAGGTCCTCGCTGGAGAGGTCCTGAGGCACAGGCCGGGCTGAGGCCCCTCAGAGCTCGTGACTGACGTACCTTCCCTCGCAGGGGTTGCCCGCGCACAGCCACATGGCCTTCCGGGTAAGGTCGAAGACCGCCGAGAACAGGGTCATCGTCTGGTCGTACTCCCCGAGCCTCGTGTCCGGGTGCCGGCATATCGACTCCGGGTGGCCCACATGGTCCGATAGGATCTCCTTGAAGATGTCCACATCGACCTGTCCGAGATGCCTCTTGAACAGCTTCGAGGCCCTGTTGTACCTTATGACCGACGACATCCTCGTGTGCATGTCGTCCTCGAACCGCCACATCCTAGGGGACAGGTAGTGGTTCGTGTGCACAAGATATCCTTCGGAGCCGTAGAGCGCGTCGAACGTGGTCGCCGAGCCCTCCATGCTGTAAATCTCCCCGTTGTTGTCGCAGACGATGTTGTTGTAGCTCTGTCCCCTCGCGGGGGGCATCGAGAACGACAGGGCATCGTACAGGCCCTTGGCGCTGAGCACCTTGCGCACGGGGACCACCTTCGGGATGCCCGTCCGGGCGTCGTTCTGCACGAGGGCGTTCCCCGTGAGGCTGATGCCGGCCGAGTTCATCCCGACGGTCGGGTAGATGCCCCCGTAGGTGACCGCTATGAACGCGGGCTCGTCCTTGGGCGACACCCGGGCGATGCACAGGTCTTGGTAGTGGAACGGTTCGAGGTCCTCGTTGTGGGCCGCCATGACCACGTCGTCCTTGGTCCATTGAGCGTTCACGGCGATGTCGGTGCAGCCTTTGCCCCGGCCCATGAGCCCGTCGCTCAGAGACGCGTAGACGAGGTCGAAGTCGGTCCCGGAGCCGTCCGCATAGCCCTCGGCCTCCTCGACGAACTCGGGGTAGAACTCCTTCGTCAGGGGCAGGGTCAGCCTCGCACGGGCCAAGACCTTCTCCAATGTCACGCCCGGCGAGCGCTCGACGGCGGCCTTGAACCTCTTCTGGGTCCTAGCGGCCTGGTCCTTGCACTGCTTCCCGAGCGACACCCCGATGTTGTAGTGGCTGCCGGAGGCGGACACCTCCCGCAGAGCCTTCCCGTCTTCCTCCCTTGCCATCGCCAGTCTCCACTCCGGGCGTGTAAAGTGCTCTTCGGTGATATACCTTGTGAGTCGGGAGAGGGGCGGGAGGCGGCCCCGCGGGGCCGCTCGAAGAGCGCCGTGGGCCCGCGCGGCCGGGCGGGCCCGGGCCCCGGCCCTGCCGCCCGGGGGCGCGCCCTGATTTTATAGCGCAGAGTAGTTAGAGTCTATAATACAAGCACGGACCTAGGCGAGGGATCTAGTCCGTCCGTGCAACGAATCGGCTGCCGGTGCCGCGGCGGCACATCAGCTCTGCTTATGCCTACGGGGAGGGGGGTCCGGCGGGTTCGGCAAGAAGCGAACACTGACTCGAGAGGCGTACGAGCCCGGGAAGTGAACCGGATGAGCAATTCTGAACGTCGGGTCTTGGAGCGTCTGGCTATGCTCATGGACCCCCCTCTGGCGTTCGGCCTCGGAGGGGGTAAAATCATGGTATTTTCCAGGCAAAGGATATATACCATGAAGATATGTTATCCGAACCGATATTGGTGCCCCGACTCGGGGACGAGGGGGCCAAGATTATTTGAGAAGGAGGACATGCTAAATGGTAGCAGACGAAAAAGAAGAGATTGCGCCAGAAGCCCCGGCTGACGAATCCCTTCCTTCGGAGGCCAAGGATGAGCCCAAGAAGAAGACGATGCTATTGGCCGTGATCATAGCGGTCATACTCGTAATCGCCGCGGTTGCCGCGGTGATAGGGCTAGGCCTCTTGGATGATGAGGATGAGCCGGCCAATGTGGCGCCCAGCGGCGGCGCCAGGGCTACGACGGCCACCACGATTTTCCCTGGTGGCAATGTGAGCTTTGAATCGCTCGCCGTTGACACCGACGGTACGATTGTCAACTATACCTGGAAGTACGGCAACGGCAACGAGGACAAGTCGCCCACCATGGACGAGACCAACGAGGTCTTCGACTACGCTGGGAACTACCTCGTGTACCACGAGGTTGAGGACGATGACGGCGCCACGGGTAGCAACGAGGCGGCCATGGTCGGAGTGAACGTGCTCTTGGTGCCCACGAGCTCGTGGGCGAACGACTCCGAGCCCATCGCGACCATGACGGTCGACAAGAACGTCATACCGCAGAACACGACGGTCGTGTTCAATATGACCGGGTCTTCGGCCCCAGGCTGTTTCCTTGACAATTCCTCGACCAACTCGTCGGAGTGGTCGTGGTATGTCGAACCGGTGTGGTCGAACATCTCCGCGATCAGTATCGACTTCGGCGACGGCAGCGCCGTCGAGGACATAACCCCGGCGGAGTTCATGGCGGTCGAACACGAGTACACCGCGATGGGCCACTATGTGGCAGAACTGACGGTGACCTCTGAGGCCGATGTGTCCAGCGTGTACATGATAACGGTGCACGTGTTGACGCCTGAGGGAGAGTACATTGGCACGGTCAAGAACCCGGATGCGTACGTCTACGCGACGATTGGCGAGCCTGACGGACTCGACCCGGCACTCAACTACGAGTCGGCCGGCGGCGAGGTACTCCAGAACGTCTACGAGACGCTCATATGGTACGCCGGCAGCGACCCGAACGTGCTCGCTCCGATGCTCGCGCTCGAGGTCCCGACCCTGGAGAACGGACTCATATCCGAGGACGCCTTGAACTACACGTTCAACCTGAGGACCGACGTCTTGTTCCACGACGGGACCAACATGACATCTGAGGACGTGATCTACTCGTTCCAGAGGGCCTTGCAGATGCACGACCCGAGCAGCCCGGTCTGGATGCTGGAGCAGGTCCTGAACGACTACCTCAGCTGGTCAGTCGGCGGGACCGTGAGCGACTACCTTGACAACTCCAACAACGTGAGCTGGATAAGGGATGTCCTTGCACCGCTCGGCTACAACCACGTGCTGGATGAGGACGATGTCAAGGCAGTGTCCGAGGTCGTCGTCGTCGCTGACGACGCTGACACGGTCACCTTCCGCCTGACGCACAAGTACTCGGGGTTCCTGAAGATCCTGTGCTACACGGTGGGCAGCATCGTGAGCAAGGAATATGTCGAGGCCAACGGAGGCGTGGAGCCTGCGACGCAGAACGAGCACATGAACCTGAACACCTGCGGTACCGGCGCGTACAAGCTCGCGGCCTGGGAGGTCGGGTCGAAGATACACCTGACCAGGTTCGACGACTACTGGGGCGATGCTCCGGCGTTGAAGGATGTGTTCATCGTCAAGTCGACCGATGTCAACACGAGGATACTCATGCTACAGTCAGGAGATGCAGACGGTATCGACCTGCCTGTCTCGTATGAGAACGTCGTGAGCGATGAGACCATGTACGATGTGACGAAGGGCATGCCGACGTTCGATCTGACGTTCATGGCCTTCAACTTCAACATCGACATCGCGACGGCGAACACCCAGTACGGCGGCGACATAACGGTGGACTTCTTCGACGACATAGACATGAGGAGGGCGTTCACGCACCTGATCAACTACACGCTGTACCTCGAGAATGTCGCGAGGGGCAACGCCATACAGCCCAACGGCGTCGTTCCGTTCGGCATGCTCGGCTACGACGCCGATGTGCCGGTGTACGAGCACGACCTTGTGGCGGCAGAGGAGGCGCTCCAGAACACGTCATGGTGGGCATCCGGATTCACCATCCCGCTGTTCTACAACGCTGGCAACCTCGGCAGGCAGACGGCCTGTGAGATGATGAAGTCGAGCCTCGAAGCCATAGACCCGAGGTTCACGGCCACGACCAACGGCCTGGAGTGGACGGTGTTCCTGCACGAGGTGTACGACACGAACGGGTTCATGCCTGTGTACTCCATCGGCTGGGGCCCGGACTACGCCGACCCTGACGACTACACCACGCCGATGCTGGACAGCGCCTGGGGAACCTACCCGTACTACACGGGATACGCGAACGCCACGATAGACGGCCTCGTAAGGGCAGCGGCCTCGGAACTCGATGAGGACATCCGCGCCGACCTTTACAGCCAGATCGCATACCTCGTTCACGAGGACTGCCCGTACATCTGGTTGACCCAGCCCAACGGGTTCCACGTGGAGAGGTCATGGGTCCAGGGCTGGTTCGACAACCCGATGTTCTCGGGCCAGTACTACCCGGTGCTGAGCAAGGCCACTGGAACGTAGGCAAGGTACGCCAAACCATTTCGCCAAAACCTTTTCCGTCCTTTTAATTCCTCGAAGCATAGAGGGCGCCCTGCCGGGACCCGGCCTGCGCCATATGCGTCCGGGGCGTTCGGGGCCATGCTACAGGCCACCAGAGTAAGGAGCAAATTGCATATACTGAACATCTGATTGACGTAGCCCTGGTGAGTTCAGCTGCAGATAATGACCTACGTTATCCGGAGGCTCTTGCTGCTCATACCCGTCCTCATCGGAGTCTCACTGCTCACTTTCTTCATAATCCGCGCCGCGGGCGACCCCACGCTCACCTATCTCCAGAACCCCGAGAGGGCGAGCCCGCAGGTGATCGAGGAGATAAGGGAGAAGTACCACCTGGACGAGCCGACTTACGTGCAGTACGTCTACTGGCTCAAGGGCGTCCTCTCTGGGGACTTCGGGTACTCGCATTCGGCGAATAGTCTTCCTGTGACGACGGTCATATCCCTGCGTTTCCCTGCCACGTTCGAACTGGCGATCGTGAGCACGTTCCTGTCCGTATCCATAGGCATATTCCTGGGGACCATGTCGGCGGTCAGGGCCAACTCGCCCCTCGACCAGGCCACCAGGGTGATGGCGCTGACCGCGGTATCCATACCGGTCTTCTGGCTGGGCCTCATACTCCTGATGGTGTTCTACAGGCAGCTCGATTGGCTCCCGGGACCCACGGGGCGGTACGACACGGTCCAGTTCAGCACAGGCAGCCTCGACCCGTTCATCGGCGACAGAACGGGGTTCCTCCTGTGGGACACGCTCGCGAGCGGCGATTGGGCTTTCTTCGCCTCGGTGGTCACACACCTTGTTCTGCCGGCGATCACCCTGGCGTTCGCCTCGACCGCGATCATCATACGGATGATGAGGTCCAGCATGCTCGAGGTCCTGAACGCCGAGTATGTCAGGACGGCGAGGTCCAAGGGGCTTCCCGAGAGGGTCGTGATCAAGAAGCACGCGCGCAGGAACGCCCTGATACCCACGACCACGGTCATAGGCCTGAGCTTCGGGGGCCTGCTGGGCGGGGCGGTGCTCACGGAGACCGTCTTCAACTGGCCGGGGCTCGGACAGTGGGCAGCCGTCGCGGCGATAAGCCTGGACACCGCGGGTATAATGGGTTTCACGATGCTCACGGCAGTCATTTACGTCTCATCGAACCTCGTCATCGACATTGTGTACGCTTACCTTGACCCCAGGGTCAGGCTCGGGTGATGTCCATGGACCCCTCGAACAGCGACGGACCCAACGGAGGCGCAGGCGCCGGACCCGCCAAGGCGAAGGAGTCGGACGCCGCCGAGGTGCTCAGACACGCCCTCAGGATGGCCCTGGCGCCCAGGGTCAGGGAGCTGAAGTTCTACATGCACCTGATGGCCAAGAGCGTGACCTCGATCGCGGGCGTGGTACTGATACTGTTCCTCGTGTTCCTCGCGGCCTTCCCGTCCCTATTCGCGGAGCCGGGAGGAGCCGACCCGTACTGGATACCGAAGGACTGGAGCCTGCCGGCCCCCCAGCCCCCGAGCTGGGACGGGTTCGTCCTGGGCTCAGGGGAGAACGGGCAGGACATATACTACGGGATCGTGTGGGGCGCGCGGATCTCCATGTCCTTCGCCATACAGGTCGTGGCGCTCTCCGTCGTCATAGGGACCATATTCGGGCTCGTCTCCGGGTACAAGGGCGGGGCCGTGGACGAGACGATGATGCGCATAACGGACATATTCCTCTCGATCCCCTCGCTCATACTCGTCATGGCCATCGCGGCCGTGCTCGGCAGGGACCTGACCTCGACGAAGTTCGCCCTGCTGGCAATCTGGTGGTCAGGGTATACGAGGCTCGTCAGAGGGCAGGTGCTCTCCGTTCGCGAGAACACCTACGTCGACGCCGCGAGGGCCTCGGGCTCCGGCGAGCTCAAGATAATGTTCAGGCACGTGCTCCCGAACTCCTGGGCCCCCGTGGTCGTCGCAGCGACGATGGACATGGGGACGGTCGTGCTCGTCATGGCGGGGCTCAGCTACCTCGGCCTCGGGGCGCCCCTCGGCTATGCGGAGTGGGGCGTGATGATCCAGGCGGGGCAGGCCCACTTCGTCGAGGGAGCATGGTGGATGACCGTCTTCCCCGGCCTGATCATGCTCATGTTCGTGCTGGCGTTCAACCTCATGGGCGACGGACTCCGGGACATATTGGACCCGAAGATGAGGAGGTGATCTCTTGGCGGACGACGAAGTACTGGCGGAGATAGACGACCTCTACGTCAACTTCTACACGTACCAGGGGGTCGTGAAGGCCATAGACGGGGTCAACCTCCAGATCAAGAAGGGCGAGACGCTCGGGCTGGTCGGCGAGACCGGCTGCGGGAAGAGCGTCACGGCCAGCACCATCATGAAGCTCATACTGAGCCCGCCCGGCAAGATAGAGGCCGGGAGGGTGTTCTTCATGGAGCCGGCCGATGTCAGGGCCGCCAGGAGGGCCTACGAGGCGGACGCCCGGAAATGGTATGCCTCCATGAGCAAGGAGGAGAAGAGGCGGGTCGTGAACGCGCACGGGATGAGGTTCACGGGCTTCAAGAAGGCCAAGAGGCGCACGGCGAGCGAGGTCGCGGGGCTCGTCCTGCCCGAGACGGCCCCGAGCGGGGTCGTGAACGCGTACCTGGAGAAGGAGCGCAAGAAGGCCGACAAGAAGGACACCGTCGCGCAGGAGGCCCTGGGCCTCAGGTACGACATGCTCAGGAAGAACATCGAGTACATGCAGCTCATCCGGGGCAGGTTCATATCGATGATATTCCAGGAGCCCACGGCCGCGCTCAACCCCGTCTTCACGGCGGGAGACCAGATCGCCGAGGTCATCCTGCAGCACAGGAAGTCGGAGATGGCGAAGAGGGCCCTCAGACGCCCGTCCGATGGCCCGGGGGCCGTTATCCTCGGGATGCTCGAGAAGGGCCCCAGGTCCTTGGACGAAATCTACAAGAAACTCGCCGAGGCCCACGGCGTCGACGAGAAGGAGGCCGACAAGGCGGTCTCCGACCTCGTCAGGCGGAGGTTCGTCCGGCTGAAGAGGTCCGTGGGGCTGTCCATAGAGAAGACCCAACCCAGGAGCTACAGGGTCCGCATGCTCGAGATGATCGCCAGGAACCCGAAGGCGATCGGGACCTGGGTAGAGAGGATACCCCTCGTGCGGAGGCTCCCGTTCATCAACGCTCACAACAAGGACCTGTACGCGGAGGCCCTCAAGGAGGCCACCCGCATGCTCGACATCGTACGCATACCCGACCCGGAGGGGATCGTGTCCCGGTACCCGTACGAGCTCAGCGGGGGCATGCAGCAGAGGGTCATGATCGCCATAGCGCTCGCCTGCAATCCCAAGCTCCTGATTGCCGACGAGCCCACGACCGCGCTCGACGTCACCATCCAGGCACAGATACTCAAGCTCATGAGGGACCTGAAGACGCAGTACGGCTCCTCCATCCTGCTCATAACTCACAACCTGGGCGTCGTCGCGGAGATGTGCGACCGCGTCGGCGTGATGTACGCGGGCTCGATGGCCGAGGTCGCCTCCGCGAGGACCATATTCAAGGAGCCGCTGCACCCCTACACCAAGGGGCTGATGAAGGCCGTGCCGTCCGTGCAGCAGGACGCCGAGACCCTGTTCACCATCCGTGGGTCCGTCCCCAACCTGGTGAAGCCGCCCACGGGCTGCAGGTTCCACCCGAGGTGCGACTTCGCCAAGGGCTACTGCAAGAAGGTCAAGCCCAAGCTCGACGAGGTCGCGCCAGGGCACTTCGTCGCTTGCCACATGGTCTCGGGGGTGAAGGGCTATGGATGACGACAGGAACATGGTCGACGTCGTCCACATGAAGAAGTACTTCCCGATCCGGGGCGGCCTGCTCAAGCGCGCGGTCGGCTCCGTGAAGGCCGTGGACGATGTCACGTTCTTCATCAAGCGCGGGGAGACCCTCGGACTCGTGGGCGAGAGCGGCTGCGGCAAGACGACCGTGGGCCGCGCGATGATGATGCTCACGCCTCCTACCGCCGGCTACGTCTTCTTCGAGACGCCCAAGCAGGTCGTGCGCGACTTCACGAAGCTCCTGGAGCTGCTCGACAAGGAGCCGAGGGAGCAGATGACGGCAGGGAACGCCGTGGCGATCCTCGAGCACGTGGAGAGGCTGGTCACGCCGAAGACCTGCGAGATCAAGGAGGACAGGAAGAAGCGCATATGCGTGGACGCGTCCAAGCTCGCCGACTCCCTCAGGAAGGCGGGGCCGGAGGCCAAGGCCGGTTCCAAGGAGGACAGCGTCAGGGACATCGCCGAGGGTGCGATCGACGAGGTGGCGAAGAAGTACACGATCAACTTCAAGAAGAAGCGGGACCTGTCGCGCATGCGGAGCAGGATGCAGTTCGTGTTCCAGGACCCGTTCTCCTCACTCAACCCGAAGATGCTGATCAAGGACATCGTCGCCGAGCCGCTCCAGGCGCAGCTGAGGTACACGGACTACACCGAGCTGCACGACAAGCTCGGCCTGGACGCGTCGAAGATACTGACGACTAAGAGCGGCAAGAAGATGGAGATGTCGAAGGGCGTGTGGACGCGGGACCGCGTGATCAAGCTCCTGGAGCGCGTGGGGCTCAACGTGGAGCACATGTACAGGTTCCCGCACGAGTTCAGCGGAGGGCAGAGGCAGAGGATAGGCATCGCGAGGGCGCTGTCCGTCAACCCTGACTTCGTCGTCCTCGACGAGCCCACATCGGCCCTGGACGTCTCGGTCCAGGCGCAGATCCTGAACATGCTCAACGACCTCCAGGACGACTTCGGGCTCACTTACCTGTTCATATCGCACGACCTGAGCACCATCAGGTACATGTGCGACCGCGTCGCGGTCATGTACCTGGGGAAGATCGCGGAGTACGCGACCAAGGACGAGCTGTTCCACAAGCCGATCCACCCATACACCGAGGCGCTCCTCTCAGTCATACCCGCGCCCGACCCGGACCTGAAGAAGGACAGGATCATCCTGCCCGGGGACGTCCCGAGCCCCGCGAACCCGCCCAAGGGCTGCAGGTTCCACACCCGGTGCCCGCTCGCGAAGGAAATCTGCTCCCAGGAGGAGCCGCCCCTGACGGACAGGGGCAACGAGCACTTCGTCGCCTGCCATGTGCGCTGAGGAGCGGACCCCCGACCCCGAGGAGCGGAGGCGGAGGGGCGAGGAGGTCATCGAGGAGGCGCTCAGGGACAGGCGCACCCCCGACCGGGAGGCCGTGACGATCATACGCGCTCACTCCACGTGGAGGGAGTGGCTCCTGTACGACTTCCTCAGATACTGGTACGTCGTCGGGGCTTTCGCGTTCGTCGGGCTCCTGGTCATGGCGGTCTCCCAGAAATGGCATGTGAAGGACGCGGCAGGGATACTCGGCCTGGTGGTCCTGGCGACAGCGATCATCGCCGGGGAGGTCGCCCTGTACTGGAGGATATGGCCCCAGGGGCCGTTCACAGAGGCGTGGGCGGTCAAGAGGAACCTGCGGAGGCTCTGGCGGCGCCTCAGGCGGCGCTAGCCCGGGGAACGTTCTA
Source organism: uncultured Thermoplasmata archaeon (assembly GCA_964488505.1). Classification (GTDB taxonomy): domain Archaea; phylum Thermoplasmatota; class Thermoplasmata; order UBA10834; family UBA10834; genus UBA9653. Next base: position 5,090 of record CAZAUI010000016.1, on the reverse strand, counting down.
GAGGCCGGACGCCCTATTCGTCCGGCGCAGGTACCCGGAGGAGGAGGGCGGTTGGAGGCTTACATACTGGCGCTCGTGATACTCGCGCTCTACGCCGCGGTAGCCGTCGCAGGGCATGTCGCCGGCGTCTGGAAGCGCGTTGGCGTGTCATTCCAAGGGCCTGTGATGCTCTGGAGGACGCGCAGGGGGCGCGAGTCGATGCAGCGCGTAGCCCGGGCCGACGCCTTCTGGAGGCGGTACAGCGCTGCAGGCCTCGTGGTCATGGCGGCGATGACAGCCGGGATATTGTCGTTCCTGCTGTGGACCGGGTTCTCGTCGCCCGACCTGCCAAAGGCGTCCGCGGCGTCGGAGGAGATAGGCCCTGGGCTTCCGACGGACGGCATCCTCGCGACGGCGGCGTACGGCTTGGCGGGGTTCGTCCTGGCCGTCGTTGTACACGAACTCGCCCACGGCGTGGTCACATTATGGTCCAAGGTCAGGCTGGAGTCGATGGGCGTTGCGTTCCTGGGGATACCCATAGGGGCCTTCGTCGAGCCTTCTGACGAGGACCTCGAGAAGGCGGAGCCGGAGGTAAGGGCGCGGATATATGCGGCAGGGCCGGCGACGAACATCATCTTCGCGGTCGTCTGCCTGTTCCTGTTGGCCCTCGTGGTCCCGGAGGCCGAGCCGAGGCTGCCGGGTGCCCTGGTGACGGCCGTGGCGGAGGGTTCTCCCGCCGAGATGGCAGGCATAGGCGCGTGGACGGAGGTCACGCACATCGGCTCGGCACAGATCACGAGCGCGGAGGACCTGATGTCCCACAGCTTCGACTCGCCGGGCGCGCCGGTGGCGGTGAACATCACCTACGGCAGGGAGAGCTCCCATGTGCTCATGCCCCAAGGAGTGGCGATCACGGAGGTGATCGGCGGCCCTGCCACGAACGCCCAGCTGCGCCCGGGCATGATAATCAAGAGCCTCAACGGGACTGTCATACACTCGTCCAGCGAGCTGAGGTCGGTGGTCGAGAACTCCACCCACGATGCCCCGGTCGAGATCACGGTCCTCGAGCGGGGGCACGACGCCGCGTTCGACAGGGAGTGGTTCGTCCAGAACACGAGCATAACGAGCGTCAACCTGACATCCAAGTGGCTCTGGTACTACACGAACTACAACTGGCTCAACGAGGAGGACTACCACAACCAGAGCTTCCTGGGCGTCGCGACGGCTCCGTTCGGCGCGAAGGTGCGCGACATGGACCACCTCACGGACCTGTACTCGCGCCCGTATGCGGGCACGGGCAGCCTGGACGAGGCCGCGGACGCCACCGTCAGGCTGGTCTCCCTCCCGTTCATAGGCTACTCGCCCGTCACATCCCCTGCGGGGGAGCTCTACGAACCGTCAGGGGCGCTGTCCTTCGTGCCGAACGACATCTACTGGGGGCTCGTGAACCTGGTCTACTGGTGCTTCTGGGGCAACCTGATGCTCGGGCTCGCGAACGCGATTCCCGCCCTGCCGTTCGACGGGGGTTACTTTATCAGGGACGCGATGCGCTGGGGCCTCACCAAGCCCAGGAAGAGGCTCACGGGCATCGAGAAGGTCACGCACATACGGAGGCTGACCGACGAGGGCGAGGAGCTCCTCGTCAAGGCGGTCACATACGGCGCGACCGTCTTCTCGCTCGTCGTCGTCGCCCTGCTCATACTTGACCCCCTCCTGTGACCGGCCGCGCCCCAGGGCTGCAAAGTGATTTCTAGGGCTACAAGGATTCCAGCACAGATGGAAGGCAAAGCGGACCTGCACACTCACACGAAGCACTCAGGCCTATCCAAGGTGCTCTTCATCAAGATACCTGACTCCGTCTCGGAGCCGCGCGACGTCGTCAGGGCGGCGGAGGCGAAAGGACTCGACGTCCTGTGCGTCACCGACCACAACAGCACGAGAGGGGGCATCGAGGCGCGGAAGCACGCCAAGTCGGTCGAGGTGGTCGTCGGCGAAGAGGTGCAGACCCTTGACGGCGAGGTCCTGGGGCTCTTCCTGAGCGAGGATGTGCCCTCGGGGCGGTCAGCCCAGGAGACCATAGACATCATCCACGGCATGGGAGGCGTCGCGGTCGCCCCTCACCCGTTCAGCGCACACTGCTCCGCCCTGGGGGACAAGGTCCTCGGCCTCGACTTGGACGGCATAGAGGTCTTCAACGCGTTCCACAGGGACAGGTACTCCAACGACCTGGCGCTGAGCAAGTGCTCGGCGTCGGGCAAGGCCCTCACGGGCGGCAGCGACGCGCACGCGCCGATGATGGTGGGAGACGGCTACACGACCTTCGAGGGGAGGACCGCGGAGGAGCTGAGGAAGGCGATCGTCAGCCGCAGGACGGGGTTCGGCGGGGAGTACACCACCATCAGGAACGTCGTCTGGATGACCACGTTGCTGGTCCTCGACCTCCAGAGCATCCTGTCCCGGTCGCTGGCCGGCGCTCAAGACCTTGAGAGGACGGAGTACTCGGAGGCCATCCGCAGCATGAGGAGGTCCACGAAGGCGATATCCCTGGGAGCCACCTTCATGTTCCTGCTGCCTCCGACGGCGTTCGTCGCGAGCGTCATCGGGGACAGGCTCAACACTGCCAAGTCCAGGAACAACTGGATCATGCACAACAGCAAGTGACGCCTCACCTGCCCGCCCGTGTCAGGCGATGCTTTTTGATATGACATGCGCCATCTTCCCACCGGCGAGGGATACACGATGGCCCTGAGGAAGATCATAGAGATAGACGAGGAGAAGTGCGACGGATGTGGCCAGTGCGTCGTAGCCTGCGCTGAGGGCGCGCTCAAGCTCGTGGACGGCAAGGCGAAGGTCGTCAGCGATGTGTTCTGCGACGGCCTGGGCGCCTGCATAGGGGAGTGCCCCCAGGGGGCGCTCAAGATAATCGAGCGGGAGGCGCCCGAGTTCGACGAGGAGGCCGTCAAGGAACACCTGGGCGGCGAGAAGGCCCACGCAGGGCAGCACCTCGCGACCGAGCCCTGCGGGTGCCCCTCCTCCAACCCCATGATCCTGAGGGTGGGCCAGGGAATGCCCCGGGCGCCGGCCCAGGCGAACGCGCAGGCCGACAGGCTGCCCCCGGAGCTGACAAACTGGCCGGTCCAGTGGAAGCTGGTCCAGCCCTCGATGCCGTTCTTCAAGGACGCGGACCTTCTGCTGTCCGCGGACTGCGCCCCGTTCGCGTACAGGGACTTCCACGGCAGGTTCCTCAAGGGGCGGCCCGTGATCACAGGCTGCCCCAAGCTGGACGAGCAGCAGGCCTACCTGGACAAGCTCACCGCGATATTCAAGGATGCTACCCCCAGGAGCATCACCGTCGTGATAATGGAGGTCCCGTGCTGCCAGGGCCTGATGAGGCTCACCACGGAGGCCCTGAGAAGGTCAGGGAAGGACATACCCGTGAAGAAACACGTGGTCACGATAGAGGGGAAGGTCCTGGTGGAGGAATGACCGGCCCGGACCGCCTGGGCGGATCCCTGCACAGGATGCCGGCGACATGACCCTGGACATCTCATGGACCAGGGTCGCGCTCAAACTGCCCGCCGAGGTCCGAAGGGACCTCGCCCGGAGGCTGGCCACCCTCAGTCCTTACTTCCCGGAGATGAGCCCCCGGGTAACGATAGGGATCACCAAGGCCTACGACGGGTCGGCGTTCCAGGATGAGGATGGGTCGGTGAAGCTCATGCTCGAGGTGCGGAGGCGCAGGGACGGCACCTGGAGGCTGCCCACGTACTGGACGGTCGCCCACGAGCTGATGCACCTCGCGCAGTTCAACTCGAAGGGCATACCCGGCGGCGAGAGGGCGTGCGACTTGCACGCCCTCGCCAGGACCCCGCCCAGGCTGATAGACGACTCGCCGAGCTACCTCGTGGTCCCGAGGGGCCTCAGGGGCTCGTGGCCCAGGGAGGCTGCCGCGCTCGCCCACGGACTGGCACAGGAGGCGCTGGAGCTCAGGGCGGCGGGCCTCAGAAGGTATGCCATGTGGTGGGAGTCGGAGTTCGAGAGACGCTGGCGCACGGTCAAGAGATGACCGCAGCGGTGCCGGAGAAACCAAGGTTGGGAAGGGGTTTCGAATCCGCGTTCTGGCGGGTCCCGTTCACTCGAACTCGTCCTTCGACATGCCCACCAGTATCAGGCCGATCAAACCGGGTATGAACAGACCTGCGATGAGCGCGAACACTCCACCGAGGATCGCGAGCCCGAAGTGCTTCCTCATAAGTGCGAAGACTCCTCCCAGGACGGCGACCAGGCCGAGTATGATGAATATGACACCACACGCGGTGAGTATGTCCTCGAGCATGTCCACGCCCTCGACGTCGATTATCATGAACGCGTCGAAGGCTCCAACGCTCCCTACGAGGCCGATGCCGGCGAGCAACGCGATCACGCCACCCACCAGTATCATGATCCCGCCGACGAGCGGCAGGGCGGTCTTCTTCTTGGCTGGCGGTCCGGCCTGGATGCGGTAGTCGTGGCCGCAGTACTGGCACACATTCGCTTCCATCGGGATCGATCTCCCGCACTGGACGCAGTTCCTAGAGTTGGGTTGCTGTGGTGTCCCCATCTTAATACACCTCTTGATATCGAGAGCGGGTCCTATCGGTCCAGGTCACGCCCTCTCGTCAGCGGCATATTCGAATACGGATTATATAAGGACTTGTGATAATATTTCGAGTTTCAGCCATCCTGCCAGGTCCGGGCAGGCACAAGGCCTATAGCAGCACCAAGAACAGGATGGCGCCCAGCAAGAAGGACGACACGAGCACCAGGACGACCTCGCTCTGTTCCCGGATCATCTTGGCCGCCGCTCGCGTAGAGAGGGCTGCGTTCACGTCCCGTGCGCGGATCGCTGACAGATGGCGAGAATCCTCACCGGCAACCATGCCCTTCATGTAGAGGTCCCTGGTCTGCAGCGCTTGGGCCACCGTTCCGAGACTCGTCATCCGGCTCCGCTCCGCGGCAATCTAGAGGAAGGACGCTATAAAAGGGTCGCGAAGGGATTCCACGGACCGGCTAGCTCGCGTCGGCGAGGACGTGTTCCGGCGTCGAGTGCATGGGAGCGGGCGCGAAGGGAT
>CAZAUI010000015.1:0-39123 GCA_964488505.1 uncultured Thermoplasmata archaeon | reverse complement strand
TCGCGGTCCTGAAGTGCTCCAGCCCCTTCGCGATGTCGCACTGGTAGATGTAGTAGGGCCTGCACCTGATGTAGACCAGGTCCTGGACCAGCTTCTTCATGATGGTCGGGCAGTCGTTCACGCCCTTGAGCAGGACGCTCTGGTTCCCGACCGGTATGCCAGCATCGACGAGCATCTCGACCGCCCTCCTCGAGTCAGGTGTGACCTCGTTCGGGTGGTTGAAGTGCGTGTTGAGCCAGATCGGGTGGTACTTGCGAAGCATCCGGACCAGCTGCGGGGTGATCCTCTGCGGCATCACGACCGGGGTCCTCGACCCTATCCTGATAATCTGCACATGCTTGATCTTCCTGAGCTCGCGTATGACCTTCTCCAGGAGCGCATCCGACACCAGCAGTCCGTCGCCGCCCGATAGCAGCACGTCCCTGACCTGGGGCGTCTTCCTGATGTAGTCTATGCCCTCCTCGATCTCCTCCCAGCTCCTCGAGTGGTCCGTCGTGCCCACTATCCTCCGCCTGCAGCAGTGCCTGCAGTACATGCTGCACTGGTCCGTCAGGAGGAACAGGACCCGGTCGGGATACCTGTGCGTGAGGCCCGGATGTGGCGCGTCGGTCGTCTCGCCGACCGTGTCCTCCATGTCGTCCTTGGATATGTGGAGCTCATGGGAGGTCGGGACCGCCTGCTTCCTCACAGGGTCCTCGGGGTCGTCCGGGTCCATGAGCGACGCGTAGTACGGCGTGATGGCCATCCGGAGGTACTTCGTGGAGTTCCGGATCTTCTCCTTCTCCTCCTCGGTGAGGTTGATGACCTTCGCCAATGTCTCGACGTCGGTGATCCGGTTCCTCACCTGCCACTTCCAGTCCGCCCATTGCTTCGCGGTGACGTTCTTCCAGAGAGGTATTTCCTTCCATTTTCTCATTGCCAGGCCTCCTAGGCCTCCGCTCTTCAAAAAGGGGTATAGGTTCGTCCTATTTAGAATGAGTGCAACGCGCCGAAGTGCTGCGGGACGTGAGGGGCCAGGTGGGGTAGGTCGGATTTGAACCGACGACCTCATGCTCCCAAAGCACGAATCATACCAAGCTAAACCACTACCCCGTGCTGGACGGCGCGCTCTACCCGATTATGCGGGACCCGAATAAAATGGTTCGCTCACCTTCCAACGAGCCTCGGGAGCTCCTCGAGGAACCTCGCCACGGCCCTGCCCCTGTGGGACATGGTGTTCTTCTCCGCGATATCTATCTCCGCGTACGTGCGCGCGTGCCCTTCAGGGACGAATATCGGGTCGTACCCGAACCCGCCGGTCCCGGCCGCGGCCTCGGATATGCTCCCCCGGGCGACGCCCTTGGCGATGAACGGCTCCCCGCCCGGCGCCATGTACCCGATGCAGCACTCGAACCTCGCGCTCCGGTCCTCCGCGCCCTTCATGAGTCTGAGGATGCCGTCGCAACCGACGGTCTTGAAGACGTATGAAGAATAGACTCCAGGGAAGCCCTTCAGGGCGTCCACGAACAGGCCAGAGTCGTCTATGAACAGCGGGCGGGAATACCTCTCCATGAGCCATTCCAGGCCGGGCACGATGGTCTCCTCGAGCGTGTCGGCCTGGACCTCGGGGTACTTGGTCTTGATGTGCTCCACCTCGTACCCGTGCTCCCGCATCTGCTGCGAGATCTCCCTGAACTTCCCGTCGTTGCTCGTCGCGAACGCTATTCCTTTCGTGTGTAACGCCCCCTCTTCTCGATCTCCTTGACCTTCCTCAGGACCAGGTCGCCCTGGGGATACGCCTTCGAGTACGAGTCCTTCACGACCTCGTGGAGCCTGCTCCTGGCATGGTGGGCCGAGTGGAACGCCTCCTCCAGCAGGTGCATGTCCACGCCCTTGTCCTCCAGCTCCGAGGTCTTCGAGCCCAGGGAGAAGTCGATCAGGACTATCCTGTCGCCTTCGAGCAGCATGTTGCTGGTCGTGAGGTCCCCGTGGACGATGTCGTTCATGTGCAGGCGGCCCGCGATCTCGCCTATTTTCTCGCAGACCTCCTCGGCCTTCGGCTCCGGCAGCTCGTTGAGGGCGTCCTTGACCCTGGAGCCCCTGATCTCCTGCATCACGATCCTGCTGCCCGCGTAGTCGACCGAGTATATGACGGGGACCGCGATCCCGGCCCTCCTGGCCTCGAGCATCAGCCGTACCTCGTTCTTGATCCTCGATGCCTGGAGCGACCTGTCCAGCGCTGGGTGCCTGTAGCCTTTGACCACGCGCTGCTTGACGACGACCTCGCGGCCCATCCACTCGGACGAGTCGAGCCTGGCCTCGGCGCCTACCCTGTGTACCGCCACGTGTGCTGGAAAGTGCTCGGCCATTATAAAGGATGCCCGGGTAACGGCGCAGGCACCGCGTCGGGGACCGGACGAAGGGCCTATGCGCCAGAAGTCGTCTGAAGGGTCGTTAACGCCATTACTTAAATAACCCTTGAAAGCGGTTCGGATGGCAAGGAAGGAAGGAATCCTTCTGGGAGGGATAACATGGCTTGGTCTTTGACTGAGATAATGCTGCTATTGGGCGGCTTGGTACTGTTGACCGGTGTCTTGTACATGATACCGGTCCTAGGCAAGTACATCGAGAAGCTGGCGAAGTGGCTCGGCGGGTTCCAGACGCTGATCGGGGTGATTTCGGTCATAGTGGCGATCTGGGCGTTCATCGACTCCGGTGTCGACCTGGACTCGATATTCCTGCTGATAGTCGGCCTGATACTGGCCGTCAGCGTGATGTCCGCGCTTCCCGCGTTCGGCAAGTTCATCGCGAAATTGGTGAAGGCGCTTGGAGCGTTCCAGGTGATCATCGGCATCATCGCGATAATACTCGCCTTCGTCTAGACGAGCGGGAGACGGCCGGGACCCGTCAGGAAGAAAACCCTTTCAGTCCATTTGGACCGGACCGCTGCGATGGCGGCGGTCTGTTTTGACGTTCATGCACCAGCAACGCTTATCACCATCGAGTCCGATGGCGGCTCGTGGCGCACGTGACCATAGGCTCCGCGGGTCTGGACGGCCTCCTGGAGGGAGGGCTGGAGGGCGGAGCGATCACGCTGCTGTTCGGCGAGGCCGGCTCCGGCAAGACCAACATATGCCTGCAGGTCGCGAGGAACGTGGCGTCCCAGGGGAAGAAGGTCATATACATCGACACCGAGGGAGTCTCCCTGGAGAGGCTCAAACAGATCTGCGGCGCCGAGTTCGAGGAGGTCATGAAGAACGTCCTGTTCTTCGAGCCGCACAACTTCGACGACCAGGAGAAGCTGGTCGACAAGGCGGTCAAGCTGGCAGAGAGCTCGCTCGAGGTCGGCGTCATCATACTCGACTCGGCCACCATACACTACAGGCTCACGAGGAACGACGAGGAGAGGGGCACGAGGAAGTCCCTCAGCACACAGCTGACGAGGCTCCTGGCGGTCGCGCGGAACAAGGGCATGCCCGTGCTCCTCACGTCCCAGGTCTACACGGACATCGAGAAGGACACCTTCGAGCCCCTTGGCGGGCACGTGCTCCTGCACAACGCGAAGGCGATCATCAGGCTCGACAAGGTGGGCGCGAGCACCAGGCGCGCTGTCATAATCAAGCACAGGCACCTGGAAGAGGGCAAGAGGGCCGACTTCAAGCTGACCAGGGACGGCGTGACCTAGGTCTTCCGCGCGATCATGTAGTCCGCGAAGGCCTTGAGGGCGTCCTTGTGCGTCGAGTCCTTCAGCACGCTCAGGCGGTCCTTGGCCTTGGCCACGAGCTCCATCGAGACCCTGGCGGCGTGGTCTATCGAACCCGAGCCCTCCAGTATCTCCTTGGCCCTCACGAGCTCCTTCTCGGAGGCGTCCTTCTTGCCGAGGACCGCTATGAACTCCTCCCGCTCCGCGCCCTTGAGGTTCTCGAGCGCGTGGACCGCTATCAGCGTCTTCTTGCCGTTCCTGATGTCGTTCAGGACGGGCTTGCCGAATGTCTTCTGGTCCGAGCGCAGGTCTAGCACGTCGTCCCATATCTGGAACCCGAGTCCCATCAGCCTGCCGTACTCGAACAGGGACTCCTGCTGCATCTCGGAACCGCCGCCCACGATCGCCCCGCCCTGCGCGGCGGCGGAGTACAGGACCGCGGTCTTGCGCTCTATCATCTTGAGGTACTCCTCAGACGAGACCTCCTCCCTGGTCTCGAAGTCCATGTCCATCTGCTGGCCTTCGGCCAGCAGGCGCACGGACCGCGCCAGTATCTCGGTCAGCTCGACCGCATCGGATGAGGGGATGTCCGACTCTAGGACTATCTCGAACGCGCGCGCGAACATCGCGTCGCCCGCGAGTATCGCCTCCGGGACGCCGTAGAGCGAGTGGACGGTCTTGAGGCCGCGCCTCGTGTCGTCCTCGTCCATGACGTCGTCGTGGACGAGCGTGAAGTTGTGGACCATCTCGAGGGCTATGCCGAAGGGCATCGCGGCGTCCGCACGGCCGCCCACGGCCTCGGACACGATCGTCGCCAGGAGCGGCCTGAGACGCTTCCCGCCGGCTCCAGGGTAGTGCGCCATGGCGGCCTTGAGCTTCTTCTCCTCCATCACCTCGAGGCTGCCCATGAGCTGCTCGTTGATGCGCTTCACTCTGTCCTTGTAGTCCTCGGGGAACCCCATCCGGCTCACTCCATTACGTTGTCCAGCCACTCCCTCGACCTTCCCGTCACAAGGGCGTTGGCCGAGCCCATGGCCTCGACGTCCTTCGCGCCGACGAGGAACATGGCCGCCTTGAGCTCCTGTATGATCGTGCCGACCTCGGCGGAGAGCGCGTCCTCTCCTTCCAGGGCCGCCGGAAGGATACGCCCCGCGAGCCCGGCCGCGGACGCCCCTATGGAAATTGCACGGGCTACGTCCAAGCCCGAGCGCACGCCCCCGGTCGCGACGACCGGGAGGCCGACGGACGAGAGCGCGACGGACACCGGGGTCGGTATGCCCCAGTCCCAGAAGGTCTCGCCTATGTTGGCCCGGGTGCAATCACCGGCGGACCTGGCCCTGTAGTACTCGACCGCGGAGAAACTGGTCCCGCCCAGGCCGCCGACGTCTATGCCCCTTACGCCCGCGCGCTTGAGCCTGACCGCGACGCCCCTGGATATGCCGGCCCCTGTCTCCTTGGCCATGACCGGGAGCGAGGATGCGAACCTCTCGATCGCCTTGAGCCCGCCCTTAGAGACCGTGTCGCCCTCGGGCTGGACGACCTCCTGGAGGTAGTTAAGGTGTATCGCGAGTATGTGCGCGTCGACCATCTCGATCGCGGCGCGCCCGTCCTCCACGGTGAGAGGGGCCTTGTCGCCCTGGGGCACCAGCTGCGGCACCCCCAGGTTGCCTATCCTGAGAGGGATGTCGAACTCCTTGACAACGGAATATGTGCATGCGAGCTCCGGGTTCTCGAGGGCCGCCCTCTGGCTGCCCACGCCCATGCCCAGGCCGTAGCTCTCGGCGACGGACGCGAGGGTCCTGTTGATCTCCTCGGCCTTGCCGTAGCCCCCGGTTATCGCGGATATCAGTATGGGGGCCCCGAGCTCCCTGCCGAAGAGCGTGGTCGATGTGTCGATGTCGTCCAGGTCGACCTCGGGCAGCGCGTTGTGGACCAGCTTGATGTCGTCCCAGTAGGAGTAGCCGACCCCGAGGTCCTCCTTGGCGCAGATCTCGATGTGGTCGCTCTTCCTCCTCTCTATGAGCCGCCCTCCGCCGCTGCCATCCATGGATGAGACACCTACCTGGACACGACCGCGGTCGAGGGCACCTTCCTGCCCCTGACCGCGCTCTCCAGCCTGCCACGCACATTGCCGTTCACTATCATACACTTTTCGCAGTGGGACGATATGGCCAGCATGCGCTCCAGCTTGCCCTTCATGCTGCCCGTGACGTCGTCGTTCGCCGACCTTCCGGAGAAGCGCACGAGCGCGGACGAGTCGACCGCGGGGAGCAGCTTCGCGTCCCTGTGCGACTTCGGGTCCTTGTCGAACACGCCGTCCACATCCGCGCAGAACACCGCGAGCCGCGGCCTGAAGGACTTCGCCAGCTGGAGCATCATGAGGTCGCCTGAACATATCGAGAAGCCCATCGACCCGTCCGGTACGACATCGCCGAACGTCACGGGCGTGAGGCCCAGCTCCAGCAGGTTCGAGTACGGCTCCGGGTCGAACGATGACACCTCCCCGGCGTCGAACACGGATGTCGCCGCCGGGGGCATCGAGACCGCGCTCACGCCCTTGTCCATGAGCGCCTCGAGCACCCTGAGGTTCAGCTCGCGCACGTCCCTCTGGACGCCGGCCACATGTTCGAGCTGCGACTTCCTCTTGAACCCCTTGTGCAGCTCGTGCCTCTTCGCCATGATGTGCCCGAACGAGCCTGCTCCGTGAACGACCACGAGGCCCTCCCCGAGGGCCGGCCTCAGCTCGCCCGCCAGCCTCTCGCACGCGGCCCGCCTGAAAGTCCGGAGGCGCGACTTGTCCGTGATCACGCTGCCCCCGAGCTTGACCAGTATCACGATTCCACCTGGCTCCTTCGGCTCCCTGGCCGATTATCCTGTCCGATGATAAAACCGACGGATGGTCTAGCGTAGGCACTGGGCCCATCCGACGCTCCCCGGACCGGGCAACGCGCCCTACCGTTCCATGTAGATCTCTATCGAGGAGACATTGGCGGTCTCACCGTGCTCGCTCGGCAGGACCTCGGTCTCTATCTTGACATCCTTGTACCCGAGGTCCTTGACGAACCTGTTCCGAACGATCTCCGCGACGTCTACCGCCCTGCTTATGGCCCTGCCCCTGGCCTTGATGCAAACGTCGTTGCATCCGCCGTTTATCTGGGACACGACCGCGAGGACGTAGTTCATCGTTGCCTTCTTCCCGATGTATATGACGTTCTCCTCGGCCATGCTCTTCCTCCTGAAGCCCAGCCCACTGGAACTAGCAGACCCCTCGCTATATATAATGTTCCATCCAGGAGTCGTCGGTTTGAAGTATCTGGAGGGGAGCGACGGATGCCGAATCCCCCCGCGAAACTAGAAATAAGCACCAGGCGTTCACAACAGCCGCATGACCCATTCGGACTCGAAACTGGTCAGGCTCAGGGCCGCCGTCCGCTCGGCCGGGTCGGCGGCAGTCGCATTCTCGGGCGGCTCCGACTCGGCGCTGGTCGCGAGGATAGCGTGCGAGGAGCTCGGAAGGTCGGCCGTCGCTGTCACCGTCGATTCGCCCCTGTACCCCAGGAAGGAGCTGAGGGACGCACGGGCGGCCGCGAGGGCCGTCGGGATAGAGCATGTCGTCGTCAGGCTCGACCCACTCCGAGACCCGTCGTTCGCGAGGAACCACCCGGACAGGTGCTACACGTGCAAGTTGATGGTCTTCAAGGAGGTCCGGAGGGTTGCGGACTCGCGCTCCCTGGCGCACGTGTTGGACGGCTCGAACGCAGATGACGAACATGCGTACAGGCCGGGCTCCAAGGCGAAGAAGGAGCTGGGCGTCAGGAGCCCGCTGGCGGAGGCTGGCCTGCGCAAGGAGGACGTCACCAGGATGTCCAAGAGGCTCGGTCTGGCGACGCACGCGAAGACGCCGAGCACGTGCCTGGCGACCAGGGTGCCCTACGGGGACCGGCTCACGCCCGAGCTGCTGGGCATGATAGAGAAGGCCGAGGAGTACCTCGCGGGCAAGGGCTTCGACCAGGTAAGGGTCCGAGCCCACGGCGGCCTGGCGAGGATAGAGGTCGCGAAGCAGCAGGTCCGGACATTGGCGGAGCCCCGCGTCATGGACGCGGTCGTCAGAAGGCTGAAGAACCTGGGGTTCGCATACGTGGCCGTGGACCTGGAAGGATACAGGAGCGGCAGCATGGACGAGGTGCTCAGGGGATGAACCGCGAGAGCATCGAGAGGACCCTTTCGGCGCTCGCGAAGGGCGAGATCACCGTCGTCGAGGCGCTGGAGCAGCTCAAGGGGATGCCCTACGAGGACCTCGAGTTCGCGAAGCTGGACCACCACAGGGAGCTGAGGAGGGGCATCCCGGAGGCGATCTACTCTCCGGGGAAGACCGACGCCCAGATACTGGAGATCGCGCGCAGGACCATCGCCAGGAAGGGACAGGCCGTGTTCACGCGCGTGTCGGAAGACACGTCCGAGATGCTCGCACGGGAGCTGGGCGACCAGGTCCGATGGCGCCCCGAGGCGAGGATAGCCACCGTGGGAACTGAGGACCGGGAGAGGCGCGGAAAGGTCCTGGTGGTCACGGCCGGGACCTCGGACATACCCGTCGCCGAGGAGGCGGCAGCCACATGCGACATCCTTGGCTGCGACGCGGACAGGCTCTACGATGTGGGCGTCGCGGGGGTGCACAGGCTGACATCCAACCTGAAGCAGTTCGAGTCGGCCGATGTGGTCATCGTGGTCGCGGGCATGGAGGGGGCGCTCCCGAGCGTGGTCGCGGGCCTGACCGACAAGCCGGTCGTCGCGGTGCCCACGAGCGTCGGCTACGGCGCGAGCTTCGGAGGCATGGCCGCGCTGCTGGGCATGCTGTCGTCCTGCTCGAGCGGGATAGGCGTGGTCAACATAGACAACGGCTTCGGGGCGGGGGCGCTCGCAGCGCTCATAGTGAAGAACAAGTACGCGGGCCGATGAGCGGGACCTTCAGGGCACCCTCGAGCCGCACTTCCTGCAGAACCTGTCGTTGCCGGATGCGACCCTGCCGCATGACTGGCAGACTCTCTCCTGCTCGCGCCTCTTGCCGCACGACCCGCAGAAGTCGTCCTCGGGGTCTATCTCGGACCCGCAGGACGGGCACACGTCCACGACATCCTCGGCCTCGCCGTCGATGTCCCTCGAAGGACGCTCCGATGTCTGCTTCCTCTTCAGCGGTATCGTCTCCTCCGAGCCCTGCGGGGACGCCGCCTTCTTCGCCTTGACCGCGAGCGAGAGCGCCTTCGCGTAGTTGCCCGAATCGAACTCCGCCTGCGCGTCGTCCAGGATGGACCGGGCATTGGACGCGTCTCGGCCTCGGCCCCCCGCCTTGGCGATCTCCTCCCTCGCGGTGTTCAGCTCGAACTTCGCGACGAGGTAGTTGGGGCCTCCCTGGACCTCCAGCCTCGAGCCCGAGTACGTGTCCTCGCGCCGCCTGGGGCTGGGGGCAGGGATGACCTCCTCGGCCACGGAATCTGCTTCCTCCTCCTCGGGCTCGGACGCTAACAGGGGCTCAGCGGACTTGGACCGGACCTTGGTCATCTCCTCCCTGGCCCTCTCGCACAGGTCCAGCGCCGTCTCGTGGTCTCCGCGCTGCATGGCCGTCTTCGCCTTGTCCACGAGCGACCGCGCCTCGCGCACGCTGGTGCCCTGCCGTTCGAGGACGTTTATGACCGACCTGCAGGTGAGTATAGCGTTGTACGCCTCGTCCTGCCTCACGTTGATCTTGCGGGCGGCCTTCGACTTGCCCCGCATGACCCTCAGCTCGAAGTACAGGACGATTATCATGAGTACGGCGAGGATCGCGAGCAGCGTGATCCTCTCGCCTTCGGTCAAGGCCATACGGTACGACTCCGGGCCGATTAGCTATCTGTGTTCTTATAAAATCTTCCCTGTGGCTGTCGCGCGGAATCAAGAAAGAAAAGGGACAAAGAGAGTGGCTGACGGCGTTCCACTTGCATAACGGGTTCAAGCGGTGCGGTTCACCCTGTACCCGAAGGTACTTGGCTAGCGCACCTAGCCGTTATGCCCGAGAGGCCGCAAGGGCCTTAGGCTTCCCGAGGGCTCGCGCACCTCAGTACCACAGAGAACGTAGGCGGGCTTAACTTCTGGGTTCGGAATGAGACCAGGTGTGGCCCCGCCACTATGGCCGTCAAACCATTCTCTGGGCCCGTCTAATCACGATGTCGTATATAAGCATTGCTCAGGCGGGTCCGCAGAGCGTCCCGGGCTGAGAGGCCCAGGGTTCATTAAAGACATACGCCTACGGTGGACCGCAGAGGATGAGGAAAGTCATCGCAGTCACCTTCGACCTATGGGACACCCTCATCAAGGAGGTCCCTGGCGGTTCGGAGAGAGTCGCATCACTCAGGGTACACAGGATAGCCGAACTCCTCGACGGGATAGGCCGCCCCCACGACCTGGAGGAGATCGAGGAGGCCCACAGGAAGATAGGGACCTTCCTGGAGCTCACCTGGGGCAAGGCGAGGGACATGCCGGTGAGGGACCATGTCCTGTTCATGCTCAGCTGCATCGAGTGCCGCCTGCCCGGGAAGATGACCAACGAGGACATATCCAGGGTGGAGAGGATCTACGCGGACAGCCTCCTGGACCATCCCCCCGAGCTGCTCCCGGGCGCGAAGGAGGCGCTCAGGGCCGTGAGCGAGAAGGGGTACAAGCTGGGGCTCATCTCCAACACAGGCAAGACGCCCGGCTACACGCTCAGGACGCTCATGGACCGCATGGGCATCCTGGAGCACTTCCAGGTCACGACTTTCTCCAACGAGATCATGGTCAGGAAGCCCGCGGAGGCGGCCTTCAGGGTCACGCTCGACCAGCTCAAGACGCTCCCGAAGGCGGCGGCGCACGTGGGAGACCACCCCGAGAACGACATGGCGGCCGCGAAGAGGGCGGGGATGCATGCGGTCCAGGTCCTGACGCATGCAAGCGCGCCCGCGGACGAGGCCGACGCCAGGGTCGAATCGATCGCCGGGGTCCCCGACGCGCTCGACGGCCTCGGATAACTTACTTCTCGCAGAAAGGGCATCGTGGCGGACATGACAGACCTCTTCGGAGAGGCAGTGCGCGACTGGATGGACGGGTCTCCCGCGCCGCTGGTCATCGAGCGCGACGACGGTTACACGGACGAGCAGGACCTGGAGTCCTACTTCGCCTCGTTCGACTCGTTCCCCGCATGCGAGAAGGAGGCGCTGGGGCTCGCGAAGGGGAGGGTCCTGGACATAGGCCTCGGGCCGGGGAGGGTCTCCCTGCATCTCCAGGACATCGGACTCGAGGCAGTGGGCGTGGACATAAGCGACCACATGCTTGAGGTCGCGAGGAGGAGAGGCGTCAGAGGCGCGGTCAGGATGTCCGCGTGCGACCTGCGCTTCCCCGAAGGGCACTTCCAGACCGCGGTCGCCTTCGGGAACAACTTCGGCCTGTGCGGCACGCCCGAGACGGTCATGGCCATGATGCTCAGGTTGAGGGCGATCGTCTCGGACGACGGCGTCTTCCTCGCGGAATCGATAGACCCGTTGCACACGGAGAAACCGGAGCACATCCGGCTCCATGAGCGGAACAGGGCCGCGGGCAGGATGCCGGGCCAGGTACGCCTCAGGTTCACCTACAGGGGCCAGGTCGACGACTGGTTCGACCTGCTCATGGTCACGGAGCCGGAGATGAGGGCGTTCGCGGAGAGGACCGGGTGGCGCGTGTCGAAGGTGTTCCGCGCGGAGGACGCCGGGTATCTGCGGGTGTACGCCCTGGAGAAGTCTAGGTAGCGAATAGGGCGAGCATGAGGGCCAGGCCCGTGCCTATCCCTATCGAGACGAAGTTGTTGCCCAGCTTGCCTATCCTGCCCCGGGTCTCCCAGGTCGCTCCTATGACGCTGTCTATCTGACATCCGAAGAACCCGCAGAGCATGGGCACGAAGAGCGTCGGAGGACCGGCCAGCAGGTCCGGGTTGAGGATCGAGAACGCGACGTACGCGAGGACCGATGTGTACGCGGCCGCGACGAAGGCTATGAGCTGGCCCGTGAGCGACACGCCCCCGTCCACGCCCCTCTTCGTCCTCTTCCCCGTCGTAATCAGGTACACCCTCGGGTCGACGATGCCTATCTCGCTCGCGGCGGTGTCGGCTGCCGCCACGGCTATCGCGGATATGAACATGAAGCTCGCGACATCCTTTGGGAACGGGTTGGAGGCTGGGTCGCCCCCGCTCCACGCGTCCGCCACGAAGCTCGCGAGCGCGATGGCGGTCGGGATCGCGCCGTTCGCGGCTATGTTCTTCCACGAGCGCTCGCCCTTCGAGCCCTCCTGGAACCCCTGCTTCTTCTTCCAGTCGAACCTGTACTTCGTCGCGCCGAAGCTCGTCAGGAGGAACACGAGCAGGAGTATGAGCCAGAGCACATCCCCGCACACGCCTATGACCATGCCGACCACGAAGGCGGACGCCGACCCTGAGAGGTTGAATATCCTCCTCCGGTAGGACAGCAGCGCCATGACTGCGCAGAACGCCGTGATCGCGACCAGTGTCGCCAAGTCAGGAAGAGGAGAGGTCATGGGATCGCCTACGTGCCGTCTCGCCTTAGCGGTCCCGGGAGCACCGGCGCCCTGGAGTACAGCCTCTTGACCCTGTCGTTCACGCCGCGCACCTTGTCCAGGTCGCCGTCCCAGTCCGCCAGATGCTCGGAGAAGGCGTCCTCGATATCGTCCAGGACGGACTTCATCCTCCTCGCGACCTTCTTCGAGGCCTTGCCGTGCAGGACGACCGCGAGGAACAGGTGCTCGCCCTTCTCCACGAGCACCGACCTCTCCCCGAAGTCGAGCTTGCGCAGCCGGAACGAGGTCTCGTCCTTGAACGAGTCCTTGATGAAGTCCTGGACGGCGACGAACATGCCGCTCAGGACCTGGTCGTCCATGCCGGGCTTGAGCCTCCGGGTGCTGTGGGCCAGGAGCCGGCCGTCGCTGTATATCACGAACGTCTCATCGACCGCGATCGTCTTCTCGCGCATGAAGTACAGGCCGGTCCCCAGCGCGGCGGCGACGGCAATCGCGAGGAGATAGAGCCACGCGGCGTCCATGAACCTGAGCTCGACCTGCACGGAGTACACCTCGGACACGGCGTAGTTGCCCGCGAGGTCCGTCGCGTTGATCGAGAACCGCAGTGAGCCCTCCCTCTTCGGGACCTCCACGACCGCGTAGTACACGCCGTCCCCGGCGGGCTGCATCACGAACTGAGAGCCAGGGTCGTCCCCTGGGAAGGTCACGTAAAGAATGACGGAGGCCACCGAACCGCTGGCGTCGTCCACTTGGACGGTGATGTTCAGCCTGTCCCCGCCGAAGGCTTCGGAACCCTCCCACAGGAGGGTCAATGCCGGCTCGGTGTCGTCTATGATTAACGTCAGGACCGTCTTCCTGGCGATGTTTCCGTCTATGTCCTCGGCCACGACGACGATCTCGTACTCGCCGTCCTCCCAGCCGTCGGTGCTGATGGAGTATTGGACGGCGAAGTCCATGAGCTCCCCGCCGTTGACGGAGTACTTGACGGACACGAGGGGCAGGGAGTCGTCCCCGACCCTCATCGTGATCGGCGTCCCTGACCGCACGACGGACCCGTCCTGCGGGTTTATCAGGTCTATGTCAGGCTCGATCATGCGGAGCGTCTTGGAGATCTCGAGGACATTGCCGTCGTCGTCCGCCAGGGTCAGGTTGACCGTGTAGTCACTGACTGGTGCGTAGGTGTGCATCACCGGGTCGGACGGCGGGCCGGTCAGCAGAGACGAGCTGCCGTCCCCGAACTCCCACAGGACGCTGGTGATGTCGGGGTAGAACGATGCGAGCGAGCTCGCGTCGAACGTGATGTTGTTGGTGGCGTCGGGGTCCCTGGTGACTATGACATCGTCCTCGAACGTCCCGAGCACGCCTGCGTCCAGGACCGCAATCGTGACCGATACGAGAGCGACGGAGCCGTCGGAGTCGGTCGCCCTGACCTTGACGGTGTAGCTGCCCACCTCGCCGTACGAGTGCGACGCCTCCCCGAGCTCGGTCTCGTCATCCGGGAGGAATTCGTCGTCGGGGGAGTCGAAGTCCCACTCGTAGAGCACGACAGGGTCCTGGCTCTCTGCCCCGGCCAGGAATGTGACCGTCTGGAACTCGACGTATATGCCGCCAGTCGGCGACATCGTCAATGTGATGTCCGGCGCGACCTCGAGCACGGAGAACTCCAGCACGGACCAGTCGGTGTCCCCGTCGGGCTCGAACACATCCAAGCGCATGGTGTAGGTCCCGTCCCCGAGCACGAACATGACCTCCGACATATCCTCGGGGCCGAGGTCCCATGTCTGGTTGGACAGGTCCGGGTATGTCAAGGTCCATATCCAGGTGTCGATCGGCTCGTATCCGGTGCTCTCGTCCAAGAACGCGAACGGCTCTCCCTCCGTCGGCTCGGAGACCGAGAGGCCGAACATCGCGGTGGGCCCGACGTCCAGGACTATCCTCTCGAACACGGACACGGACTCGGACTGCGAATCCAACACCTGAAGGTCGCCGACCCCTCTGCCCGTGGCATCTCCCAGGCAGGCCCAGACGGGACCGGCGCCCGTCACGAACGTCATGGACGGCGTCTCTGGAAGGGATGACCCTTCCTGTCTGTACAGGAAGAGCAGGTCCGCAGACGGATAGACGACGAGGAGGTCCGAGCGTTCGTCGTCCGTCACGTCCGTGATAGTGATGAAGCTCGGCGCTTCAGGGAGGTCGATCGTCTGATTGGCCACGATGTCCGCGAAGAGGTCTTGGTCGAATACGTACAGCCTCTCGCCCGACGACTGCATCGCGATTATGTCGTCGTCACCGTCGCCCGTTGTCTCCCCCGCCCAGAGCCGACTGACAGGGCCGTACGTGGCCTGCAGGGTGTAGTCGGCCGGCATCGATATCGTGTCCTCGGCGTCCTTCTGCAGGATGACGAGCACATATTGCGAGGACGCCGTGCACGCGAGGTCGTCGAGGCCGTCCGAGTCGAAGTCGCCGACCGCCAAGGCCATGACGGGCAGGGAGGCCGAGACGACGACCACGTACGGCTCCCCGAAGGCAGGCACGGAGCCGGTGTTGAAGAATATCTCGACAGTGCCTTCCGCCGTGGCAGCCGCGACATCCATCAGTCCGTCGTCGTCGAAGTCGCCCGTGACAATGTCGGTCAGGTTTCCAGAGCAGTTGAGTTCAATCGGGTCAGTAGAGGTTCCCGGAAGCCCGACATCACCGAAGTCCACCCCCGCGTGGTCCTCCGTAATGTTCGAAGTGAGGACGTCGGAGAGGCCGTCCCCGTCCAGATCATCAACTATGAGGCGGTCTGGAGCGTAGCCCAGTATCCTCACCCCCAGCTCGGAGTAACCCAGCATGTACCCGAATGCGTTTGCCCCCGGGATTGCCGCTATCAGGTCCTCGAGGCCGTCACCGTTCAAATCTCCGGTCCCCATGATCGTCGCTCGGCCGGTGAACGCAGTCCACACGGTGTGGTTGCTGTTCGAGAACTCGGTCCTGGCCGGGTACACCGACATGCTCGACCCCGTCCAATCGCTCCTGGCGCTCGTAACGCCGATGTCGGCCACATCGTCCCCGGTCAAGTCGCCGATCAGAGCGCCTCGGGGGAAGGAGCCAGTCGGGAAATGGAACGAAGGAGTCGAAGACCATATGGGCGAAGTCCCCTGGCAGAACCCGAGTGCCTGGCACTCGGGCTCGGACAATACGAGCAGGTCGGCCTTGGAGTCGGAGTTCATGTCGCCCTGCACCATCCTGGAGGGGGCGACGGTCAGGCTGAGCTCGAGCGACGCGGTCGAGGGGAGCCCTGTGGACTCGGCCTGCAGGAAGAACTGAAGCGAAGACGGTCCCTGGCAGGCGACAGCCAAGTCGGTGAGGGAGTCACCGTTGAAGTTCCCGGACACCAGCCCGTATGGAGAACTGGAAGTGGTTATGACAAGGTCAGGGTCCATCCCCATCTCAAGCGGGGACAGGAACACCTCAATCACCAGGTCGTAGGTGTTCGACACGGCGACATCGAGCGTCCCGCTACCGTCGTAATCACCACATGTCACAGATGACGTCCCCAGTCCGGTCCCGATTTGGAATGAATCAGCATATGTGGGCCCGCGGAACACTTGGAGAACGCCGTTGTAGACGGCCGGGTCCGACCCTTCGGACACCACGACGATCTCAGGAGCGGAGGTCCCGGTGAAGTTCCCTATCACCAGGCCCTTAGCGCCTTCGGTGACGGTCAACGGCGACGTCGGAACCCACGTGGTCGTGTTGACCCGGATGAAGCTGTCGTACGAAGACGCGTTCAGCCTCCTCTGAAGGACGACGATGTCCTTGAATCCGTTGCCGTAACGGTCGACGACTCCGAGCGCCACCGGTATGCCAGACAGAGAAACGTCCCTATCCGGATAGCTCAGGAATGTGCCGTCCGGCTGTCCGAAGAACACGGAAAGGAGATTGGCCTCGGAGACCGCGACCGCGAGGTCGTCGATCCCGTCCCCGTCGAAGTCGTCCAGCACGGCGTCGGTGGAACCTCCGTCGAGCATGAGCGCCCTCGATATGAGCGGATACTCAGGGACCGAGAGGGATGTGTCGAGGGGTCCGGAGAACGGGATAGACTCCGGCGCTAGGAGGGCGGGAGAAGGCCCTTCGGCTGAGAGGTCATCCACGGAGTCGGCGAAGTCCAAGGAGCGCATTGACTGCAGGGGGAGAACGAGAGATATCGCAATGACGGCCAGTAATGCTAAGGCAGCGACACGCCGCAATTGATACCCATCCAGTGAAAGACAGTAGCGTTACTTTTATATGATGCTTTCGGAAAAAATCCCCGTGCCAGACGGCCGGGCGGAGGTCGGCGGCCGGCTAGCCCGACAACTGCCGCCGCCTGAAGAAGAACAGGCCGAGGCCGAGGGCTATGACGGCGTACGCCAGCATTATCACGTGGGCCAGCGCCGGGTCGGGATAGTAGACGTTCATGCTGAACACGCCGAAGTCCATCGACTCGTCCGCAGGATATGGGTCGGTCAGCACGTATATCAAGGCGCCCGCAGAGAACGTCAACGACCCTTCTATCTTCACGCCCGCGAACATCGAGACGCTGTCGACGATCGGCAGGATCATGACGAACAGGAAGAACGTCAGCACCGTCGCCCCGGTCGAACCCTTCAGGACCGAGCTTATCAGGTACGCGACCGCCATCGCGGCCACCAGGAACTCCAAAGAGTAGACGAACGACAGCAGGAAGTCGTCGTCCAGGCCCCTGGCGGACACCATCGACAGCGCGGCCAGGATGACATAGAACAGCACGAGGACGACGAGTCCCGCCGTCAGGCTGGCCAAGAACTTGCCGACGAACAGCGCCGACCTCTTCACAGGGTTGGGGAACACCAGGTAGCCCGTCCTGTTCTGGAACTCGCTCACAATCGCGTCCGCGCCGAAGAACGTCGCGCAGATGATCACGAGGAAGCTGGTGAAATTGAGGAACATCGTCTCGAAGCTCTCCGGAGAGATGTACCAGTCGTAAGTGGCGGTTATCTCGCTCCCGGTGACGTTCTGCAGGAACAGGATGGTGTAGATGCTCGCGCTGCCGTAGCTGACCTCGGTCAGGGTCCATGCGCCCATGGAGGGATACTCCACGCCATCCCGATACACGACGACGGAGTCGACGTCTATCTGGCTCCTGTTGATCGTGCCGACGGCGTAGACCTGGAGAGGCCCCATGCCCGTCTCCGGCGAATCGCCCAAGGGCACGACCCATATCTCGGTCATCGTGTCGGTCCCGCTGTACGACTCCCCTAGGAGCGGGGGCAACAGGTACAGGAGCATCATGACGGCTGCGACGATGGCGAACGACGCGAAGAGCCTCCATGACCTGAGGTACTTGAGCAGCTCGTACCTCCATATGATCGGTATCTGCTCGATGTCGGAGGGCGGATCGTGGGCCGACTTCAACTCATCGGACATCTCGGTCACCTCGACTCCTTCACGAGGTCCATGTACATCATCTCCAGGGGAAGGCCCACGGAACTGAACGAGACCACGTTCACTCCCAGGGACTGTATCCCCTTCAGGAGGTCCGCCCTGGACTCCTCGGTACCCTCGTAGGTGACTATCATGGTCCTCTCCGTCACCCGGTCGGCCTGCGCGACGCCGGGTATCCTCGACGCCCGCTGGATGTCCGCATCCGGGATCGGCGAAGAGGCCACGACCTCGAGCTTGGCGACCTTGGTGAGCTTCGCGAGGCTGTCGATGTCGTCATAGACCAGGAGCTTGCCGCGGTCTATGAGGGCCGCTTTGTCGCAGGTCTCCTCCACCTCGCCCAGGAGGTGGGAGCTCATGAATATCGTGTAATGCTCGGACTTGAGGTGCTTGATGATCTCCCTGACCTCGACCATCCCCCTCGGGTCCAACCCGCTCGTGGGCTCGTCGAGTATGAGTATGTCGGGCTCGTGCAGCAGGGCCTGTCCTATCGCCAAGCGCTGCTTCATGCCCTTCGAGAACTTGCCTATGCGGGTGGAGCGCCACTGCTCCATCTTGACCTGGAGCAGGACCTCGTTCGTCCGCCTCTCTATCTCCGCCGTGGGCATTCCCCTGATCCGGCCGAGGTATGCGAGCGTCTCGACCGGCGTCAGGAACGGGTAGAACTCCGGGGTCTCGACCACCGCTCCCACGTGCGCGAGGGCCCTCTTGGGGTCGCTGACGACGTCCACGCCGTTCAGCAGCGCGCGCCCGCTCGTCGCGCTTATCAGGTTGGTGAGGACCTTGATGGTCGTGGTCTTGCCGGCGCCGTTCGGTCCCAGGAAGCCGACCGTGGATCCCCTGGGGACCCTCAGGTCGAGATCGTCCACGGCCTTGATCTTGCCGAAGGACTTGTTCAGCTTCTGGAGTTCGATCACGCCTCGCGCCTCCTCGCCTTGACGTCGAACATCGAGGATGTATAAAAACAGAACCGCGGACTGCCACGGAGCGAAGTCACATGCCGAGGGCGTCGTAGACGCCCTTGGCGACCGTCTCCGCTTCGCCCTTGTCCTTGACTGGATGAATCAACAGCCGGCCGTGCGGATACACCGTGACCTCGACTTCCTTCCTCACGACGAGCATCACGCCGGCGTTGCTGACGACCTCGTACCCCGATGCGCGCAGTTTCTGCTCGCAGTCTCCGAGGTCCAGGGACAGCCTGTCCCTGGGGACCGCCTCGTACGCCTCGAACCTGCACGGCCTGACCGTGGAGAAGTCCAGAGGATCTCACCCCTTGGGCAGTATCCTGTCCAGGAGGGAGTCGACCTGCACCTTGAGTTCGTCGAGCGTGCCCTCGTTCACGACCATGTGGTCCGCGAGCGCGATCGCATCTCCCAGGCCCCAGTCGAGTTCGCGCCTGTCGCGCCTGTCGAACTCGGTCAGCGCCGAGGGCGAATCTGTCCTCCCGCGCGCCCTGAGCCGCTCGAACCTCGTCTTGGGTGATGTGTGGATCGCCACGACCTGGAGGTCGCCTCCGAAAGCGTGCCTGAAGGCCCGTATCTCGTCCGGACCTCTGGTGCCGTCTATGGCCACCAGGTCGCCGCCGACCATCGGTATGACCCTCTTGGCCCAGATGTCCATGCCGAACCTCTGCCGCTCCTCGTTGGCGAGGTCGCCCAGGTTGCCGTCCGAGTGGTCTATCCCGAACTCCTTGGCGCGGTCCCGCACGAGGTCCCCCATCCGGATGACCTTGGCGCCGCGTTCGATGCAGCACTTGAGGAACTCCTCTTTGCCGCAGCCAGGCATCCCTGTGGTCACGAGTATCTTCAAACGTACACCAGAGGTGTAGATGCGCCAGACGGTCAAAAACCTTTGGTGTCCGGGGCTAGCGGAGGGCGCGCCCTAGCGCGGGCTCGACGCATGCGGAGAGCCGGTCCATGTCGAAGCCCGCCTTGGCCCAGTACCTGGGGCAAAGACCGAGGCCGACGCACTCCTCGAACTTCGCGAGGTTTCTGAACGAGCCCGGCGCGGAGCGCCTGTCGCGGTGCGAGGATGCGCCCGAGGCCAGAGCCTTGCGCACAGCTTCGATGCTGGACACGCCAGGCCCGACCACCGAGGATGGGTCGGCGCCAGCCTTCGCGCACTCCATGAAGGCCGCGGTGGCGTCCTTGAAGGCCATGCCTGCAGCGACGGCGCTGTCCAGCGACGGGATGTCGAAGTGCAGGTAGCCGGGCTCGGTGGCCGAGAGGGCCATGTGGCCCGGGTCCTCGTTGATCTTCAGGAAGGACCTGCATGGATGAGGGCAGCCGTAGCATCCGACGTTCCTGTGGAGCAAGGCCTTGAAGCCGCTGTCCTTCGCGCCGTCCCAATAGGATGCGAGGCCTTCGCTCCCGCCCAGCTTCGATGCCAGGGACTTACGGAGGTCGACGGACGCGGACATGTGGCCAGCCGCGTCTGAGACCTCAAGTTCGCCCATGCCCCTGAAGGCGACTGCCAGGAGCTTCCTCCTGCCGAACTCGGGGGCCGTGGACACATCGTCCTCGCCGGCCCAATGGCCCACCGTCAGGCACGAGCCTTCTCGGAGCGCGTCGCCCCAGGGGCCGGCGGCCAGGACCTGTATCCTCTTGTCCCCCTGGTCCGCGCGTATCCGCTCGATCCTCGCCCACGAATCCATCGAGGACATGCTCGGGTACGAGACGAACTCGGCGATCCCGTCCCGAATCCAGATGTAGCCCGGGGACGGGGCCTCTCCCTTGACCACGAAGAAGTCGAACCCTGCGAGCTTCAGCTCGACGCCAGCGGAACCGAGGACCGGCATCGTCCCGCGGGAGGACGACACGAGCCCGGCGCACGCGGCAGGCACGAGGCTCCCGGTCAGGACGCCCGTGCCGAGCACGAGCGAGTCCCCGTGCTCCTTCCGGAGCACGTCCGACGCCTGGAGCGCGGACATTGCCCCCAGCTCCTCTGTCAACTCCGTCTCCGAAGACTCGCCTGAGGAGAGGTCCATGATGCCGACCCTGCCGTTCCGCAGGAACATCTCAGACCACCGCCGTGATGCACCCGGTCGGGCAGATTTTGGCGCACTTCGGCTCCCCGCCGCAGAGGTCGCACGGCTCCCTGAGCAGTATCGGCTTCGCGCCAGGGCCGCTGGAGGAGCCTGCCGCCTCGCCCTCCGGCCCGCCCTCGGGCCTCGCGACCACGAGACCCTCGTCCTCCGTCTTCAGGACCAGGCCGAAATAGTCGGCCTTGTCCTCCACGTGGAGTATGATGCTGGAGCTCATGGGCGTCAGGACCGAGTCCCTGTTGAGGCTGCAGACGGTCTCGCACAATCCGCACGCGACGCACTTCAGGGGCTCGATGGCAAGCCTCAACGCGGTCACCGGGGGCCTATATCACGTTCTCCGAGATGTCGGTGGTCGTGCGGTCGCAGTAGATGCACCTGAGCGACACTGGCTTCTTCGACTCGACCACGAACTCCGTCTCGACAGGCTCGTTCTTGTTCGTTATGCACCCGGGGTTCGAGCATCTCATGATGCCCACGATCCTCGCGGGGACCTCGACCACGAACTTCTCGGCCACGTTGTAGTCCCTGATGATGTTGATGGTCGCGTCAGGGGATATGAGCGCTATCTTGTCGAGCTCCTTCGGGTCCAGCTCGCGGTCCTCGATCTTGACGATGTCCTTCCAGCCGCCCTTCTTGCTCGGCACGTGCATCAGCACGCTCACGGTCGAGTTGACGTCGTCCTTGACCCCTATGATCCGGAGGACCTTGAGGGCCGTGCCCACCTGGATGTGGTCTATGACCGTGCCGTTCCTGATCGGGGTGACCTTGAACTCCTTCATTCGACCGCCCCCAGGACCATCGCCAGCAAGGCCATCCTCACGGGCACCCCGTTGAACGCCTGCTCGAAGTACTTCGCGTGCGGGGTCTTGTCGACCTCCGGGGATATCTCGTTCACGCGCGGGAGCGGGTGCATTATGATCATGTCCTTCCTCGCGTCCTTGAGCAGCGCGGGGTCTATCGTGTAGGCCCCCGCGACCTTCTGGTACTCCGCGGGGTCGGGGAACCGCTCCTTCTGTATGCGGGTCACGTACAGCACGTCCGCGTCCTTGACCGCCTGGGCCAGGTTCGTCTCGCTCTTGGGCTTCGAGCCCATGGACTGTATGTGCTTCAGATGCTCCTTGGGCATCTGGAGGGTCGGGGGCGCGACGAAGGTCAGCTGCGCGCCGAACATCGCGAGCGCCTCGGAGAGGGAGTGCACGGTCCTGCCGTACCTGAGGTCGCCGACGATGACCACGTGGTTGCCGTCGATCTTGCCCTTGGACTTGCGTATCGTGAACAGGTCGAGCATGGTCTGGGTCGGGTGTTGTCCCGCGCCGTCCCCCGCGTTGAGCACGGGCTTGCTTGCGAAGTGCCCCGCGAGCCTGGCGGCGCCCTCCTGCGGGTGCCTGAGGACGAGCACATCGCAGTACGCGTCCACCATCCTGATGGTGTCTGCGAGCGTCTCGCCCTTCGCGACCGACGAGCCCTTGGGCTCGTCGAACCCGAGCGTCCTGCCCCCCAGACGCGTCATGGCGGCGTCGAAGGACAGCCTCGTCCTCGTGGACGGTTCGTAGAACAGCGAACCGAGCACCTTCCCGTCGAGGAGCTTGCTGCTCTCTTCCCCCCTAGCGACCGGCAGCATCCCCTCGGCGACGTCGAGGACGCGCTCGATCTGCTCCCTGGAAAAGTCACGGATGGAGACGATGTCCATCCCCCTGAAACCTTCTGACATCGTCCACCAAATCAGTTGGCGGCTTATAAGGTTTAAGGGCTCAGACGAGGTCGAAGTCGTCTATCGCGCCGCGCATGTTCTCGAACCAGTCGTCGGCGCACTTGCGGAGGCGGTCCTTGAGCTGCGCCGGCGGGACCGCGGTATATACGTGGTAGTATCCACCTCGCTCGATCGTCTTGGTCTCCCTGAAGGCTAGGCCGGAGCTGACCAGCCTCTGCAGGGCGCGGTAGACCGTGCTCCTGTCCTTCTTGAGCGACGGCGCGAGGTCGTCCGCCTTCAGAGGGCCCTGCTTCGCGAGCCTCTTGTAGATGAGCAGTTCGAAGTCCGACAGGCCGTAGACGCACTTGACTATGTCCCTGCAGGTGGCCTGGCCGGAGAGTATCTTCTGTGGCTCGACCATGTTGCACGGTATTGCCATTTTTATACTTAACCGTTATCCCGTCCGACCGGGCCAGGGTGCCCGACAACGAACGTGAGAATGTTTATTAATCAACAGCGTAATCGGGTTTGCACGGTAATGACAATACCGCAGGAGTGATTGGCGTGGAGAAGGATGCGACCCTCGACGCGAAGGGCCTCATGTGCCCTATGCCGATAGTCCAGTTGGCGAAGAAGGTAAAGGAGCTCAAGTCAGGCCAGGTCCTAGAGCTCCTCGCAGACGATGTGGGGGCGAAGGAGGACGTGCCTGCCTGGTGCAACAGGACCGGGCACCAGCTCGTGGGACAGGAGGAGGAGGGCAAGCTCTTCCGGTTCTACATCAAGATCAAGTGAGAGGTGAAATGGAATGGCAGAAAGATTCTGTATGGTAGTGAGCGAGGGGAGTTTCGACAAGGCCATGATGCCGCTGATAATGGGCAACACGGCCGCGAGCATGGGCATGGAGGTGCACGTCTTCTACACCTTCTTCGGCCTGAAGCTCCTCAAGAAGGGCGTAAGACCGAAGCTTCCGGGCATGTGGAGGCTCTTCACCGGGTACATGATCAAGAAGATGAAGAAGGTCAACATCCCGAACTACGACGAGATGATGAAGCAGGCGAAGGAGCTCGGCGTGAACTTCTACGCGTGCAGCACATCCATGACGCTCATGGGAGTCAAGGAGAGCGACCTCATGGAGGGCACGAAGATCCTGGGGGCGTCCAAGTTCCTGGACCTCGCGGCTGACTCGAAGGTCTCGCTGTTCATAGGCTGATGATGGTACCATGAGGACTGCATTCGTGGTGATACGGTCGCCCCAGGAGCTGGACCCGACGCACATGATGCGCAGGGTCGCGACCAGGGACGAGGCGAGCGTCATACTCTTCGAGGACGCGGTCTACAACGCCGTCAGGAGGGACCACGCGGAGCGGCTGGGCAGGGCCGCCCACGAGGTCCTGGTCGCAGCGGACGACCTGGAGGCGAGAGGCTACTCGCAGGATGACCTGAGGGTGGGCAAGGCCGTCCAGTACGACGACATCGTGGACTGCATCATGGAGAGGACGGAGAGGACCGTCACTGTGTGAGGTGACAAGATGGCCAAGACGATGACGATACTCTGGAGGTCCGGCTCGATGATGGCCATGGACGCCAACGTCGCGACCAAGCTCGCGGCCGCGGCCCGGGCGAAGGGCTACGACGTCCGCATGTTCGGCTACGGCGAGGGCGTGACGGCCGTGAAGAAGGGGCAGAACCCGAAGCGGTTCCCGAATGTGGGGAACGATCTCGAGGCGCTCGGGAAGGACGGCGTCGAGCAGGCGATATGCGAGACATGCTATGCGGCCCGGGGCTTCGAACGCGGTGAGGAGATCCCCACGGCGAAGGTCGGCAGCCTGACGAACAACCTGTTCAAGTTCGTGTCCGAGTCCGACAGGCTCGTGACGATAGCGAGGTGATGAGATGGCGGAATCCACGCTCGTGATAGTGGCGAGGCCCCCGTACGGACTCGAGGAGGCGTTCGCCGGGTTGAGACTCGCGCTCGCCATGTCCGTGAACGGCATGAAGACCTCGGTCGTGCTCGCGGAGGACGGCGTCTACAACGCCGTCGCCGCGCAGAAGGGCGACGCCGTCAAGATGCCGTCGAACATGGAGGCGACCAAGGAGCTCTACGACTTCGACGTCCCCGTCTACGTGGTCAAGGAGGACCTGGACGAGCGCGGGGTGCCGGAGTCGGCGCTGTTCGAGGGGCTCAAGGTCGTGCCCGCGTCCAAGATCAGGGAGCTGGTCGAGGAGCACTCGGTCACGACCACCTTCTGAGGAACGCCCCGAAACCCTTCCCCTCGATTCATTTTATAATCCCCCAGGCGATGCCTTGCCGTGCGATTCGAGGTCATAGACCGCGACGGGTTGGCAAGGAACGGCGTGCTCGAGATAGACGGCGTCAGGCACAGGACTCCGGCTATCGCCCATGTCGCGGGCCGAGGACCGCCGGGCGGCGTCGGCCTGCGGCTGTCGCCAGCCGACGAGGCGGGCAAGGGCGACCTCAAGCTCCTGCCATCCGGATTCTCACACGACCAGCGTCCCGCAGGACCGGACGGTACGGTCGACCCGTGGTTCAGGGGGTCCCCTTACGCGGCGCCCCGCCCGGAGGGCGGGTTCGCTGTGCTGGACAAGATAGGCAAGCTCCTGCTGGACTCGCCCAGGTTCGTCGAGGCGGTCAAGGAGATCAAGTCCGGGCCGGACCTCCTCAAGCCCACATTCTGTTCCATGGCAGGGATGCCACACAGGCTAGCCGTGATGGTCTACTGCGGCGTCGATGTGTTCGACTCCGTGCCGCTCGTGATGGCCTCCGAGACAGGCAAGTACCTCACTCCGACCGGACCGCTCGAGTACTCGGGACTCAACGACCTGCCGTGCACGTGCGAGGCATGCCGCTCCGGAGTCAGGGGCAAGGCGGAGCTCCTGAAGCACAACATCGCGGTCGCCGAAGCCGAGCTCAGGCTCGTGGCGCACATGGTCTCGCAGGGCAGGCTGAGGGAGCTGGTGGAGACCAGGGTCAGGGCGGACCCGTGGCTCGTCCAGGGCCTGAGGCTCATGGACATGAAAGCGTACGAGCTGCAGGAGATGCACTCCCCGGTCAAGGGGGCGGCGTTCCATGCGGGCTCGAAGGAGTCGCTGTCGAGGCCGGAGATCCTGCGCTGGCAGAGGAGGCTGCGGGAGCGCTACAGGCGCCCGGAGGGTGCCTCGGTCCTGCTCCTGGTCCCCTGCTCCGCGAAGAAGCCGTACTCACTCTCACAATCGCACATGCGGTTCAGGGACGCCCTGTACTCGAGCGGCACCGTACACCTCGTGCATGAGGTCATAGTGACCTCTCCACTCGGGCTGGTGCCCAGGGAGCTGGAGATGTTCTACCCGGCGAAGGATTATGACATCCCGGTCACCGGCCACTGGGACAGGGACGAGCAGAAGCTCGTCCAGGACATGGTCTCGTGGCTCGTGGACACTCAGCGCTACGACCTCGTGATATCCCATCTCGGCGACGAGAGGGAGCCTGTCGCTGAGGTGCTGAGAGACCATGTGGACACCTCCGGAGGCAACCCTGGCTCGAGGGCGAGCCTCGACAGGCTCGAGCGGGTCCTGAGGGAGAGCTGCCCTGATCCGGGGGAGCCCCGGCGCGGGGGCCGGGCGTTCCAGGACCTGCGTTCGGTCTGCAGGTTCCAGTTCGGGGCGGCGGGGGACGCGCTCTCCGAAGGGGCGGAGTCCTCTGGGAGATGGCCGTTCGTCAAGCTCATGAAAGGCAGGAGCCAGCTGGGCATGCTCACGGCGGACAGGGGCATGGTGTCCCTGACCCTGGAAGGCGCGGAGGCGCTCGCGCGCGCAGGCGCGTACTGCGTCGAGATAGAGGACTTCAAGCCCAAGGGGAATCTGTTCGCCGTCGGCGTCGAGGACGCGAGCCCTGATGTCAGGATAGGGGACGATGTCGCTGTCGTCCACAGGGGAGAGGCGAGGGCGGTGGGGGTCGCGAGGATGTGCGCGGCCGAGCTGAAGCTCGCTGAGAGGGGCGAGGCCGTCCACATCAGGCATGCGGCTTGACCGTTCGTTTGCGACGGCCAGACTACTTTCGCGCACCTCTGGATATGAGCTTATTAACCCTGGTTTCCCGTAGAGTGTCCTGCGAAGGTGAAGTGAATGGTTGACGCGGACCACTACAGCTGGGAAGAAGTCTACGGCCTGCTCGGGTGCGAGCCCGAGATCGAGGCTGTATCTGATTATTAACGCCATCCCGGATAGGTAGGATTGGATGCTCCCGCCTACCTATCAACCCGGGGTTCTCCTTTGATGCGATCGGTCGGACCGACGCTGCCACATCCCGCCCTCCGGCCTGCGACACGATGGACCGCACAGGGCCACGATCTACCAGAACGCGAAGCCCACGAACCTGGCCATGAAGACGACTCCCAGGCAGACCACGATGACCGCGAATGCGGTCTGAATCCACTTGGCGACTGAGACGTACTTGTTCCCGACGGCGTCCTTGATCTCGCCCGTCGCGGCGCAGAACGGTATGATGGCCGCCCCGTGCCCCAGGCCGAATGCGAGCATCATCAGTCCGCCTGTCCACACGGAGATGTCTTGGGTGACCAACAGGATCATGACAGGGAGCGTGAGCGAGAGGGCGCACGGCGCCCACCCGACCGAGAACAGTATCCCGAGGAGGAAGCCTGCAAGGTCCGGGGACCTTCTGCTGATGGCCTGGATTCGTCCCACGGTCCCGTTCTTCGTGTCCGGGAGACCGCATGCCTGACCCGCCCGACCATCGGCGAGGGACGAAAGACCCTGCCTGACCCATGTCGTGATGGGGAACAGGAGGTTAAGGCCCAAGACGACGAGAACCGCCCCCGCAATCAGGTAGAAGGTCGTCGACATCTGGACGAAGTCGCCCATGTACGATATGAACAGCCCGAAGACCAGGAAGACTGCCCCGGTCCCGGCGGTGAACGCGATGCCTATCCTCAGCCCGACGCCCAACAGCGGCTCCTTCGCAGCGGTCTGCGCACCGCGCGTCGTGGCCGCCCCGACGAATGATATCACCGCCATCAGGAGCGCGATGGAACAAGGCGAGAACGACGTGACGACCCCCAGCAGGAACATCCCGCCCACACTCGCGCCTTCCCATCCGCCGTCCGCGTTACCGTCGCTTGCCCAAGTCCCGGCGAGTATGCTCTCAGCATCGGCGGCCAAGGAGCCGGCGTCCTGCACCCCGTCTATGACCCCTTCTCCGATGCAATACACGTGATAGACACCGACCACCATCAGATCCTGGTCGACGAGCACTATCGAGGGGTTCGAGAACGCCCCGTCCAGTTCCCAGAACTGAATGTAGTCTCCCGATATCTGGTACGGCTCGAACTCCTCGACCCAATGCCATGTGATGTTGACGCCGTACCATTCCTGGGCCATCGACCATCCGTCTTCCGAGTAGGGGTTCTTCCGGATGTTGACGGTGATCACCTCGAACCGGGAGTCGTTCGCTGAGACGAGAGTCTCCAGTTCCTCGATCTGCGTCCGCATCGAATCCTCGCACTCTATGCAGATGGGGTTCTCCAGCTGCGTGAAGTGGATTATTGTCACCTTGCCTGAGTTGTCAGAGAGCGAGAACTCCGACCCTGTGAAGTCCGTGGATTCGAAGAGGGCCGCGGGCTCATGGACCCCCTCATCCGTGCTCCCGGTCCAATACACCAGGAATACGGACAGCAGCACCAGGGCAGCGAACGACACTGATATCGTGGCGATGGCCCTGGACCTCTTGTTCATTCGTGTGAGCTCCTTCATTTGCTGTCGTCGAAGTAAGATTGCGCGTCATTCACCCAAGAGGCGAGCGTGATCTCGTCGACGACGCCTTCCCAGCTATGCCATGCAACGACCTCGTTCCCGAGTCCGTCCAACGCCTTCGTCACAATTATCGTCAGCGGGACGTAGTGGATCTCGTCGTTCGGGTCGTAAGATGCGAATGCCTCAGACGCCTCGGGCTCGTCCGTCCCGGAGGAGAGGTCGAAGTACCGCAATTCCGGATTCGATGCGTACACTGATTCGCATATCGCCGTCTGCTGTACGCAAGGATAACACCCTTCACTGTGGTCCAATATCATGACGACTCCCTGTTCGAGTGCCGTGAGGACCCAGTCAGGGTGGACGACCGGTTGACCGGACGACGGGTGCGTTGTTGGGTAGACAGTCCAGAAGTCGCCGGCTCCGACACCGATGTCCCTTCTGACTGTGGGGAGGTCCGCCGTCGAGAACGACCATGCGTAGCTCCCGCAGTCGAGGGGTTGGCCCGTGGCGTCCCTTGCGGAACTCCCTATCGTCGCCGTGTAGTACGCGTCGTCAGGGAGACTCTGGACAGGGTCGAACGTCATAGAGTACCCGGACCATGAGAAGGTTCCCTGGACGGACGGGGATATCGAGAACGCGGATTCGACCGAGGACTGGTCCATAGGCCTGTTGAACGACGCGGTGATGCTGTCTGTCGTGGAGGCGCTGTACCCGACAGGGGACGCCGCGACAACGGTCGCGGGCGGCAGGTACGCCTCTTCCCGAGGGTAGAAGACGTACACCGCGGCTCCGGCGACGACGAGCAGTACGATGACCGCGACCGCGGTCAATGCCCTCTTCGTCGACGATGTCAGGGTGCCGCACGCGGGACACCGCCTCGTGCCTGGCTTGAGCATCTTACTGCAGCTGGCGCACTCAGCGTAACCCTCCGATGCGAGCGCGATCCTCTCCTGCTGTGTCTTCGTGCGTCTCTTGGCCATGCTGAACCTCAGGGAGTCCCTGCGTTCTCTGGTATGATTGCCTTCTCGCCTTCTTCTGTTATGGAGTATATGCGCCAGTTCCTCGTCCGTCTCGACCTTATGAGTCTCGCGGACTCGAGGATCCTGAGATGGTACGACAACTTCGAATCAGATACGTCGGCGATGACCTTGAGGACGCAAGGGCACAGGTCTGTCTGGTTGAGGGCCCACAGTATCTTCAGCCTCGTGTGGTCGGCCAAGGATTGGTGCCGTTCGGCGGCCACCTTCAACTTGGCCTCGGAAGGGATCCCCCGGGCAAGGCCTCGGACCCCTCCAGCATCGTCGAGTGCGGACGCGACGGACTTCGGCATCGTCTGACCATTCAACGTCCGATCGCAACAATGTGTTTCAACTTTGTTTGAAACCACAAACCCTATATATTGGTCATGCTATTTCAATTTTTGTAGAAATCCAATGGAGCAACGACCGTGTACCTTGACACATTGATCGACCTCGTGGTCGCCGGCTTGAACGGCCTGGTCGAGTACTTGTCCGCACACGTCCTCCTCTGCCTTGTCCCGGCGTTCTTCATCGCCGGGGCGCTCTCCGCGCTCTTCAAGAAGGAAGCGGTGACGAAGTACCTCGGGCCTGACACGCCGAGGTACATATCGTATCCCGTGGCTTCTGCCGCGGGCCTGCTGATCGCTGTCTGCTCATGCACGATCCTCCCGCTGTTCGCAGGGATATGGAAGAAGGGCGCGGGGCTCGGCCCCGCTGTGACATTCCTGTTCACCGGACCGGCAGTGAACATACTCGCCATATTGTACACCGGCAGCCTCATCGGATGGGACATCGCCGCCGCCCGAGGAGGCCTATCCGTCGTCTTCGGCGTCCTGATCGGCCTCACGATGGGGTTCATATTCGAGAGAGCGAAGGGACGCACCCCTGCGTGTGCCGGGCCGACCATCGAGTCGCCCCAGGCCGCTCCTGCGGCCGCACCACCGGGACGCCGCACAATCTTGGAGAGAATGATTGGCAGGAAAGTCACAGTCCTCTTCGTGCTCCTCGTTGTGGTCCTCGTGGTGGGAGCGTCGCCCTTGGCACTGGGACTGCGGGTCCCCGCTGTACTGGCCGCGTCAGCGTTCGCGGCCGTCTGGGCCATCAAGACCAACTCGAGGGAAGAGAACGAGTCATGGATGAGGGAGACTTACTTCTTCGTCAGGATGATACTCCCGTTGCTGCTCATCGGAGTCTTCGTGGCGGGAGTGGCGTCTGAGGTGATCCCCGAGGAGGTCGTGGGAGAGTACCTCGGAGATAACTCGTTGAGGGCGAACGCGATCGCGGTCGGGTTCGGGATCTTCATGTACTTCCCCACATTGGTGGAGGTACCGGTAGCACGCATGTTCCTGGACCTGGGCATGGCCAAGGGCCCGCTGCTCGCATATCTCCTGGCGGACCCGGAACTATCGTTCCAGAGCGTGCTCGTGACGAGGAAGATCATGGGCAACAAGAAGGTCGCGGTCTACGTTCTGCTGGTAGCAATCCTATGCATCATCGCTGGACTGATATTCGGTTTCATTGTCGGAGGCGTTTGAGCATGCAAATAGGACCGTGTTGTCCCGGCAAGACCGCCACGAAGCGGATAACGATTGGAGGCCTTCAGATCGGAATTTCGTTCCTGGACCAGATAATCGAGAAGGCGATGGCCTCCCCGGCGGCGTCCGAGGAGGAGCTGAGGGCCATCCTCCTCAGGGAGGTCAAGATATACAACTATGTCCCGTCCTCCGCAGAGGACGAATACGCTGACGCCATCTGGGAGGAGTTCGTGAGAGAGCGCGCGAGAAGGAGCAGACGAGGGTGATGAGATGAGAATCGAAGTGTTCGGCACAGGGTGCCCCAAGTGCAACATGCTTGAGGTCAATGTGAGGAAGGCGTTGAGCGAACTGAACCTGGAAGCGGATGTCGTGAAGATCTCGAGCATCGACGAGATGGTCGAGCGAGGACTGATGTCCGCTCCCGCCCTGGCGATAGAGGGCGAAGTGGTCGTGGCCGGAAGGGTGCCTTCCGTCGGAGAACTCCGCGAGATAATCAAGACGAAGGTGAGCGCCTAGTGACAGACGACCGGTTCGGGGGCATTCCAAGGGAACGGATACGCTGGTACCCCACGATTGTCGACGACCTATGCACCAGATGTGGAGTCTGCGTGGCATTCTGTCACCAGGGAGTGTACGCGGACGCCGAAACCGGACCTCTGGTGAAGAACCCGTTCAACTGCATCGTCGGGTGCACTGGATGCGCGAATGAGTGCCCGGCCAAGGCGATAAGCTTCCCCACGCTCGTGGAGTTGAGGGACGAGCTGGCGAAGCTGCGGAAGGAGTACGGCATTCTGAGAGGTTGATGCAGGTGGCCGACGGACCCATCACTGCCGATGGCGAACCGAGGAAGGGGCTTTCGTTCCTGGACGAATTCCTCACACTGTGGATATTCCTCGCGATGGGACTCGGCCTTGGCCTCGGGTACGCGATCCCCGAACTCGCGGATGCGCTCGATTCGGTGAAGGTCTTTGGAGTCTCACTCCCGATCGCAATCGGCCTGCTGGTGATGATGTACCCGCCGCTGGCGAAAGTGCGTTACGATGAGCTCGGGAAGCTCCGGAAGGCCAAGAGGATGCTGAGCACATCCCTGATCCTGAACTGGGCCGTCGGCCCCGTCATCATGTTCGTCCTCGCGTGGCTCGCGTTCCCCGGCACCGACGCCGTGTCGACATCCTTCAGGACCGGTCTCATACTCATCGGCCTTGCCAGGTGCATCGCCATGGTCCTCGTGTGGAACATGCTCGCCGAGGGGGACAGCGAGTACTGCGCAGTGCTGGTCGCGCTCAACTCCGTCTTCCAGATATTCATGTACTCGGTGCTCGCATACTTCTTCATCACGGTCATGACGCCGGTCGTCGCGCCGTCGGCAGAGGCCGCGGTCGTGGACATCACGATGGGAGATATCGCGAGGAACGTGCTCATCTTCCTGGGGATACCGTTCGCACTCGGGGTCGCGAGCTGGCACTTCCTGGCGAGGTCCAAGGGTCGGGAATGGTATGACACCGTCTTCGCCCCCAGGATAAGTCCGCTCGCGCTCGTCGGCCTGCTCTTCACGATAATCGTGATGTTCGCCCT
Organism: uncultured Thermoplasmata archaeon; assembly: GCA_964488505.1. Taxonomy (GTDB): domain Archaea; phylum Thermoplasmatota; class Thermoplasmata; order UBA10834; family UBA10834; genus UBA9653. The sequence continues at coordinate 6,794 of CAZAUI010000015.1, read as the reverse complement.
GCAGGGAGAGGAGATAATCAGCAGGCCTTGGGACGTCGTCAAGGTCGCGATGCCGCTCCTGGGATACTTCCTGCTCATGTTCTTCCTCAGCTTCGCGCTGTCCCACAGGCTCGGCTTCAACTACGGCCAGTCAGCCACCCAGTCGTTCACCGCGGCCAGCAACAACTTCGAGCTGGCCATCGCCGTCGCGGTCGCCACCTTCTCGATCGCATCGATCGAGGCCTTCGTCGCGGTCATCGGCCCGTTGATGGAGGTCCCGGTCCTGATAGCGCTCGTCAACGTCTCCATCTGGATACGGCGCAGGTACTACGACAGGTTCGGCAACCCCGTGCGACGCGCGGGGCCTGAGCCGCAAAAGGATTAATTAGGACGAGATAGATGCACTCGCATCGGGATAGCTGGGATGCACTAGTGGCATGGCTGTCGCGTCAGCGTGCCACATCTGCGCGCAGTACCTGACCAGGGTACACGCCATGGGGACCTACGGGCCCGGTTTGAGAGCGCTGGCAGCAATGTCGGGAGGCTACGCTCCGAGGAGAGACCTTCTACGAGCCGGAGGGCTGCCAGCACGCGTGTTCGTCGTGGACGACGAGGACTTCATACGCGAGCTCTACAAGGACATGTTCGAGTCCAGGGGACACACCGTCTTCTCTGCCAAGGACGGGGACGAGGCCGTCCGCCTCATCAAAGACATGCCATCGAAGCCAGATGCGATAATCATGGACCACCGGATGCCAGGGAAGGACGGCATCGAGACGACCAAGGAGATCAGGAACATCGACCCGAGCATACCGATCATATTCTCGAGCGCGGACGAGACCGTCCGGGACCAGGCAATCAGGGCCGGGGCGGTGTCCTTCTGGACGAAGCCGTTCCCGATCTCGATGCTGATCGACGCCACGATGGACATCGTTAACGCGAGAAGAAGACTGTTCTGAGGACGCTACTCCATCTTGTATCTCAGAAGCGCCCCGACGCCGCCGAGCGAGTCCAGCCTGCGACCCGCCTCGTGCATCGAGCTGATTATGGCGAACTCGCCCCTCGCATCTTCGACCGTCCTCAGCATCTTCTCGACCGAGGACGTCCGGACCTTGGAGTCCAGGACGAGCAGCACCCTGACCGCGCCGGCCGCGACGGCGTTGGCGACCGAGGCCTCGCCGTAGGCGAACATGCCGTCCTTGGCTATCTCGGTGAAGAGAGCCTCGACCATCTGCGTCTCGTGCGCCACCCGCGTTTCATCCAGGAGCTTCCCCGCCACGCCTTTCTTCATCAGCTCGTGTATGCCCGCCATGCCTGCCTGCCCGGTCGAATGGATGGAGAGCATGGGCGACGCCTCGGGCATCTTCTCCCTTATGCGCTTCGCAAGCGCCTCCTTCACGAACCCGGGCCCCAGGACGAACAGCGGCTCGTCCTTGTGCACGGACTTGAGCTTCGCCACGACCTCGTCCAGGTACTCTGCCTCGTTGGGCTTGGCGTCGTACATCTTCCCGCCCGGGTTCCGGGTTATGGTGGCGTGCTCCTTGATGCCGTACTCCCTCGCGGCCGCGATGACCGCTTCCGTGTCCTCTATGGACACGAACACGAGCGACGGTTTCTCCGCGGCAGCCACCGCCCTTTTGATCCTGTCGAAGTGATGCGACCTCCAAACGGGCTTGACTATCGTGATGTCGTCGCCCGGGGAAATCATCAATGTGTGGTGCTCGCCGATGTCCTGCGGCCCCGACTCTATCCTGCCGAGTATCCTGAGCCGGTCGTCGGACTCGTGGAACTCGACCTTCTCGACCCTGATCCCGAGCCGCATGCGCACCTTCTCCATCCTCTCGATGCGCAGCTTGTCGGACTGCTCCTCCTTGCGCCGATAGGTCATCGCGAAGACCAGGTCTCTTTCGTCGACTAGGTTCGATAGGTGCCACAGGTCGTCGATGGTCTGCGGCATGAGCTTGATCTCGTTGCTCCTGGCGTCCTGGTGGAGTATCCTCATCCGGCTCGGCTGCTTCATCGGGGTAATCGGATATCAACCCATCGAGGGCGGGAGCGGGCATGCGGGCCCTCCCAGACAGGCGACGGGACCGGACATGACCCGCCTAAAGTTTATATTCTCTCTGGGTCATGCTCACCTACGCGTCTGAGGGGGCTGCCATAACAATGCCTGAGTACCTAGCTATAGACAAGATTCTTGACGAAGTGCGCTCCATCCCTTCGGTCTACGAGGCGACAGTCGTCTCGAGGAGCGGTATGCACATAGCCGGGGAGAGCCCGAGGGGCGTCCACCTAGAGACCTATGTCGCGATGTCCGCCATCCTGCTCGGGGCCGCCGAGACGGCCACGGCCGAGATGAAGGACAAGCTGCAGCACGTGTCAGTGGAGCTGAGCCGCGGCAAGATGCTTCTCACGAGCGCGGGCAACAGGGCGCTCCTCGTCGTGACGGCCAGCCACGAGTCGCAGACGGCCGAGCTGGCCCAGAAACTGAAGTCCTTCGGCGAGAGGATAGCCCAGAACCTCTGACCTAGAGTCTGTTCAAACCGCCCTTCAGCCATTCTGACAGGATCTCGACGGAGTAGACGACCCCCTGAACGGCCGTCCTGCTTGCGCCGCCGGTCTTCGAAAGCCCCTTCTTCATCGCGTCAAGGGCCTGGTCCTCCGTGAACACTCCCTCGAGCAGCGTATACGACCGGCCGATCTCGCCCAGCCTGTGGGCGTCGCTGCCGCCGGTCTTCGGAAGGCTCAGCCTCTCTGCAAGCCTGAACGCAGCCCTGTTCGCACTCCTGGAGCTTCCTCCGTTGAGGACCTCGATCGCGTCGAAACCCACACGCTCAGCCAGGTCCAGCCCCACGCCCGACGGGAACCTCCTCGGATGTGCGGCCACCGCGAGCCCGCCGACCTCCCTCACCTTGTCGACGGTCTCCGCGGCCGACAGGCCGCGCGGGATCAGCTCCCTGACGCCGTAGGCCAACACGTGCCCCTCAGATGTCGAGACCTCCAATCCGCTCACGACGAGCACGCCTTCCGACTTGGCGAGCGACCTCGCCTCGTACGAGCCCTCGATCGAGTTGTGGTCGGTTATCGCGATCCCAGAGAGCCCCAGGTGCTTGCATCTCCGCAGGATCACGCTCGGCAGTGCGGTGCCGTCCCGGGAATAGCTCGAGTGGATGTGCATATCGAACTTCATCGTATCTTCGCGCCCGCGGCTATCTCCCTGTCGAATACGATCTTCGTGCCATCGGCCGCAGTGATGACCATCGCCTTGTCCCCGGCGAGGAACGCCGGGTATCTCTTCCCCGCATCGCCCTTGTCGAGCACGCACTGGACCTGTCGTGCTCCGATATCCAGCAACGGCGGGGCCGCGGACACGAGCGTTCCCGCCCGCATGTCCAGCTTCTGGAACTCCTTGAAACTGAGCAGTTTCACGCCCGCGTCGAGCCCGCTCGACACCTGAGTACCCGCGGGCAGGTCCTTCTCCGGCGTCAGGAGTGCCAGCTTGCCCTCGGCCTCGGCCGCGAGCAGCATGCCCTCGGACTTGACGCCCCTCAAAGTCGCGGGCTCGAGGTTCGTGACGATCACAAGGGTCTTGGTCTTCAGTTCGTCGGCCGTGTAGAACTCCTTCAGCCCGCTCACGATCGTTATTGGCTTGCCGACGTCCACCGTCATCAGGTACAGCTTGTCCGCGTTGGGGTGCTGCTGGACGTCCAAGACCTTCCCGACCTTCAGGTTCAGGCCGGCGTACTTCTGGAAGTCGTTCGCCGATTCCGCCTCCACCTTCGCGAACTGCGGGGACGGCTTCGGGAGGTCCCTGCCAGGGTTGAGCGGGAGCGATATCGCCTTCCAGCCCGTCTCGGAGATCGTCGAGTCCATGGACAGCTGTTTCCAGACGGACTCTGACGAGAACGGCATGAACGGCCAGGCCATGACGGCCAGTGCCTTGGATATGAGGAGGCTCACGTGGAGCACCGTGCCGCACCGCGCCTTGTCCGTGCCCACCAGCGACCACGGGGCGACCGAGTCGAAATACTGGTTCCCGAACTGCGCCAGGTCCATGACGCCTTTGAGGGCGCGTCTGAACTCGCACGCGGCCAAGGCAGCGGAGACCTCCTTACCGGACTCGTCGATCCTCTTCAGGGCATCCCTGTCCCTGTCGTCGAGGTCGCCCAGCTCCGGGATGCGCCCGTAGTTCTTGTATGTGAATGACAAAGCCCTGTGGAGGAAGTTGCCGTAGGTCGCGACGAGTTCGTTGTTGACTCTTTGCGCGAAGTCCTCCCACGAGAACTCGGAGTCCTTGGTCTCGGGCATGTTCGCGGAGAGATAGTATCGGATGATGTCGGGCTTGAACTTCCCCAGGAGGCTCTGGACGTCTATGCTCACGCCCATGCTCTTCGAGAACTTCTGGCCTCCCAGGTTCATGAACTGGTTCGCCGTGATGTCGTACGGCAGGTTGAGGCCGCCGTGCCCAAGCAGGATCGCGGGCCATATGACCGAGTGGAAGACGATGTTGTCCTTCCCCAGGAAGTAGTAGCTTCGGCACTCCTGGTCCTCCCAGAACCGCTTCCAGTCGTCCGGCTTCCCCTCGAGAACCGCCCACTCCTTCGTCGCTGACAGGTAGCCGATGACGGCCTCGAACCAGACGTACATCCTCTTCTCCTCGAACCCCTCGACCGGCACCGGGACGCCCCACGATATGTCGCGGGTCATGGCGCGGTCGACGAGGCCCGCCTTGAGAACGTTCACCGTGAAGGCGCGCACATGCGGGCGCCAGTGCTTGTTCGACTCGGCGTACCTGACGAGCTCGTCGGTGAAGTGAGAGAGTTTCAGGAAGAAGTGTTCGGTGTCCCTGAGCTCAGGCACGCCGCCGCACAGCTGACACCGGGCGGCGACGAGCTGCTCCGCGTTGAGGTCCATCCCGCACGAGTCGCACTGGTCCCCGCGCGCATGCACGCACCCGCAGTGGGGGCACGTGCCCTCTACGTACCTGTCGGGCAGGAACCGCTTGCAGCTCGGGCAGTAGAACTGAGGGGTCGAATGCTTCTCCAGGTGTCCCTTCTCGATGAGCTTGAGGAAGATGTCCCGGGCGGTCTCCTGATGGTTGCGCGTGTGGGTGTGGGTGTACAGGTCGAAGTCGATGCCGAGGTCCGCGAGGGCCTTCGCATTGGCCTCGTGGAACCTGTTCGCTATCGTCTCCGGGGACACGCCCTCCTTCTCCGCGCTCACCGTTATCGGTGCGCCGTGCATGTCCGAACCAGAGACCATCACCGTCTCGTTACCAACGAGTCTGTTGAACCTTCCGAAGATATCGCCCGGAAGTATCGAGCCCGTCACGTGCCCTACGTGCAGCAGGCCGTTCGCATACGGCCACGCGACGCACACCAACACCTTAGCCATGGGACCAGCCGCCCACCATGGAACGAAGCGCTATTAAATGTAGCGTGACTGCGCGTGCCAGAATGCGGGGCCGGCCGGCCATCGTACGGAAACGAATATACAGGATGAGCGTGATTAAAGACACCATGGCCACGCCTGTGCTTGGCCGAGTCAGGGGAGACCTGGAGGCGTTCCAGAGCGAGCTGATGGCGGAGTTCTACGGCAACTACGCCGGCCTCAAGGACGAGCTCAGCACCGTCCCGATCTATGAGAGATACTCGCATCTGTTCTCCGCGGAAACCATCGGGGAAGTCGTCACGGCCGGCGAGAACGCGCCGCCCGAGGAGGACATGCGCTGGCAGAGGTACCTTCGCGCGTTCTCCACGATGGGGTATGTGGACAGCGCCGTCAAGTCGCTCACCGACAGGGTCAACACCTGGGAGGCCCGGACGACCGTGCGGTTCGGGGATGAGGAGATCCCGTACAGGATGGTCCCCGTGAGGTTGAGGAACGAGAAGGACCCCGACAACCGGCACAGGATCTTCGAAGCGAAGCTGGAGGCCATGGCTGAACTGAACGGCTTCCTCCTCGAACGGATGGCCAAGGCCCACGACACATCGGCTGAGCTGGGGTTCAAGAACTACAGGGAGATGTGCTCCAGCCTCAAGGCGATAGACTACAGGAAGCTCGAGGAAGGCATGGAGGAGCTCCTCCGGTCCACCGAGAAACTGTACGTGGACGAGATGGACGCCGTCCTTCAGGAGCGGGCAGGGCTGCCGCTCTCCGAAGCCTGGAGCTGCGACATACCCTACGCGTTCAAAGGGGAGGAGTACGACCGGTACTTCTCCAAGGACAGGCTCGTCGAGGCGTTCTTCGAGACGCTCAAGGCGATGGGGATAGACCCTGGCGCGTACACCAATATAACCATAGACACCGAGGACAGGGAGAAGAAGACCCCGAGGGCGTTCTGCGCGCCCGTCAGGGTCCCTGACGACGTCAAGCTCGTGATCAAGCCCATGGGGGGCTGGCGCGACTACGAGGCGTTCTTCCACGAGGGCGGGCACGCATGGCATTTCGGCAGCACGGACAGGCAGCTCCCCGCGGAGTACAGGTACCTGGGCGACAACTCCGTGACGGAGGCGTTCGCGTTCCTGCTGAACCACCTCGTCACCGACAAACTGTGGCTGAAGAAGTTCCTCGGCTTCGAGCACCCGGAGGAGTATGTGCGTTTCACGCTCGTGAACAAGCTCATGTTCCTGCGCAGGTACGCCTCGAAGCTCGTATACGAGATGAAGCTTCACCAGGCCACGGTGACGCCGGAGCTGGGGGATGTCTACAGGGCGACACTTCAGAAAGCCCTCAAGTTCAGGCACTCGGAGAAGCATTACCTGGAGGACGTGGACGACGGGTTCTACTGCGCCGAGTACCTGCGCGCGTGGGTG
>CAZAUI010000014.1:0-46925 GCA_964488505.1 uncultured Thermoplasmata archaeon | reverse complement strand
GGCTTCGGGGTCCCCTTCCTGAAGGCTATGATGACCCTGTCCGGGAGAAGCGTCAAGGAGCCCAGCGACAGTGACGGATCGTCCAGGTACCTCCGGTGGTAGTCACTGAGCACCAGCCTCAGCTTCACATGGCACCTGGCCCTTATCGGGAGGTCCACGATGCCGTTCTCCCTGTCGAGCTTGTACGCCTGGTTCTCGGCCTTCATCATCAGACGTCTGACATAAGGGACCGCACATGCCCTCCCCTCCCGTACGCGCCTCCGGTGGTTCCTGAGGACGTTCGCAGCGACCTCGAAGGAGCAGACCAGGTGTTGAGAGTACATCATCGGATGCTCCTTCCGGAAGTCCTTGTATGCCAGTTTGACAAGGGAGTTCCTCGAAGTCGACCTCGCCTGCAGCCCTGCCCTGACCGCCTCGTTGACCGCGAGTCGGAAGTCTTGGAGGAGGGAAAGGGCCTCGGGAGGCAGCTCCGACGCCAGCCTGAACGCGACCCCTCTGACGGGCATGGGTGAATGGAGAAGACTCGGCATATAACGGCCCTTCGGCTGCATGTAGTCATAAAGGGCGTGTCTTCGGGCACACCAGATGGTCTTGACCACCCGGATTGTGACAGAACCGACTGAGCACAAGGGTTAAAGACGCCCTCCGCGGCTTGCGGTCCCGTGAAGCTGCTGCTAGAGCTGTCCATGGAGTGCGAATCCCTCGCTAGGGCGGAGGCGGTCAGCGCCGCGGCAGCCTTGGGAGGCGATCCGAAGGCCTTGGGCTCCGACCCCGGCGTCCTTGTCCTCGAAACCTCTGCCGACCCCGACGCCTTGCTCAGGAGGCTGGCTCTGTGCCACAAGGTCTCCGAGTGGCTGGGCACGACCGACCTTCGCGGAGTCGATTCGTGCGTCGAGGACATCGATGTCCCGGGGCCGATCAGGGTAAGGTCTACCAGGGTCGGGGAGGCGCATGCGGACCTCGACCTGGCGGCCATGACGCGCCGCGCGGGCGGCCTTCTGGGCAAGGGCAGGGGCGTGGACCTCCACTCGCCCGCGTCGGAGGTGAGGCTCGTCTTCTCTGAGAAGGTCTATGTGGGCAGGCTCATCGGCTCCGTGGACAGGGCGTCGTTCGAGGGCAGGATGAACAAGCACATGCCGTTCCACTGCCCCGTATCGCTCCATCCCAAGTTCGCCCGCGCGCTCGTCAACCTGACCCGCGTGCCGGACGGAGGGACGGTGCTCGACCCTTTCTGCGGCACCGGGGCCATACTCGCCGAGACACACCTGGCCGGCCTGAAGGCCGTGGGGACCGACATATCGGACAAGATGGTCCAGGGCGCCAGGGCGAACCTGCGCCACATCGGCGCATCCGCCGTCACGCGCGTGTGCGACGTAGGGGCTATCGAGGGGGCCGTGGGCGAGGTGGACGGGATAGCGACGGACCCTCCGTACGGCCGTGCGACGAGCACGAACGGGGAGCCGTTGGACGAACTGTACGCCCGCTCGTTCAGGGCCTTCGCGGATGTCCTGGGGCGCGGGTGCAGGCTCGCCATCGCGGTCCCTGAGAAGGCAGTGCTCGAGTCGGCCGAAGGTTTCCGGGAGCTGGAATCGCATCCGCTCTGGGTGCATCGCTCGCTCACAAGGAACTTCTGCGTGCTGGAACGGGCCTAGACCACCGTGAAGGTCACGGCGGTGTTGCCTATCAGCGCGTCCAGGTAGAACACGTCTATCGTCACCGACTTCTCGCCGGGCTCTGCGTACGCGAGCACGAATATCTCGACGGAGACCGTGATGCTGTCCTCTCCGGGCACCTCGGCATCGAGGACCCCGGACGAGTTAGCCGTCGGGGAACCCTCGTAGAGCACGACCGCGACGTAGCCTGGCAACCCGCTCGCCATGAATGTCAGGTTGACATCCCCCTCGCCGGTGTTGTTGACCACCAGGTGGGACACGATGCTGGTTCCGGAGGCCGCTTCCTGGCCGTCGTCGGAGACCCATAGCTCGACCTCGGGCATCTGCACTGAGAAGTTGAACGCGATGTTCGCGGCGAACTCGGACGTGCTGCACGAGGTCTCGCCTCCGACCACTACGGATGAGTTGCCGGGCACGGAATCGCTCGAGGACTCGACCACGACCGTCAAGACGGCTTCCTGGGACACGTTCAGCGACATGCTGTAAGTCTCGCTGTACGATTCGTTGTCCTCTGTGAATGTCACGATCCAGCCTGTGGGGGACGAGAGCTTCTCGAACGTGATGTCCTCCCCTGTGTTCCCGGTGTTCTGGACCAGGACGACGAACACGGCCTGCTGTCCCGGCACGATCGTCCTGTTCGTGTCGTCGAGCGGGTTCATCTCGAACGAGCAGTCGGCCGTCACGGCGGACATGGGCACGGGAACGAAGGCGACGACCAGCACCACGAACGCGAGCAGGCCGACGAGCTTCCTGCGCAGGTCCAGCTTCGTTATGTCGTTCAGGGGCGGCGGGTGCTTCGCCCCCAGGATCAGTATCAGGAGGGCGAAGAGCATCCATGACCAGTAGAAGAACGACAGGCCGATGAGCGCGGCGATGGCCGCCCAGCTGGCGTACTTGGCCTGCGTCCCGAGCAACGCCCGCGCGATGTGGCCTCCGTCGAGTTGTCCTGCTGGCAGGAGGTTGAGCGCGGTCACGAGGAACCCCACCCATGCGGCGAACGCGGTCGGGTGGAGCAGATAATCACCCTGTATCGGGACCAGCTGCTCGAGCCACAGGTAGATCATCGGGAACGATATCTGGACCAGGCCTTCGGAGCCGACGTCCAGCGGTACCGGCCGGGCCTCCATGTTCGTCAGCACGAGCCCGAGTATGCCGATCGGGAGCGCCAGGGCCAGCCCTGCGAGGGGGCCGGCGACGCCTATCTCCAAGAGGCTCTTCCTGTTCGGTATCGGGTCCCTGAGCGATATGAACGCCCCGAAGGTCCCCAGGGGCGGGAAGGACGGGATGAAGAAGGGCAGCGACGCCGCGACCTTCCTCTTCCTGGCCATGAAGTAGTGGCCGAGCTCGTGCACCCCGAGGATGGCCATGAGCGGCAACGTGAAGACGAGTATCCCCGTGAGGAAGTTCTCAACCGTGTACACCTCGTCCGACGGCACGTCCGCGTACGAGCTCCAGTTGAACACTCCTGCGAATGTCATCGCTATGAACGTGATTATGAGCATCGCCAGGTTCACGTGGACGCTCTTGTACTTCGCCGCGGGCTTGCGGGCCACCATGATGATGTGCTCGCCCTTGTCGTAGGTGACCATGGGGATGTACCCGTGCGGGGACATCTCCTCGCGCAGCAACTCGAAGTTCTCCTCCAGGGTCGTGTTGTCGATCCTGCAGTAGAACTGGACTACATCGTAGTCCACCTTGACATCGTACACCGGGAAATGCCTCGCCACCAGGCCTTTGACGAGCTCTATCTCCCTTGACGCGTCCGGCGGTGTCTCTGAAGCCATTGTGGTTTGCACGAAGAAGGCGTCACTACATAAGGCTTTGGGCGTAGAAGTCGTGCCAGCATCCAAGAAAAGTCTTATACTCGCGCATCATGTGACGATACCGATGTCTTCCGCCTCCGGGGACCGCAGCCCCGTCGCGTTGCTCGGCCTGCTCAGGCTGGGGAACTGCGCGATGGGCGCCTTGGGCGCCCTGCTCGCAGCCTTGATATGCGCAGGGCCGGAACAGCTGCCCGACCATGCCTTCGAGGTCGTCGTCTCGATGGCCGTAGTCGTGCTCTTCACAGGCGCGGGCAATGCGCTCAACGACTACTTCGACCGGGAGGTGGACAAGGTCGCGCACCCTGAGAGGCCCATACCGATGGGGCGCGTCTCGCCTAAGAACGCGCTCGCGCTCTCCGCAGTCCTGTTCTCATCGACCGTCGCTCTCAGCATCTTCGTGAACCTGTGGTCTACGCTCATAGTCGTCACATCAATCATATTCATGGTCGCGTACGAGACGCTCCTGAAGGCCGAGGGCCTGGCAGGGAACTTGGTCATAAGCTGGCTCACGGGCGCGCTCTTCCTCTTCGGAGGCGCAGCCGTCGGGAGGATGGAGGTCGCATGGGTCCTGGCGGCACTCGCGGCCCTGGCGACCCTGGGCAGGGAGATAGTCAAGGACGTGCAGGACGTCGAGGGGGACCGGGGTTCCAGGACCACGCTGCCCATGAGGGTCGGCGCCAGGAACGCCGGGCTCGCGGCGTCGGCGGCTTTCGCGGGGGCGGTTGCCCTCAGCCCGGTGCCGTACATCTTGGAGCAATTGTCCGTATGGTACGTCCCGGTCGTCGCCGTCGCCGATGGAATGTTTATATACTGCGCGGCGGTTCATTTTTCGGACCCGAGGAAGGGTCAGAAGGTGGCGAAGCTAGCAATGCTCGTCGCCTTGATCGCGTTCCTTCTGGGAGGCATAACCTGAGCGTCAAGGACTTCATCGCGGACACACTCGAGCATCACAAGATGCACATGACCCTGATAGACCCGGACAAGCAGTCCCCTGAGGGCTCTGCGGACATCGCCCGCAAGGCAGGGAAGCTTGGAACGGACGCGGTGATGGTCGGGGGGTCGACAGGCGTCACTCAGGAGAACCTGGACAAGGCCGTGGACCACATCAAGAAGGCCGTGAGGCTCCCGGTCATCTACTTCCCGTCGGGCGCGAACGCCATCGCCCGGAACTGCGACGCGATATACTTCATGAGCATGCTCAACTCGAAGAACGTGAAGAACATCACCGGGGAGCACTGGCGGGGGGCGCCCGTCATACGCAAGCTGGGCATCGAGACGCTCTCGATGGGCTATGTGATCGTGGCTCCGGGCATGAAGGTCGGGGAGGTGGGCGAGGCCGACCTCGTGCAGAGGGAGGACATCCCGAGGGCGGTCGGATATGCGCTCACGGCGGAGATGTTCGGCATGGACCTGTTCTACCTGGAGGCGGGCTCCGGAGCGCCGCAGCCCGTGCCGGTCGACATGGTGAAGGCCGTGAGGGAGAGCGTGAGCATGCCATTGGTCGTCGGGGGCGGCATAACCGAGGCCGACCAGGTGTCGCCCCTGGTCAAGGCGGGCGCCGACATATTCGTCACCGGCACGCTGGTGGAGAACGGCGCCTTCGAGTCGAAGCTCAAGAAGATCGTCGCAGCCGTCCATCGCGCTTGATTTCCCTGCCGGACATCACAGGCGAAGGCTTTTTACAGGCCGCGTGGATACTCCAGGACGGTGAGGCCATGGGCCTGATGGATTACTTCAGGAAGACCGAGAAGGACATGATGTGCCCCGAGTGCGAGAAGCACAAGAAGCACGTGAAGCTCGTCGAGGTCGACGGCAAGACGGTGGAATGCCCCGAGTGCCATTACACGCACCTGGCCCGGAGATAGCCGGACAACGAGTCGTTCCTTTCATTCACGTCCGGGCGAGCGGGCCCGGGGTTCACGGGGTGAATGTCCTGCCGAACCTCCCGCCGCCGGGTAAGACGGCGGATGTCGCGACACCGTCGATGACGCACCCGAACTCGATACGCTCAGGCGACCTCTCGTCGTCGCCGATCCTGAAGCTGTTGCCGCCCAGATGGACCAGCGGGACCGAATGGTCTGAGGGCATGGCGAACACGAGCCCGCTTTCTCTCCTGACGATCCTGAAGTTGTGCAGCCAGGGGTTATGGGACCGGTAGTGTCCGTCGAATCGGACCTCCCCCGCGTCAGTGCGGTCGAGCGGCTGCCCGGTCTGTCCGTCCCTGGCATATGTCCTCTCGCCGTTGTGCAGCTTCACGACCGTGTCTCCTTCCTTCTCGAACTCCGATAGGAACAGTCCGAACCCCGGGGCGTCCGAGAAGAACGCGTCCCCCTGCCGGGACTCGAGGACGGACTCGCGGCCGTCACAGACGAGATGGAGCGTCCCTCCCCTGTCGATGACCTCCAAGGCGCCCCAGGGACCTGCGTAGGTCCCTGCATAATCGGAGGCGTTCGGGACTCTGAAGGCATCCTCCTTCCGCGGGACCTCGGGCGTCTCACCGACGCCCATCGATGCGTTCAAGGCCTTGAGCGCGAACTTCGCGACCTCCTCCGGGAAGCCCGGACCGTTGACCATGACCATGACGCCGATGCCGGAGTCCATGTCCATGACCATGTCCGTGTAATGTCCCACCATGCCTCCGGAATGGCGGATGACCGTGCGTCCTCCCGACCTGTCGATGTTGAGGCCGTAGCCGTACCCCTCGCCGTGGAGCCCGTCATCCGGTTGGATGTACGCCGTCGTCATCTTCCTGAAACTCTCAGAGGACAGTATCTGGCCCCACGGCCCCTGGCCCCGGTTGAGTATCACGCGGATGTAGGCCAACATGTCCTCGACCGGCGCGCATATCGAGCCGTCCGCGGTGTCGCCTTCGAACCACGGTGCGGGCGAGAGCTCGGACCGGCCGTTGGACGGTCTGTCGTCGTGCGTCGGGAGATGGGCCACCGCGAGTCTGCCCCTGATGCCGTTTGTTATGACTGGTTCCGTCGACCTCATGCCGGCGACTTCCAGTACGCCCCCTCGGATGATGTCGCTGTAGCTGGTGCCGGACACCGTCTCCAGGACCAGCCCGAGCGTCTTGTACCCTGAGTTGGAGTAATGGAAGAATGTCCCGGGCTCGCAGGTCGCCTCGGTCTCCCTGAGGTCCCAGACCTCCGTCCATGCGGTGGGTGTCGCGTCAGAGCCGATCACGATTCCCGCGGTGTGCGTCATGAGGTGATGCAGGGTGATGTCCGAGTGCTTCGACTTCACCGAGAACCACGGCAGGTACTTCTTGACAGGCGCGTGCAGGTCGATGACGCCCCGCTCCGCGAGCTGGAGCAGCGCCATGCATGTGAACGACTTGCTCACGGAGCCTATCTGGAACAGGGCATCGATCTCCATCGGGCGCCTGGATGCGAAGTCCGCGAATCCCTTGGCTGAGGTGAACAGCGTCCTCTCCCTGTCGGTCACCCCAAGCACCAGGCCGGGCGACCCACGCATCCACATGGATAGGTCCGCGAACTCCGAGATGCGCCTGAAAGCACCCTCCCTCTCGTCCTCCAATCCGGTCCCCTCGGAGGACCGTATGCCATACCGGTAATCAAGGGTTTTCATGCACCCCGCCCTCCCCGCGAAGATTAATGTGCGGAGCCATCTTTCCGGTAGCTGCGCACTCAGGCGCAGGCGATGACATTGGACGAGTCGGGGTTATCCGGGTTCGAGCCGCACTTGGACGAGGGCGAGGTACTCAGCCTATCTAGGGACCTCATTCGGATACCGAGCGTGTTCGGGACCGAGGCCAGGGTAGCCGAGTTCATCGCTTCGAGGCTCGAGTCCTGGGGCTTCTCGCCCAGATTCCTGGAGGTCCCCGGGTTCGGCCCGGACGTCATCGCGGAGTACGGCAACCCCGACCTGCCCAAGGTGGTGCTGAGCGGGCACATGGACACGGTCGAGGTCATGTCCGGCTGGGTCCACGACCCGTTCCGGGCGTCCGTCGAGGACGGCATGCTGTACGGCCTGGGCTCGCTCGACATGAAGTGCGGCCTCGCGGCTATGATGGTCGCCATGAAGGCCATAGGCAAGGCGGGGCTGCACGACAAGGTGCATCTGTCCTTCCAGGCGGTCTCAGGCGAGGAGAAGGACGGAGACGGCACGAGGGCTCTGATCCGTGCGGGCGAGTTCGAGAAGACGAAGGCGGTCATCGTGGGCGAGGGCTTCGGAGGCCTCAGGGTGGTGACCGCTGGCCGGAGGGGAGGCTCGTACTACGAGATCGACGTGCACGGCCGGTCCGCGCACGGCGCCACGCCTCACAAAGGGATAAACGCGGTCGTGGAGGGGTCCAAGGTCGTCCTGGCGTTGGAGGACATGGACCTGGCCGAAGCGGAAGGCGTTCTCGCCGACAACCTCGCCCCGCTGGCCGAGTCCCAGACCATCCTCATGATGCACGGCGGGACGGGGAGCCTGACGGTCCCGGAGAAGTGCAGCATGAAGGTGGTGAGATGCACGATACCTGGCGGCAAGATCGACATCTCGGATGACATCCGAACGGTCATCGCGGGTCTGGGCCTGGAGGGCAGCGCCGAGGTCAGGTTCAAGAGCACCCCGAAGGACCTCTACCTCCCGCACTTGACCCCTGCGGACAGCCCGCTGGTGGCCGCCGCGGTGGAGTCGATACGGGCTATCACCGGCTCGGCGCCTACAGTCGCGTGCGGGGTTTCGGAGGCGGACGACAACCTCATAGCCCACGAGGCGCACGTGCCCGTGATTTGCATGGGCCCGGGCGAGTCAGGGGACCTCGCGAGGTACCACCAGGCCGAGGAGGGCATATCCGTGGCCCAGCTGGGGCCCGCGAGCAGGGCGTTCGCGAGGACCGTGCTGCGACTGTCCTGAGAAGGTGCTGTGCGGGAGAGGGGATTCGAACCCCCGAACTCCTGCGAGACCGGATATCCTATCCAGTGGATGGACCTTAAGTCCTGCGCTTTTATCCAGGCTTAGCTACTCCCGCGGGAGCCTAATCCGTGAAGGCTCCTTTAACCGTTTGCGCCTTCAGAACTTCTTCAGGAGCACTTCTAGCGGTTCGCCTTCCCTGACCTTCAGGTCGTACCTGACCCTGACCAAGGGCTTGTTCGCCTTCAGGACCCTGTTGAGGTCTATCGGCGTGCCGGACACCACGACATCGCACTTCGCCCGGTTGATGGTCTCCTGCAGGTCCTTGACCTGCTGGTCGCCGTAGCCCATCGCGGGCAGGACCTTCTCCAGGTGGGTGTACTTCTCGAAAGTCGCCTTGATCGAGTTGACCGCGAACGGCCTCGGGTCGATGACCTCCTTCGCGCCGGAGTTCTTCGCCGCGATCATGCCCGCGCCGAAGGTCATCTCGCCGTGCGTGACCGTCGGCCCGTCCTCGATGACCAGGACCGTCTTGCCCTTGATGGCCTTCGGGTCCTCCACGGTCACCGGGGAGTCTGCCAGTATGATCTTCGCCCTGGGGTTCAGTTCGGCCGCCATGTTCTTGACGACCTCGACCTTCTTGGGGTCGGCCGTGTCGACCTTGTTGACGATGATGACATCAGCCATGCGCATGTTCGCCTCGCCTGGGTGGTACAGCTTCCCGTGCTCTGCCCTGTGCGGGTCTGCGACCACTATGTGCAGGTCGGGGACATAGAACGGCGTGTCGTTGTTGCCGCCGTCCCAAAGGATGACATCTGCCTCCTGCTCGGCCTGCCTGAGGATCTTCTCGTAGTCCACGCCGGCGTACACGATGATGCCCTTGTCGATGTGGGGCTCGTACTCCTCCCGCTCCTCGATCGTGCATTCGTGCTTGTCCAGGTCCGCATAGGTCGCGAACCTCTGCACCGCCTGCTTCTCGAGGTCTCCGTACGGCATCGGGTGCCTGATCGCGACGACCCTGCGGCCCTTCGCCCTCAGGATGGTCGCTATCGCCCTTGTCGTCTGGCTCTTGCCGGAACCGGTCCTGACCGCGCATATCGCGATGACGGGCACCTTCGACTTGACCGCCGTCTGGTTCCCGCCCATGAGCCTGAAGTCCGCCCCCGCCGCGTTGACGATCGACGCCTTGTGCATGACATCGACATGGGCTATGTCGGAGTAGGCGAACACGACCTGCTCGGCCTTGTGTTTCTTGATGAGTCCGACGAGGTCCTTCTCAGGGTAGATGTCGATCCCTTTCGGGTACAACTTCCCCGCGAGGCTAGCCGGGTATTTCCGGCCCTCGATGTTCGGTATCTGCGTCGCCGTGAACGCCACTACCTCGTAGTTGGCGTTGTCGCGGAAGTAGACGTTGAAGTTGTGGAAGTCCCTTCCGGCCGCCCCCATTATGATGACTTTCGCTCGCATGCCTCTCACTGGTTCCGCGGTTATCTGTTGCGACGATATATGCCTTTCGTGCCGACGACTTAAGTCAGTCCGCCTCTAGGAACACAAAGGTATTCGTAAACGGATGGTGATTCGTGCCCGATGGTGTACAGGAAGCCTTCGGACACGGAGATACTCGACGCTATCAAGGACGCCCTCCGGAGGCACGGGATCATCAACTCCCAGAGGAAGTTCGCCGAGCTCGTCCTGAGGGAGCTCCACAGGCACGACCCCGACTATTCCGTGAGCGAGCCCCGGATCCGCAAGCTCGCGCTCGCGAGCGGCCTCGTCACGATCGAGATGAGGACCCGGGAGTCCGACGAGAAGACCTCGGCCGGCCTGTGCCCCGTGTGCGGCGGCCGCACGGAGAAGATAAAGAACCTCACGGTCTACGGCGGCACGGTCACGCGCGGGTACAGGTGCAAGAGCTGCGGATACTGGACCGGGTTGAAGAAGCGCGTGCCCACGCTGTACATGTTCTCGCCGAAGTCCTGACCGCGAATTCAACATCTTTATCTTAGTGATTCACTTATCCGACGTGTGAGGAGAGTAACATGACGCTCGTGGACTTCGGACGGATGGAGTCCGGGAAGATCAAGATCAGCCCCAGGATAGGCACCCCGCTAGGCCTCGTGGACGGCAGCGAGGTGTTCAGCTCCATGTTCAGGTACGAGTCCGGCGACAAGGGCACGTTCGAGATCGTGCTGTCCCCGTTCGGGCCTGAGAACTACAGGGAGATATCCTACGTGACGATGCACGTCAGGGACGAGCCCGGCGCGCTCGCGCAGGCGGCCCAGTTCCTGAAGGCGAGGAACATCGACATCCTGAACTCGGAGACCGTCAGCTCCATCCCGAACGTCATAATGGTCTGGGAGATGCTGGTCGACCTGTCGTTCTTCGGGGACTCCTCGACGCTCAAGAAGGAGTTCGAGGACGCGAAGGCGGCGAGGGACCAGTCCCTGAGCATGGTAGACTGCCTGTGCGTGGAGCACTCCGACCTGGCCACCAGGTACACCAGGGGCGCGGCCCCGGGCAGCGACAAGATCAAGACCATGGCGCTGAGGAAGACCGAGAAGAAGGCGAGCACCATATCGGGTGGCGTCTTCGAGCTGCCCCAGGCATATGTGAATTTCCTGGGCAAGGATTCCGGGCCCATCATGTTCGTCGCGGAGCCCGAGTCCTGGATACTCTCGGTCGTCTTCCTCAACGACGACACACACCTGCACAGGGTGCGGATCGACCTGCCGGACAGGCCAGGGGCGATACACGAGGTCATGAAGGTGTTCGGGGAGATGTCGATGAACGTCCTCTCGGGCTGGACCAACGTGCTCGTCTACTACGAGAAGATGACCTCCGAGCTCGTCGTGGATGTCAGAGGGTCGAAGACGAAGAGCGGTGCGGAGCTCCAGGCGGCCCTGACGGACAGGATATCCGCGCTCGGGCCCCAGTTCTCGCTCAAGGAGTTCGCGGCGATAGCCCTTTGAGCCTATGCTTCGTCGGGGGCCTGCTTCTCGCAGATGAACGCCCCGCCTATGTCGACTATCACGACCTCGTCCCCGACCGCCAGGTCGTCCTCGCTCCAGCAGGTGACCTTGGGCCCTTTGCAGTCGACCTCGACCACGGTGAGAGACATCGGGACGTTGAACCCCTGGGGTACCTTCCTGAGCTTGGCGGCAGACAACACCTTGCCGATGTCCTCCCACTCGGTGTCGACCGAGACCTTGCCGCACCTGGGGCACCTAGGCTTCTTGGACAGTGTCGCATACCCGCATTTGCACTTCTTGCCCTTCATGTGACCCCCCTCCGCCAGTCAGGACTACGTCCGACGGTGAGGGCTTCACGTGCCATAATATGTTTCCGGGCGCCAGCCCCTCAAACATGACGTCCGTGTCCTGCGAAAGAGTATTAAACGCCAGACGTGTATTCAGCTTCTCAGAACTGAGATTGGTCAGCTGCGGAAGTACCCCCCGGATGTTGCTATTAACCAATAGCTCCGCGGCTATCTGACAGTGCGGAGGCATCAGCTCTTGGACCCTATCGAGGCATCACGGTTGATAATGGACACGTACGCGGCGAAGATACTCGTCGCGTGCGCCAGGAGGCCGAAGCACGCCCTCGAGCTGAGCGCGAAGCTGGCCATCCCGATAGCTGCGTGCTACAGGAGGATACACGCGCTCGAGAAGGCGGGCCTCCTGAAGGGCGTGGAGCGGGCCCTCACGCAGCAGGGCAAGAGGATAGTCCTCTATCAGTCCCAGCTCAAGAACGCCTACATCTTCTTCGAAGGCGGCAAGCTCAGGGTGCGGTTCCAGATGGTCACCGGCGAGACCCAGGACTTCGGAGGGGAGTGGAAGGAGATCAAGCTGATTGAGGAAGAGGAGGAGGAAGCGGTCACTGGCGGCCTGTTCGCCCCCAAGGAGCGCTGAGCCCTCCGCAGCCTATGAGATGTTTAGCAGGAGTTGAGGAAGATGGCGGAGACGGAAAGGACTGGTACATCGACATTCCCGAGGGAGATAATCTCGTTCCTGTCGAGCCCCGGCGGGCACTCGCTCATAATCAGGGGCATGGCCGGCACGGGCAAGACGACCCTCGCGCTCCAGATGATCGAGGAGCTGGCGCAGGTCCAGCAGAGCTACTACATGTCCACGAGGGTCTCGGACCAGTCCCTCTTCAACCAGTTCCCGTGGCTCCTTGACAAGGTCAAGGAGGGCGAGATACTGAAGGCCCGGAAGAAGATGAAGAAGAAGGCCGACTCCGAGATGCAGGTCGAGAAGATACTGCTCGGGCTCGCGGCCATCAAGGGCGAGCTCAAGACGGAGAAGGTGAAGTCCCCGAGGAGGGAGCTCCAGAGGCTCGAGGGCAACATAGAGGCGGGCGGCGAGGAGGCGGTCGCCGAGGCCACCGGCGAGGGCGAGATAACCGTCACGGTCGGGTCGATGATGCCCGAGATTGAGATGGCCTACGACGTGGTAGACAAGGCCCTTCCCGAGAGGACGCTCATAATCATCGACAGCATAGACGCGCTCGCGGAGAAGTACGGCATCCAGCCGTCGAAGCTCATCAACGCGCTCCAGAAGGACCTGGTAGAGGGATGCGGCACGAACATCGTGTATGTGCTGGAGACGCCGGACCCGCTCCTGGACTACCTGGGCGACGGGGTCGTCTACCTGTCGCAGAACTCGTCCACGGGCAGGAGGATCAGGGAGATGGACCTGCTCAAGCTCAGGGGCTGCGAGATCAGGCAGCCGAAGTACGTGTACACGCTCCTTGGCGGGAGGGTCAGGACCTTCGAGTACAGCAGGTACTCTAAGCCGGAGAAGCCGAAGGCCTTCGACACCATCGACGACCCGGACAAGAAGCGCGTGTCCACCGGGAACGAGTACTTGGACGAGATGCTCGGAGGCGGCCTCAAGAAGGGTACGATCATGCTCATCGAGCTCGGGCCCGGCGTGCCTGTGGTCTCATCCTCTTCGATAGAGAACGCGATCATATGCAACTTCGCGTCCAGGGGACGCGGGATCGCCTGGCTGCCGACGAAGAAGACCGGGGCCGAAGCGTCCCGGGACTCCCTAGTCGGCTTCCTCGAGCCCGATGTGTTCGACAAGAGCGTGCGCATACTCGAGCCCCACGCGGCTTCCGAGTCGCCTAAGCCGTACGCGGTCACGCTCGAGGGCGAGGACGTCCGCGTGGACATCAAGTGGCAGGACATACAGTACGCGCTCAAGGACACGAAGGGGCCGTACCTGTCGGTGATAGGCTTCGACTCGCTGGAGTCGATCTACGGCCCGGGGGTCCTGGACGGCCTTATGGACTTCCTGTCCGCGCTCCTCAACAACGACGGCGTGCTCGTGGCGACCGTCACCCCATCCGTGAGGTCCACAAGCAGGCTGACGGACCTGGCCCACACGCACATCAGGATCGACAAGACCTCGGGCATAATGGTGGTCAGGGGCGAGGAGCCATACACCGCCCCGCACGCGATGACCGACCCCGAACCCGGAGACTTCAGGCCGAAGCTGGTACCTATCCTGTAGGCGCCGATTCTATGTCTGGATGACCGGCCGTGTCTCAGTCCTACGTTTGCCGCAGCCTCGGCGAGAGCTTGATGTTCTTTCGTATCACGGAGAACCAAGGTCCCACTTGTACACCAGAGCCCCCCAGATACCCCCGATGATTATCATGATGAGCCCTGCGGCAAACACAGGAAGTCCGAAGGCGGATGGTGTGAAGTTGATTGCCAGGATTCCCGCCGACATCACGATGAATCCAACCACGGCTAGCAGATAAGGGATCCATTCTCCCTCCTTCATCCCGAGTCACCCCACTCTTTCTCTCGCAATCTCCGAGGAACGACATCTACCTTTCTCCGGTATGCCATCCCTACTGCACCCTCTCACCGTGCCGCCTGTGAACCTGACCGAGAGAGAGCCAGAGGACGTGCAGGGGGCCACCTGTGCATACAGTTCTCGGATACAGCCAGAATGGTCTCCCTGTCCTGCGTCCAGGCTCAGTGCTTGAACAGCCTGAGCCCGCTGAACACCATCGACATGCCGTGCTCGTCCGCAGCGGCTATCGCCTCGTCGTCCCTCACGGACCCGCCGGGCTGCACGATGGCTGAGACTCCGACCTTGGCCGCGGCGTCAACTCCGTCCCTGAACGGGAAGAACGCGTCCGAGATGAGTATGGAACCCTTCGCCTCGGGCCCGGCCTTCATGCCTGCTATCGTCGTGGCGTCGACGCGGCTCATCTGGCCGGCCCCGACCCCGACGGTCCTCTCGCCCTTGACGAGCAGGATGGTGTTGGACTTGATGTGCCTGCACACCTTCGCGCCGAAGACCATCGCGTCGAGCTCCTCGGCGGAGGGCACGCGCTTCGTCACGACCTTCAGCTTGCTCGGGTCCAGGTCTGCGTACGGGTCTGTCTGTATCAGCAGGCCGCCCTTGACCTTGGCCATGAACATCCTGCCCTCTTCCCTCTTGATCGGCATGTTGGTCCTGAGCAGCCTGATGCTCTTCTTCTCCTCGAGGAGCTTCTCAGCGTCAGGGTCGTACCCGGGAGCGATGACCGCCTCGACGAAGTGGCTCGAGATCTCCTTCGCTGTCTCCAGATCCACCTGGCGGTTGAGGCCAACGACGCACCCGAAGGCGCTGAGCGAGTCCGCGTTGTAGGCTATCCTGAACGCCTCGGCGATGGTGGCGGCGCACGCCACCCCTGACGGGTTCGTGTGCTTGATCACTGCAGCCGTCGGCTTCTCGAAGTCGGACACTATCGCGAGTGCGGCGTCGAGGTCCAGCACGTTGCAGTACGAGATCTCCTTGCCGTGCATCTTCTCCGCGGCCGCGACGCTGAGCGGGGTCTGGTCGAACAGGTCCTTGTAGAACGCGGCCTTCTGGTGCGGGTTCTCGCCGTACCTGAGGTCGCTCAGCTTCTCGAACGAGAGCGTCACGTTCTTCGGCAGCAGCTCCCCGGAGAACTTCTTGCCCAGGTACGACGCTATCGCGGAGTCGTACCTTGCCGTGGCGCGGAAGGCCTCGAGCGCGAGCTTCCTCCTGGTGTCTTCGGACAGCTTGCAGTCGTTGTCCTTGAGTTCAGTGAGTATAGCCTCGTACTGCGCCGGGTTGACGACGACGGCCACGGCTGAGTGGTTCTTGGCCGCGGACCTGATCATGGATGGGCCGCCGATGTCGATGTTCTCGATCGCGTCCTCGAGCTTGACACCTGGTTTGGCCACCGTGGACTCGAACGGATAGAGGTTGACCACGACCAAGTCTATCGGCTCGATGCCGTGCTTCTTTATCGCCTCCATGTGCTCGGGCTTCTCCCTCATCGCGAGGAGCCCTCCATGGATCGCGGGGTGCAGCGTCTTGACCCTGCCGTCGAGCATCTCGGGGAACTTCGTGACCTCCGAGACGCCTAAGACGGGGACGCCGCTCTTCTCGAGAAGGGCAGCCGTTCCGCCGGTTGAGAGTATCTCTACGCCTAGCTCGGACAGGCCCTTCGCGAACTCCGCCAGTCCTGTCTTGTCAGATACGCTGACCAAGGCTCTCCTGATCCTGCTCATTCAACATACGCTCCGATCTGTAGGTTGCTCATGCCTCGCGGCACACGCGAGCGTTGAGCGGCAAAGGTATCTTCTGGACCATTATAACCGTTTTCCCCGCGACGCCTGTCGTGCGCGGTGTCATCCGCTAACAACCTTGAGCCCGAAGCCCTGCCTGACGGCCCTGCGGGCAAGATGGAACGGCAGGTTGCCGTTCATCGCGACCAGGTCATGGAACCTCTTCTCGACGAACGCGCCTCCGAGTTCCTTCACTAGTCCGCTCTTGAGGTCGAAGACCATCTGCCTGCCGGTCAAGTACGACAGCCCGTATCCCGGGTTCCTGGAGAATCCCAGGACCTCGGCGGAGACGACATCCCTCGGCGAGCCCGTCTCCCTCATGAACATGGCTATCATCTCGTCGAGCGACGCGTCTCCCCTTGCGAGCTTGACGTCGTAGACGATCCTGCATGCCCTCCAGATCGCGTAGTCCAGCATCGCGTGCCTGTCCAGCAGCGTGGTCCTGAAACCACGGTCCAGCATCATCTTCTCGCAGTACATGCCCCAGCCCTCCTGCGTCTCCCAGGACGGGACCATCGTGTCTGGCTCGATCAGCATCAGCGACAGCTGGTGCATCCAAGGCTTCCTGTTGGACATCACGCCTTGATGGAAATGCCCCGGGTAGGCTTCGTGGACCGCGAGGTTCCCTATGGACGCCCTGGAGTACAGGTCCCTCAGAGCCTCTCCGCGGACCCTCGTCAGCATCAGGATCCCTTGCTGCCTCTCCTCGAAAGGCGCTGCCATCTCGAGGGCTGCGGACGTGACCATGCTCGTCATGAAGTCCGGCGTCTCCATTATGCGGAGCTTCGCATCGTAGTCGACCGTGACGAGGTCGTTCTCCTTGATGAACCTCTTGGCCCGGTCGACCTCGGCTACGGTCTCCTCGAACGCCCGGTCGAAGTCCGATGGCGAGTCCGACCTCATCATCTCGACCGCCGCCTCGTGAGTCTTCCCCGGAGCCATGAGGCTGTCGACCTCGACCCTCTCAGCCATCAGCTGTCTGAGCGAGGCCTCGCCGAAGGCGAGCACCTGGTCCGGCGTCATCTCGTAGCCCCTCAGCCGGAGCAGTTTATCCAGGTTCTTCGGGCCCATCGCGAACCCCGGCACCGAGTGTTCCTCGAGGTTTTCGAGCCAATCCTGATGCTCCTTCATCGCCTCCAAGGCACGCTCGATGTTCTTCGCGAGCGCTGCGTCGACGGACCCAGGTCCTTGACCTTTGTAGTTCCTGCCCAGGGCTCGAAGGAACTCCGGCAGACCTTTCGCGGACCGTCGCGCCATGGCCGTCCATTCCTTCGCCGGCTTCCCGGGCCTGAACCTCGTCCTGAACTCTTCGAGATACCGCGGTATCTCGCCGATCCGAGATGCCACCCACTGCGCCTTCTGCTCGGGCGTGGCGTATTCCCTCGCCATCATGAGAAGGAGCGAGGACCCCGGGACCTCCGTCGCCTCCGGGAATATCTGCCACAGGCGATAATCGTCCCTCGCGAACCTGATCAGACCTTCGCTCATCCTCAGGACATCCAAGGATGTCCTGTCATCGTCGTCCAGGAGTTCGGCCGAGGCGACCTTCTCGGCCTTCCTCAGCCACGATGTCAATAGTTCAGATGTATGTTCGAGGCGTTCGACGCCTCCGTGGGGGAGCATGCCGTCGTACGGGTCGTGCATCCCGAACCTGGTGGCGGTGTCGGGGTTGAGCCGGAAGAGCTCCCTGACCATCCCGTCGTTGAGCGCGCGGAACTCCTCCGAGGTCATGAATCGGAACCTCTCACTCGAAGGATGGCCTGGGGAGCAGCCCCGCCTCCTCGACTATCCTGGGCACCATCTCCTCCCACATGACCGCCATGATGTGCACGCCGTGGACCCCCTTGATGTTCTTCAGGGTCTCGATCTGCTCGACGCACAGCTTGATACCCTCTTCCTTCGAGTCCTTGGCGTTCTTCATCCTGTCGATGATGTGGTTGGGCACGATCATGCCCGGCACCTTGTTCTTCATGTACCTCGCCGCTCCGGCGGTCTTCATGGGGATCACGCCTGCGAGTATGTGCACCTTCTTGTCGAGGCCGCGCGCCCTGACCTCGTCCATCCACTTCTCGAACATGTCCATGTCGAATATCGCTTGGGTCTGGACGAAGTCCGCCCCTGCCGCGACCTTCTTCGCCAGTCTGGCCGCCCTCCACTCGTAGGGCGTCGCGAACGGGTTCTCGGCGCATCCGAGGTACACCTTCGGCGGGTCCTTGATCTCCTGCCCGCCGACCTGCTTCCCCTCGCGCCTCAGCTTGTCGAACACCGCCAGCTCGGATATGGAGTCGAAGTCGAACACGCTCTTCGCGCCCTTCTCGTTCCCGAAGATCTGGTGGTCCCCAGTCAGGCACAGCACGTTCCTCACGCCGAGGGCGCTCGCGCCGAGGAGGTCGCTCTGCAGGGCGATCCTGTTCCTGTCCCTGCAGGTCATCTGTATCACGGGCTCCACGCCCTCCTTCATGATGATGACCGCGCTCGCGATGCTCGACAGCCTCACGACGGCCGTCTGGTTGTCCGTCAGGTTGAACGCGTCCGCAGACCCCTTGAGCATCTTGGCGTGGTGCACGAGCGGCTCGGGGTTTGCGGACTGCGGCGGGCCTATCTCGGCGGTCACCGCGAACCTCCCCGACTCGAAGACCTTCTCTAGGTTGCTGCCCGCCTTCATCTGACCGCCTCCTTGCCCTTCTTCTGGTGCTGTGTGAGCCTCGCGTCCTCCCGGACGTAGACCCTCCGGCCGCCGGAATGGCTCGTGGACCAGTCCTTCGGCGGCGAGACCTGCTCGATCAGCTCCAGCCTGTTCTGCAGCTTGAGCCTCTCGTGTATCGCGTACCACGCGCAGTCCAGCTCCAGGTTGACCTCGCATTTGCCGTTCGACGAGCCGCCGCACGGCCCGTTCATCATGCTCTTGGCGCACCTGGCGATGGGGCATATGCCACCCGTGGTGTGTATGATGCAGTTGCCGCACCCGACGCACTTCTCAGACCAGACGCCCTGTTCCTCGGGCACGCCGAATATCCCGGTGTTCAGGGCCGGGAACACGAGCTTCTTGGGGTACATGTCGCCGATCGTCTGTGCGCCCAGGGAGCAGGCCATCGAGAGGACGAGGTCGGAGTCCTCTATCCTGTCCTCGACCTCCTTCACCCACTCCTTCTCGCACTGGCGCTCGACCACGAACGCCTCGAACTCCTGCTTCCTGCCCTCCTTCTTCGCCTTCAGCCTAAGGGCGGATGCGAGCGCTTTGGCCTCCTTCTCCCCGCCTGCTAGGCATATCGCGACGCAGCTCCTGCAGCCTATGACCTTGACCTTCTTGTACGGCGCGACCATCTCGGCTATCTCCGCCATCGGCTTCCTCTTAGCGACTATCAATGGGCACCGCCTCCCTTCTCTATCGGGCCCAGACGCCTCGCCACTTCGACCATCTTGGAGACTATCTCGGGGAACTTCCAGGCCATGGTCGAGGACGCGTTGAACATCTCGACCCTCTCCTTCTCTATGCCCAGGTCAGCCAGTGTGGACCTCACATATTCCACCCGCTTCCGTCCCTCTATCGAGCCCGTGTCGTAGTAGCAGTTCTTCTCGAGGCAGCCGAGCACGAACACGGAGTCCGCCCCGTCCTCGAGCGCCTGCAGTATGTGTATCCCGTCGACCCTGCCAGTGCACGGGACCTTGATGATCCTCACGCTAGCGTCGTACAGCTTGCCCGACCTCGCGGCAAGGACGGCCGAGTCCGTCCCATGCTTCTCGCAGCAGAACCCTACGACCTTCGGTTTCCTCTCGGCCATCAGAAGTCACCTCCTAGCATCGTGCGAGTCTCCTGCATGATCTGGTCGTCCGTGAACCCGTGCAGCTCAATCGCCTTGCTGGGGCAGATGCCGACGCACATGCCGCAGCCCTGGCATGCCTGGACACGTATCTCGGCCTTGCCCGCGGCGCCTATGAACGGCGCCTCGTAAGGACAGGTCCTCACGCAGGTGAGGCACGCGGAGCACTTCTCCTGCTCTACCTCCGCCACTACGCCCCCGAACTCTATGGTGCCCTTCGCCGCGAACCTCCCGGCGAGCAGCCCGGCGGCCTCTCCCTCCGCCTCGGCGACCTCCTTCGACTTCGGGAACATCGCGGACCCGCACACGAACACGCCTGGCCTCGGCGTGCTCACCGGCCATCTCTGGATGCTGCCCCTCCTCACGCCCCCCTCGGGGGACATCGGTATCCTGAGCGCCTCGGCTATCGCCTGGTTGTCCTTGTTCGCGGGTATCGCCGCGAAGGCGAGCGTTCCGAAGGCGATGGATAAGACCTCTCCCTGGGCGAGGTCCTTCACGAACAGCTTGGTCGGCTCCTTCGGGTCTATCTTGGGGCCGGATGACCTGTCGTACCTGACGAATTTGACTCCCAGCTCGGCGGCATCCTTGTACGCGAGCTCGGACAATCCGAACGCCCGCATCTCCTGGAAGACGACGAACACCTCTTCGAGGGGCTGCTTCCTCTTGATCTCCGCGGCGAGGGCGAGTGTATCGTCCCACGCGAAGTCCTGGACCAGGAGGCTCTTGCCTGCAGGGTCCGGAGTGTCGACTATGACGACAGGGCCCTTCAGCGCCGCCCCTCCCTGGAACTGTTCGTGCAGCTTGTACAGCGGCACGGATGATTTGCATGCCTTCGCCAGAGGCCCTTTGAGCTCCGTCCAGCCGCCTCCGGTGGCGACCACTATCGCAGCGCACTCGAGCCCTTCGGTCTTCTCCCCGGCCCGGATAGTCAGGACGAAGTTGCCACCGTATCCCTTCGCCCCCAGGAGCGAGGAGTTCGGCATGATCACGCCGGGAGCCTTGAAGCTCTTCCCGGACTTCTCGATGATGATCGTGTGCGCGCCCTGGGACGCCGCCACCTCCGCGGCCCTGCGGCCCGACGCGCCCCCGCCGAGGACGACGACGTTCTTCGTCCTCATGCTCTCCGTGGCCTTCTCGAGAGGTTCGAGCATGAGCAGCCGCTCCAGCGCCGCGACGGCCCTCGTCTCCGCCTTGGCCTGGGCCCTCTCGCTGTCCCCGAGGTGCGGCAGGACGACCTCGTCCCTGAGATCGATGAACTCCACGAGGAACTCGTTGATGCCGGCCCTCTTGTACGCGGACAGAAGGCCAGGGTTGACATCCTTCTTCTGACAGGCGAGCACAAGCACCCTGTCGACCTCCTTGTCCTTCGCGTCGTCGACGATTTGTCTGATGTTCTTCGAGTCGCAGACGCGGTCGACGAGCATCGACGATACGACCAGCTCCCTGTCGGATACGACGCTCATGACGTCGTTCATGTCGAGCATCGAGGGCGTCTGAGTGCAGGAAGTGCACCCCACGACCTGGATCCTGGCCTTCATTCAGGCACCTCCTTGAAGAGCTTGATGCTGGTTGCCGTCGCGATGGCTCTGACGGCGGTCTCCTCAATGTCCATGGGCTCTGAGACTGCCCCGGCCAGGTGCACCCCGTTCGCTGCGAGCGCGTCGCTGGGTTTCGCGAACCCCCTCTCGTCGGTCCCTATGCCCAGGGATGCGGCGAGCTCTCCCGTAGCGCCGGACGGCCTCATCCCGACCGAGAGCATGACCAGGTCGTATTCGTTCTCCTGTATCTCGGCGTCCGTCTCGCTCGAGGCCTTGACCACGAGCTTCCCGTCCTTTCCCGGCTGGACCGTCGCCGGCATGCTCCTGATGAGCCGGACCGTCTTCTTGTCTTTGGCCCACTTCTTGAACTCGTCCTGAGGCTCGTAGAGCGTCCTCAGGTCCATGAAGTAGAAGTCGAGGCTCACCTCGGGGTCCGTGTCCATGATGAGCTGCGAGATCTTGGTCGCGTACTTGCAGCAGAACTTCGAGCAGTAGTCGACCCCGTTCTTGACGGACCTCGAGCCGACGCATTGGATGACCGCGACCTTCTTGGGCGCAACCCCGTCAGAGGGCCTCGTGAGCCTGCCCTTCTCGTTGAGGATCCTCTCGGCGTCGACGCTCGAGACGACGTCCTTGAGCGTGCCGCATCCGAGCCTGCTCACCTCGCACGCGTCCACGGCACTGATGCCGGTGGCGTAGACCACGGATGATGCCTTCCTCGTGACGTTGGTGGCCCTGTCCTCGAAGTCGACCGCCTCCGTGGGGCAGACCTCGGCGCATTTGTTGCATCCTCTCTTCTTGAAGTGAAGGCACTTGCTCCTGTCTATCCAGTGCATCCTCGGCTGTCCCGTTCCCGTCGGAGGGTGTATGGCCTTCCCGTCGACGGGGCAGACCTCCACGCACTTGCCGCACCCGATGCAGTCGTTCGTCACGTACCTGGGGGAGACCCTGACCTTCGCCTCGTAGCCCGAGTCACCCTTCTTCACGGATGTGACCTCGGAGAGGAGGAGCACCTCGACCGAAGGCTCCTTCAATATCTCGCTGGCCCTGTCTATCGCGAAGCACGCGCCGCAGTTCCTGCACTCGACGAGGCCTTTGCACGTGAGCTCCCTGGCCATGCCGCCAAGGGATTCCGACCTCTCGACGAGAACGACGTTCGCACCCCTGTCCGCCAGGGACTTCGCCGCAGTAAGGCCCGCGGGGCCCCCTCCTATCACCAGGACTTCGTTCGTCACAGTTACCCCTCCTTGTCGGGCGATGCCCGAGGGACTGATGCCCAGCGGACCCGTAAGGACTGACGCTGGGAGATATGGGAAAGAGGTTTGGATCGGGAACGACGCTGCCGTCCCCAGAATCTGGCGGGCTCAGTTGAGGCCCGTGATGTAGCCATTGTCGTCGATGTTGATCCTCTCGGCCGCAGGCACGGTCGGCAGCCCGGGTATGGTCATCATCTTCCCCGTCAGGGGCACGATGAACCCCGCGCCGTTGCTCAGCCTGACCTCCCTCACCGTCAGGGTCCAGCCCTTCGGGGCGCCCTTCTTCGAGGGGTCGTCCGTCAGCGAGTGCTGGGTCTTCGCCATGCACAGGGGCTGCTTGTCGTTCCCGGCCTTCTCGATCGCCGCGATGTCAGCGGACGCGGAGCCGGTGTAGACGACGCCGTCCGCGCCGTAGATCTCCTTCGCGAGGATCTCGATCTTCTTCTTGATGGGCAGGTTCACATCGTACAGGAGCTTGAAGTCCGCCTTCTGCTTCTCGAGGCTGTCGAGCACGGCCTGGGCCAGCTCGACGCCGCCCTCGCCTCCCTTGACGAAGACCTCGGACTTGGCGAACCTTGCGCCGACCTTCTCGCAGTGCTTCGCCGTCGCCTCGAGCTCGGCGTCCGTGTCCGTCGGGAACCTGTTTATGGCGACCACGGTCGGCACGCCGAACTTGTTCATGTTCTCGATGTGCTTGTCGAGGTTCGCGAAGCCCTTCTCGAGGTACTCGAGGTGCTTCTTCTCCTCCTCCTTGGTCGGGATGTTCTTCTTCAGGAGCGCGTTCAGCTCCAGGTCCGTCATCCCGCCGTGCATCTTGAGCGCCCTTATGGATGCGACCAGCACCGTGCAGTCAGGCTTGAACCCGCCCGCCCTGCAGACGATGTTGTAGAACTTCTCGGCGCCGAGGTCGGCCGCGAAGCCGCCCTCCGTGATGACGTAATCCGCCATCTTGAGCGCGTACTTGGTCGCTATGATCGAGCTGTTGCCGTGGGCGATGTTCGCGAAGGGCGCGCCGTGTATGAACGCCGGCTGCCCCTCGAGCGTCTGGACGAGGTTGGGCAAGATGGCATCCTTGAGCAGGAGGCACATCGCGCCCACGCCGTTCAGCTGGCTCGCGTACACTGGCTGGTTGTCGTACGTGTATGCGACCACGACCTTCCCGAGCCTCTCCCTGAGGTCCTTCAGGTCCTTGGCCAGTGCGAGTATCGCCATGATCTCGCTCGCGACCGTGATGTCGAACCTGCTCTCGTGGGGTACGCCGCCCTCGGACCTGCCGCCGAGCCCGACGACGATCTGCCTCAGCTCCCTGGCGTTCATGTCCATGACCTTCCCCAGGACTATCCTGGTCGGGTCGATGTTGAGCGGGTTCTTCTTGGTCACATGGTTCTCGACGAGCGCGCTGAGCAGGTTATGGGCCGTGCCGACCGCGTGTATGTCCCCGGTGAAGTGCAGGTCGATGTCCCACATGGGATACACCTGGGAATAGCCCCCTCCGGTCGCGCCTCCCTTGATGCCGAACGTGGGACCCAGGGACGGTTCCCTGAGGGACAGCATGACCTTCTTCCCCAGCTTGCCCATGCCCTGGCACAGGCCGATGGAGGTCACGGTCTTCCCCTCGCCGGCCTTCGTGGCCGTTATCGCCGTCACGAGGACCAGCTTGCCGTCCTTGTTCTTCTCGAATCTCCTCAGCACCTCGAGGGGGACCTTGGCCTTGTACTTCCCGTAGAACTCTAGGTCGTCGCGGTTAAGACCGATCTTCTCCGCGATCTTCTCGATGTGCTGTACCTTCGCCTCCTGAGCTATCTCAATGTCTGGCTTCATCGCCATTTCTAAGCCCCCTTTGGACCGGTATAATGACTACATAATAAAGCCTTTCTGAAATCCGCGGTCGGACCAGGCGCGGGTCCGAGAAACCTTAAGTAAATCGCGTGCATCCGGATTCAGGAGGCGTTGGGAAATGTCAGCGCAGGTCATCAGCGGCAACGAGGTGGCGAAGAGCATCAGGGCGGAGCTCAAGGAAGAGGTCTCGAAGATGAAGGCCGGCGGCGTGACGCCGGGCCTGGTCGTCATAATCGTGGGCGAGGACCCCGCGTCCCAGGTGTACGTGCGGAAGAAGGGGGAGGCGTGCCAGGAACTCGGGATCAACTCAGAGACCATACGGCTCCCCGCGGACACGAAGGAGGATGAGCTGCTCTCGCTGATAGACAAGTACAACGCTGACAAGAAGTTCGACGGCATACTCGTCCAGCTGCCTCTGCCGAAGCACATCAGCGAGGAGAAGGTGCTTCTGAGGATAGACGCCGGGAAGGATGTGGACGGCTTCCACCCGATGAACGTCGGCAGGATGGTCGTCGGGGCGGAGTCCTACCTGCCGTGCACGCCGGCCGGCATACAGGAGCTCCTGGTGCGGAGCGGAAACGACCCGAAGGGCAAGCATGTCGTGGTCCTAGGCAGGAGCAACATCGTGGGCAAACCTATCACCAACATACTGCTTCAGAAGGCGCCGGGCGCGGACGCGACCGTGACCATCTGCCACTCGCGCACGCAGGATCTGCCCAAGTACTCGAGGCAGGCGGACATACTCATCGCCGCGATGGGCGTGCCCAACTTCGTGAAGGCGGACATGGTCAAGGACGGCGTCGTCGTGATAGACGTCGGCGTGAACAGGATCAACGACCCGAACGCGAAGGGCGGCTGCAGGCTCGTGGGGGATGTGGACTTCGAATCAGTCAAGGAGAAGGCGAAGGCGATCACGCCCGTCCCCGGCGGGGTCGGTCCGATGACCATCACGATGCTGATGAAGAACACGGTGAAGGCCGCGAAGATACATCACGGATTGAAGGACTGAGGCCACTGGTCGACGGACCGCGGGTCCGTCGTACGGATCCGTGGCGCGGGCCCGGGTTGCGTCTTCCTGAGGACGACCTGGGGGTCTAACCCTGGCATTGATGCCTGTTTCGCTTCGCTTTTCGTCGTATTCTGACGAATATCGTCAGCCGATGCGGCGCAGCCCGCGCCGTGCCGTCCACGGGGATGTTTGAAATCGCCGTTGTCGCATCGAAAAACCTTATAAGGACAGCACAAATGCCGTCGCCGGGATAAGCCTCTTCGGCCAGGGCAGATGCTTCGGTGAAGCGTCCCTGTGGCCGAGCGACGCATGCGCACTCTACGGGCATCAGCGTGGCGCATGCAGTCATCGACTCGGGGCGGTCCCGAATCGCGAGAAGGGTCCGGCAAGTCGCCTTCGGGGCGGACTCGGGCCGACACTGGATGTGAAGAGATGGCAGAGAAGAGTACGGAACTGATTAGCGGCGGGATCATAAAGAAGGACCCTTCGAAGTTGAGGCTGACGCCCAACCTGCAGGGGTACGACGGCCTCAGGAAGACCTTCAAGTGGTCGGACGCTGACAAGATGGTCGAATGGTTCCCTGGTGGGAAGATCAACGCGGCCTACAACGCAGTTGACAGGCACGCGATGGGCAAGAGGAAGGACAAGGTCGCCCTCATCTACGACGATGGCGAGGGCAACGCGCAGAAGGTCACGTTCCAGCAGCTGTACGAGCAGACGAACAAGTTCGCCAACGTGATGAAGAAGCTGGGCATCAAGAGGCAGGACAGGGTGTTCTTCTTCCTGCAGAGGTCCCCGGAACTCTACGTGGGTTTCCTGGGCGCGATAAAGTGCGGCGCAATCGCGAGCCCGATGTTCCCTGCGTTCGGCCCGGACGCGATCAGGGACAGGCTCCTGGACAGCGAAGCCATCTGCCTGGTCACTGACAGCGACCTCAAGAAGAGATTCTACGAGGTCAAGAACCAGTTGCCCGAACTGAAGCACACGATCATCGTCGGCAAGGACGTCGCCCCCGACGAGCTGAGCTGGGAGAAGGAGATGGCCGAAGCCTCCGACAAGTTCGAGACCGTGCCCATGGACCCTGAGGAGTTCATGTACCTGCTCTACACCTCAGGCTCGACCGGCAAGCCGAAGGGAGTCGTGCACGCCCACAAGGGGATCGTGCAGGCGCACCTCACGGCCAACTGGGTATTGGACATCCACGAGGAGGATGTGTACTGGTGCGGCGCGGACCTCGGCTGGGTCACCGGCGTCGTCTACGGTGTCCTCGGACCATGGTCGAACGGCGCCACTCAGGTGGGGCTCGGCGGCAGGTTCGACCCCGACAGGTGGTACAAGACCATCCAGAACTACAAGGTGAGCATCTGGTACACCGCCCCGACGGCCGTGAGGATGCTGATGGCGAAGGGCGACGACACGCCGAAGAAGTACGACTTGTCGCGCCTCAGGGCGCTCTACTGCGTCGGCGAGCCACTCAACCCCGAGGGAGTCAAGTGGGCTCAGGATGTGTTCGACAACAAGCCGTTCCACGACACATGGTGGCAGACCGAGACGGGCAGCATACTGATCACGAACTTCCCGGAGATGGACATCAAGCCGGGATCGATGGGCAAGCCGCAGCCCGGCATAGAGGCCGCGATCGTCGACGAGAACGGGAAGGAGCTCCCTGTGGGCGAGGAAGGCAACCTGGCGATCAGGCCCGGCTGGCCGTCCATGATGAGGCAGATCTGGAAGAACCCCTCGAAGTACAACGAATACTTCAGGAACGGCTGGTACTACACCGGTGACACGGCCCAGATCGACAAGGACGGGTACTTCTGGTACGTCGGCCGCGCGGACGATGTCATCAAGACGTCCGGGGAGCGCGTCGGACCTTTCGAGGTCGAGAGCGCGCTCATAGAGCACGAGGCCGTGGCAGAGGCGGGCGTCATAGGCAAGCCCGACCAGCTCAGGGGCAACATCATCAAGGCGTTCATCGTCCTGACCCCTGGCCACACCGAGAGCGACGCGCTCAAGGCGGACATCCAGAAGCACGTCAAGAGCAGGCTCGCGGGGCACGCGTACCCGAGGGAGATCGAGGTCGTGAAGACGCTCCCGAAGACCAGGAGCGGCAAGATCATGAGGAGGCTGCTGAGGGCCAAGGAGCTCGGCCTCCCCATAGGCGACATCTCCACCCTGGACGACTAGACAAACCCATTTCTTTTCCCGGAGGGGCCCAGCCCCTCCTATATCAGCG
Source organism: uncultured Thermoplasmata archaeon (assembly GCA_964488505.1). Taxonomy (GTDB): domain Archaea; phylum Thermoplasmatota; class Thermoplasmata; order UBA10834; family UBA10834; genus UBA9653. The sequence goes on along the minus strand of CAZAUI010000014.1, from coordinate 19,264 downwards.
TTCGACCACTGCGAGGAGTACGAGGACATGGACCAGGCGGAGGATGTCAAGAGGCGGCTGCTGGACGGCAACAAGGAGTTCAGCAAGGCTGCCGACCTGTGCCTGCTGTCCCGTCTGGCCAGGAAGCAGGAGCCGTTCGTGGCGATACTCGCGTGCTCGGACTCCCGGGTAGACCCGGAGAAGGTGTTCAACCTCTCCCTAGGGAGCGCGTTCGTCGTGAGGGTCGCAGGCAACTGCGCGTGCGACGATGGAGTGCTAGGGAGCCTGGAATACGCCGCGTCGCACCTGGGCATCAAGGCCATAGTGGTGCTGGGACACACCGGGTGCGGCGCAGTGAAGGCGTCCTGCGAGTGCTGCGATGTGGCCAACCTCAAGGGCGTGATGGGCGACATCGGAATAGCCACGTCAGGTTTGAAAGGCCTCGACGCGAAGGACCCGGACAAGGTGGCGGAGAACAACGTCCGCGTCCAGATGAGGCGTTTGGTCGACTGCAGCCCCGTGATCGGGGAGGCTGTCAGGAAGGACGGACTCGCGGTGTATGGCGCCATGTTCGACATACAGTCCGGGTCTGTCAGGTTCGTATGAGCTGCGATAGGACAAGGAGACAAGTGACGCTGGAGAGATAAGATGGAAACTGCTAGTGAGGGGAAGACACCGAACAGATGGGTGCCCGTCATGGGCGCGTTGCTGATACAGCTCGCCCTGGGCGCCGTCTACGCGTTCTCGATATTCACGGGCCCGCTCTCGGATACGCTGGGCTACTCGAGGACCTCGTTCTACATATTGGGCATATTCGCGACTGCATTGGCCGTGTTCGCCTTGACGACCATATTCGCCGGGCGGCTACAGGACAAGAGGGGCCCGAGGGTCATCGCGACCCTGGGCGGCCTGGTCTACGGCGCCGGCTACGTCCTCGCGTCGTTCTTCACGGAGAACATCGCGATGCTGTACCTGTCGTACGGCGTGGTGGGCGGCCTCGGCCTGGGCCTGGGCTATGTCTGCCCGCTCGCGGCCGTGGTCAAGTGGTTCCCCGACAAGAAGGGGCTGGTGAGCGGCATCGCGGTCGCCGGCTTCGGCGCGGGCGCGTTCATATTCACCCAGGTGGGGAAGTACATCATAAACGCCTCGGACGAGGGCCTGGCCAACTCGTTCCTGTACATGGGCCTCATATTCATCGTGATGGTCGTCGCGGGCGCCCAGCTGCTGAGGAACCCGCCTGCGGGCTGGCTCCCGAAGGGGTTCAACCCCGACTCGAAGCACAACGGCCACAGCGTCGACTACGACTGGCACGAGATGGTGAAGACCAGGTCGTTCATACTGCTGAACCTGATGTTCCTGCTGTCCGCGACCGCGGGCCTTATGATGATCGGGAACGTGAGCAACGTCGCCGCATACCTCGACCCGTCCAAGACGATGCTCGTCGTCGCACAGGCACAGACCATCGCGGGCATACTCGCGTTGTTCAACGGCGCGGGCAGGATAGGCTGGGGGAAGATATCCGACCACCTCGGCAGGAACAAGACGATGAGGCTCGTGTTCCTGATACAGGCGTTCGTGCTGTTCGGCGCGGCCCTGTTCGTGTGGGCGAAGCCCGAGGGCGAGCTGGTCCAGTTCGCCGGGCTGACGGCGTTCGCGTCCGCGATAGGGTTCACGTTCGGGGGCAACTTCGCGCTGTTCCCGTCTGCGACCGCGGACTACTTCGGCACGAAGAACCTCGGCGTGAACTACGGTCTCGTGTTCACGGGCTACGGCGCGGCGGGCATACTCGGGTCGCTCATCCCGGGCATGTTGGCAGGCTCGGAAGGGGCCGGCTTCACCTGGGTGTTCGTCGCAGTCGGCATCGCCTCGTTGGTCACCTTCGCGATGGCCGTCGTGATAAGGCCGCCTCAGAAGAAGTGAAACTCCGGAAACCGGCGGGCGGATGCGCCCGCCATCTCACGCCTTTTCCAGACGCACCGCGCAGACCTTGAACTCGGGTATCTTCGCCACCGGGTCCAGCGCAGGGTTCGTGAGCCTGTTCGCAGCGGCCTCCGCGTAGTGGAACGGTATGAAGACAACCCCTGGCATGATCCACGCGGTGACCCTCGCCTTCAGGGCTATCTCCCCTCTCCTCGAGGACGCGCGGACCCGGTCGCCGTCGGAGACCCCGAGGGCCTTCGCGTCCACGGGGTTGATCTCGACATACGGCTCGGGCGCCTCCCGCTCGAGCTTAGGCGACCTCCTGGTCATCGTGCCCGTGTGGAAGTGGAACAGGTTCCTGCCGGTCGTGAGTATGAGCGGGTACTCGTCCGAGGTCTGCTCGGCCGGGGGCGCGTGGTCCACGGGCACGAGCACGCCCCTGCCCATCTTGAACCCGCCGACATGGAGCACCGGGGTCCCTGCATGCTCCTTGGTCGGGCAGGGCCACCTGAGCACCTGCCTGTCCGCCCTCTCGTGGCTCACGCCTCCGTACTGCGGCGCCAGCCTCGCCATCTCGTCCATCACGGCCGCGGGGGACTCGAAGTCGAACCCAGACGCTCCCAGCCTCCTGCCCAGCTCGCACGCGATGGCCCAGTCCGGCTTCGCCTCACCGGGCGGCTCGACCGCCTTGTGGAGGGGCCTGACGGCCCTGTCCGTGGATGTGAACGTCCCGTCCTTCTCAGCGTAGCACGCGCCAGGCAGGACGACATCGGCCAGCTTGGTGGTGTCGGTCGGGAATATCTCGGCCACGGCGAGGAATTCCAGCTCCTTCATGGCCTCCTCGACGTGAGCCAGGTCCGGGTCGGAGAGCATCGGGTTCTCCCCGAATATGACCATGGCCTTGACCTTGCCGGTGAGCGCGTCCTTGATTGCGCAGGTCAAGGTGGTTCCCTTCGTCGGAGGGAGCGTCTTGCCCCATGCGGCCTCGAACTTCTTCCTCGCCTCGGCGTCCTCGACCCTCTGATATCCGGGGAACAGGTCCGGCAGGCCTCCGGCGTCGCAAGCCCCTTGGACGTTGCACTGCCCCCTCAGGGGGTTCACGCCGGTCGACTCTCGGCCGATGTTCCCGGTGACCATCGCCAGGTTCGCGAGCGCGCGCACTATGTTCGTCCCGTTGCTGTGCTGCGTGACGCCCATCGCATAGGCGATCATCGCCTTGTCCGCGCCCGCGTACGTGCGCGCGGCGTCTATGAGCTTCTCCTTCGGTATCCTCGTGATCTCCTCGACCTTGTCGGGGGTGTAAGGCTCGACGGTCTTCCTCAGCTCGTCGAACCCGGAGGTCTTGTCCCTGATGAACTCCTCGTCGTGCAGCCCCTCCTCTATGATGATCCTTATCATGCCGTTTATCCACGCGATGTCAGTCCCTGGTTCCTGGTGGAGGCTGCTGTAGGCGATCCTCGAGAGCGGGGTGTCCCTCGGGTCCACGACCACTATCTTGGCGCCCTTGTCGTACGCGCGCAGCATGCGCGCGCCTATGATAGGGTGTGCCTCGAGAGTGTTCGACCCCGTGACCAGTATGCAGTCAGCTCCCTCGAACTCCGGGATGGTGTTGGTCATCGCGCCGCTCCCGAAGGACATGAGCAGGCCGGCGACGGTCGATGCGTGGCACAGCCTCGCGCAGTGGTCCACGTTGTTGGTCCCGATGGCGGCCCTGGCGAGTTTCTGGAACAGGTAGTTCTCCTCGTTGGTGCACTTCGCGGACGCCAGGACGACGACGGAGTCCGGCCCGTGCTCGGCCGATATCCTCTTGATCTCGGACACGACCTTGTCCAACGCCTCGTCCCAGGTCGCCTTCCTCAGCTGTCCCCCCTCCCTCACCATGGGATGGGTGAGCCTGTCGGGGTGCTGGACGAACGCATGGGCGTTGTATCCCTTGATGCACAGCCTGCCCTGGCTGATCTCGTCCGTCTTGCAGGGGACGACTCCGACGAGCCTGCCGTCGACTACCTGGAGGTAGAACCTGCAGCCCGTGCCGCAGTACGGGCAGGTGGTCAGCACGTGGTCAACATGCATGTCCATCATCCTCCAGCGGCTGGTCGTCCAGGGTCGTGAGGAGCGGGCTCTTCCTCTCCTTGTCCCCGGACGCGAAGCCGAACATGTCCTTCATGTCCCTGTTCACCATCTTCCTGAGCGTAAGCAGCGGTATGTCCGCAGGGCAGGAGCGTTCGCACTCCCCGCACTCGACGCACTTGTCCGCGAGATGGAACGACCTGATGAGATGGAACGCGAACCCGGGCGGGATGCCGTGCTCTGCCACGTAGGTCCTCTCCTCGAGGACGCAGTCGTCGCAGAAGCACACGGGGCAGTTGAGCGTGCACCCGAAGCACTTGTTGCACTTCCTGAACTGCCGCATCCAGAAGGCCGCCCGGTCCTCAGTGCTCATTGATGAGATGTCGGAGGCGAGCATGTCCTCCGGGCACGGCTCCGCGGGCTCGCCGATGTCCACATGGTCCGGGACGCAGTCGGAGCACCTGCACATCTCCACCTGCTCCTTGGAGCAGGCGAGCCCTATCCTGACGATGCCCGAGTCGTCCACGATGCCCCTCTTCGCGAGCTCGGCCAGGGCCTTCTCGTCGCACCTCCGGCAGACCAGCGCGACCTTCCCCTTGCCCATGAACGGGAGAAGGTTGGTGAGGATGTTCACGAGCTGGTACGGGACATCGACCCTCGCGTCACCCGGGTCCTCGCCCTTGGAGACCATGACCGGGCCCACGTTGCCGTGGCGCTCGGCCATGAGCAGGAGCATGTCCGCGCCGCGCTCGTCGAAGGCTATTTTGCAGAGCTGCTTGCCGAGGCCGTTCACATCCTCGCCTCCCTGAGCGGGTTCGGGCCCAAGGCCTTTACCTCGTTGACGAACTCGGTTATGACCTGCTGGAACTTCTCTCCCTCGGCCGCGCTGACCCAGTCGAGCCGCACGCGCCTGTCGTCGATCCCGACGTCCTTGAGCACCTTCTTCGCTACGGGTATCCGCTTGGCCGTCCTGTGGTTCCCCGTGAGGTAGTGACAGTCGCCTATGTGGCATCCTAGCACGAGTACCCCGTCGATGCCCTGCGATATGGCCTTGAACACGTACTCGGGCTTGACGCTGGCGCTGCACATCACCCTGATGACATGCACGTTCGGAGGCATCTGCAGCCTGTTGACTCCCGCAAGGTCCGCGCCCGCGTACGAGCACCAGTTGCAGCAGAACGCCAGGATCGTAGGCTGGAACTCGGTCATCTCGACTCCTCCAGGGCCGCCTTCACGAGGGCGTCGACCATCGCGCTGAGCTGCCCGCTCGTGAACCCTTTCTGGCTCACGGCGTCGTTGTGGCACGCGGCGACGCATGTCCCGCAGCCCTTGCACTGCGCCACGTTGACCTTGGCCGCCCTGCGCCCGCCCTCCTCGACGATCTCTATCGCCTCGTACGGGCACGCTAGGACGCAGTTGCCGCACGCCGCGCACTTGTCCGGGTCGACCTCGGCCGTGATCGCCTGGATGACCACCTTGCCCTCCTTGATCGGTATCGAAGCCTTCGCGGCGGCCGCCATGCCCTGCCAGATGCACTCCCTGGCGCTCACGGGCCATCTGGCCGAGCCGCATATGAACACACCGTCCGTTGCGAACTCGACGGGCCTGAGCTTCACATGCGCTTCGAGGAAGAACCCGAACTTGTCCCTCGGGACCTTGAGCAACTTGGCCGTCCTCTCGGAGTCCGGCGGCGGGACCATGGGCACGGCGAGCACGACCAGGTCGGCGTCGACATGTATCGTCTCGTCCAGGGTCTCGTCGTAGACCTTGACCGTCATGCCGTCCCCGTCGCCGACCACCTGGGGCGGCCTCCCGAGGCCGTATCTGAGGAACTTGACGCCGGCGTCGGATGCCTCCTTGTACACCTTCTCCGCCGCGACCCCGCTGCTCATGATGTCCCTGTGGATGACATGTATCCTCGAGTCCGGGGAGGCCTTCGCGAGCATGAGCGCGTTCTTGAGAGTGACGTTGCAACAGACCCTGGAGCAGTATTCCCTCCCGGGCTGCCTGCTGCCCACGCAGTTGATGAAGACGACCCTCCGGGGCCGTTCGCCTTTGGCCAGCCTCTTCTCCAGCTCCAGCTGCGTTATCACCTGGGGATGTTCACCGAACCCGTACTCACCCGAGGGCACGAGCTCCTGCGTGCCCGTCGCTACTATGATCGCGCCCGCAGGCACCGTGACTGTCCCGTCGCAGCCTTCGATGACGACCTCGAAGTTGCCCACGAACCCCTTGACCTCGGAGACATGGGCCTTCATGTGCAGGTGTGCCTTCGAGGACCCCTTCAGGCGTTTGACTATCTCGTCGATGAGCGCGCGCGCGTCCTTTCCCTCGGGTCCGACAGTGGTGACATCGGCCAGGAAGCCGCCCAGCCGGTCGGTCTTCTCGACCAGGTGCGTCTCTATGCCCTGCTCCACCAGCGATGACGCGGCGACGAGTCCCGAGACGCCTCCTCCGATGACCACCGCGGCCGGGAGGACCGCGGACTCGCCCTCGGTCTGCGGCTCCAGGAGGGCGGCCTTCGCCACTCCCATCGCCACGAGCTTCTTGGCCTTCTCAGTGGCCTCCTTGGGCTCCTTCGCGTGTATCCAGGAACAGTGCTCCCGGATGTTGACGAACTCGAACAGATACTTGTTTATCCCTGCCTGCTCGCACGCACGCCTGAAGAGCGGCTCGTGAGTCCTCGGCGTGCACGCGGCGACAACGACCCTGTCAAGCTTGTTCTCGGCTATGCTGCGCTTGATCGACCCCAAGCCCTCCTCGGAGCACGAGTACAGGTTGTGTCCGGCGTACGCCACGCCCGGGAGCGACTTCGCGTACTCGACGACCTCCTCGACGTTGACGGTCGAGGCGATGTTGTGCCCGCAGTGGCATATGAACACGCCGATCCTGGCCAGGTCAACCGCCTCCTTCGATGAGCTCAGCCGCGCGCGCTGCCGCGGCCGACGCCTGAGACACGGAGTCAGGGATGTCTATCGGACCGCTGATGAAACCGCAGGCCAGGATGCCCCTCTTGGATGTGTCGACCGGCCTGGCGATGTCCGGCGTGTCGATGAAGCCGTCCTGGTCCAGGGAGACTCCGAGCACCTCGGAGAGACGCTGCGTGCCCTTGGGAGGTATCAGCGCGGGACAGAGGACGAGCATGTCGAACTCCTCCGTGACCGATTCTCCTGAGAGGCCGCTGGTCTCGTAGTTGACCAGTACCCCGCTGCCTCCGGCAGCGGCCTGCACATTCGCCGGGCGTGACCTGATGTACCTGACGCCGTAGTTCTGCTTCGCCCTGGAGACGAACTCCTGGAAGCCCTTCCCGGTCGCCCTCATGTCCATGTAGAATATGGTGGTCTCCACTCCCGGGGCGTGCTCCCGTGCGAGTATGGACTCCTTGGTCGCGTACATGCAGCAGACGCTGCTGCAGTAGCCGTGCATGTGCGCGTCCCTCGAGCCGACGCACTGCACGAACGCGAGCTTCCCGGGCTCCTTGTGGTCGGACGGTCTCGCCAGATGACCGCCCGTGGGCCCGGAGGCCGACAGTATGCGTTCCAGCTGGAGAGATGTCACTACATCCTTGCACGAGCCGAGCCCGTACTGCGACATCACGCTCGCGTCCATGAGCTCGAACCCCGTCGCGACGACGACCGCCGCCGCCTCTAGCTCGAGCACGGTGTCCTTCTGGTCGTAGTCGATCGCACCCGCCTGGCAGACCTTCTTGCACACGCCGCACTTCTTGCTCTGTATCATGCGGCAGTGGTCCGCGTCTATCGTGACCTTCCTCGGCACCGCCTGGGGGAAGGGCAGGTATACCGCCTTCCTCTGGGCGAGGCCCTCCTCGAACTCCCAGGGCACCTTCACCGGGCACTTCGCGATGCAGTCCCCGCAGCCGGTGCACCTCGTGACGTCGACATATCTCGCCTTCTCGCGTATGGTGACCTTGAACCTGGGGCAGTCCCCGGAGACCTCTTCGACCTCAGAATAAGTGTGGAGCTTGATGTTCGGATGGTCTGCGCACATGATCATCTTGGGAGACAGGATGCACATCGAGCAGTCGTTCGTGGGGAAGGTCTTGTCGAGCTGGGCCATGTGCCCGCCTATGGACGGGGTCTTCTCGACCAGGTGGACCTCGAACCCCCGGTCCGCGAGGTCGAGGGAGGCCTGTATGCCCGCGATTCCACCACCGATGACCACTACCCGTTCCACCGCGACTCAGTCCTCCTGGCAGGCCCGATACGGTTGTTGGAACCGGTAATGCGCCCTGGTAGTTAAGGTTTCCTCGGGGTGCGTTCTGGCCTCGACATCGTCGAGTTTGATTCGGGACACGCCTTGCCCGGCGTATCCTGCAAAAAGGCTAAATCCCGAACCACGTTCTCGAATTGCATTTGGAGGTCGGAGACTTGCTGAAGGAGTGCGTTAACCACGGCTATTTCAGGGCGGAGTTCTGTCCCGTCTGCGGGGACGAGGGCCGGTTCCTGATGAACGACGAGGAACTGGACAGGTTGAGCAGGACCATGGCCGGCGTGCTCAGGCACTTCCCAGAGAGGTTCGACCTCAGGGTCGACAGGCAGGGCTTCGTGGACCTGAAGGCCTTCATCGAGGCCTTGCACCGCAAGCAGAGGCGGTTCCACTGGCTGCGCCCGCACCACATAGTCGCTATCATAGACACGGACGACAAGGGCAGGTACGAGCACAGGGACGGCATGATCAGGGCGACATACGCGCACTCGTTCGAGATTGAGCTGGACACTGACGCCGTCGGGGCCCCGGACACGCTCTACTATCCCACGACCGCGGAGGAGGTGGACATCGTCCTGGAGGTCGGGCTCAAGCCCTCCGACAGGAAGAAGGTGCACCTCAGCAAGACGGTCGGGGACGCGGTCAATGCGGGCAGGGTCAGGACGCCGGACCCGATCATACTCGAGGTGGACTCGAAGGCCGCGGCCGAGGACGGCATCGTGATTCAGAAGGCCGGGAGGACGGTCTACCTGACCACGGACGTGCCGCCCCAGTACCTGAAGAGGATAGAGGTCGACCTGTCCGAGTTCCCGGTCCAGGAGCTTCCGCGCGATAAGGAGCCCCGCGAGGACGTTCAGGACCAGTAGCCGCGCACGTTCGTCGCGGCTATGCAAACGATTATTAGCTGACAGACCAGAACACTTGCCCGATGGCCGACGACAAGGACCCGCCTCTGGCAGAAGGTCTCGAGGAGGCGCTGCCCCTTCACGTGCTCTCATTCCACTGGGAGGGGTTCGAGCCGAGGCTCGAGTGCTACGACACGGTGGACCACGAGGTCGTCGAGGTCGGCCTCGACCCCGCTGAGTTCGTCGTGAGCTCGAAGAAGGTCTGCATCGGCCGGTTCGAAGGGGACCGCTATCTGGAGTGTCGCGGGAACGTGCCTGTGACGAAGTTCTCCCAGTGCGGCGAGTGCGCGGCCGAGGTGTACATCGAGGACCAGGAGTGCATCTTCGACCCCAAGTGCGACGGCAGCAGATGCGACAACGAGTTCTGCAAGAGGGAGCATGTCCTGTACCTGGCGTTCTACGACACGATGGCCAAGGTCGGCATGAGCTCATCCCGCAGGGTGGAGAAGAGGCTGGTGGAGCAGGGCGCGGACGCGTTCGCCCTCATTGGTAAGTTCCCGAACAGGCTCGCGGCCAGGGAAGGCGAGAAGGCGATCTCGCAGGACCTGGACCTCCCGCAGTGGGTGAGGCAGCAGACCATACTCTCCAGGTTCTCCCACGGCCTGGACACCGACGGCATGAATGCCAGGTACGACGAGCTCAAGACCTCCCTTGCGGCGAGGCACGGCCTCTCGGCGGAGCCGTTGAGGCGGATTGAAGGCTATCCTCTGGAACTCCCGCTCCCGTCGGCGCCCGTGCTCCAGGAGACGCCGGGCGTGCACATCGGCCGGTTCGTGGGCGTCAAGGGCAAGTGGCTCGTGTACGACTCCCGCGGGCTCAAGGCGCTCAACCTGTCCGACCTGCCCGCCAGGTTCCTGGCGGACAAGTATCTGGTGATGTCCCTCAAAAGCAACAAATAGCCCGGACTCGTTGATGATTCCGGGATGGTCTGAATGAAGATACAGTGGTTGGGACACTCGGCTTTCCTGCTGCACGGGAAGAACAAGGTGCTGATAGACCCGTTCCTGACGGGTAACCCCAAGGCCGCCGCGAAGCCTGAGGATGTGGACTGCGACATCATATGCGTCACCCACGGACACTTGGACCACCTCGGCGACGCCGTGGCAATCGCGAGGAGGACCGGGGCAGAGGTCGCGTGCATCGTCGAGATGTCGCTCTACCTCGAGAAGTGCTCCGTGAAGGCGACCGGCTTCAACATCGGCGGCACGGCCAAGATCAGGGAAACGAAGATATCCATGGTCCCCGCGTTCCATTCGTCCAGCATAGGCGCCCCCGGGCTGGAGTTCTCGGCCGCGATGGCGACCGGGATGGTCATAGACTCCGGCAAGGTCGTGTACCACGCAGGCGACACCTCCGTGTTCGGCGACATGAAGCTGGTCGGCGAGTTGTATTCGCCCGATGTCGCGCTCCTGCCGATAGGCGGGTTCTACACGATGGACCCTGTCCAGGCGGCGCTCGCGACGAAGCTCATAGGCCCGAAGGTTGTCATTCCGATGCACTACGGCACCTGGCCTCCGATCGAGCAGGACCCGAAGGAGTTCGAGAAGCTCGTGAAGAAGCAGTCCAAGGCGAAGGTCAGGATAATGACCCCGGGAGAGATACTGGAAGTCTGATAGCAGATGGCCAAGGTCGTCACGCCGCTCGAACTGAGGCAGCGCCACGGGCCCATGTTCGCCAGGAGGCTCATCACGATGGTCGACGAGCGGACAGGCAGGGCCAGGATTTTCGAGGAGTGCTGCGCCCAGGGGCCTGTGGAGTGGGACGCGGTCAACCGGCTCAGGGCCGGCGGCGTCGTCGATCATGTCGAGGTCCAGGGGACCACCCTTCTGATGGATGCCAGGATTGGCGAGGGCACGGTCCGGTTCGGCCCCGCCTCGAAGGAGACCGGAGGCCAGGCGCTTAAGTCGCTCGAGGTCAGGGACGGCAAGGTCCACACGACCTGGATGGGCCTCGCGGGCGCGAGCGTGGGCGTGGGCGCGTGCCTGCCCCAGGCCGAGGGCGTCGAGAGGACCGAGTTCCTCAGCGACGAGGAGGTCGGAGGCGCGAGGCAGGTCGAGGTGCGCATCACGACCCCGCTGCACAGGCGTCTGATCATCGGCATAGACGACACCGACACGAAGGAGAAGGGCGCCACGTGGGTCCTGGGCCTGAAGCTCGGGAGGGAGATGCCCCACGGGATATTCCTGAACCACAAGATCGTGCAGCTGAACCCGCATGCCCCTCAGAAGACCACCAACTGCGCGTCCACGGCCCTCGGTTTCGCCGTGCTCCCAGAGAAGGTGGACTCCGCAGTCAAGTGGGCGAAGCAGTACGTGGCCGAGAACACGTTCTCGAGCGAGACCGTCATGGCCTCCTACGAAGGGATAGACGTGCCTGCGAGCGCGGTCCGGTTCGGGGCGGAGGCGAAGGATGTTATATTATCTATACACGACGCGGAGCACGCGGCCGAGAAGTCGGGCATAGCCGTGCACGAGGTCACAGGCAGACGCGGGGCCATAGGCGCAGTGGCGGCCATAGGCTGCGTCGACCTGGGCCTTTACAGCGCGGGCCTCCCCGAGGACTTCAAGGACCTATAGGTATAAATCCGACCCGCGCATAGAGGCTCGGTCGGACATGACTGGCGAGATATCCAAGGCCATATCCGGGACCGCGTACCAGACCTACGAGAAGAGGCTTCTGAAGGAGGTCATGGGACAGCCGGTGCCCCACCACGTGGCCGTCATCATGGACGGCAACAGGAGGTACGCGAACGAGTTCGGCCTTGTCGTCGCCGAGGGGCACGAGAAGGGCAAGCAGAAGCTCGAGGAGATGGTCGAGTGGTGCCTCGAGCTCGGGATAAAGGTCCTCACCGTCTACGCGTTCTCCACGGAGAACGTGGGCAGGGAGAAGGACGAGATCGAGACCCTGATGCACATGTTCGTCCGCAACTTCAGGACCCTGGGGGACGACGAGAGGGTGCACAGGCACAAGATCAGGGTGAGGGTGCTGGGCCAGAAGGACCTGCTCCCGGAGGAGGTCCAGGCCGCGATCGCGTACGCCGAGGACAGGACGAAGGACTACGACTCGTACTACTTCAACATCGCAGTGGGCTACGGCGGACGCGAGGAGATAGTCCACGCCATCAAGAAGCTGGCAGAGGCCGTCAAGACCGGAGAGCTCAAGGTCGACGACATCACGCAGAGGACGGTGTCCGAATACCTGTACACCTCGGACCTGCCTGACCCTGACCTGATACTGAGGACCTCGGGCGAGGAGCGCATCTCGAACTTCCTCCTGTGGCAGCTGGCGTACTCGGAGCTGTACTTCTCGGATGTCTACTGGCCCGGGTTCAGGAAGATCGACTTCCTCAGGGCCGTGAGGTCGTACCAGCAGAGGGTCCGCAGATACGGGAAATGATTGTTTTTCGCCGACCCGCGATGTAGTTTTCGTTGGCATCGGGCCACGTATCGTACGAAAAGGGTACGAAACGGACGCGCTGTTGCACGGATTCCGTTAGATTGAAGTACTCCATCAAGCTACCGTGCCTGGGATCAAATGACCACGCCTGAGCTGAACCCGTTCCCATGCGAGATACTCGACCGCTGGAAGGGCCTGGACCTCAAACTGCTGCCGATCGACAGGACGGACATACGCATACTCTGCGAGCTCCGCGAGAACGCCCGCATGAGCAACTCCGAGATCGCCAAGAAGCTGGGCGTGACGGAGGCGACGGTCAGGAGGCGCATCAAGAACCTCATAGAGAACGGCATAATCATGCGGTTCTCGATCCACATAGACTACAGGTTGATAGAGAACACGGTCAAGGCCTACATACACCTGAAGACCGTCACCGACAAGCTCGACAAGGTCGTGGAGCACGTCGTGAACCACAACCGGGTGGTCGCGGTGTACAGGGTCACGGGGGAGTACGACCTGCTCGTGGTCGCCCTCTTCGTCGGCATGACCGAGCTCCAGGAGTTCATAGACACGTTCCTCAAGATAGACGGCGTGAAGGAGACGGACACCCAGATAGTGATGAGCGCCCACAAGGGCGTCCCGTGGACGGGAATCTGAAGTGCCTCGAATCGACGCGGACGAAGTCGTGTCGGAGCTCAGGCGTCTGGGGAGGCCGTGCGACCTCGAGGAGCTGGCCAGGTACGGCATCCGCGCCAAGGAGATACTCGGCGTGAGGACTCCGGACATCGTCTCGCTCTCCAAGAGGATAGGCAAGGACCATTCGCTGGCGCTCGCACTCTGGCGCACGGAGATATACGAAGCGAGGCACCTCGCCATACTCGTGGACGAGCCCGGCAAGGTGACCGAAGCGCAGATGGAGCGCTGGGCCAAGGACTTCGAGAACTGGGCTATCTGCGACGGCGCCTGCCTGCACCTGTTCGACAGGACCAGGTTCGCCTACGACAAAGTCGTCTCATGGAGTTCCCGGGACGAGGAGTTCGTCAAGCGCGCCGCCTTCGCCCTCATGGCCGTTCTGGCGGTGCACGACAAGGCGGCCCCCGACTCGGTCTTCCTCCGATGGCTTCCGATCATACAGCGCGAGTCAGTGGACGACAAGGCGTATGTCAAGAAGGCCGTCAACTGGGCACTGAGGCAGATAGGGAAGCGCAACCTGCGCCTGAACAAAGCGGCGATCGGGACCGCGGTCAAGATCTCAAGGACGGATTCGAGGGCGGCGAGGTGGATCGCCTCTGACGCTCTCAGAGAACTCAGAAGCGACGCAGTGCAGAGGCGTCTGAGGTCTAAAGGGCCTGCAGCGCGACCTGGCAGACGTCCAGGGTCTTGATGTCCAGGCCCGCCTTCTTCGCGCCTGCCATCAGGTTGACCTGGCAGAACGGACAGGACGTGACGATGAGTTCTGCCCCGGCCTCGACCGCTTCACGGACCCTGTCCGCGGCCACGGTCTCAGCCATGTCGTTGAAGGCGCTCTTGAAACCGCCTCCGGCGCCGCAGCACATCGCATCGTCCCTCTCGTGCTTCATCACGACCAGCTCGACCCCCGGGATCGCCTTCAGGATGTTCCGGGGAGGGTCGTAGACCTTCGCGTGCCTCCCGAGGTGGCACGGGTCGTGGTACGCTATCTTCTTCTTGTACTCCTTCGTGAACTTGAGCTTGCCCTCCTTGATGAGCCTCTCCAGGTACTCGGTGATGTGGTACAGCTCGAACGAGGGCTTTCCGACCATCTTCGGGTAGTCGTTCTTGATCGTGTTGTAGCAGCCGGCGCATGCGGTCACCATGACCTTCCAACCGCGTCGCTCCATCTCGCGGACGTTGTGCGGGGCGAGCTCCTCCCTGACGAGGGCCTTCTGGCCGGTCCTCAGGAGCGGCGAGCCGCAGCACCATTCCTCTTCGCCCATCAGTGTGAACCTGACCCCGGCCTTCTCGAGCAGCCTCGCGGTCGCCACGGCAAGGGGTGCCATCCTGTAGGCCTCCGTGCAGCCGGTGAAGAACACCACCTCAGGGTCGTCGGAGAGCTTGATGTCCTTCGGGAGCCACGCGGGCCTCTTCTCCTTGGGCTCGTCGTACGGGTTCCTCTTCTGAGTTACCCTCTCCTTGATCTTCTTGTGGGCCTCCATGGGGCCGTAGCCCTCGGATATGAGCCACTCCTTGACCTCCTCCCACAGGTGGGCGAAGTTGATCTCCACGTGGCAGTTGTGCTCGCACGCGGCGCACGAGGTGCACTGGAATATCCTCTCGACGAACTTGTCGTCTATCTTTGCGTGTCTCCTGAGGAGCGTGTCAATGGGGCTCCTGTTCTTGATCTGCTTGAGCTGATACACCTTGCCCCTCGGGGTCGCCGACTCCCACCCGATGGTCTTGTACACCGGGCAGGGGTCCCTGCAATAACCGCACTGTAGGCACGCGTCGAGGTCCTTCTCGATCTCAGAGATCTTCCGCATGAATGTCACCGGATGGGTTCGATGTTGCTCCCCGCGGCCCCGTCTGCAACTTGTGCGGCCGAGGCCGATTGGCCACTGGCTCTCGTGATATCTTCGATGTTGATAAACCTAGCGCAGAACGGCTGAACGGGCGTCGAAATCCGTTCACGGGCGCTTGGCCCTGAGGCTTTTCGCCTTCGCACCCCTGGCTCTTAGACGGATTTCAACATCCTTGCCGGGCTCGTACCCCTTGAGGCTGCTCAGCATGCCCCGCACGGTGTCGTCGACTATCTCTGACACGAACGTCCCTGTGGCGATCCTCCTTCCGCCGACAGTGATGACGACGTCCCTGGACGGCAGCTCCCTGCAGTCCCTTATGTTCTTCCTGCCTTCGACGATTGCCTCCGCCATCGACTGACAGTCCAGGCCACACTTGTGGCAGTTCAGCCCGGGCAGGGATTCCAGGGCCCGCTCGACCGCGACCTCCTTCTCGACGTATGTGACGAGCTCTTTCACGCTCGGGTTGGACATCACCGTGCCCTTCGTGGGTTTTATGTCGCCGAGGGACACCTTCGGATACGGGCCTTCCTTCAGTCCCTCGATGATTATGACATCCGGGTGGAACGAGTCCTGCAACATGCGCACCACGTCCTCGGTCGGTGTCTTCCTTCGGACCCTGACGGCCGTACCCTCGGGTGTCACGAGCGCGACGGGGTCGCTCCCCGCTCGCGCGTGTCTCCACGAGTCCTTCCCGGACTCGTCGCCCAAGTCTGCATGGGCCGAGTGCTTGACCGACGAGACCCGGAGCCCATCTCTGACAAGTGCTGCGACCAGCTGCTCGACGGTAGTGGTCTTCCCGGAGTCCTGGTATCCGTATATGCCGAGGATCATCTGCGCACCACCGGGCGGATTGGGACTCGAGGACATATATGTTGAGCCAACTCCGCGCGCAGGCATCCGGCTAGTGCTCGGTCGCGCGACTCCGCGTCCGGATTCGTCCTTCACTTCTTCTGTCCGCGTCTCAGCAGGGTCGCCGTCTTCCGGAACGGCCGGGCAATCGCCTCGTGCCGCTTCTTGCGTACAGCCTCCTTCTGCCGTTCCCGGTCCTCCAATGCCTTCCTACGCGACCTGACCTCCTGTCTGATGACGTACGCGCAATTGCCTGCCTTCTCGTGGATCGTGGTGCCACGGAATCGCTGGACGGTCCAACCTCGGCTGCGAATGAAATCGTCCCGTCTGCGGTCCCTCTCTCTGCGGTCGTCCGAATGGTACGCCGCCCCATCCGCCTCGATGGCGAGCTTCACGTCCGGGAACGCGAAGTCCACGTAGTATGCCTCTATCCGGAACTGGGGGACGGGGGACAGGCCCTCCTGTTGCATGGCCTCGAAGAGCTTAGCCTCGATTGGGGACATCCAGAACACTCCGGACCGGGTCTCAATCCGCTTTGACTCCGGCCTCGCGGCCGCCTCCTTCTGCAATCGTCGTCCGGTGGACCTCTGCTTGTCCTCCTTGATGATTGCGTTGGCGATGCGGCGGCCTGTCGAATAGCGTCCCATTGACTTCTTCTTCCGAATGGCCGTCTAATGTCTAGGTCTTTCGCCTCTGCATCGGCACGCGACCGGCTTCATCTCCCTCTCAGCAGCGCCCCGACCATCCTCGGGATGCTCGCGTATATCGAGCTCTCGGACCAGTCCAGCTCCTCCTTCTCGCAGACGGTGGACTCGCTCAGCCTGGATGCGACCTCCCTCAGCCCCTCGAGGTCCTTGTCGGTCGCCTTGCCGTGCGCCACCACCCCGTCGATCCTCTTCATCATCTCGCGGGCCCCGACGGTCCTCCGCTCGACCCTCTCCGCAGTCTCCTCCGAGATGAGCCCCATCTCCTTCTTGATGGCGTTCAAGCCGAGCCCTGCGGAGTATGTGGCCTCGACGATCGCGTCCCTCGAGAGCCAACGGGTCTCGTAGTTCAGGACGTACTTCCAGCTGGGCATGGCCGCGAGCCTGATGTGGTCCTCGACGGTGGATGCGAACAGCCTGTACCCCAGCGCGTCCGCGTGCTCGAACGAGTTGCCGCCAGGGTCCAGGAACGGCGCGAGCGGGCTGATGAACGGGTACAGTCTCCCGTCCCTGAAGCGCTCGTACAGCTTGCGCGTGTACTTGACTGTGTCTTCGACAGACTCCCTGGTCTGCGTCGGGAGTCCGATCATGTAGAACAGGTCGAACCGGTTGCATCCCGCGTCCAGGAACGCCTCGGCGGACTTCTCCATTCCCGCGGTCGTGTAGGGTTTGCCCTGGGCCTTCCGCACCTCGTCGTCATGGGTCTCCGGCGACATCTGGACGCTGAAAGCGTCCACGCTGCCCGCGACCTGGTGCGCGAAGTCCTTGCCCGCAGGTGTGAACAGCTCGATCACGACCTCGTTCCTCACCTTCCTCGACTTCAGCTCCTTCAGGAACCTGTCGGCGTACGCCTTCCCCGGCTGCCGGATGTCGCCCACGACGAAGGTAGCGCCCTTGATGTACTCCTCCGCGCGCGATATGTCCTCCGCGAGCAGCTCTGGGGACCTGTAGGCCGGCTTCTTCCTCCCGAAGTTCCTCGCGAACGAGTCGCACGAGCCCGCGCAGTTCGAGCAGTTGTGCGTACAGCCCCTGACCGCCACGGCGATGGACATCGGGTTCGCCTTCCAGTTCCTGTAGGGCATGTTGCCCGAGAGGTCCCTGTACCTGATGACCTTCCGGACCATCAGACCGTAGTCTATCACGATGTCGTCGAGCGTGTCCGGGACGTGCGTGAGCGGGTTGGCCTTCGGCGCTCCATCGCTCCTCCAGGATAGGTTGGGGACATCGGCGAACCCCTTGCCCTTCTCCGCGGCGTCAAGGAGCCTCTCCATCGGCGCCTCCGTCGAATCTCCCCTGAGGACGAAGTCGACCTGGGGGTACTTGGACAGCAGTTCCATGTGATAGTAAGATGCGCTGAACCCTCCCAGGACGACGGGCGTCTCGGGGTGATGCGCCTTCACCATCCTCGCGAGCTCGAGCGCGCCCTGTACGTGCGGCATCCAGTGCAGGTCGATTCCGACCATCCCCGCATCCAGGGACTTGACGAACCTCTCCGGGCTGAACCGCTTCGAGATGAGCATCTTGTTCGCGATGTTCACTATGCGCACCTCGCGCCCCTTGGATTCCAGGTGGGACGCTATCGTGGTGAAGCCGATCGGGTACATCTCGAACACTGGCGTCGATGGTATCAGGTCGCTGACAGGCCCCGGGAGCAGGGCCTTCTCCCTGAAGTCTATTACGCTCGGCGGATGAAGCAGGATTAGGTCCGGGCGGGCCATCCTGACAGTCACAGCCAGGGAGCCTATTAAATGCTTGGAAGTTACGACTGATGTCTGGCGAGGTCTCCCGCCCGGCAAAGTTAATATCTCGTGCACCGCGATGCCGAGCAGAGGATGATAGCCATGAACAGGAAGTCGATGTCCGCCCTTGCGGCGCTCTGCTTGGTGTCTGTATTAGCCTTCTCGTCCAGTGTCTCCGCTGAGGAGCGGGCTATTCTGCCCGGCGATTCGTACGCGGTCGAGGTGGAGCTTTCACTGCTGGAGTACTTCACATATTCGTGGAGCTCGGACGTCCAGCTGAACTTCGTGGTGACGGACCCGTTGGAGAACGAGGTCCCGTACGAGACCGCTGCCACTTCGGGCAGCGGCATAGTCCCGTCGTACACGTCCGGCACTTATACGCTGACCTGGTTCAACCAGGGCTCGTCGATCGCCCATCTGAGCTTCGACCTGTCCGGGACGTTCGAGGAGGCCGAGGCGGCCCTTTCGATGGTGTTCTGGATGCTCATCATCTCGATCATAGTCATCATCGCCATAGTCGTGATCGTCGTCATACTCGTCGTCGGCAGGAGGAAGGCTCCGACACAGCCGTCGATGATGCCTCCTCCGGCGGCCTCTCAGGCGCTCGCGACCGGCCAATGCCCGACCTGCGGCAGACCGATAGACCCCAACGCGGCGTTCTGCTCCAACTGCGGCACGAGATACAGGTGAGCGTGAAGGCCGGACCCGCCTAAACCCCTCAAACCCTTCCCTTTCTGATGTTCTTTCGAACCCTGCCCCGTGTCAATCGGGGATGCGGACCGAGGACTGAAGGATGTTCGATACTGACGCGGTCTGACCGCCACAAGTTTCACTGGGTTCTGTTGCATTAGCGGGTGGTGCCCTCCCGGGCCACCACCGTTCTTAGCAACTCGTCGCATTCGGCTCCGGCCGTGCGCCCCTCTCGGGGCCGTAGAGGA
>CAZAUI010000013.1:0-56612 GCA_964488505.1 uncultured Thermoplasmata archaeon | reverse complement strand
CGTAAGCCCCTTTCTGTTCCCGTCTTGCGACGGTGATGGCATCCGACTATTGCACTCTACCCGCCGTCGATGAGAGATCGTTCGGCCGTTTGAGCTTGCTCCGGTGGGGGGTCGCCGTTTCACCATATCCTCGGGAGACTTCATCCCCAGGGGAATCATCACATTATCCCGAGGCTGTGCCGTTTCTGTGCCCTTGCCAGGACTCTCGCCCTGCCGCTCTGGCGGCCCACCTTCTCTTGGAGAGGGGACTTTCCTCAGCCGGCCCGTTCTGAGAACGGGCCTACCGTCAGCCATCCGCCTTCTCCTGGCGTATGCAATCAGGACTGTCCTCGTACAAAAGGATTGCGTTCATGGAATGGCACGATGGAAACGGCGACTGGCGACCCTCTCGCCAGCAGCAGACGCTGACGGGAATACCGCAGAAAGGCGCCACTTTAAGCCCGTGCAAGTCGATTAGGCGCTCGACATTCTCGCTGGAGGGATCTGATGAAGACCATGCTGGTATACGATTCGGTCTACGGGAACACGGAGATTATCGCGAAGGCGATAGGAGACGCCGTCCCGGGGGGAGCTGAAGTCCGCAAAGTCGGAACAGCCGACCCACAAGGTCTGGACGACATAGGCTTGCTCATCATAGGGTCCCCGACCCACGGCGGACGGCCGACGCCTGCGATGCAGAGCTTCCTGGACGGTATACAGGGTGGAGCACTCAAGGGAGTGAAGGTGGCGACCTTCGACACGAGGTTCGCATCCCGAATGACCAAGATATTCGGCTACGCGGCACCTAGGGCGGCCGGCACGCTCCAATCGAAGGGAGGAGTCCTCGCAGCTCCGCCGGAGGGGTTCATCGTGAGGAAGAAAGACGGACCTATCAAGGAAGGGGAGCTGGAGCGAGCCGCCGCATGGGCGAGAAGCTTGGTCTGACCTGACAGAAGGCCCGGCCGTTCCGCAGCCCAGGTGCATTGGTCAGCTTCGGCCCTGAGGCCTACTCGCCTCGGTGGCAATGGTGTCTAACAGCATCTGCAAGCGTCTTCCCTTCTCCTCGAACTCGTCCGAGGTCACACTGTCCGCCTCGGGACACAGTTCGTCCAAGACGATCTCTCCATCGGAAGACATGTTCACGGGATAGAGGACACAGCCCAGAGGTCTGCGGGCGTACTCCGAGCAGCGCTTCGCGCCGACATCGTAGAAGTGGCAGTAACCGTCCTTGTTGCGGAGTCTCCGTACACCGTCATCCCCTACATGCGAGAACTCGCCCCGTGCATATCCTGCGCGTTCGAGCCGGCGGAGGTCCGCCTCGCACAGCATCATCTCCGTATCTCGACAGCACTTCTCGCAGTGGGTGCAGCGCATCGCTACACTGAGGCCGGAGACCTAGTTAAAGACTCGGTCGGACGCCGTCCGTCCGACAGCTGCGTCTGACGCGCGGGACAGGAGCGCCTGGGACGGAGTCCCAGAAGATGCCGCGGTCTCGCGAAGCCTCACTTGAGCGCCTTCTCAAGCCAAAGGCTTGATGTGTCCATCTGGAACCCGAGAGAGAGATAGAGTTCCAGGGCCTTCTCGTTCTTCGCATACACGCCTATCCGCGTCGACTCCATCCGCCGCTCAGCGACCCACTTCATGCCATCGACGAGGAGGAATCTCCCCAGGCCCTTCCGCCGGTATTGTGGCTTGACCCCGAGTATGTTTATCCAGCCCCAACTCACACCTCGCTCCTCGTTGTACGTCCTGTCCTCCGCAGACAGGCACAGACCCGCGATCTCATCCCCGGCCATCGCGAGCGAGAAACACTCGGGGTCCTCGCTCGCGTCCCTGTACTGTATGAACCTCTCCGGCTTCTCCGGGGCGAAATTGAAGTGGTCCTGGAAGGTGATGTTGAACGCCTCGACTATCCGAGTCATCTCCTCGTCCGAACATTCCTTGTATGGCCGCCTGACCAACGTGATGCCCTCCGGGATCGGCCCGTCCGGTAGCTGCGCGCCGTTCCCACGTACCAGGAAGTAGACCCTGTACGCCTCCGAGAACCCCTGCGACTCCAGTAGCCCTATCCGCCATGAATCAGTCGAAAGGCTCCTGGCTTTGACCTTCCCGACACCCCTCGACGAGACGTACTCCGTCGCGAGGCGGCCCAACTGCTGCTCCAGACCCTTGGACCTCGCCTCAGGCACTATGTAGAACTCGAAGTAGGCGTCGTCTAGGCCCGCCGACAACCTGTTCGCCTCGATGAATGCAAGGGCGTAGCCCACCGGTTCGCCGGAGGACCTGACGACCCAGCTACCATCGGGACGGAAGTCGGAGTCAATGATGGTATAGGCCTTCAACTCGTCGACCGTCGGAGCCCGCTCGAAACTTGTCGGCTCCTTCGACCTCTGGATGACCGACACGACGTCGGCCAGGTCAGACTCTGTGAGATGTGTGATCTCGTAATCGGGCACGAAGCATGCCTATAGAAGACGTCCGTTTAACTCTTTCCGTGGACACTTCTAACAAGTTTTATCACGATGCTCGATGGTCCCATCCCTATGAAGAAGGTCAGCCGCAAGGACGTCAGGAGCGTCCCCGTCGAAGGTACTGAAGGCGTCGATTTCCGGCCGCTGCTCGCGGAGAACGTGGGCCCCCCGAACTTCTACCTGCGCGTGTTCGACATCGCCCAGGGCGGGCACACGCCCCTGCACAGGCACGCCTGGGAGCACGAGGTCTTCATCGTCTCCGGGAGCGGAAAGGTCGTGCTGGACGGAAGCAAGGTCGCCATCACGGAGGGGGATGCCGTCTTCATAGAGCCCGATGAACTCCACCAGTTCGTCAACGACGGGGACACGCCCATCCGGATGATCTGCGTCATCCCAAAGCCGAAGAGGTAGCGCGGATCACCCGATCAGGGCGTCCACGCACTCGCCGAAGGCCTCGGTGTGCCTGTCCACATCGGTCCTCGTCGTGGACGGGGCAATGAGCGCCATGTTGTGGAACGGCGTCATCAGTATGCCCCTGTTGAGCAGCATCAGATGGAGGAGCTTCTCCAGCTCCGAATCCCTGGACGCGTCCGCCTCGGTGCCGTTCCTAGGAGCGGTCGGCTGGAAGTGGTACTCTATCCTGACTCCGAGGCGCGCGACATGCCATGGAACCCCCCTGCCCCTGATTACGTCGTTCACGCCCTTCTCGAACCTCTCCGCCAACGGCATCATCTTCTTGAACGCCTGCTTCGTGATGACGCTCTCCAAGGTCGCCCTCATCGCGGCGAGCGCGAGCGCGTTGCCGGTGAGGGTCCCGCCTAGGCCGCTCTCATCCGTGCCTTCGCTCAGTATGCGGTCCATGACCCTGTCCGAGATGTACTCGCTTATGCCGAAGGCCGCGACAGGTACCCCACTGGCCAACGGCTTGCCCATGGTGATCATGTCGGGCTTCAGCCCGTACGCTCCCGTGTATCCTCCGACTCCGCAGCTGAGCGTGTGGGTCTCGTCGATTATCAGGGGAGTGTCCGTCTCCTCGGTCAGTTCCCTGAGGGCGTCATGATACCCGGGGTCCGGGAGTATGATGCCCCTGTTGGTCATCGCGGGCTCCATGAGGGCGCACGCGACATCCTTCGGTTTCAGGGCCTTCCTGAGGGCGTCCACATCGTTGAACTCGATTGCCTTTGTCGTCATCGTCGGCGGGACCGGGGGACCTATGTTCCCTTCCCTTGGGAGCAGCCTCCCGTTCTCGAGCCTTATGAGGGTCTCGTCGACCGTCCCGTGGTAGCAACCGTGAGCCACCAGGACGTACTTCCTCTTGGTGACCTCCCTCGCGAGCCTAATCGAGAACCTGTTCGCATCCGTGGCCGTCATCGCGACCTGCCAGTACGGCAGCCCGAACCGTCTCGAAAGCTCCTCGCCGACCCAAACCGAGTCCTCGTTCGGGAGCATCATCGTGATGCCCTTCGATATCTGTCTCTTGACGGCATCCACGACCGGCTTGGGCGAGTGGCCGAACATGGAGCCCGTGTCCCCGAGACAGAGGTCCAGATACCTGTTGCCGTCGACGTCGTTGATGTACGAGCCCCTGGCATCCGTGACGAACACGGGGTACGGCCCCGCCCACCTGACCATCCAGTTCATCGGGACCCCTGCGAGGAGCGAGCCTTTCGCCCTCTCGAACAGCTTCCTGGACTTCTTGTGAGTCTTGAGGAATTTCGCAGTCTCCTGCTCCATGAGCGCCCTGACGCGCTTCCGTTCGACCGTCACCAAGATATGCACCTGACCGTTCGCTTCCGCCCGGAATCGAGGATGCAGGTTATAACCTCTGCCATGCAGAGGGGCCCTGGCTTCAGCCAGGGTCACTGCATGCCCGCTTCGGTCTCCTTGATCGTCTCCTCGAATATGTCTATCCCCAGATCCAACTGCTCCTGGGATATCACGAGCGGCGGGGCGATCCTGAACACGTTCCCGAACATCCCCGCGGTTATCATCATCAGGCCCTTCTTCCAGGCAAGGCCCTGGATCTGAGGCACGTAGAGCGGCTCCTTCGATTTCTTGCTCTTGACTATCTCAACGCCTATCATGAGCCCCTTGCCCCTCACGTCCCCTATGATCTCGTACCTGTCCCTCAGCTCAGTCAGACGCTTCATGGCATGCGCGCCCAAGACCTTGGACCGGCTCGCAAGGTCCTGTTCCAGTATCTCCCTCACATGGGCCAGCCCGGCCGCCATGCTGATGCCGTTCCCTCCGAACGTGGACGAGTGGGACCCTGGGCGCCAGACATCCATGACGCTCTTCTTCGCGACTATCGCCCCCAGAGGTATCCCTCCGCCCAGCGCCTTGCCGGTAATCAGGATATCGGGCACGGTGCCGGTCGAGTTGCACTCCCAGACCTCGCCCGTCCTGGCCAGGCCGCACTGGACCTCGTCCGCGACCAGGAGCATCTTCCTCTGGTCGCACAGGCGTCTCATGCGGGGCATGAACTCCTTCGGAGGGGCTATGTATCCTCCCTCGCCCTGAAGCGGCTCTACGAAGACCGAGGCGAGGTCGTTGCTCGGGCCCCCGAACTCGAGTATGCCCTTCTCGAGATAGTCCACACAGAGCATCCCGCAGGACGGGTACTCCTGGTTGAACCAGCAGCGGTAGCAGTACGGATATGGCGCGAAGAATATGCCTGGAGCGTACGGCCCGTGGCCGTACTTGTACTTGACACGGCTCGCCATGGCCAAAGCGTTGCCTATCCTCCCGTGGTACGAACCCATGAAGGCGATGTGCTCACTCCCCTTTGTGTAGTACCGGGACAGCTTGATGGCGGCCTCCACGGCCTCGGCGCCACTGTTACCGAAGAACGTGGACTCGAGAGCGCCTCCGGGGGATATCTTCGCCAGCAGCTCGGCGAAGTCCGCCTCCTTGTCGAAGTACGCGTCGTTGGCGAGCGAATGGGTGAGCGACTCCGCCTGGTCCTTTATGGCCTGGACGACCCTGGGGTTCGACCACCCAGCGTTCAGGACCGATATCCCGGCCGAGAAGTCGAGGTAGACGTTGCCGTCCTCGTCCATGATGGCGGCCCCTGAGGACTTCTTCATCGTGAACTGGAAGAGCCTGTCATAGGCGTGGGAGACGTACTTCCTGTCCTTCTCGATTATGGCCTTGCTCTTCGGCCCAGGAGGCGGGACCTTGAGGTCCGGCGCCTTCCGGGCCCAATCGGCGACCCATGCTGGCAGGCTTAGATCCAAACTGAACACATCCTGTCCGCTCCTGACGAGACAGAGTCGCGGACGGCACCGTTACTGACAGCAATCGATATTAAGATTCTGGATAGAAGCTGGATTGGAGCGGCTCACGGGTCAAACGAGAGTGGCGGGCGCGCCATGACGCTCACAGCTCTATCCTGCCCTTCTTCTGGAGGCGCTCCATGACCGCTCGCATGATCAACGGCCAGGCGATCGTCGCGTCGCTGTATACCTCGACGTACATGCCTCCTTCCGCGCGAGGCTTGATCTTGCCCCAGGAGACGCCCTCTGAATATGTGCATCCCGAGAGGCCTCCCCAGTGGACTGGCTCAGGGCATATCCTCACCGCGTAGTCGAAACGCTTGAAGCCTCCGCCAGTGCCGACCCTCTTGTTGATGATGTCCAGGTACGGGCCCACCTGCTGCGCCCAGTTCCTCGGGACGCCGCCCCCGATCGTCAGTATCCCGAGCTTCTTCGAGTCGAGCACCCTCTTGGTGTAGTCCTCGAGGTCCGCGAACGCGTCGAACCTGACAGCCCTCTTCTTCTGGAGCTTCATCCGGCGAAGGTACACGCCGAAATCCAGGCCCAGCTCCGAATCCGTGAAAGACGGGACATACACTGGGACCTTCCGCAGGTATGCGGACTTGAGTATGCCCCGCTGCTCCTCAGACGTGTTCTGGGCAAGGTACTCCCCTATGAGCCAGTTCAGCTCGAAGCTCGAGAGCGACTCGTACTTGTCGGAGACGTCCTCGACGACCTTCCTGAAGATGACCTCCATGTCGTCCAGGCTCTTCTCCAGTTCGATCGTGTCATAGATCCGGTTGTATCCTTTGTGATACAGTTGGGTGTCGCTCATCGACTCATTGTACTTGAAGTGGGTGAGCCCGGCCGACTCGACCATCCCGTGGGCCATGATCGCGCCCGTGGATATGACCGCGTCGGCCATGCCGAGGTCGATCATGTCGCATATGACAAGGCCCATCTTCGCAGGGGTCATCGCCCCCGAGAGCGTAAGGACCTTGAAACAGTCCTTGTCCTCCACCATCGTCTCGATGACATGAGCGGCCTCTCCGACGCTCCTCGCGCCGAAGCTGCACCTGCCCATGGCCTCTACGAGGTCGGACACCGACGCGCATGCCCTGAGGTCCAGAGAGGTCAAAGACTCCAGCCTGTCGCCGGAACCGTCGCTCATCTCCCCGATCTTCCGAGAACCCTTCTTGCCAGTGCGAGACATGTCACGAACCCCCTCTCAGCCGACACATGCAACTACTCCGCCGACCTTCATTGCTTCGGTCAGCAGGGATGGCTCTCTGCGACTTCGTCGCAGACGAACACCGCAGCAGCCAGGACCGTGGTGTACCCGCCGCTCTTGTCGCCTTCGGCCGTCTTGGTCACGTTGAAGGATTTGACGATCTTCCCGCTCATCTTGTACTGGTCCTCGCGGTCGTCCCAATCCTTCTCCGGGTCGAACGGTATGCCGAGGGTGGTGGCGAGCATGGTCGCAGCCAGGTCCTCCGCCATGTGTCCCGCGAACTCCGCGTTGGTGCCGAAGCCGTGATACTCAGAGATGTATCCGTACTGCGAACCTTCCGCCGGCACGGCGACGCCTATCGACGACGCGACCATCCGGTTCGGCTCGTTCGTGGAGTTCCTCGACATCACGAGGAAGACGACCTGCCCTGGCTTGAGCTCCTTGAGCCCCTCCTCGCGCGTGACGATCTTGCATCCAGGAGGAAGGATGCTGGAGACGGACACAAGGTTGAACTTCTCGATCCCCGCGTCCCTGAGCGCCATCTCGAAAGACTGGAGCTCGTACTTGTGTCTGCCCACACCCTTGGTGTTGAACATCATCCTCGGAACTATGGCCATGATTCGAACGAATTGTGAAACCAAGTTATTAAATCTATTTATTGGACCAGGTTCACACGGGTTGCAGATTCATGGAGCGGCTCGAGACGATGTTCCTCGAACTCTTCGGAGAATATTCGACACGCCGGATTCATCACGCATCTCATATTGACCCCGGCTCCGCTTCGACGGGCATTGGTAAGATTCTGCGTTCGCTTCGCGGCGCCCTAACTGCCGACGAACCTTGATCTTCCTCTGCGGGAACCGAGAGACGCCGGCGCATGACGCAGGGACTTCCCATGAACGGCATGCGCTCTGAAAAGAGAAACAGAAAAAAGAAGAGGGGGGAGGAAGTTCGATAGAGATGTTGTCTGCTGAGATTATAAAGCCCTGTCCCGGCATGCTGGAATGCGCCTCCTCGACTCGGACAAATTTGATATACGTCCCATGATGCGGATGCACCATACTGGGCAACGATGCTCAACTACATGCATCAGAAGGGGCGGGAGGGCTTCGAGGGATCATCTCTGCGCCAGGGCGCCCTGGGAGACCATCCTGAGCACTCGGTACAGAACGCGGGGGATCTCGTCGAACGAAGAGACGGTGAACATCTGGCCGCCGCCATTGGCCGCCATGGCCTCGCACTCTCCTGCCTTGCAGTCATGGCTCTTCGTCATCACGACGAACAGACGCCGATAAGCGGATGCCGCCAGCTTCGGGTCAGCGCCCACGGTGTAGTTGCCGTCCGTGATCAGTATCCCCACGCGGTTCCTCGTCTTCGCGCGGTGCAGTTCCTCGCTCCCCTTCCTCAGTGCCTGATCGATGTCGGTGTATCCCGAGGCGTTCGAGGAGAGAAGGTCCGAGACGAGGTCGTCGAGGTTCTGCGGCTCGCCGATCCTCTTGACCGTGTTGGGCCGGTCGTTGAAGGTTATCAAGAGATAATCGACCGTCTTCAACCGGTAGGCGAGGACGGCTATCGCCGCGCTGGCCATAGCGAGCTTGTCGCCGGTCATCGAAAGGCTCGCATCGAGAATCAGAGCCACTGCGAGCTCTCTCGGGGCACGCTGCTCGACGACGATGTCCTCAGGCGATATCCTGTCATGACCGAGCATCCGTTCGAGCGTCTCATCAACATCTATCTCGCCATCTTCCGCCTGAGAGAACGTCGTCCTCTCCACGCGTGTGGGCAACGACACTGGCCCGAGTAGCTGAAGAACGCGTCTTATCGTCGCCCTGATGGCTATCCTCCGAGCGAGCTCCGCAAGCACAGGGGAGCCGAGCGAGAACCTGAGGTGCGAGTAGTTCCTGGCGATCTCCCAGCCGATGTCGTCATCGTCCAGTTCCTCCCCTCCGTTCATCCGCTCCAGTATCGGCACCAGGTCCGTTATCCCGGCCACCTTCTCCCGAGGACGGCCGGAGCCGTGCCTGTCACCTTCGGGCTCCGCGGGCGGCGGAGGGCGCGCGCCCGGAGGGGGGGCGGGCAGCGAGAAGCACTCGTTCACGATCCCGTCGATGACCTCCTCGACCGTCGCGTTCGACTCTTCCCGCATCTCGATCCTGGTGGGCACCGCCATCTGGGCTGCTCTCCGGACACCTTCCAGGACATCGCCAGACAAAACGCCTGCGAGCTCGGCCATGCTCGTCGCGGCCCTTATGCTCGCCCCGCGCCTTATGTCCGGGTGAGTCCGCGTCCTGCGCGCGATCCACACGCATCTGAACACCACCTCAGGCGGCACACCGGGGAGCTTCTTTGAGACGATCTCTACCTCCTCAGGCTCCGGCTGGTAATCGATCAGCAATAGCTCGAACCGGTCGGACAGCGCCTCGGAGAGAGCCGTGGTCGCGACGAACTCGCGAGGGTTCTGGGTCGCGACGACTACGAAGCCAGGTTCGGCGCGGACCGTGCCTATCTTGGGCACATCGATGATCCCCTCATCCATGGCGGGAAGCAGGATGTTCTGGACGCCCTCGGGCATCCTGTTGAGCTCGTTGACGAACAGTACGCCGCCTGCGCGCATCGCCTCTGTGAGCGGCCCCGGCACGAAGGCATCCTTGACATAACCCTTCTGCAGGACCAACGGCGGGTCGAACCATCCCGAGAGCTTCTGTTCCGTGTATCTCTCGTCCCCGTCGACGCGGAACACCTTCACACCGAGGTGCATGGCCACGGCGCTTGCTAGGACGGTCTTGCCGACTCCGACCGGGCCCTCGATCATCAGGTGCCTCCTCGAGCGCAGCGATGCCAGTGCCTTCTCGAGCTCCTTCGCTCGGCCCACGATACCGTATCTACGCTGGATGTCCGCGACTTCCTCTGTGAGTCCCATGTTCGACGGCTGCCGGATTATGCCTGGACCGCTTATAGATTGTTGTTTCACTAGCCAAAGAACGAGGACCCCGAGGCTAGTGCTTTATTAATGGTCCGCCATTGACGGGGGAGAGAACATGCCATCAGACAGGGCGGGCACAGAACTCATCGTGAGGACATTGACGGAGGAAGACCTGGAGCAGGTGCCCCGCGTCTGGGGAGAAGCGGGGCTGCCATGTCGGACCAAAGGGAGAGACGCCCCTGAAGAGCTCCGGGCCCAGCTCAAGCGGGACCCCGACCTCTTCATCGGGGCGTTCGAAGGACCCAGGATGGTGGGCGTGGCGCTAGCCACCGACGACGGTAGGAAGGGCTGGATAAACAGGCTCGCGGTCGTGCCCAGCCACAGGAGGAGGGGGATCGCGAAGGCCCTGGTCGAGGCCTGCGAGGACGCGCTCAGGAAGAGAGGGAGAGGCGTGTTCTCGATATTGATCGAGGGCGAGAACGACGCGTCGGAGACGCTCTTCCTGAGAGCTGGATACAGGGACGAGCATGAGATAAGGTACTACGCGAAACGGGACAGCGAGGAGACCTGAGGGCCGGGACTCGCGACCACTGGCTCGCGCGCGGAGCGGTGCGGCCACCACTTACGACACCTTTTTATAAGATGGAATGAATCCTAAGCTGCAGGACGAGGTCCTGAGGGATCGGGATGCAGAGCGGCGAGCATAGTCTCAGCCTTGACGGCCTAGAGGAATCCAGGCCTGGCTCGATGCCGATCTCGGACCTGCTCGACATTCTGAAGCTGATATCCCGAGCCGAACCGATCGACACGCTCCTCGACAAGACCGCGGGGACCATCACATCGTCCTTCGGCGTGAAGGCTCTGGTCATATGCGTCCTTGATGACAAGACCGGCACGTTCGTGCCGAGGTGCGTCAAAGGGTTCCCCGAGGACAACGCCGCCGCCATCAGGAGGCACTGTTATTCCATGGACAGGAGGAAGAAGGACCTCCTCCAAGGGCACAAGGTCGACTGCAGGACCTACTACGTGCGGGCGGAGCAGGAGTCGCTGATGACCAACGAGGACATGGACTATGTCGTGGATGTGTCCAACCTCGCCGAGCCGCGGAAGTCCTCCGACCATTGGCATCCGCTCGATTACATGTTGTTCCTCATGGTCGACAGGCTGGGGAACTGGATCGGCTGGATCGAGGTCGATTACACCGCCGACGACCGGATACCCTCCAAGGACGCCGCGGACCGGATACAGCTCCTCGCGGACCTGATCGGGATAGCGATCGAGAACTCGAAGATGTGCACGGACGCCATATCCGCGATGAACGACTCCCAGGCGTACCTGGACCTCATCGTCAGGGACATCGGGAGCATGGTCAGCCCTCTGATATACTACCTCGAGAAGATGGATAAGAGCGGGACCCTGGACTCCGAGAACCACGACTCCCTGGCGAAGGCCCTCGCGATGTCTAGGGCCGCGAAAGGGTTGGTCGACAACGTGAACAGGCTCTCAGAGGCGAGGTCCACGAGCGCCTCGGAGATGAGCAGGTACGACCTCAGGGACGTGCTCGTGAGGTGCATATCCGCCCTCAAGAAGGACTTCCCGTCCAGGGACATAGTCGTGAGCTTCGACTGCCCAGAAGGCGAGTGCGTGGTAGGCGCCGACGGCCTCATACACGACCTGTTCATGAACCTCCTGGGCAACGCCGTGAAACACAACCCGAGCCCGACGGCAGAGGTGGACGTGTCCATACAGAACGGCGCAGGCGTGTGGAGAGTGACCATCGAGGACCACGGCACGGGCATCTCAGACGACCGCAAGTCCGACCTGCTAGCGAACATCCCGAAGACCCCGGACAGGCTGAACGGGACTGGCATGGGGCTCTCGATCGTCACGCTCCTCGTCGACAGGTACAGCGGGGTCATAGGCATATCCGACCGTGTGCGGGGAGACCATTCGGAAGGCACGTGCGTGGAGCTCGCCTTCCCAAAGTTGAACGGACAGGAATCCTTCAAGCAGACGAACGGGTCCGGCTCTGTCGGGTCAGACTCGTAACCCGACGGGCATCGGGCAGGTCCGAAAACAATATCTAGTGGACAGCGTTCAGCGACTCACCATGACAGGCGAAGCGAGCCAGGGTTCCCCGGAGATACGGAAGACCGACGACCACGGCGCCGTAAGGGCGCTCGCGCTCCGCTCCGGCCTCGAAGACGGGACCTTTGACAGCGTCATCACCGCGTACGGATGCTACATCGGCGACACCCTCTTCGGCTGCGCCGCCCTCAAGCGTGAGGGCGACAGATACGCGGTCGAGTGGCTCGCAGTCGACGAGCAGCTCAGAAGGAAGGGCATCGGCCAGATGCTGGTCAGGAAGATTGAGGCAGAGGCCCGGATGAGGGGTGCCGACAGGATCTGGGCCCTCGCGAGGGCCCCGCGGTTCTTCGAGAGCATAGGGTTCAGGGTCGCATCTTCGGACGAGGCGGGCGGGCCGGTGATGTCCAACTGCCTGCTCTGTTCTCAGTACCAGAGGACCTGCTTTCCGGCGATCGTCGTGAAGAACCTTTGACACCCGATGATTTGCGGGTTCGATACCTATAAGTACGGTGTATGCGTGGCGCCCTCCAGAGGGGACCCCCAATGACAATCACCGACAGGAAGATAGCGGAATGCGCGAAGCGCATGGTCGACACATGCAACGTGAAGAGAGGGGAGGGTGTCGTCGTAAGAGGCGGCGCCCACACTCAGCGGTTGCTTGAGGACATCGCCATAGAGTGCTACAAACGCGGCGGTGTGCCCACTATCCTCGTCACATCGGACAGATACGCCAAGAGGGTGTTCGACGAGATACCCGCGAAGACCCTCGAGATGGTCTCGAAACCCTTCGTCGCGCTGGCGAAGGCCGCGGACACGCTCATAACAGTCGAGGACCTGGACGACCCGAGCATCGCTGAGCGGTTCCCCAGGGACAAGGTCACGGCTAAGCAGAAGTCCTCTCTGCCGCTCTACGACATCATCTATCACAAGACCAATGGCAAGAAGTGGCTCTACGCAGGCTGGCCCACGAAGGCCGCCGCGAAGAACTTCGGCGTGCCGTACCCCCTCCTCGAGGACATCATCATCGGTGGCATATCGGTGCCTAGCTCGCAGCTGATGAAGATAGGCAAGGGCATGGCCAGATTCTTCAAGGATGCCGAGTGGGCGCATGTCTGGGACGACAAGGGCACAGATTTCAGGGTCAATGTGCGCGGCCGCAGGTTGAACATCGACGACGGGTTCACGAGCGACGAGGACTTCCGCGCAGGGGACAGGGGAGCGAACCTCCCGGCAGGGGAGCTGTTCATCGCGCCGAAGGAGACCGTGGGCGAGGGCACGCTGTTCTGCCCGATCACGAGGGACAGGATCTCCGAGAAGCTCGTGACCGATGTACACCTCGAGTTCAAGGACGGGAAGCTGCTGCTTGACCAGGTCACCGCCAAGAAGAACCTGGACGCCCTCGTGGCCAGTTTCAAGGAGTGCGAGGCGATCGACAGGAAGAAGTACAAGCCCGTCAGGACCAGGCACGTCGGAGAGCTGGGGATCGGCTACAACCCGAGGATAAAGAAGGCGATAGGATACATCCTCACCGACGAGAAGGTACATGGCACCGTCCACGTCGCATTCGGGTCCAACAACACGTACGGCGGAGAGTCAGAGTCGACCATGCACTGGGACTTCGTCTCGTCTCCGGGCGTGAACATCGAGGTCGAGCGCACCGACGGCAAGGTCGTCAGGATGATGACCAAGGGCAAGCTGGCCTGAGGCGATCGTCCGAGCGATTCACACGAGCCGCCTGCCCGCGTCCCTGGCCTGAGCCAATGCCGCCTCCTTCCGAGGAGGCAGTCCGGGGTCGTCCGTGTGGCCCAGGAGCACCTCGCCCGTGTATTGATAATCTATCGCGGCGAAGAACGCCTTGGCGACATGCAGCGCGGGCTCGAATATGGTCGGTTTCGGGGAGCCCGCGCACGAGACGAACAGGCCCTTCGGCCGTTCGCGGCCCTCGTAGACACGCCTGCCCATCACATACTTCTCCACCCAGAAGCACTGGCACCGGTCTATCATCGCCTTCGTCTGGGCGGTCACTCCCATGAAGAATATCGGAGAGGAGAGCACAATCGCATCCACCGCCCTTATTCGGGAGTAGATGCCCGCCATATCGTCCCCGTGCTGCGAGCATGCGGCCGCCTTGTCGCAGGCACGGCACTCCCTGCAAGGGCGGATGTCCATGGCCGCCAGGTCTAGCCGTTCGACCTGGGCGCCCGCAGACCTGGCACCTTCGAGCGCGGCGTCCAGCAACTGCGCGGCGGTGCCGTCCAGGCGCGGGCTCCCGAGCATCCCAAGGACCTTCTTCGGCACGGTATCTCAGCTCCTATCGACGGGGTGTTGAGGGGTCAGCGGTTATTTGTATCTGCTGGGCGGGACCTGGGACAGGCTTAAAGCGACAATCGCGATTACACCTAGGAATGGTACGATTGTCCGAAGGAAGGTTCGTGGGCAAGACCGCGGTCGTGACGGGCGGCGCATCAGGGATAGGGAAGGCGACTGCTGAGAGGTTCCTGGAAGAGGGGGCGAAGGTCGCCATAATGGACCTCTCCGAGGACTCCTGCAGGGCCGTCTCCGATGAGCTCAAGCAGAAGGGATACGAGCCGGTCTTCATCACTGGCGATGTCAGCGACTACGACGACGTGAAACGGATGGTCTCCGAGGCGGTCAAGGCGCTCGGCAGGATCGACGTTTTGTTCAACAACGCGGGCATACTAGTCGAGGGCACTGTGGAGCAGGTGTCCGAGGAGGCATGGGACCGGATCATGGACGTCAACGTCAAGGGCGTGTTCCTCATGTGCAAGGAGGTCGTGCCCCTCATGCTCGGGCAGGGAGGAGGGACCATCGTGAACACCGCCTCCTGCAGCGGCCTCGTCGGGGACAGGAACGCCATAGCGTACAACACATCGAAGGGCGCCGTCGTGCTCATGACCAAATGCCTCGCGCTCGACTATGCCCAGAAGGGCATAAGGGCCAACTGCGTCTGCCCCGGCGAGATCGACACCCCCATGTTCAGGCAGGAGGCGAGGTCGCGGAACAAGCCGGTGGAGGAGTACCGGAAGGAGCTGTGCGAATATCACCCGATAGGCAGACTCGGCGTCCCGGTCGAGGTGGCGAACGCCGTCCTCTTCCTGGCATCCGACGACGCCAGCTTCATCACCGGGACGGCGTTCTCCGTCGACGGCGGCTACACATGCCAGTGAGGACGCCGCACTAGGGGCGGCAGACCTGCAGGTGCGATGTGATAAATGGAGAATGGAAGGACGGGGACCAGGCCCCTCCCTCCGTCATCTAGGGTTTGCGGATCTCACTTCTTGGCCCTGCGCCGGCCTAGGATCTTCCTCTTGAAGGCCTTCATCTTCATCTTCTGGATGGCCTCCGTCGGGTTCAGCTTCTTGGGGCAGACCTCGACGCAGTTGAACTGCGTGTGGCACCGCCAGATCCCGCTCTCGTTCTCGACCAGGTCGAGGCGCTCGTCCGATATCACGTCCCTGGTGTCCGCGAGGAACCTGTAGGACTTGAGGAGCGCGGCCGGGCCGAGGTAGTCGTTGTTGGTCCAGGCCATCGTGCACGCGCTGGTGCACGACCCGCAGAGTATGCAGTCGATGGGCTCGTTGATCGGCTGCCTCTCCTTGACCGACTGTATGTACTCCTTCTCCGGGTACGGCTCCGCCCCGACCAGGTACGGCTTGATCCTCTTCAGCCTGTCGAAGAAGTGGGTGTAGTCCACAGCCAGGTCCTTCACGACCGTCTGGTGCGGCAGCGGGCTGAGCATCAGGTCCCCCTTGCCGAGGAACTGCGCGACCTGCGTCTCGCACGCCAGCCTGACCTTGCCGCCTATGACCATCGCGCAAGAGCCGCACACGCCGGCCCTGCAGCAGAACCTGAACGACAGCGTGCCGTCCTGGTGGTTCAGCACCTCGAACAGCGCGTCCAGGACCGTCATGCCAGGCCGGGTCTTCACGACGAAGGTCTGCCAGTACGGGAGCTTGTCCGCCGTCGGGTCGAACCTCTGCACCTTCAGGGTGAGTTCTCCTTCAGCCATGTCAGTACCTCCTTGCCTCGGGCTTGTACTTGGTCACTTTCACAGGCGAGTACGTGATGACGGGCCCCTTCGGGCTGTAGGTCGCGATGGTGTGCTGCAGGAACCTCGTATCATCCCTCTCCTTGAAGTCCAGCCGGGAGTGCGCCCCCCTGCTCTCCTCCCTCTTGAGGGCCCCGATCACGATGGCCTCCGCGACATCCAACATGCCCTCGACCTCGAGCGCGCGCATCAGGTCCAGGTTGTAGCCCTTGCCCTTGTTCTGCACGGAGATGTTGCTGTAGCGCGCCTTCAGCGCCTTTATCTCGGCCAGCGCCTGCTCCATCAAGGGCTTGTCCCTGAATATGCCGACCTTCTTGATCATGGTCTCCTTCATCTCCGCCCTTATGTCGGAGTGGTTCTCGGTGCCCTTCCTATCGAGGAGGCCTTCGATGCGCGCCTTCGTCTCCCTGAGGCACTTGTTCATCGCGGGCTCGCCCTCCTTCAGGGCCTTCTTCGACAGGACGTACTCGGCCGCCACATGGCCGCACCTCTTGCCGAACACGACGGTGTCCAGCAACGAGTTGCCTCCGAGCCTGTTGGCGCCGTGGACGCTCACGCAGCCGCACTCGCCGGCCGCATACAGCCCCTTGAACTTGGTCGCGCCGTCGACATCGGTGTCTATCCCGCCCATGGCGTAGTGCTGTCCGGGCTGGATGGGCACCGGGTTCTCTATCGGGTCTACGCCCACGAAGTTGATGGCGAGGTCCCGGATGCCCGGCAGCCTCTCGAGTATCTTCTCGCGGCCCAGGTGTCTGAGGTCCAGGTGGACGTAGTCCTTCCCGTCTATCCCCCTGCCCTCGTTGATCTCCGTCTGTATGGACCTGGAGACTATGTCCCTGGGGGCCAGCTCCATCGCCTTCGCGGCGTACTTGGACATGAACCTCTCGCCCAGGTTGTTGACGAGGTAACCGCCCTCGCCCCTCGCGCCCTCGGTCATCAATATGTTCGTGCCGAAGAGCGATGTCGGGTGGAACTGGATGAACTCCATGTCCTTCAGGGGCACGCCCCTCCTGTAGCATGCGGACTGGGCCGAACCGGTCGAGATCAGCGCGTTCGTGGACCGGCCGTAAATCTGACCGCTGCCGCCGCTCGCGATTATGACGGCATCGGCCATGAACTGCTCCAGCTCCCCGGTCCTCATGTTCCAGCAGATGACGCCACGCACCGAGTCGCCGTCCACGACGACATCGACCATTATCCGGTCCTCGTAGAGCGGCACGTTCAGCTTCACCGAGCGCTCCCAGAGCGTGTGCAGCATGTACATGCCGGTCTTGTCGGCGGCGTAGCAGGTCCTCGGGTACCCTGCCCCTCCGAACGGTCTCTGGGCGATCTTGCCCTCGTCCGTCCTCGAGAACGGGCAGCCCCAGTGCTCTATCTCGTATATGCACGGGCCCGCCTCCTTGGTCATGAACTCTACCGAGTCCTGGTCCGCCAGGTAGTCGCTGCCCTTGACCGTGTCGAACGCATGCTTCTCCCATGTGTCGTCCTTCGCCGCGGGGTTGTTCGCCAACGAGGCGTTCACCCCGCCCTGCGCGGCCCCCGAGTGGGACCTCACAGGATGGACCTGGGAGATGATCGCGGTGTCGACCTTCGGGGCCGCCTCGACGGCGGCCCTTAGTCCTGCGAGGCCGCCCCCTATCACCAGTATCTTGTGGTAGTACACTCGCTCAGCCTCCGCTGGTTATGAAGGGGAAGAGTATCACGATGCCCCAGATGAGCGTCCCGACGCCGACGACCCAAAGGCCGACATCTATCAGCTTCTTCCTCTTCACGAACATGTCGAAGTCGAACATCACAGTCCTGAGGCCGTTCAGGCCGTGCAGGAGCACCATCGACAGCATGCCGAAGTCCACGACGATGTACAGCAGCTGGTCCAGCCTTATGCTGACCTCGTCGAAGGTTATCAACGGCTCCTCCCCGGTCTCCTCGCCTACGCCCATGAAGTGGGACGCGTAGAGGTGCACCGCCAGGAACACTATCAGGAGCACTGCGGAGAGCCTCTGGACGGCCCACGCCCATGTCCCCGCGACCTTGGATGTCGCTACCCTGTTCTCGGCCATGCTCAGGCACCTCCCGCTGGGAACACCAGGTGCCATATCGCGAGCAGGCCTCCCACGATCAGGATGGCCGCGACGGCCATCGTGACCCAGAACACCAGCTTCTGGCGCCTGATACCGATGCCCATGTCGAAGAGGACGACTCTGAGCCCGTTCATCGCGTGGTATATCACCACAATCACAAGCAGGAAGTCCATGGCGACGAACAAGGGTTGTGAGGTCGTTTCCATGAGCGTGTCGAAATCGGCGCCGCCCTCAGCCATCGAGGCTGTGCTTATGAACGACAGGTGGAGGAACACATACGCCACGAGGGCGAGCCCCGTGAGCCTGTGCCCTACCCATGCCCACATCCCAGTCTTCATGTTCGTCGGCCAGAACTCGGAGTTCCTGCCGAACAACCATTTGAAGCTGCTTATCTTCATTCGAACACCTTTGCCCGAAATCCCATTCGTTTGCGGCGGAGACACAGGACGTCAGTAGCGACATTGAGGAGTCCCTAGCCCCCCGGGCGCCTAGACAAGCGAGATTATACTTAATAGTATCCAATCGAACAGAACATGAGCGGTTTTCTCCGTCCGGGGTTCAATCCTCGTCGGATAATCGTCACACGAAATCCGAAATTCGTCCTCCCGGTTCGACAACCGTTCAATCCCCGTATCCGACCGCCCCGTACATGGTCTGAGGGGAGGCCACGAACCCGGAGACGCCAGTGCGGGGAGTAGCCTGGCATCCCGGCCGAGGACAGAGTAAAAGTATATGCAAGGGGATACCACGGTCATGGCAGACATGGCGAAGTACCAGTGCAACATCTGCGGCTGGGTGTACGACCCCGAGAAGGGCGACCCGAGCCAGAACATAGCCCCGGGTACGGCCTTCGAGGATCTCCCCGAAGACTGGACTTGCCCTGAGTGCGGTGCGGCGAAGGACGAATTCACCAAGATGTGAGATACGCGGGACCTGCGAGGGCAATTCCGCGACGAAGGTGAACAGATGATACTCCGTCTCGCCGTGATAGGCTTCGGGAATGTCGGCCAGCAGTTCGCCCGGCTCCTTATCGCCAAACGCGCCTGGCTCCTGCGGTACAAGGGTTTGGACGTCGAAGTCGTCGCCATCTCGACGAGGTCCCGCGGGTCGCTGATGTCCGAGAGGGCGTTGGACCTTGAGAGGGTGCTCCAGGAGATCGAACAGAAGGACAGCCTTCTGGGATACCCGGACTCCCACACTGACCTCTCCCCGGCCGAAATCATCGAGAAGACCGTCGCGGACATGGTCGTAGAGCTGACGACATTGGACGTCAAGTCCGGCCAGCCGGCGATAGACCACGTCGCGAGAGCCCTGGAGTGCGGGATGGACGTCGTCACGGCCAACAAGGGGCCGATAGCGTTCGCCTTTGACGAGCTGAGGGCCTTG
Source organism: uncultured Thermoplasmata archaeon (assembly GCA_964488505.1). Lineage (GTDB taxonomy): Archaea > Thermoplasmatota > Thermoplasmata > UBA10834 > UBA10834 > UBA9653. The sequence continues at coordinate 37,130 of CAZAUI010000013.1, read as the reverse complement.
GCGCGCTCGCGAGGGGCGCACCTCAGGTTCGAGGGCACCGTCATGGACGGGACACCGATCTTCAGCCTGGTCGAGAAGACCCTGCCGGGCTGTCAGATCCTGGGCCTGCGGGGGATCCTCAACAGCACATCCAACTTCGTCCTCTCGGAGATGTCCCGGGGCAGGACCGCGGAGGACGCGATCAAGGAGGCTCAGGCGAGAGGGATAGCGGAGTCGGACCCGTCCCTCGACATCGACGGCTGGGACGCCGCCGCCAAGATAACGGCCCTGGCGAACGTGCTCATGGACGCGAAGAAGACCCCGGGCGACGTCGACAGGACCGGCGTCGGGGATGTGTCCGCGGATGCGCTCGCAGCTGCGGTCGCGGACGGCCAGAAGATCAAACTGATTGCGAGCGCGACCGTGTCTGAGGACGACGTGAAGCTCGTGGTCAGGCCGGAGAAGATAGGCCCGGAGAGTTCGTTCTGGTCCGTCGAAGGCACCTCGAGCGCGCTGACCATAAGGACGGACCTGATGGGGGACCTCACCATACTCGAGGAGGGGCCCGCGCTTACCCAGACCGCCTATGCCGTCTTCTCGGACATGCTGCACATCGTCGAATCGATAAGGTCCGGGAGCCTCTGAGCATCACTCGGTCTCGAGGCTGAACTCCATGTTGTCGTAATGGAACCCTGTGCCCGCCCGGCTGTCGCGCTCGGCCCGGAGTATCGTCAGGTGGCCTGACTCCTCGCCCACGAGCCAGCTGAAGATCTGCTTCGCGTTCTTGTCCTTGGTGGACTCGCCGGCACTCCTGTAGTATTCGATCGACTTGTTCTCGACCTCGATGCCGACGTCGATGACCTCGAGCTCGCCTGCATCGGGCCTGAGCTTCAACCGGCGGACGCCGTCCTTCGAGAAGACCGGGGAGCCCGACGACGCAGCCGACTGCTTCTCCGCGTCCTCGAGAGTGGTCCACCCGCGCCCGTCCTCCAAGCGGCGGAGCTCGTGAGTCAGTATCTCTATGTGTCTCTTCTCCTGAGTCACGAGACTGAGGAACATGTCCTTGGACCGCTTCCGCGTCATCTTCCCGGCTGCGCGCTCGAAGAAGTCCTTCCCCTCGAACTCCATGGCGATGGCTTTCGTGAGCACCTCTTGGCTTCGCCTGTCCTCTTGCTTCACAGCATGCCCCCTGAGCAGGTTGTTCAGGGAGTTACCGGGATATAGGATTATTCACGAACTGGGGGCGTCTACTGGGCAGTGGAGCCGCCGTCGACCGAGAGGAAGGCACCGGTGACGAAGGAGGACTCGTCGGAAGCCAAGAAGAGTACGGCCTTCGCGACCTCGTCCGCACGGCCGATCCGCCCCATCGGACTCTCAGCCACGGTGCGGACCATGTACGCCTCCGGGTCCGTCGAGGCCTTGACTTCCCGATCGAGCATGGGAGTGTCGACAGTGCCGGGATTGACCGAGTTGACCCTTATGCCGCACCCTGCGTAGTCAAGGGCCATCGCCTTGGTCATCAGAGTGACGGCCCCCTTCGATGCGCAGTACGCAGGGCAGTTCCTGTTACCTATGATGCCGGCGTCGGAGGAGTTGTTGATGATGGACCCTCCACCCTGGCGCTTCATGTGGGGGACCGCGTACTTGCTGACGAGGAACGTGCCCTTCGCGTTCACATCCATGAGACGGTCCCATTCCTCCTCGGTCATCTCCTCGGCCGACTTCTCGATGTAGATGCCCGCGTTGTTGAACAGTATGTCTATGCGGCCGAACTGGACGACGGTCTCCTCGACCATCCTCCTCGCATCCTCCGCAACCGAGACGTCCCCGCGGACGAAGCTGACCTCACCTGACTTGGAGAGCTCGGCGACCGCCCTCCGGCCTTTCTCAGCCGATCTGCCAGACACGACCACGCGCGCGCCCTCCCCGAGGAACAGCCTCGCAGTCGCATACCCCATACCTTCGGTCCCGCCGGTTATCAGGGCCACCTTGTCCTTGAGCCGCATCGTACCCCTCAGCCCTATCAGCCTCGGGCGGACATAAACCTTACCGGGCCCGCTCAACGCGCAGAAGTCATGGGCAGCGCGACCTTGAACACGCAGCCCTTCGAGTGGTCGCCAGGTACGCGGTCCTCTATCCATACCAGGCCATGGTACGCATCTACGACGGCCCGGACAATCGACAGACCCAGCCCGCTGCCTATGGGCGTGTCGTCGCGGCTGTTGAACCGCCCGAACACGACGGCCTTCTTCGAGTCCGGGATGCCTATGCCGCTGTCTGCGACCGACACGCACCAGTACCTCATGTAGTCGACGAAGAACTCCCCTATCGTTACATCGACGATGACCTCGTCGTGCGGGTCGTACTCGACCGCGTTCTTCAGGATGTTCGTGAATATCTCGTCAGCCAGCTCGTTCCCTGTCACGAAGTACCTGTTGCCTCCCAGCTTGAGGTTGATCTTGATATTCTGCTCCGGGGACTCGCGCATGACGGTAGCCGAGCTCTCCTTGAGGACCTCGCCCAGTTCGATGGGGCCCATGTTCTCCGCCCCTTCCTCCTCTATCTTCGCCAGCTTGCTGGCCCTCTGGATGAGCTCGCTGATGGACCACGCCGCAGAAGATGCGCGCTCGAGGAACTTCCCCTTGCTGCCGGAGTCGCCTCCGTCTGACTGAGCCATGGCCAGATAGCTCGTCACGGCCTGGTTGTAGTTGTTTATGTCGTGCGCGATGATGTCCGCGAGGAACTGGGTCCTCTGGGCCACCTCGACCTGCTGTTGGTACATCTTCGCATTCTCGATAGCGACGCCCGCCAGCTGCGAGAATATCTGCATGGCCTCGATGGTGCTCGTGTCGAACACCTTCTTGTCGGCGGGTTCTATCACCTCGATGTATCCATTGGTCGCCCCGTGCCTGTCGGCGAATAGGAGCTTGAGATAGTCCAGCTCGTGCCAGTCTTGCGTGTCCCCTCTCGGTTTGGTGATATCCTGCAGATGGATGTAGAACAGCTCGTCCGCCTTCACGTACTCCTCCGGCCCGGGGCGTACGAAGTAGACGTTGTCCATGAGCTTGTATCTCTCTTCCAGGTCCTTGCTGAGGCGCTGCCGGCTGTATGTGAATGTCCGGAGCTTCTCCGCCCGCCCGGGCTCGTAACCATACGTCGCCCTCACGCGGAAGACCTGAGCGTTCTCATCTAGAACGGATATTATGAGCGCGCGGACCGAGAACAGTTCTGCGACCGTGGCCGCGATCTTCTGAAGGACGAGGTCCAGGTTCTCAACGGACATGACATCGGAAAGGACGCTGAGCATCTCCCCCGCGAACCTGGGAGGCGTCGGGCACCTCCTGACCACGGGCTTGCGCTTGCCTTTCTCCAGTCCTGTCATCGTCCATCCCCAGACGTTCTATCGTGCCAAGATGAGTGAACCACTACTCCCTATTATAACTTTCGCGGAACGCTGGACATCTGGGCCGTGCGATTTCTCGTATGGCACGGACGCGTCCGCGGGCCGGCCGCGCCGATGTCGCGGAGCCAGCAGCAAGGGATTTCTGCAAACTTCCTAATAGACGTATGCGGATTAGTCGGCAGAGGGGGACCATGGCAGAGGAGTTCATCGGCAGCGTGATCCTGTTCTTCGCCAAGCCGTGCGTAGCAGCCATCGAGATAACCTCCGGCGCCTTGTCCGTCGGCGACACCGTGCGGATCAAGGGCGCGACCACTGATTTCCAGCAGAAGGTGGAATCGATGGAGATAGACCGCAAGCCCGTCCCAAGCGTGACGGCTGGGCAATCCGTGGGCATCAAGGTGAAGGACAGGGTCAGACAACACGACAAAGTGTTCAAGGTGACCGTGTAGCAATTATACGCTAGCACGCGGATTACCCGGAGCATGGAACCGTCCATAGTCGTCCACGGCGGCGCCTGGGACATACCCGACGACCTTGCCGACCAGCACGTCAAAGGATGTCGTCGCGCTGCGGACATCGGCAGGGACCTCCTGGTCCGCGGAGCCTCCGCAGTGGAGGCGGTCGAGGCTGCGGTCGTATACATGGAAGACGACCCAGTGTTCGATGCTGGCAAGGGGTCGGTCCTCAATCAGGCCGGCCAGATCGAGATGGACGCGGTCATCATGGAAGGAGCGTCGCTGCGCTCAGGTGCCGTGGCCGCCCTCCGGCACACCAGGAACCCCATAAGGGTCGCCCGGCGCCTCATGGAGACCACTCATTTCTCGATGCTCGCGGGTGACGGGGCACTGAAGTTCGCGCTCGCGAACGGCTTCGAAGAGTGCTCCGACGAGGACCTGCTCGTGGGGAGGGAGCTCGAGTACTACAGGGAGTTCCTCAGGACAGGGGTCCTGAGGACCCGAGAGGAGTTCTCCGGACAACCGCAGGACACCGTGGGCGCTTGCGCCCTCGACAGCCACGGGCATGTCGCGTGCGCGACATCGACCGGAGGCACCGAGAGGAAGATCGCGGGACGCGTGGGCGACTCGCCCATCGTCGGTGCGGGAGCGTACGCGGACGACCTTGTGGGCGCCGCCTCCTCGACTGGATGGGGGGAGAAGATAATGGCTGTCGTCCTCGCGAAGACAGCCTTGGACATGCTCGACGAAAGCGGAGACGTCTTCGGCGCGTGCGAGAGGGCCTTGGAGGTGCTGGCCAGGAGGGTCGACGGCCTCGGGGGGCTGATAATGGTGGACAAGGCAGGCCGTGTGGGATACCATCACAACACTCCCAGGATGGCCATGGCGTACTTCGAGGGACCTTCCGGCAAAGAGAAAGCGGCCATCAGGCGCTAGCTCGAGCGCCGCCGAGAGGGCTCAGGCATCCTCGCCGCGGAAACCGGGCGGGCCGCAGATCGTCGATTCCACATCGCTGAGAAGCTGGTCGTGCTCCTCCCTCGATATCATGAAAGTCTTGCGCAGGACACGGATTATGTCCGCCTCCGCCCCGGAGATCTGACCGTCCGAGAGCGCGATCTCCAGCACGCCGCGGTATATCCTCAGGAACTCCATGTGGTCCTGAGCGACGCTCTTGAGTATCTCTGCCTCCAAGGCCTGGTGCTGCGCGTCCGTGATGTTCAGATGCTTCCTGAGTTCCTCTATGAGGAACCTCTCGGTGGCAGTGACCTGGCCGTCCCTCCAGGCGGTCTCAAGGGCGCGTTTGTACACGTCGGAGACCCGCTCCTTCGCCTCCAGGGCGGCCCGTTTCCTGGCATTTATGTTGAGCAGGTCCGCCATCGTGAGCTGCCCGTTGGCTATGGCCTCCCTGACGATGTCGCAGAAGGTCACGTGCGCTGGTGTCGCGTCGTCTACGTCACAGACCTTCATCTTCAACACACGGCCGTCATCCCTGACTTCGACCATCACCTGGCTGATCCTTTCGCGTATCTCGTTCGCTCTCGAATACCCCGCAGAGCTGAGATAATACCCGTTCATCCGCTGTTTCATGCCTTGGATGTGCGCCTTCCGCTCGATGATCATGCTCTCCGTCATCAAGTCATCCAGATACTTGGAGAGATGTTTCCTCTGGACGCCGGTGCAGAACGAGATCGTCTCTTGGACGAGGTCCTGCGGGAGCTCGTACCTGTCATCCATGTGATGGAACTCAGACAGGTAGAGAAGGATGCGTTCCTTGCTCGTGAGCGATGTGAGTTCTTCGATAGACATGGAGCCGGTAATCCTCGTTGTTAGTATATACGTCTTACCGAGACCAGCCCGGCATCGCGGCTCGGAAAGAGTTAAAGGTGGGAGTCCGGATAACTAGGCGACGTGATGGTGTGATCGACAAGAGGGCGTTGATGTTCCTTTTCATCGTGTTGATGGCAGCCTTCGGAGCCATAGCGCTGATCATACTGTTCTCGGGCAGCTGAAGGCCCGGCGGAGACGCTCACACATCGTCCGTGGCGTGGATGCGGACCCCGGGCATGCAACCCCGTGAGGGACCCGCCGTACGATAATCGGCGCCCGTTTTCGCATATGCTACATAATATATATAATATTGAAATATTATCAAATGTATAATTTACCTGCGATTTTTAGAGATGACCAGGTACGTGCACACGGGCTACGAATCCCGACACATCCTTGTCGATTCACGAACCATATTCTGATTTATATAATTACAACAATATTGCATAACAGGTAACGGGCGAACCATATAATATCAGGTAGTGCTCGGAGTGTACGATAAGCATGGACGCGCATGAAACCGGCCCATCGGATTGTCCCCTCAAGGACGGGCGTAAGCGCAGACCATGCTAGGTTCCGCAGACGTCCGATGGGATGCAGGGACGGCGGCGCCTAATCGATCAGGAGGTGTGAAGCAGATGAGACCAACCACAGTCTGGAGCACGATCAAGCAGTTCCAGCTAGAGAAGGACCTCATCTGGGTCCCGAGGACCCAGAAAGTCAATCTCAGGGCGTACATCGCTGGCAGAAAGTTCACGAAGTAAGCCACACAAACCCTTTAACACAGACTTATTCTAGCGTGATCGGCCAAAGGGCGGCTATGTGCCCAACTTCGCCCTCTGGCGTCTAGACCAGTCCCGTATCATGCCGCGCAGCGTGTGCCGGTACTCCACAGGGTCCTTCAGTTTGAAGAACCACATGGCGCAGACGCCCCTCCCGAAGGCGGATATCGCGTAGACGGCCCCCAGGGCGAGGATCATGTTCTGGCCGTAGAAGTCGAGGAAGAACACCGCGAGATAGCCGCCCACGACGGACCCTATGAAGGTCGCTATCCCGATCATCGTGTTGTAGACCGCGAAGTACTCGCCCTTCTTCTCGTCAGGCGCGACATCGAGGATGTAGGCGAAGAAAGCGACGTTGGACATGGCGGTCGCCAGTCCCAGGGCGGCGTTCATCAGGTATATGTGCCATACCTCGGACGCGAGGCCGTAGACCACTGGGACCGATATGAAGGTGAACCTGGATATCAGGATCTGAGGCATCGGCCCGATGAGGTCGAGGAGCTTGCCGACCTTCGTCTGGAAGAAGAGGGTGGCACCCGTGGAAATGACCGTCATTATCGCTATCTGGAAGAGGGTCGCTCCCAGGACGTCCAAGTACGTCAGATAGAACAGGGGCCACACCAGGGACATCATCAGGTTGAACGCTGACTGGAGGACGACGAGGTTCCGGAAGTGGATGTTCTCCGTGAGGTCCGATATGAAGATGAAGGACCTGAGCCCGAACGTGAACATCCTCCTCGGAGAGGCGTACATCCTCCTGTTGCCCTCCTTGACGCGCATGAGGAAGAGCGAGCCGACTATGCCGCTCGCGCTGGCGAGGATGAATGGGATCGCATACACGCTGAGGACGCTGCCAGACCCCTCAGGCATCACGGCCCCAGCGAACAGTGTGGCTGCGAGGCTCGCCACTGACGACACCGCGAAGAACCTCCCCATGACGGTGCCTCGGTTGCGCGGGTTCGTCACATCGCCGACGAGGGCCGACCAGGCGGGGATCATCATCGACCCGACGAACATCTGCACGGCCACCAGCAGGATCAGCTGGCCGGCGTTCATCGCGCCTAGCATGAAGAAGTACATCGCGAACGACATCACGCCCCCGACGACGAGGAAGGGTATCCTGCGGCCGAGGAAATCGCTGAACTTCCCCCAGGGGACCTGCATCACCGTCGGGAAGAGGCTTATGAACGCCTGGAGCCAACCCAGCTGGGCGGGCGTGGCCTGGAGGTGTATGGCCAGTGCGGGCACGAACGGGTCAGCCATGCCCCTCCCGAAGTTCACCCCGACTTGGTTCGCGTACATCGAGGAGAAGGGTTCATTCCTCCCGCTACGCTGAGCTGGTGGCTTGGTCGCAGGCTCTGCGGTCACGGGCATCCCATCCGAGGACCTGAATCAGTTGGGCCACGTATATCATACTTGGCAACGGCAGGATTCCCCCCCTCTGGACGGCCCCCTGCCGCCCTGATATCGCTGGATGCCAGAACCAAAAATCATCAAAAAGGCTTTATATTAACACGAAACGATACAGGGACAAGGTGGGATACTTGGTCAAGGCCTACTGTGTCAAGTGCAAGAAGTCTATTGAAATGAAGGATGCAAAGAAGGTCAAGCTGAAGAACGGGAAGCCGGCGACGAAGGGCATTTGCCCGAAGTGCGGCACGAAGGTCTTCAGAATCGGCGAGTGACCTCAAACACATCCCTTATCCGAGGGAGAACGTCTCCCGCCCATGGCCTAACGGCCACTGGCAGGGGCCGGAATCCCAAACCCGTTTATTTCTGTCTTCTCAGATAGGCACCCCTATCGACGAGGGCCGCGACAGCCCTCACCGCCCTCCTGATCGTCGGATACGAGGGGACCTTGCCCTCCTCGAGGGCAGACAGTGCCGTCCGACCCTCGCCTCCCCCGAAGGCGCTCACAACGATTGGCGTCCTGCTGCCCGCCCGCCTCCTGGCTGCGACATCGACCAGGCCGTTCGTGACGTTGGGCGGCTGGAGTTCCAGGGACATCATGATGCAGTCCACGCCGGGGTCGGCCTGGAGTATCCTCAGCACCGAGTCGTACATCTCGTCTGTGACCTCGGCTGTGAGATCGACCGGGTTCCTGACCGAGGAGAACGTCGGCATGACGGCCGTCAGGTCCGCCCGCGTCTTCTCCGATAGCTGGGCCATCCTGAGGCCGAAACCGTGGTCCGAGGACTCGACATAGTCTGCCGCTATCACACCGAAGCCACCGGCGCTCGCGACGACGCAGACCCTGTCGCCTTCGGCATGGCCAAGGTACGATAAGGCGCGGGACATGTCGACCAGCTCCTCCTCGTCGTACGCACGCATCACGCCTGCCTGCCTCAGCGCACCGTCCACCAAGGCATCCGAGGAGGATGCCAATGCTCCGGTGTGAGAGCCCGCTGCGCGGGCTCCCGCCTCGGACCTGCCTGACTTCAGCACCACGACGGGCTTGCGCTTCGAAGCACGCCGGGCGGCGTCGACGAACCTGCGGCCGTCCGAGAAGGACTCGAGGTACATGCATATGCAGTCTGTGCCAGGGTCGTCGGCGAAATGCTCCAGCAGTTCGCACTCCTCGATGTCGGCCTTGTTCCCCAGGCAGACGCATGCCGACACGCCCATCCCGAAGGCCGCTGCCTTCTCCAGGAACGCGATCGCGACGGCCCCGCTCTGCGACACCATCGCGACGGAACCGGCCGGAGGTCGCGGGCTCTTCTCCGTCGGGATCAACAGCGTGTCGAGGTCGAGGCCTGGGACGAACACACCCATCGTGTTCGGCCCCAGAAGGCGGGAGCTCCTGCCTTTGAACACGGACACCAGGTCACCCTGGAGCGCTCTCCCCGCAGGACCGCTCTCCGCGAATCCGGAAGAGGTCACTATCACCACGCCCACCCCCTTCTCGACGCATTCGGCGGCCGCCTTCACGGCGGACCCCGCAGGGAGGGAAATCATCGCCAAGTCCACCTCCCCCGGGATCGATGAGACGGAGGCGAAGCACTCGAGGCCAAGTATCTCCTTCTCCTTCGGATTCACCGGGTAGACCTTGAAGCCCCCCTTGGAAAGGTTCCTGAGGACCACGTTGCTGATCTTCGACGGGTTCGCAGACGCCCCGACCACGGCGACCGACCGGGGATTCAGCAACGCATCCAATCCCTCGCGCATCATCCGCTTGATTGTCTTCTCCCTCTATTATTCTATCACATCCGATACCAGCCCTACGGGCTGAACCGGCGACGGACGCACCCCGAAGAACTTACTTATACGGTCAAGGACATAACGAGGTTATTGGTCCCGTGGTGGGGAGTAGTGGAGGCCATGGAGCTAAGGGACATCATCAGCAGATCCGTGCCAACGAAGATCAAGTCGGACGCCACAGTCGCGGACGCGCTGGTGGCGATGACTGAAGGAAAGACCGACTACGTGCTCGTAGACAGGTTCGACCCGAACGACGCTTACGGCATTGTCACCAGATGGGACATCGTCGAGAAGGCGATCGCGAACGGCGAGGACATCGCGAAGACGATGGCAGTCTCCATCGCGAGGAAGCCGTTGGTCGTCACGAACAACATGGACCTGGACCTCAGATGGGTCGCTAAGAAGATGGCCGACGAAGGCGTCTCCAAGCTCGCGGTGTTCGACCGCGAGAACTTCCTGGGGTTCGTCTCCGACCTGGACATCCTGAGGGCGGTCGTGAGGAAGCACCCCGTCGAGGGCAAGGAGGGATGACGATGAGGGCCACCAAACTGACATTGAGGGACATCGTCAAGACCTTCGAGCTGCCCACGATAGACCGGTCCGAGACGGCGAAGAACGCCGTAGAGAAGATGCTCGAAGCCAACTGCAACCACCTCCTCGTCCCTAGGCACACGAAGAACGACGCCTACGGGATAGTGACCAAGAAGGACATACTCGCAAAGGTCGTCGCCGAGGGCAGGGACCCCGAGAAGGTCAAGGTGGAGGAGATAATGTCCCGGCCGCTGGTGATCCTGACCAACCTGTCGCTTGACATCAGGTGGGTAGCGAGGGCGATGGCCAACTCCGGCGTGTCCACCATCGTCGTCTTCGACAAGGGAGACTTCTACGGCTATGTGACAGAGGCGTGCATTATCGACGGCGTGTTCAACGCCATGAGACGGGCCAGGCTGGAAGAGGGCGTGGATTTCGTATCCTGCTGACATCGGAACACCGACTACGGGAGGTCTCACATGAACGCTGGCGAGAAGGCGCAGGAGGAGCGGAAGGGCGTCGCCGTCTACCTGTGCGGATGCAGGGGAGAGATATCAAAGAAGATCGACCTCGAGGCCGTCGCCGACAAGCTGAGGGGGCGTCCGGGTGTCGTGAGCGTCGAGGTCCACGAGGCCCTGTGCTCGAAGGAGGGCCAGGAGTTCCTCAAGAAGGAGTACGCCGAGAAGGGGTTCGAGAGGGCCGCGGTGGGCGCGTGCTCCCCGAACATCCAGGGACTGATAGTCAGCAGGGCCTTCGAGGAGGAGGGCATGAACAAGTACCTCTTCGACCAGGTCAACATACGCGAGCACTGCGCCTGGGTGCACGCGGACAAGGAAGCGGCATCCGAGAAGGCCCTGAGCCTGGTCCGCGGCTCCGTCGCGAAGGCCGAGCAGCTCATCCCGCTCGAGGACATCGAAGTGCCCATACTCCCATCGACGCTCGTGATAGGCGGCGGCGTGACGGGCATGGCGGCCGCCCTCGACATCTCGGCACAGGGATACAAGGTCTACCTGGTCGAGAGGACCGGCGAGCTCGGCGGCAGGGCGTACAAGCTCAGCATGACATTCCCCACGCACAACTGCGGCATATGCTGCATGCAGTACTGCAAGGAGTGCGTCTTCACCCCCAAGATAGAGGACGTCGTCCAGAACAAGAACATCGAGGTGATGCTCGACACCGTCATCGAGGACATATCAGGCGGCTTCGGGAAGAGGCACGTCAAGGTCAAGGGGAAGGACGGGAAGACGAAGGAGTTCGACGTCGGGACCATCATCGTGGCCACAGGCACCAAGACCTTCGACCCGAATAGGATACCTGAGCTCAGGTACGAACACCCCGACGTCATCACGACGGTGGAACTGGAGCAGCTCCTTGTGGAGCAGAGGGAGACGGGCGAGGGCCTTAGGAGGCCCTCGGACAAGAAGAGGCCGAAGACGGTCAACTTCATACAGTGCGTCGGCTCGAGGGACAAGACGAAGGGGAACCTGCACTGCTCCCTGGTGTGCTGCACATACGCGATCGGGCAGGCCAGGGAGATCGTGAAGCTCGACCCTGAGGCCAACGTGTACATCCACTACATCGACCTCAGGGGACCGTACAGGGGCTTCGAGGAGTTCTACGACGCCGCGAAGGAGGAAGGCATCAACTTCGTCAGGGGCAGGATATCGGAGATAGTCCTGGACAAGGGCAAGATGTTCGTGCGGGCATCCGACACGGACCTCGACACGCTCCTGAACATCGACTCTGACCTGGTGGTCCTGTCCGTCGGGCAGGAGCCGTCGGACGACAGCGACAGGATCGCGAAGATGCTGCACATCCAGACGGACATCGACCGGTTCATGAAGGACATCAACCCCATGTTCCCGTCCGAGTTCAGGAGAGGCATATACGTGGCCGGCACCGCGCAGGGGCCGAAGGGGATACGGTACTCCATCGAGGATGCGAGGGGCGCCGCCGCGAGCGCCGTCGAGATCATGAAGCGCGGCAAGGTCAAGTTCCCGAGGATAGTCGCCCACGTCGACGAGACCCGGTGCAGGGGGTGCGGCCGCTGCGAGGAGATATGCGAGCACGGCGCCATCACGGTCACCGAGGACAAGCAGCGCGGCGTGCTGGTGGCCAAGGTGGACGAGATCAGGTGCGAAGGGTGCGGCACCTGCGCGGTCACCTGCTGCAACAAGGCGATCACGGTCTACAACTTCCTCAAGAACCAGGTCGAGGCCCAGATCAGGGCCATCGTGCAGGAGGAGGCGTGACATGGCCGAGGAGAGGTTCGAGCCGAAGATCGTGGCCTTCACATGCACTTGGTGCGGATACCCGTCCGCCAACCTGGCAGGTGTGAACAAGATAAAGTACCCTCCGAACGTGAGGATCGTCAGAGTGATGTGCAGCGGGAGCGTCGAGCCGTCCGTCATCATGGACGCGTTCGAGAGCGGCGCCGACGGGGTGATCATCATCGGCTGCCTGATCGACAACTGCCACTACGTGTCGGGCAACAAGAACGCCCAGGAGCGCGTGGACGCGCTCAAGGAGCTCTTCGACGTCATGGGCATGGACTCCAGGAGGTTGAGGACCGAATGGATAAACGCCTCCGAACGGACCAGGTTCGCGAAGTCGGTGACTGACTTCGTCGAGGAGGTGCGTGCACTCGGCCCGCTGCCGCTCAAGATGGAGAAGAGGGGGAAGAAGCACAAGACGAAGGAGCAGACCGTCACCTCCGTGAAGGAGATAATCGAGGACACGGGCGCGTTCGACTGCGTCGAGTGCGGGAAGTGCACGACAGTCTGCCCGGTCGCCAAGTTCGACCCGGAGTTCGCCCCCAGGGCGATCGTGCTCAGGGCCATGGAGGGCATAGTCGAGAACATCGCGACCGACAGGGACATCTGGACCTGCAGCACGTGCGAGCAGTGCAACGCGATGTGCCCTTACAAGGTGGATTACTCAGGGTTCATCAGGGGCATGAGGGAGGAGGCCTCCGAGGCCGGGGCGGGCCCGCAATGCTCCAAGGGAGGCATCATACACGCCACCCAGAGGATAATGGCCAACTCGGACCTCAAGCAGGACCGGCTCAGGTGGGTCAAGGAAGACATGAAGGTCGCTGACAAGGGGGATGTGTTCTACTTCGTCGGCTGCCTCCCGCACTACGACGCCATATTCAGGGACAGGAAGGACCTGAGCATGACGTCCATATGCGAGAGCGCTGTCAGGCTCATGAACAAGGCAGGGGTCGTGCCCGTCGTGAGCAACGACGAGAAGTGCTGCGGCCACGACCTCAACTGGACCGGGAACGCGGATGACTTCGAGAAGCTCATGGAGCACAACATCGCGCTGATCAAGGCGTCCGGCGCGAAGAAGGTGGTGTACACCTGCCCTGAGTGCTTCAGGACCATGAACATGGACTACGCAGACCTGATGGGCGACCTCGGGTTCGAGATGCAGCACATATCGGACTACCTCAAGGAACTCATAGATTCGGGACAGCTGAAGACGGACGGGCAGGTCGGCGAGCCCTTCAAGTTCACATACCACGACTCCTGCCGCCTGGGCAGGCACTCCGGAGTGTACGACAGCCCGAGGGCGCTGGCGGCATCCATGAAGGGATGCGAGCTCACCGAGATGACCAACATCCGCGACAAGGCCCTGTGCTGCGGCGTGGCCGGCTGGGCCAACTGCAACACGAATGTGAAGAAGATGCAGGTCGAGAGGGTCATGGAGGCGAAGAAGACGGGGGCCAGCAGGATGCTGCTGTTCTGTCCCAAGTGCCAGATACACTTCAAGTGCGCGGTCCAGGACAAGGTCCACGTCGACAAAGCCCTCGTCGACGTCGTGATCGAGGACTTCACCGTGGCCATGGCGAGGATGATGGGGCTCGCGCCAGCTGAGAAGAAGGCCGTCTCAGAGAAGTAGTGAAACGAAGGAAGGGGTTTGGAAGTCCTGAAGTTCAGTAGAACTTCTGCGCCGTCGTCACGACCTCTTCGACCCTGATCTTCCTTCTGCCCAGCTCCTTGAAGAAAGGCTCGGGCTCGACGGTGGCCTCGGCAGGGAACACGCCAGGTTCCTTGATCTTCTTGGTCATCTGCCAGTGTGAGACGATGGCTGGCGGGACCGATGTGTCCCTCGCGGAGGAGACGCCTCTCGCCGGGTCGTTCCAGGTGATGATGTAGTACGTGACGGTCATCGGCATCCCGGACTTCTTGCCCGCGCAGTCGATCCTGAACATGTCGTACTCGAACTCCTCCTTCGGAGGAGCCTCCCTGCCCTGGGACACGCCTCTCTGGTACATCGATGTCAGGTAGTCGAGCGGGGAGACCTTGCATCCGCCGGACTCGAGCGGGCTCACGTCTGCGAACCCTAGCGCCCTCAGCGTCAGGAAGGTGTTCATGTCGTGCTGCGGGAACCCTATCCTGAATGTCACGTTCTTCGCCTTCAGGTACTTGCCCATGGTCGCGGGCTCGGAGTGCTTGATGAAGTAGGACTTGATCTTGCCTATCGGGTCAGGCATCACGACCTCCTTCTCTCCGCCGAGGATCTTCTGCTTCTCGTACTTCCCGTTGACCCATTGTACGGATTCCTGCGTGAACTCGTCCAGGACCGTCCTGATGGAGTACCCGGGCCATCCTGCCTCCTTGACAGGGAGCGTGTTGCCCCAGGAGCAGACTATGTCGATTGAATCGACCGTGTCGAGCTTCTTCGCGCCCGCGGCTCCCGCCACGTTCGTCATGCCAGGGGTGCTCCCCAAGCCGACCGTGGCGTTGATGCCCGCATCCTTCCACTTCTTGTGCAGATCTATCTGCTTCAGGCATGTGTCGAAGAACCCGCCGAGGTCCGTGTAGGTCGCGCCGCCCTTCAGGCACGCATCCATCACGCCCAGGTTGGTCTGGTACCATGCACAGTTGACCACAGCATCCACTTTCTCGGACTTTATCGTCTTCAGGACCTTGTCCGTGTCGTGAGCGTCGAGCTCCATCATCTTGACCTTCTTGTCAAGCTTGAGGTCGCCCATGGCCTTCTTCACGTTGGCCATCTTCCTGCTCGATGCGACGATGTCCTTCACGCCGCACATCTCCACCAGGTCCTGGACCGTGTAAGCCCCTATCTGCCCTGATGCACCTAGCACTAATGCCTTCACGTTTGCACCTCCCAAGTACTGCTCTGACCCTGTCCAAAATGCCCTTTGGGCCTTTGCAGTCACCGTACAGTTCCGATGTACTTAAACGTTGTCGGGTTAACGACCGGCTTATCAAACGCATGAGCAAGATATCGGCGCTAAACTGAACCGACAACCGCTTTTTGAACACCGGAGTGCAACAAACTGCGAATCCGACGCCCTTGCGGAGAATCCTGCATGCATCAGACGTCGGCCCTCGCGACGGCATCTATCTCCACGCGCGCCCCCTTCGGCAACTCGAGGCCGCCGATGGTCGTCCTCGCGGGCTTCCATGAGGAGAAGTACTTGCTGTAGACCTCGTTCACCGAGGCGAAGTCATCGATGTCCTTCAGATAGATGCCCACCTTGACGACGGACTCGATGCCGACCCCGACCGCCCGCAACACGGACGAGAGGTTCCGGAGAGCTGCATCCGCCTGGGCCCGGACGTCGTCCGACACCAGCTCACCGGTTGAGGGGTCGAGGCCAATCTGCCCAGACAGAAAGACGAAACCGCCAGACCCCACCGCATGGGAGTATGGCCCCACCGGCTTCGGCGCATCGTCCGAGTTGATGATCCTGGAGTCGGGCGCCATCAGACGCCGCCTCCGGCCTTCGTCCTCTCGTAGACGACATCGCCGCCCACCACGGTCTTCAGCACTGTGGTGCTGCGGAGGGATTCCGGGTCTATGAACGGGTCCGACGAGAGCACGACCAGGTCCGCGTGCTTCCCGGGCGTGACCGTGCCCTTGAGTTGTTCCTCGAAGGATGCATAGGCAGCTTCGCGCGTGTACGCCGCGACGGCCTCCTCGACACTTATGCGCTGGGCCGCATGAGGGGCGTTCACAGCCGAGACGAGGCCATACAGAGGGGAGAAGGGCATGCAATCAGAGCCGAACACGAGCCGGACCTTCGAGTCGAGGACCTCCCTGAACGGGTTGTTCCTCACGGCCCGTCCCTCACCTAGCCGGCTGTAGTACATCCCGTTCGTGCCGCCCCATTCTCCGACGAAGTTCGGTTGCATGGACGCAATGATGCGGAGCCTGCGCATGCGCCGGAGATGTTCCCTGGAGGGCAGCTCGAGGTGCTCGATGCGATGTCGATGGTCCCTCACCGGCGAGGACTTCAAAGCCGCTTCGATGGAGGACAGAGTCGCCTCGATCCCCTTGTCGCCTATGGCGTGCACCACCAACTGTATGCCGGCCTGGCTCGCCTTGGCTGCCATCTCATCCAGCGCCTCCACAGGCTGGACAAGCATGCCCGAATTGCCTGGATCGTCCGAGTATGGTTCGGACAGGGCGGCGGTCCTTGCACCCAAGGCGCCGTCACAGAACATCTTCACCCCGCCGATCCTGAGCAGGTCCGAGCCCAGCCCGGAGGACAACGACAGGTCCAACATCGAGCCGAGGCGTTCCGACGGGACATTGAACGTGACCCTCACGCCCAGCTTCCCGGCTCGCTCAGCCGCGATGTACACACCGAGGTGCTCGGGCGAACCGTTGTCCTGGACGGATGTCACACCCAGGGAATACGCTCGCCTGGTCGCGAGCGCCAGCGCCTTGGCGTTCTTGGCGCGGTCGGGGGTCGTCGCGGACCGCACTATGTTCACCGCGGACTCCTTGACGATACCCGTGAGACGCCCCGTCGCGTCTGCCTCCACGCCAGGTGTGCCCGCGTCGAGGCCCAACAGCTCGATCGCCTTCGAATTCACCGAACACATGTGCATGCAGATCCTGTGGGCGACCGCAGGACGGTCAGGACAACATGAGTCCAGGTCCTCGCGCATGAGGAACCGGCCGCCGCCCCACCTGCTCTCACTCCATCCTGCGCCGATGACCCATTCGCCCTCGTGCGCCTTCTTCGCCCCCGCCTTCATCTTCGCGACGGCCTCGTCGAGGGACCTCGTCGACATCAGGTCGACGTTCATCATGTCGACGCCCATGTTCACGAAGTGCGTGTGGGAATCGATGAACCCCGGCAACACGACCTTGCCTCCGAGGTCGTACTTGTCACACCCTCTGGGCGCGGACCCTTTTATCTCCGAGTCCGAGCCCACTGCGATGATCCTCCCTCCGGAGACCGCGACGGCCCTCGCCACACCGATATCCGGGTCGAGCGTGTACACCGTACCGTTGTAGAAAACCGCGTCAGCCCTTCTAGCTACCACTGAGACCAACTCTGTCTTCTAGAAGGCATCGAAGGTATTAGACTTGACTGCGAACGTCGTCACTCACTTCGGGCGCATCATCTTCTCGACGAGGGCAGAGAACGCGTTCTCGACATTGAACCCCGTCTTGGCCGAAGTCAACATGGCAGGGGCGCCCTGCTTCGAAGCGAAGACCTCGAGGTCCTCGAGTGTGACGCGCATGTCGTCCTTCAAGTCACACTTGTTGCCCAAGAGGACGATCGGTATCTCGCCCGTCGTGGATGTCATCGCCTTGATCCAATATCTCAGCTCGCCCAGGCTCTCCTTGCTGGTGACATCGCAGATGGCAATCGCACCCTCCGCACCGTAGAAGTAGGCTTCGCGGAGGACCTCTCTGAAACTCGGTTGCCCCATGATGTCCCACACCAGGAGCATGATCTTCATCTCCTCGCCCGTGCGAGGATCCTTGAAGTCCATCTCCTTCTTGGTAACCTTCGTTCCAATGGTGGCGATGTACTTGTCATCGAAAACGTCCAGCACGAATCTCCGGATGAGACTCGTCTTTCCGACGCCGACATCACCGACCAAGCATATCTTGAGCTTCTTGACATCGCCACCTTCGACCAATAGCTCAACAACTCCTTTGGCTGTTGATGTATGGCATGATGGTCTAAAGAATGTTTGCACGCGGTTCGCGCGCGCTGAACACACCAGGCTCCGAGCGGGAAGGATGTTCGACTCATCAGAACACTCGGTGAATCGCGCAATCGAAGTCGCATCGCACGGACAAAGTGATGAGACGGCTTCACACAAACACCTTTACATATTCATAAATGCATAATGGTAAGCAAGTGGAGCCTGACACAGTCGGGTTCTAGCGCGGGGAATGCGCACTACGAACGAATGAACGGGCGACCTCCCCAGCAACTACAGGAGGAAAACGCGTATGGCAAAGTGCGGAAAGAAGACCAAGAAGAAGGCAGTCAAGAAGAAGGCAAAGAAGAAGAAGTAATTGTGAGGATCGAGAATCGAAATCTCGAGGTCGTTTCCATGCCAGCTAAGAAGAAATCCAGCAAATCCAAGAAGACGAAGGAACACTGCTGGGGCAAGGAGATACGCGCCGACAGATCACGTTGATTCTCTCCGAATGAGGGCAAGAACAGAGACAAGGTCTCCGGGACTGTCCTCATCAAACTTCTTCCGTATTTACAATTCTTGAGACACCGGCTCGACGATTCCCATCCGGACACCGCCGTCAAGGACGGCGCCCTGCTACTCTCGCGGACATTCCCACGCGGGAAGTTGAGGACTGCAAAATGAATTAAGGCGACCTGTCGTTCCCCCAACTGCATCTGAATGGCTACCGACAGGAGACTGCTCTGGGTCATCAGCTACCATCACGCATGCAACGACGGCACGCTGATGGCCCTTGTCGCCGTGCTGCCCATACTCATCAACGAGATGGACCTCTCATACTCGGAGGTGGGGCTGCTCGGGTTCGGGCTCCTCATAACTGTGGTCGTGCAGTTCTTCGTCGGCAAGGCCTCGGACAGACACTTCTCGAGATACATGCTCGAGGTGGGCGCCGCGCTGATGGCAGCCTCCTTCCTGCTCATCCCGCTGGTGTCGGACTTCCTCGGACTGTTCGTGGTGGTCATCGCAATGCGCGTGGGCGCGAGCTTCTATCACCCGATAGGGGTCTCATGGATCACGAAGGAGTACCAGGGACAGTACCTGGACACCGCCTTAGGCATACAGAGCGGCGTGGGCAACCTCGGAGTGATCATAGCCCTCGGGTCCTCGGGATTCCTCGGCGAGTATCTTGGATGGAAGGCGCCATGCCTCCTGTGGGCCTTCGTCAATCTGCTCGCGGTCGTCATGGGCCTTGCCCTCACCAAGAACCATGAGACGCCAGTTGGTCCCCCGGTGAAGACGCGCGCCGCGCCCGCCTCGTCGACGCTCAGGAAGATCGCGGGCATCACGTTGCCGATAGCGACGGGCGGGGCGTTCTACCAGGTCACGACCTACTTCGGGCCGATAAACCTCACGCAGGTCCATGGATGGAGCACGGGGGACGCGGACCTGATGTTCGCGACTTGGATCAGCGTCGGGACCCTCACATCGTATTTCTTCGGACGGATAAGCGAGAGGTACGGCAGGGCGTCCATCCTCAGATATGGATACTTGACCGGGTGTGTCGCGGCCTTCCTGCTGGCGTTCGTGTCATCGTGGTACCTGATACTGCCCACGCTCCTCGTGTTCGGAGCGGTGTTCTTCCTCACCTATCCAGCCCTCTTCGGGGTCGCTTCGAACGCGACGGACCCTTCGGAGCGGGGCACAGCGTTCGGGATGATCTTCGGGTTCCAGCTCGGGGGAGGCGCGATTGTCGTGGCTTTGTGCGGAGTGGTCTCCGACATCTTCGACGACCCGTCTTACTCCTTCATCATCATGGGGACCTTAGGGGTCGCGTCCGTCCTGACCCTCGCCATGTTGGAGAAGGACAACGGGCGTTGAGGCCGACCAGCTCATTGGAGCTTCCCTTTCCGGACAGCTATCTTCTGCGCGGGTTCGAAATCCCCCGCGTAAGGAAGACCCTTCGCGCCGCTCTCGAACTCGGCGACCACCGCGGGGAAGCCGTACTTGTCCCGCTTCATCTTCACCCACAAGACGATGACCGCCACCCCTACGGCGACTATCCCGCTCAGATAGACCATGTCGAACACATTCGCGCCGCCTATGCTGAGCAATGCGAACTCGCCTTCGGGCGCATCGAAGGCGAGCATCTCCCACAGCCTGAACACATCGGCGCCTATCAACGTGCCCAGGACCCCGGACGCGTAGGCCAAAGGGGCCGCCTTGCGGATGTCTATCCAGAACACGGAAACGGAATACAGCCCTGCTGCCAGGGCGGGTGCGAATGCGACAGGGATCTCTGCAACGATCCCGACGCCCTCCTCCGCCCGGGTGACCATGTACGTCAGGTACGCGACTATTGTTACGCCGATGAGGGTCTCCGAAAGTGGCGCCCTCCCGCTCCTCAGGAGGCGGGCGCACAGATAGATTGGTATTATGGCGCCCCCGAGACTCAGCCCTACCCACCATCCGTTGTATGGGAAGATCGGGATCGTCACCCACCCTAGCATCAGGGTGGCCAGGAGGATGGTCGACACCTCAGATTCCCTGAATCCGATCGTGACCAGGACCCTTCGGATGGAGGCGATGTAGAGATATATGAATAGCAGAACCACGCCCATGACGCCCAATACGACGATTGCCTCGAACAGTCCCGCCATTTCATTCCAGCAACCGCATCCGACCAATAAAACCTATGCCAACCATGGAGCCGCAGAAGAGACGGCCCTATGATGTTCCGCTGCGATGGCTCCATCGGCAACGCGCGCGTGCGCTTCGGGCGCGCGACACACCGCACCGAAAAGCCATATATCCGGGGATTGCATCAGTCTAGACGGTCAAATCAAGGGATGGGACATGGTTGACTCGTATTCGATAGCTTACGTCTTACTCGCTATCATCGGCTTCATAGTCCTCAACCAAGGGGCGAAGTTCATCACCGACAACGCGGTGATTATCTCGAGGAACTTCGGGATAAGCCGGTTCGTCATCGGCATGCTGGTCGTGTCCACCCTCGCGGCGATGCCGGAGGTGCTCGTGTCCATCCTGGCGCTCGCCGAGGGCGCAGAGCAGATAGCCCTGGGAAACGGCCTGGCGTCCAACGTGGTCACGATCGCGTTTGTGATAGGATTGACGGCCATCATCGTCCCGTTGAAGGTCACCCGCGAGATAATCATGCGTGACGCCGTCTTCCTCATGACGGTGACGATCGTGGCATCCGTGCTGCTCCTTGACGGCCGATTGGGGAAGCTCGAAGGGGTGGCGCTGATGATACTCTTCGTGCCGTACACGATGAACCTCCTGCTGGTTGAGCGCTCCTCGAGCAAGAAGGATATAGAGGACTCGATAGAAGAGGCGATGATACAGCTGGAGCTCATGGGGCACATCTTCGGCAAGAAGATTGAGATACGCGCAGGGATCCAGTGGCTGGTCTTCGGGGTGCTGTGGACGGTCATGGGCGCGGAGTTCGTCGTCAGGAGCATCATGGGCATGACAGACAACTTCGGGATGGATCCGTGGCTCGTCGGCATCACCATCGCCGCCCTGGGGACGACCCTCCCGGACATAGCCGCATCCTACCATGCGGCCAAGAGAGGTTTCGGCGACCTCGCGCTAGGTGAAGGGATAGGCGCCAACATCGTGACCGTTCTTCTCACCCTCGGGCTGATGGGCATAATCAGACCGATGGAGTTCGAGGTATCCAGGATAATACCCCTCGTGGCCGTCCTCAACCTCTCGACTGCGCTCGTGTTGATCTTCATGACCAAGGGGATGAAGATAGGCCAGGTCGGCGGTATAATCCTCATGAGTACCTACTTCGGCATGGTCCTGTCAGTCGTGCTGCTCTCGGTGTTGTGACGAGAGCGCTCGGCTTATGTACTGATTACTCAGTTACCAGCCATCACGGATTGGCGGTCACCATGTCGAAGCAGCTGATCACCGGACTGGACGATGGGGATGTCGCGGGGTACGTCTTCCTCTGCGGAGAGCCCGAGAGAGTCCCGAAGGTCGCGTCGAAGCTCAAGGACCCGAAGAAAGTCAGACAGGTCAGGGAGTACACGGTGTACGAAGGCACCCTCGACGGGACCAGGACGACAGTGGCGTCCACGGGCATCGGCGGGCCGTCGACTGCCATCCTCCTCGAGGAGCTCTCCAACCTGGGAGCGCACACATTCATCAGGATAGGCACCAGCGGCGGGATTGCGGACGGCCTTGAGAAGGGCGACTTCGTAATAGCCTCGGGAGCAGTCCGCGCAGACGGCACGAGCAGGAGCTACACCTGGCCCGAGTTCCCGGCGCTGGCGGACCACGAAGTGGTCACGGCCCTCGTGGACAGCGCGACCAGGTCGGGGCACAAGTTCGAGGTCGGCGTGTGCTTCTCCGTGGACGGGTTCTACAGCGAGAACAAGGTGCTCAAGGACGGCAAGATAGCACCCATGTCGCAGTCCGCGTACATGCCCTCGTTCATGGTGGACAGATTGGCCGACGTCAAGGCGATGGGAGTGAAGAACATAGAGATGGAGAACGGGACGATATTCACGCTCAGCACCCTGATGGGCCTGAGGGCGGGCGCCATATGCACGGTCTCAGACGTGGTCCCTTGGCACCCGACCGAGAAGATGCTCGACTTCGAGGAGAACATGCTCGACTGCATCGATGTGGGCGTGGAGGGCATGCGGACCCTCATGTCCTGGGACAAGAAGATGAAGGGCAGGCGCTTCGCCCCGTCCCAGCTCTGAACAGTCCTATCGTCCGGACTTCGTCGCGGGCTTCCTCTTAGCCGGGGCCGGCTGCCGCGGTTCCTCCGCGTGCACCCTGGGCTTGTCCAGCTTGGAGAACGGTTCCGGCCAGTCCACCGAGTGGATGCTGGGGGAGCCCTCCCTGTCCCGGAAGTACTGCTGGTAGAACTCCTCCGCGACATTGGGGACCACCGGCGCGACCATCTTCAGCAGACCGAGGCCGGTGGACCACATGACATACCAGGAGGCTTCGTCCTTCGAGTCCAGGCGGCGGCCCTCCGTCGACAGGTACCCGGCCGACACGTCGTTGGCTATGAACTCCTCCACTAGCCTGAGCGCATCCACCGGCTTGCTGTCCTGGATGCAGTCCCCTACCCTCCAGGCCGTCTGGACGAAGGACTCGATCAGCGCCTTGTCCTGCTCGCTCAACACGACCAGCTCGGTGATGGGTTTGACCTTGATCCGCTTCGTGATGTACTCCTCGAGGCTCCAGAGCTGCTTCCACAGCCGTGTCTCCTGCCGCCTGAGGTCCAGCAGCGTCCTCGCATCGTGGTACTCCCTCGTCTGGACCGCCGTCGCGAGGTTGCGTATCGAATCCTGTATGGAGTCCACCTGCACGCCGCTCCTGCTGAGCGCCGGCGTCAGCTTCAGGACGTCCTTGATGTACCCTCTGAGGTGGCTGTGCCATTCCAGCCTGTCCTCGAGCAGGTCCTTCGCCATCATCATGTTCGTCATAGCCTGGTCGAACCTGCCTTCCCTGTAGGCTCCTATAGAATCGACCACGAGCTCCTCGATGTCCTGGGAGAACACAGCCGCCTTCCGTGCCTGGACCACCAGGTCCTTGACCGTCCTGTAGGTCGTGAGCAGGTTCACGCTGTTGAAATTCCTCTCTTCGAGCACCCGTGCGGCAGCCTCGGAGATTGTCCTGTCCCGGCTGAAGACGCACTCGACGAGTGCGAGCTCGCCGGACTCGGATTGCGTGAGGCGGCCTATGCTCGCCCGCACGATCTCCCTGACCTTGGGATTGTCCACCCCATAATGCTTCAGCAGGACTGGCACTACCGCGAGCGGGTTCTTCCTGCCGTGCTCCTCGATCCGGTCCAGCATCTTGCGCCGTCTTCCCGGGACCATCGAGGAGAGGTCCGAGACCATGTGCCTGTCTATCCTAAGGCTCTCGACGTCCTTCGACATCTCGACGTCCGCATCGCTGACGTACATCTCCCTGGTCAAGACAAACACCTGGCACGTTCGGATGATAATGCGTGTACATAAGTCTTTTCCGCGCCCCGGGGCGCACGGGACATGCTGTCACCACGCTTGTTGGCCCTAGGCCAAGTCTGCCGCAAGTAGCCCAGGAGACGCCATAATCCAGCTCGATCCCGGCGCTTGCACGCGAATGATAAATTCAAAGGGGTTTGGACCGTTTCCGACCGATTGCGCCTACTTGTTTCCCCAGCGGCCGATGACGATGATCAAGATGACCATCACAACGGTCAACACCACCGCGGTCAGAACGAACAACAGCCAAGCGCCAAGGGTGAAGTCATCCAGTGCTGGGTCTATCCCCGCGACCTTCAGGCCCCCCGTAACCACTTGATTCCACAGAAGAGCAATCACGAACCCGAAGGCCGCAGCCAGGGATACTGCGATTGTCTTCCTCACCTCACCCGCCGATAGCTTCTTCTCGTCAGCCATTCTAGACTCTCCACACCCCGGACGAATCTGAATGATGATAATGCTTTCTGCCTGCTGGTTCGGGCCCTGGGGGGACACCTATGTGGCTTGATCGGATGACCGGGTCCGTCTCAACGCTCCGACCGAGGGGAACCTCAGGAGCCTGCCGCCTGCGAAGGACAAGGGGACGAAATCGGCGAGGCCGCTCTCCGGGAGCAGCGGGGAGGATTCATCCGAGGAGGGCTGTGCGATTACGTCGAGGCCGGCGGCGACAAGGCTCAGAGCGGGGAGCACGAGCATGCGCGCGCGGGCGTTGTAGAGGAAACACCGGTCCTTCATGCCCGCATCGACCCCGTCCCTGAGCCCGATGGAAGGATGGATGTGGCCCATCACCGTAGGGACCTCGGACCTTCCGCCGGCATGCCCGTGGGCTATCCTGACCCCGCCCACATCCGTCTCCGCGACGAGCGGGATGCCCGACCCCCGCAGGATCAGCCCCAGGAAGTTGTCATGATTCCCCTTGACGACCTCTACGGGGACGGCCTCGGACAGGTTCTTGACGAACCTCGATACATCCTGCCATTCCTGCGTGAGGTTCCGCGAGAAGTTGTGCTTCAGGTCCCCGGCCACGACCAGCTTCGAAGGGGACACGCGGTCGACGAGTTCGCGCACATAGCCCTCGATCTTCCGAGTCTGGACCCTGGGCAGGCTGAGACCCTCGGATTCCAGGACCGCTTCGCAGCCAAGGTGCAGGTCTGAGACGACCAGCACGTCCTCCGGGGTTATCAGGGCGGCGCCCCCCGGGAAGATACGGACACGCTCAGACAGCCTGTAGCCTTCAGCCACGGCGAGAGATAGGGCCACGGGACATAACAACCTTTTGAGCATTTTCCCGGACCCCACCAGCGCCTTGAAGAACCCTCTCTGCGATTGCAGGCCGGATGCTCGAGCACACCTTCGTACACCTCCCTGGCGTCGGCTGCGGCACGGAGGCCGCCCTGTGGAGACGGGGCGTGACCTCGTGGCCCGAGTTCCTATCGGAACGCCGAATACCCCGGATCTCGGACGAGAGGAAGGCGAGGATGGACGCGAACCTCCTGGAAGGGTGCGACCGCCTGAGGGATTCGGACTCCCTCTACTTCCGCTCGAAGCTGTCCGAGAAGCACATGTGGAGGCTCCTCAGGGACTTCAAGTCGAGGACGATATACCTCGACATAGAGACCACTGGCCTGTCTCTCAGGTCCCCGGTCACGATCGTCGGCATACATGCCGGGAACAGGACACACACCCTGGTGAAGGGCAGGAACCTCGACGGACGGAGCCTGGAGGCGATACTCTCGGCAGCGAGCCTTCTCGTGACATTCAACGGCAAGGGCTTCGACATGCCGGTCCTCAGGGCCCAGTTCCCCGGATGGGTGCCTGATGTGCCCCACATAGACCTGCGACACGTGCTTGCGAGGTTAGGGCACCGCGGCGGGTTGAAGGCGATAGAGCGGAGCGTGGGCATCCTGAGGGACCGGAGGGTCGAGATGATGACGGGGGCCGATGCCGTGTATCTGTGGCGCATCTGGGAGAGGCAGGGGAAGAGCAACGCCCTCGACCTGCTCATAGAGTACAACGCGGCCGACTGCGAGAACCTCAGGACCCTGGCGGATTACGCGTACGACAAGATGCGCCAGCGGACATTCGACGCGACCGCATCCGCAAACTTTGATTAGGCAACCCACAGTTAAGGTGCCAGGGATGGACGGACTACTCGGACTCATAATCGCCCTCTTGGTGTTCGCAGGGATCATATTTCTTGCCAGCCGGATGGCGGGACGCATGATGGTGATAGGGATATGCCTCGCGGCGCTCGCGGTGCTCGTGTTCCTCGGGGTGTTCGGATGGTTCTGAGCGTGAAGGAGTTCTCCGAAGGCATGCCGAAGGGCCTCTGGTCCTCCGCGGAGGAGGCTGCGGGCGCCCTCTCCAGGGCCAAGAAGGTCATCGTGGCGACGCACATAGACGCGGATGGCATATCCGCCGGGGCGATCGCATCGAACGCCTTGGAACGCGCGGGCGTCAAGGCGGACGTGAGGTTCTTCAAGAAGCTCGACGAGGAGGCCATCAACGGACTCACGGTGGAACGCCCGGACATCATATGGTACACGGATCTAGGCAGCGGCTCCGCGTCGAAGCTGGGAGAGGTCCCCACGGTCGTGTCGGACCACCACGTCCCGGATGTCAGCACGGGCGGAGCGGACAGGACCGGCCAGGCGAGGCTGTTCGACTTCTCACAGGTCATACATGTGAACCCTCAGCTGCACGGGATATCCGGGGCGACGGACCTCAGCGGCGCGGGCGCGACCTTCCTGGTCGCGGCGGCGCTCGACGAACGCAACTCCGACCTGTCGCACCTGGCGGTCCTCGGAGGGGTGGGGGACCTGCAGGACCACAGGACCAGGAGGCTCGAGGGGCTGAACAGGGAGATTGCGGCGCTCGCGGTCTCTGCCGGCGTGCTTGACATAGTCCAGGACATAAGGCTGTTCGGGCGCGAGACCAGGCCTGTGCACAAGATGCTGGAATACTCGTCCGATCCGTTCCTGCCGGGCATCACCAGCGACGAGCAGGCCGCGATATCGTTCCTGCTGAGCAACGGCATCGAACTGAAGGAGGGGGACGCGTGGCGGACATGGTCGATGCTGACCCAGGAGGAGAGGGACACGGTCATCGACGCGCTCCGGGAGCTCCTCACGAAGAGGTCCAGGAGGCCCGACACGATCCTGAGGCTCACAGGGGAGGTGTACGTCCTCAAGAGGGAGGACGAAGGCTCCCCGCTCAGGGATGCCAAGGAGTTCGCGACCCTGCTGAACGCGTGCGGCAGGCATGGGAGAGGCGAGATCGGGCTCGCGATATGCAAGGGCGACCGAGAGGGGATGTTCCAGGAGGGGCTGGCGCTCCTCAGAGACCACAGGTCCGCGCTCAGCCAGGCGATATCCCTCGCCAAGGACCTCGGGGTCACCCGCATGAGGAACATCCAGTACTTCGACGCAGGTCCCGACATCGAGGAGACCATAGTCGGGACGGTCGCGGGCATGTTGCTGGGGGAGGCGGGCTCGGACAGGAGCGCGCCCATGGTCGCCTTCGCAGACTCGATGGAGTACAGCGGCGAGCCGAAGGCGAAGGCGTCCGCGAGAGGGACTCAGGACCTGGTGTCCAGGGGTATGGACCTGTCGGCTGCCATGAGGAGGGCGGCCGAGACGGTCGGAGGCGTCGGCGGCGGCCACAACATAGCTGCGGGCGCGACCATCCCCGCATCCAAGAAGTCGGACTTCCTCGCAGAGCTCGACAGGACCGTCGAGGAGCAGCTCACCTCGAAAGCACGGCGCTGAGTATGGCCTTCTGGGCGTGCATCCTGTTCTCCGCCTGGTCGAAGACCACGCTGTGCGGGCCGTCTATGACCGCGGCCGAGACCTCCATGTCCCTGTGCGCGGGAAGGCAGTGCAGGAATATCCAGTCCTTGTTCGCCTTCTCCGTGAGCTTGTCGTTGACCTGGTAGGGCAGGAAGAGCGCCTCGCGCTCCGCCTTCTCGGCCTCCTGGCCCATGGACACCCAGGTGTCCGTGTAGACGACATCGGCGCCGTCGCAAGCGTGGAACGGGTTCGACATCATCTCGATCCTGGCGCCCGTGCCCTTGCCGATCTCCTCGGCCTTCGCCACGATGCCCTTGTCCGGCCTGTGGGACTTCGGGGTCGCAGCGCGCATGTTCATGCCCACGAGCGCGCAGCCCAGCAGGAGTGAGTTGCATACGTTGTTGCCGTCGCCGACATAGACCATCTGGAGGCCCTTCAGGGTCTTCTTCTTCTCAAGGACCGTCAGGAGGTCGGCGGCGCACTGGCAGGGGTGCTCCATGTCGTCCAGGCCGTTTATGACGGGCACGGATGCGTGTTCCGCGAGCTCCCTCATGACCTGGTTGCTGAACGCCCGGTACATGATCCCGTCCACGTACCTGCTCAGTACGTTCGCGACGTCGGAGACGGATTCCCTCTTGCCTATCTGGACCTCGTTCGGGCTTATGTAGATGGATGAACCGCCGAGCTGGGTCATGCCGACCTCGAACGATATCCTCGTCCTGAGGCTGGGCTTCTCGAAGACCATGCCTAGGACCTTGCCCTTCAGAGGGTCCTTCTTCTGACCCTTTTTCGGGCCCGACTTCACCTTGAGGGCCTCGTTCAGTATCTGCTCGAAATCATCCTTCATGTCGAGGACGGAGATGATATCCCGCTTCAGCTCAATCACCTGTAGCTCTCCTCAAGCGAGAGCGCCGACTTAAGCCTTTTGAACGTAACCACAGAGTCCGGAAACCCGCGGGATGGCCTCGGGCGTCATCCTGGGCAACGGGACATCCCGCACGAGAGACAAGACTCGCAGCCCGATAGGTTCGCGACCAGGCCGCCGCACTCCGGGCACCGCCTCGCCTCCTCGGACATGATCTCGACGCACGATTGTGAACCCATGATTTCCGCTCCCCTGAGCACGACACGGCGGGGGGCGGGGAATACCCTTTCCCGGGGGGATGCGCGAAAGTACGCGGCCCACTGGAACCCTCCCAAAGTGGCAATCTTTATCTACGGAGACCTCATGAGCCGGACCGTGGCCGGGGTGGGGTAGTGGTATCCTTGGGGACTGTGGATCCCTTGACCCGGGTTCAATTCCCGGTCCCGGCCCCACGGTCTCCGCCCACAGGGTCATTCTGAGAATCTGGCGCCGCAGTGTGGGCATTGCGAATCTTCCTCGCCCACGGGCTTCCCGCATGCGGGGCACTCGTACTCGGCAGGCCCTTCGGCCTCCGCGGGCGCGGGCGGGAGCATGGCCGGGCCGTCCAACTCCACCGAGGCGGACTCGTCGACCGTCTCCGCGAATATCGAGAACTCCGTGCCGCACTCCGAGCACTTCGATTGGCCGGCCGAGACGACATGCCCGCAGAAGGGACACTCGAAGTACGCATCCTTGAAAGAGGCGCCGCACCTAGGGCACTTCTCCTCGGAGCCAGAGACGGTCTTGCCGCAAGACACGCAACCCAGAACGAAGACCGCAGGCGCCTGTTCGCCCATGTCCATCATTATCGAACTACCGATATATAATTCCTTGGTACCGGTTCGCGCGGCCCGAAGCGACGGTCAGCGCTTGTGCTTCTTGGCCTTCTTGGCGGGCTTAACGGTCTTCTTGGCAGGCTTCATGGTCTTCTTGACCGCCTTCACGAACCTCTTCACCGGTTGCCTCTTGGGGGCCTTCGGCTTGGGCTTGGCCTTGGCAGGCTTCGCCTGATGGACCTTGTGGACAGGCTTCTTCTCGACATGCTTCTTGGGCGCCGGCTTCTTGGGGACCAGCTTCCTGAGGGCCGGCTTCTTCAGCATCTTCTTCTTCGCGGCCTTCTTCTCTGCCCGAGGCGGGGCACGATGCTTCGGCTCGGGGGGAGCGGCCTTTGGCTCCGGCTGCGGCGCGACAGGCTCAGGCGCGACCGGCTGGGGCGCCGGCTCCGGCACCAACTCGACCGCCATCACAGTCTCCTCCGGCTGGACTTCCGGCTCCTCCGGGAGCTCCTCGAAGACCGCCTGGCAAGAACCGCATGACTTCGCTGATATGGATATCTTCTCGCCGCACACGGGGCAGTCGACCTTCGCCTCTTCCAGAGGCAGGTCGCACCTGGGGCACTTGTCCTCGTCGCCCCTGATCATGAGGCCGCAGCCTGGACACGCGACCCTGCGTATGGTGGACTTGAGCTGCTCCAGCTCGTTGTTGATGATGCCGTCTACGAAGTTGTCCATGTCGAACCCCGAGCTGCTCTTGACGACGCTCTCGGAGAACTCGGTCAGGTCGATGCCGCACGAGGCGCACTTGGTCGCGTTGCGCCATATCAGCCCCGAGCAGAACGGGCACTCGAAAAGGGTCCCGGGGCCGAACTGCAGGCCGCACCTGGGACACTCGGTGTCGCTGGACTTGACGATCCTCCCGCACTTGAAGCAGCTAAGGAAGATGTCCCTGCTCTCCGCGGCTTCCATCATCGACACGAAATAGCATCTCCGTTATTTAAACTCTGGAACATGAGCTCCGCCGGCCGGAACCAGGCCTACGCTGGCGTTTCGGGCCTTGAGCGCCTCCGGTATATCGCTATGAACATGGTCAGCATGAACAGCACTGGCACCACGACATCGGAGAACTCGGGTATCTTGTCGAACACGACATCGTAGGGGGAGGTGTTGTTCTGGGTCCACTGCCAGCAGATGTACGCCTCACCCGGGACGGAGTAGATCGATGTGAGATGGGTCTTGGCGTAGGTGGTCTGGTCGATGTCTACCGAAGACCAGGTGCCTGAAACGTTCTTCATTATCCCGATTGAGTCGCTGCTCGTGCCATCATCGATCCACATGGCGTACACGTTGCCCGTGCTCGAATCCAACGATATGGTCGGGTACTTGCAGGCGCCAGCCCCCGTCCCCACGATGTTCAGCGGCGTGCTCCATGTGGTCGTCGAAGTGCTGTGGACGTACTCTATCTCCGCCTTCCAGTTGCTGCTGACGACCTTGCCGTTGCCGTACACGACATGGACCACTCCGTTCGCATCTATGACTGCAGACGGGGGAGCATACCGTGTGTTGTCTTCGCTGTTACCCGTCTGATAATCGTATATCACCCTCTCGGTGCCGCTCCATCCGGAACCGGAGTGAGTGCGCGAGGCTACGACGCCATCATAGGCGTAAACGGCCCAGACAACTACAGGAGTGCCACCCTTCCCAGGCAACAGGTTCGCGTTCCCATACGGCGTGTTCATCCGAGGACTGACAAGGTTGCCTCTATCGACCCATGTCGGGACGGCATCGTCCAGGTTCATCGTGGATGCTGTGCGTATGTTGTACTGCTCCTGGGTCGCGCTCGTCTTGGTCACGACCGCGACCCATATCAATCCATTTGCATCCTTGGTTATGTAAGTGTTCTTGTTAGCCAGCGGATAGTTCGACGTGCTGATGTCCAACGACTTCTCCGTATCCCAAGTTATGGTGGCTAGACCAGAATCCACCGTCCCCTTCCGGATGTATACCTCCTCAGAGGAGGCATTCCTATCACCGATTACATACACCAGGCCCGCGCTCGAATCATACCAGAGGCTCATCTTCTGGACCCCGGTGGCTGAGAACACCTGTCCCCCGTCGGTCCAAGAGGTGCCGTCCGTGCTGTGCCGGCACACGGTGTTCGATCCGTCGAAATAGAAGCTCCAGAAGTTCGTCCCGTCGTGGAACAGCTTCCTCTGGGACGAGATGGCAGTCGCCTCATCCGACAATGAGTCGTCGACCGCCCACGCGAGGGTCCCCATGGAGGACGATATCCCGCCCGTGAGGGCCAGCATCGTCTCCTCGTCGAGGGCCACATAGTCCTTGTACTGCCTCCAGTCGGTCGTCTCTATGATGAAGTCGATCGCGACCGCGCTGTCTATGTTGTACGACAGCACGCCGACCTCCATGCGCTGGGAATCCACCTCGGCGTCGAGGTCGCTCGACGCCAGGGACCAGGCCGAGCCGGTGTACGCGTACAGTTCTGAGGACACGACCTCGCCGTTCAGTCCGCGCACCTCGATCTTGAAGTCCGCGCCTATGACCTTCGACTCGACCGAGACCAACAGGCCCGTCGATGTCGACAGGTCGCTGTCTATGAATATGCGGGTGATGTCCTCGGCGGTCTTCCTCGTCACGATCGGCACCACGGTGCCACCGCCGTCGCCCTCTACTGGCTTGACCCTCATGACGGGCACGAAGGACCCACTGCACATCTCGCCGTCAACGCTGATGAAGAACGAGGATGAAAGACTGGTGTTGAAGACGCCCACTTCCTTGATGTCAATGTTCTCGTTCTCGACCTCGGTGAGGTCGACATCCGAGACGGTCCTCCCGTACCAGTCGCCGAACGCGCCGTCTATGCCCACATGCGACGGGGCGGCCCCGACATACGCCCTGGCCGGATAGCCGACCACTGTTACCTCGGCGAAGTCGGACTCGATGCCGTCCGCGGAGACGGATGCGGACACGAACTGCCCGGCCGAGAGCGATGATGTGTCCACGGATATGTTCAATGTCACCGGGGACCCGGGTTCGATCGTGAACGGTTCGATGGCGCTCGTCAGGGCCGGCAGGCTGTCGAGCTCGACCTGGACCGAGTCGACGGATCCAGAGATGCCGTCACACTCGAATGTGAGCAGCAGGAACGATTGTGATGCAGAGTAGGGCAGTATCCCCGACAACGGCACCGAGGACGACATGCTCTGGGTGACCACGAGCACGCCCCCCTCGAGGGGCACGCTCGCGCTGACGGACATCCTGGACATCTGGTCCTGGGACAGCAGCATGAACCTCGCGTCCGAGGAGAGCGCCTCCCGGACCTCGCCCATGGCCTCGAGCCTGTCGCTGTCCAGCCGGCTGGAGGCCCCGCCCAGGGACTCCCAGGAGTTCCAGTCGTAGTCGTCCTCCTCGTCCGAAGGCGCGTACTTGCACACGTCGGAGGACTGGATGGACCCGTTCCACCCGTCCAGCTCTATCATGAACTCGGCGCCCATCGTGCCTACTGAATAACCCGTCTCGGGGTCGCCGTCGGAATCTGCGAACAGGAACAGGCTCTCGACGGACGTCGTGCTGAACATGTCCCCGGTGGCCTCGACGTAGAAGAAGATCTGCGTGTCCTCGACCGCGACGGACCATCCATCGATGACCGTGATCGGTGTCGTGGTCAGGATGGAGACCGAGTAGGAAGACTGGTCGTCCCATTCCCTGAAGTTGCCGTCCACGACGTACAACGGGGCGTCCTTGGAGTACGATATGTAGATGAATGTGGGGATTATGATGACGAGCGCGACCAGGACTGCCAGGAACTGCCATCTCGCCACGGATGCCCTGTGCCTCTTGGACGACGACCTCCCGTCGGACTTGGTGCCGTTCACCATGCCCGTCCCGTTGACAAGGCCCGTGCCGTTGACGAGACCAGTGCCGTTCACGAGGCCGGTGCCGTTGACGGCGCCTCTGCCGTTCGTGAGACCGTGGCCCGTGGAGACCTGCTCGGGCTGGAGGACGGTGACCACCTCTACCGCGGGAGACACCGGGCTCGGCTCCGGAGCGGGTTCCGGCTCGGGCTCCTCAGGCTCGGGCGGGGCGAGCAGCTCGTCCCTCTCCTCCGCGAACACGACCCCGCACTTGGGGCACTTCTTGGCGCCCGGTGCGAACTCGGACTTGCAGTCCGGGCACTCGAGCAGACTGTCCGCGCCGGCCAACGGGATGCCGCAACGTGAGCACTTCGTCTCTCCGCCCTTGAGCTCCATGCCGCAGCCCGGGCACGAGACCTTGACATCGGGAGGAGGCGCGTCCGGGAGCGGCGGGGGCGCCTTCGCCTTCGCCGCGGGCGAGCTCTTGAGCTTACGCATG
This sequence comes from uncultured Thermoplasmata archaeon, assembly GCA_964488505.1. GTDB lineage: Archaea > Thermoplasmatota > Thermoplasmata > UBA10834 > UBA10834 > UBA9653. Next base: position 3,177 of record CAZAUI010000013.1, on the reverse strand, counting down.
ATACGGTTCTCGATGATCCTGTCGAGTTCCCTCTTCCTCTTGACGCGTTCTATGGGGGTCGAGCACGAAGGGCACTTGTCGGCTTCGGGCGGGACGTTCTTGCCGCAGAACGGACAATATGTGGCCTGCTCATCGGGCAATCTCTGAACACCTCTGTGAACCTAAACACTCAGCGTGTCGTCCGAATCGGACCTCGTCGGGCAAGGTGCCATGGACGCTTGGTTGAAGTAGTTAGTGTCCTAATGGATATATATAGAATCCCACTGATAGAGATTACTGACTCGCCCCAATTAAGTGGGCGTCCGCGCACGCAGACGAGCGCCTTGCGCGGGCATGAGCGCGCACTGTTTCCGCCTGAGCGCGCAACATTAATATATAACCCATATCGTCGAAAGAGAAGGTGCGGGACATGGTCTGGACAGGCGCTCTTGTGAAGAAGGACGGCTTCAGGTTCGAGATACCCAGGAGCTACAAGCCCTGCATGTCTACCTCCGCGACCATATACGCCGACGACAACCTGATCAAGTCGGTCAAGGCGGACAACGCCCCTGAGCAGGCCGCCAACGTGGCGTGCCTGCCCGGCATCGTGGGGAAGTCCCTCGCCATGCCCGACATACACTGGGGATACGGGTTCCCCATAGGGGGAGTGGCCGCGTTCGACTCCGAGAAGGGGATAATCTCGCCCGGCGGGATAGGCTACGACGTCAACTGCGGCGTGAGGCTGGTCAGGACCGACCTCTCCATCGACGACATCGCCAAGGACGTCAAGAAGCTGATAGACGCCATGTTCCAGAACGTGCCCTCAGGGGTCGGGGAGAAGGGCAAGCTCAGGCTGACGGGCAAGGAGATAGACGACGTGCTCAACGACGGAGCCAGGTGGGCCGTGTCAAAGGGGTTCGGCTGGGAGGACGACCTCGAGTCCTGCGAGGAGGGCGGCCGGATGGCTGGCGCTGACTCATCCAAGGTCGACCAGAAGGCCAAGCAGAGGGGCGCTCCCCAGCTGGGCACGCTCGGAGGAGGCAACCACTTCCTGGAGATACAGAAGGTGGACGAGATACTCGACCAGGAGGCCGCCAAGGCCTTCGGCATCGACTCCGTCGGCCAGGTCATGGTCAGCATACACTCAGGGTCCAGGGGCTGCGGGCACCAGATCGCCAGCGACTACATCAGGATCATGGAGTCCGCCATCAAGAAGTACGGGATAAGCGTCCCGGACAGGCAGCTGGCCTGCGCGCCCGTGTCGTCCCAAGAGGGGCAGGACTGCTTCGCCGCGATGAGCGCGGCCGCGAACTATGCGTGGGCCAACAGGCAGCTGATACTGCACTGGGTCAGGGAGTCGTTCGAGCAGGCGCTCGGCCGCAAGTCCGAGGAGATGGGCATGTCGCTCGTCTACGACGTCGCCCACAACATATGCAAGCTCGAGGAGCACCAGTTCGAGGGAAGGAGGGCCAAGGTCTACGTCCACAGGAAGGGCGCGACCAGGGCGTTCGACAGCAGCAGGTCCGAGGTGCCGGCCAAGTACAGGTCCGTGGGCCAGCCCGTGCTCATACCGGGGGACATGGGCAGCGCGAGCTACGTGCTCGTCGGGACGCCTCAGGCGATGGCGGAGACCTGGGGGTCGACCTGCCACGGGGCGGGGAGGCTGATGTCCAGGAGCCAGGCCACGAGGCAGTTCACCGCGAACGACGTCGTGGAGATGCTCAGGTCCAGAGGGGTGTACATACGCGCGGCCTCGAAGGACGGGATAGTGGAGGAGGCCCCGGGGGCCTACAAGGACATCGACGACGTCGTGCGCGTCGCCCACGGGGCGGGCATATCCAAGATGGTCGCGAGGCTGAAGCCCGTAGGCGTCATGAAGGGCTAGGCTCAGAGGCCGAGTACCTTCCGCGCGGCCTTCGCGACCTTCGCCTTGTGCTTCTCAGGGCACGCTACCATGACGGCCCAGTCGTGGACCCGCCTGGTCTGGAGGGCGGATGCGATGGGGCTGAGCCTCGGCAGGAGCTTGATCTTGTTCTGATGGAGTATCCTGACGTCCGTCAGGGTCATCCTAGGCTCGGACACGGGCAGCTCCGACGACGGCACATCGATGATCACATGGCCGGGTTCCAGGCCGGCCCTGTCGGCGATCGCCTCCTCGGCCTTCCTGCGGGCCTTCATGTCGCCCAGCCTGTCGACGTCGTCCCACTGCGCCTCCGAGACGTCGGTCACCGGGAGCGCGTAGGCCTTCTTGAAGAGCCTCCGGTACTTGATGAGCGTGGCGATCTCCGCGCACAGACCGCCCTCGGCGTGAAGCCGGGACAGCAGGGTGGCGTCGGTCATCTGGTGCATCGAGTAGATGTCCTCGGGCCCGAAACCCTCGACCGCCTTCGCGAGCATCAGCTCCGATATCCTCACGGTCTTGTGGAAGTAGACCGATGTGAACATGAGCGACCGCGCGACGAGCATGCCCTCGACCGCGCTGAGGCCGCCCCGGTCTATCACGAGGTCACCGTTGAACACATCGAACGTCTCGACGAGCCTGTCGAGGTCTATCACCCCGTACGCGACCCCGGTGTAGTGCGCGTCCCGGACGAGGTAGTCCAGCTGGTCCGCGTCCACGGCCCCGCTGACTATCTGGGACATGTACCTCCTGCCGTTGAAGTGCGCCTGCCCGCGGTGCCGGTCCAGGCCCTTCGGGCCTCCCTGGGCAGCCGCGCCTTCCAGCAGCCTCGCGACCTCCTTTGGCTCCAGGCCCATGCGCTCGATGGCCTCGGGCACGGACACGTACCGCCCGAGGGTCTTCTTCTCCTCCCCCGACAGGACGGTGTCCTCGCCCCTGATCAGCCTCCGGGATATCTCAGCGTGGTCTATCCCGAACTGGTCGTGGAGCACCATCTCGAACGTGTGCGAGTAGGGCAGGTGGCCGATGTCGTGAAGAAAGGCCGCCGCCATGACCTGCCGGGCCTCCATCGGGTCCAGCCCGAGGGAGTCGCATATCCTCCGGGCGACGCAGAACGTACCCAGGGAGTGCTCGAACCTCGTGTGGTTCGCACCTGGATACACGAGATACGCGAGCCCGAGCTGGTGGATGCTGTGGAGCCTCTGCAGCTCCGGGGCCTCTGCTAGCGGGAGGAACTCCTTGTCCACCCTTATGCTGCCGTGGACCGAGTCCCTGATGACCTTGTACTCCACCATCGC
>CAZAUI010000012.1:0-58272 GCA_964488505.1 uncultured Thermoplasmata archaeon | reverse complement strand
GCTGCGACAGGTGCAGCACCGGTATGCCGAACTCCTTGAGCTGGACCTGGCCAGCGTCGTACTGGAGGTGGCAGAACGGGCAGCAGTCCACGATGACCTCGGCCCCCGCGGCCTGCATGTTCACCAGGTTCTCCTTGGTCATCTTGAGCGCCACGTCCGGTGTCCTGGCCCTCACTCCGCCGCCTGCGCCGCAGCACGTGCCCTTGTCCTTGAAGGGCAGGCTCGTCACGCCGGCCGCCTCGACGATGTCGTCGAATATGTGGGGCCTCTCGGCGTCGTCGATCTTCTTGATGTTGCTCGGCTTCAGGAAGTGGCAGCCGTAGTGCACCGCCGCCTTCATGCCCTTGCCCGCCTTGGCCTTGGCCCTTACGGCCTCGACCCCGACGTCCTTGTAGATCAGCTCGACGAAGTGCCTCACGTTAACGGTGCCCTGGTACTCGTCCACCCCGGCCTCCTTGAGTATCTTGTTGACCTTCTTCCTCAGCTCAGCGTCGTGGTTGAGCTTGTGGGCGACCTCGAAGAGCGTGTCGAAGCACCCGTTGCAGATCGTGAGCACATCGACGCCCATCTTCTCCGCGATCACGAGGTTCCTCGCGGCCACGGACATCCAGTACATCTGGTCGAACGACCTCATCACTCCGGGCGCGGGGCAGCAGCTCGCTCCCTGCATGTCGACGAGCTCGACGCCGAGCGCGTCCATGACCGCCCTAGTCGAGCTCTCGATCCCTGGGTACCTGAGGGGCATGATGCACCCCAGGAAGAATCCGTACTTAGCCATGTCACTTGCCTCCTGCTATCAGTTTGTCGAACCCGCACGCGACCCCGATCTTCTTGACCTGCTCGAGGGCCTTCGGGTCGGAGAAGACCGTCGGCGGCGTGTTCTGCAGGCCGAGCCTTCCCCTGAGCGCCTTGTCCTCCTCCCTGAGGGAGACGAGGTGCCCGGTCCTGGATATGAGCTCCGCGACCTTCCTGTGCGGCTCCGCCATGTACCCCTTCCTGACGGCCATGTTCCTGAGGGCCATGATGACGTCGACGATCTCGACGCCCCTCGGGCACCTCTCGTAGCACGTGAAGCATGTCGTGCAAAGCCACAGGTCGTCCGAGGGGAGCACGTCCTCCTCGAACCCCAGCTGCGCGCGCCTGACGAGCTTCCTCACCCTGAAGGCCGTCTGCCTGCCGGATGGGCAGCTGCCCGTGCACGTGCCACACTGGAAGCAAAGGTTGACAGTCTTCCCCCCGGCCTCTACCACTTTTCTCGTGAACTCCGGGTTCGGTTCCTTGGCCTCAGCCAAAACACTCACCATGCCGGGGACCGCGCCCGGCGTATTTGAGGGTTTTCCCCGGACGGGTTAAGCATTACCCTTTTGGATAAAGCCCTGCCCGCCTCGCCTCCGCGACGAAGTCATCCGCGCCCGTGCTCCCGGAGCACGGGACAGCCACGACCGAGTGCGCGGACCACTTCTGCTCGCGCGCGCCGTGGGCCTTGACGATCCCGCGTCGGACCAGGCTGCGGTTGACGAAGTAGCTCAGGTCCGTGGAGTCGAGCACCGCCGGCTCGAACACCGTCCGCACTATCCTGTGCTCTGCCTTCCTCTGCTCGAGGTACCTGAACGCAAGCCTCTGCGCGCCGAAGGCGAGCCTCAGGTAGTCTGGTCCGCACGGCCTGTGCAGGAGCACGTCGGCTCCCACCTCGGTGCCGTCGAACATGTCCGCCCGTTCCATCGCGTAGAGGGCGTCGTCGAGCACGACGATGTCCAACCTCCCCTCGTCCATCATGCGCAGGTTCTCCTCGTCCGTCGATATCCAGACCCTGCACGCGGTCCCCGAGGCGGAGAGCGCGGTGGCCGCGGTCAGTATGCACCTCTCCGAGACGAGCGTGCCGGCCACCCTCACGCCGTCCTCGTCCTTGAGCCGGAGCTCGAGCGACCTCAGGGTCCGGAGGAGCCTGCGCCCGTCCCCTGTCAGGTCCGTGCCCCTGCTCGACGAGGACACGAGTTCGGCCCCGACCTTCGCCTCCGCCTCTTTCACGTACTTGTATAATACGGGGGTGGAGATCCCGAGGGCCCCTGCCGCCTTGTTCATGCTGCCCTTCTCCGCTATCGCCGCCAACGCCTCGAGCTGCCTGTGCGTGACCTCCGCGCCGTCCGCGACCAGCACCGCCCGGCCCCTCAGCTCCATGCTCACCTCCTCTTCTTGAGGCTGTAAGCGCTCAGCAGGAGCATCGCGACCGCGAACGCTGCCAGCACCGCGACCTGGAACCACACGTCGCCGATCCCCCAGCCCCTGATCATCACCGACCGGCACCCCTCGACCGCGTATGTGAGCGGGACGAAGTAGGACACCGGCCTGAGCAGGTCGGGCACCGCCTCGATCGGCCAGAACACGCCCGCGAGCAGGATCGACGGGAACAGTATGAGGGGCATGAACTGGACCGCCTGGAACTCGTTCTTCGCGTTCGACGACAGGAGGAACCCCAGGCCCTGGTTGCCCGCGCCGAGGACGAATATGATCAGGAGCACGAGAATCGGGCTGCCCTCGATCTGCACCTGGAACAGCGCCACCGCGGTGACCAGTATGACGACGGACTGTATCAGCCCGACCAGGCCCAGCGCGAGCGCGTAGCCCGCGACGATCTCGCCTTCAGTGGCGGGCGTCGTCAGCAGCCTGTCCAACGTGCCCGTGGTCCTCTCGTGCACGAACGATATGATCGACAGCATGAACGTGACCATCATCGCGGCGAGTCCCATCACGCCCGGTGCGAAGAAGTCGATGAACTCCGAGCCCTCGCCGTACACCCTCTCCTCCGACACCGTTATGGGCGGCAGGACGTGGTACTCCGAGGCGATCACGGTCTGGACCGTGAGGCGCACCTCGTTCGTGACCGCCTGGGCTATGTTCGAGTTGCTCGCGTCGATGTGTATCGTTATCGCCCCGGGTGCGCCGGTCGGCACCGACCCGATCTCGTCTATTGACCGCAGCACATCGGCCGTGAAGTTCTCGTCGAACACTATCGCCGCCCAAGCGTTCCCGGCCTCGACCTCGGCTATCGCCATGCGGACGAGCTCCTCCGCGTCCCCTGCCTGGTCCGTGAACTGCTCTATCCTCAGGACCCCTCCGGCCCTCAGCTCCTCGAGGACGTCCACGGATGCCGATATGTTCCCGACGCCTCCGTCCAGGTTCACGACGACCACGGACACGTCCTCGAGGCTCCCGCCGAACGTGTAGCCGAATATGCCGATCATGAACAGCGGCATCAGCACCAGGAAGCCGACGGTGCGCCTGTCGTGCCTCAGCGACCGGAGCGTCTTCCTGGCGATCGCGAGCACCCTCGTGCCCTTCATGCCACGTCCCTCCACGAGTACTCCAGGAAGGCGTCCTCGAGGCTCGAGGTCGATGTGCGCTCCATGAGCTCCCCCGGCCTGCCCTCAGCTATGAGCTTGCCCTGTCTCATCATGCCGACGATGTCGCACTTGCCCGCCTCGTCCATGTAGTGGGTGGTGATGACGACGGTCTTGCCCCTCGCCTTCAGGTCGGCGAAGTTCTGCCAGAACCCTGCCCTCAGCTCAGGGTCCACGCCGACGGTCGGCTCGTCGAGGAACAGCACCTCCGGGTCGTGTATCATGGCGCACGCGAGCGATATCCTGTGCTTCATGCCCCCGCTGAGCTGCGACACGAGGCTGTCCCTGCGCTCCGAGAGGCCGACCATGGACAGGAGCGCCTCCTCCCGCTTGACGTACTCGTCGCGCTCCATCGAGTAGAGCGAGCCGAACAGCTGCAGGTTCTCGGAGACGGTGAGGTCGGTGTATATGGCCATCTCCTGGGGCATGTACCCGATGTCCGCGAGCCTCGCCGAGAGCGGCGACTCCTCCCCCAGCACCCTGGCGCAGCCGCTTGTCGGCCTCAGCCTCCCGACTATCATCTTGATCGCGGTCGTCTTCCCCGACCCGTTGGGCCCGATCATCCCGTACATCGTCCCCTTCGGTATCGACAGGTCCAGGCCCGACACCGCCACGAGTCCGTCGAACTCCTTCCTCAACCTCTTCGCGACTATAGCGTCTTCAGCCCTCGTCGCGCGTGCCCCTGCCTTTCTCCCCTTGACGCTCTTCATGCTGTCCTGTCCTCCTGCCCTGATCTCAGCCCATCCAAGAAGATCGATACGAACCCCTTCACGAACCTGTCGTCCTTCTCAGGGTCGTCCGGAGAACCCTGCACGAGGTAGTTCGTCAGGAAGTACGCCTGCACCATCCCGATCAAGGCCCTCGCGGCCAGCTCGGGCTCCATCCGCCTCAGCCTCCCCGCATCCATCTGGCGCTTGAGGTTCGACGCGAGGAACTCCACGGCCTTCTGCATCGGCACCTCCCCCAGCGCCTTCCTCGCCCTCGGCTGCCTCCAGACGTCGTTGAGCATGACCATGAACATGTGCCGGTTAGCCTTCAGCATGCCGAGGACCGTCGAGACGTTCCTCACCATCATCTCGTCGAGCGGGGATGAGAGGTCGAAATCCACGGACCTCGTGATCGCAGGCACGAGCGAGCGTTCCGCGAGCATCGCCGCGTAGACTCCCTGCTTCGTGCCGAAGGTCCTGAACACGGTGACCTCGTTCACACCCGCCCTGCGGGCGATCTCCTTCGTCGTCGTCGCGGCGAAGCCCTTCGCGCCGAAGAGTCCGAGCGCTGCGTCGAGGATCCTCTCCCTGGTCCTCCGGGCGCCGCCTCTTCTCCCCCGCTGTCCGCGAGTCATCGGTGCAAGTAAGTGCTTGCATGCATATAAGGCCTACTGACGCCGGAGGCGGGCCGAGGGGGTGGAACCGTCGGGAAGGGCCCCGGCCAGCATCGGTCCGGACCACCGTCTGGCCGTCTGAACGATTATATAGATACGGTAACATCTAGAAGTTCGTTCTTGATGCCCTCTAGAAAATACATACTCAAGATCTGTCTTCTTGGCGACGGCGCCGTGGGCAAGACCAGCCTCGTGCACAGGTTCGTCTACGATGCGTTCGACGACAAGTACATCATGTCCTTCGGGACGAAGGTGTCCAAGAAGACGGTCGACGTCGGCGACACGCGCGCCGACCTAATGATCTGGGACATACTCGGGCAGAAGGCCCACGAGTCCCTGCACGGTGCCTACTACCGGGGCGCGGCGGGGGCCCTCGCCGTGTGCGACTTTACCAGGAGACCGACCCTGGATTCGATATCGTCCTGGGTCTCGGGCTTCAGGTCGGTCGTGGGCGAGACGCCGGTAGTCGTGCTCGCGAACAAGAGCGACCTCCCGAAGACCTTCAGCCCTGAGGACGTCCGCGTGCTCTCGTCCACGTTCGGCGCGGAGTTCCTCGAGACCAGTGCGAAGACGGGGGAGAACGTCGAGGAGGCGTTCTCGAGGCTCACGGCCAAGATCCTGGAGGCGGGCAAGTGAAGCAGATACCGTTCTTCGTCATGCCGGGCATAGCACTCTCCCACCTCCGGGAGGAGCTCGACATCGTCGAGGGGGAGCACCGGGCCAAGCTGATGCTGTACAGGTACGGCCAGAGGTGCGGCCGCGCGCTCGTCCAGAGCTACGGCCTATCCTGCAAGTCCATGGGCGAGGTCAAGTCGATGATCGAGCCATTGTGGATGGAGGCCGGGCTCAGCAGGATGACGGTCGAGTCCGCCGAGGAGGCGGACATGGTCGTCAACCTGCAGGAGTCCTTGGAGGCGAAGGAAGGCAGGACGTGCGACTTCGCGAGAGGCTACCTGTCTGGCATCGTGTCCGAGCTCACGGACAAGAGGTTCGAGGTGGACGAGGTCGAGTGCGCGAGCGAGGGATACATCGCATGCGTGCTGCAGGCGTACGAGGTCGTCGACAATCTCAAGGCGTCGAACAAGGAGGAGCTGGAGACCGCGCGCAAGTACAGCATCGACACGGGATACGCGTACCTGATCAAGGAGGAGATACCCGACCAGGCCTTCGACATCTTCGTCGACGCGGCGAGGCACGGCGTGCCTTGCCTGTGCGTGACGAGGGAGTACCCGGAGAAGGTCAAGGAGAGGTACTCGATGAAGGGCGTGCCGTTCCTGTGGCTGTCCATGGACCAGGAGAAACCGTACTCGCGGGAGCCCTCCAACCTGGCGCTGCTGTACTCCGACATGAAGACATTCATCTCCGAGAACGTGAGCTGTTTCGTCCTCCTGTCCGGCATCGAGTACCTCATCTCCCAGAACGGGTTCCAGAAGGTGCTCAAGCTGCTCCAGCACCTGAACGACAAGGTGGCCGTGACCGATTCCACATTGCTCGTCCCGATAAGCCCGCTGACCGTCTCCGAGCCGGAGCTGAAGATGCTCGAGAAGGAGATGCGGTCGTTCTGAGCCGCACTGGGGTGTGTCCGCCGTGAAGTACGCTGTGATAATCTGCCCGAAGTGCGGGAAGGCGAAGGGCGCCGAGGCTGAGCGCAAGACGACCACATGTCCGTGCGGAAGGGAGATAGTTCTGTCGCGCGCGAAGTTCCTGTTCGAGTCCAACTCTCCCTTGGAGCTCGCCCGGGCAGTCGCCGAGGCGAACGAGCAGCTCGCGGGCGGGTCGAAGCCGAAGGTCCGCAGGAAGTCCTCGCCGAAGGACCCGTATGCGGGCGTGGCCGAGCGGGCGCGCGCTGTCAAGGACCCGCTCGAGCGCATGCGCGTGATAGCCCTAGAGCTGACGACGATGCACGGCGAGTTCGGGTACGACGATGTCAAACGGGTCGCGTCGCTCGTCGGCAGGGAGTCTCCGGAGGACATCATAGCGAGGCTGCAGGAGCACGGCCTGATCTACGAGACTTCCGAGGGATCATACAGGTCCGTGTGAGGCTTCACTTCTTGATCTTCCTCGCCTTCTTCACATATCCCTTGAGCGAATCCTGTATCAGGACCGGCAGGGACTGTCTGTAGATCCTGAGGTACGCGTACACGACGACAAAGGTCGCCGCGCCCAGCCCGAGCAGGTTGAACGGCGGCTCGAAGACCTCGAACATGAAGAACGGCACCATGAACAGGTTGTAGGCGATGTGCACGAGCATCGCCTCCGCGAGATAGGGCTTCACGGTCCCGCGCGCGACGCCCACGCCGATGAAAGTCGTCGTGGACCCGTGCAGGAGTACCAGCTGGACCCCCAGGAGCGAGAAGGCGATCATGTCCTCCGTCGCGACGGTCTCGAGCGAGGCCGCGCTAGCGTAGATGGATGCGAACGTGAATGTGGCTGATATCCCGAGCCCCATGGAGAGCGCGTAGAACGCGGTGTCTATCTTCCTCTGGAACCGGGGGAAGTTGAGGATGACGAGCTTCATCAGGCACTCCATCGCCGCGAAGCCGATGATCAGCAGTATGATGGTCTCTTCCGAGGACATAGTCTGGCCCCAGGACTCGAACGCGAACAGGACCATGCCAAGGACTATCCCCAGGGCGAAGAACGCGAACAGCTTCTTGTCGTCGAAGAAAGGCTTCTGCACCTTGGGATAGGTGTAGTCCCTGAGCGTGTAGAACATCAGGGCTAGGGCGGGGGCGAACCCCGCAATCGCGCTGACGACGGTCAACAGGTCTGCCATCTGCGTGCTCCTGTAATATCCGGGGGTTGATAACTTTATAGTATGCAGGCCTCGTATAGGGGACAGGTGCAGTAACCATGGCTAAGTGTTCGAGATGCGGAATGGACATCGGAGGAGCCTCTTCGTGTCCCTCATGCGGCGCGGCCCCGAGCCAGAGCGTCCTCGACAAGGGCGTGACGAAGACCGCCCACGCGACTGGCAAGGTCATCGAGAAGGGCGTTGACGTGACCGAGGCGGTCGTCAAGGAGACGAAGCCCGTGTTCAAGGCAGCGTTCAACCTCGGCAAGAAAGGCGTCGTCAAGGCGAAGGACAAGACGAAGGAAGTCGCCAAGGACCTACAGGACAAGTAGTCCTGGTCATCTCCGGCGCCGTCCGGCCTTCTGCTTCTGCGCAGGCTTGCCCAGGTCGCCAGCCATCTTATCGAAGTAGTGTGCGACCACGCAGCTCTCCGCGCACGCTCCGCACCTGGTGCAGAGCCCCGCATCGACTTCTATGCCGTCATCGACCTTGATCGCTCCGACGGGGCAGGTCCGAACGCAGATGCCGCACTTCGTGCACATGTTCGCCCTCAGGACCGCTCTTGCGACCGCGTCGAACAGGTCCGTGGCCTCCTTCGGGGTCGGCGCGACCGCGCTCACCTGTCCTCCCGCGAACGCCTTCGCGGAACCCTTACCGGTCTTGACCACGGCGACGCCGAACTCCTCGTTGTGGGTCACCTCGCCGATAGTCTTGAGCATCTCCGAGGTCTGCGAGAGCGCCCTCGCCTCCGGGAGCGATATGACCGCGTCGACCGAGTAGCCGCCAGCGGTGCACGGGCTCACCCCCTTGATGACCTTGAGAGCGAGCGTGTCCGCCCTCTTGGGCGAGACCGTCATGCCGAGCCTGTCAGCCAGCTCCTTCATCTTGGGCGGGAGTTCCTTCCAGCGCCAGAACCCGAGCGTGACGAAGTTCCTCGGGAGCGAGTTCTCCTCCGCCCATTCGTCGAGCTTCGCCAGCCACGCCTTCGCCAGCTCGGGGCTGAGCCGTGATATCTCCGCGCTCTCGCTCGCAAGGGACGACGGGCACATCCAACACCCGACCCTCTCGATGTCCTCGTCGTAGAGTGGGTTGTACGGGAGTTTCGCGGATATTATGTACACCCACACGTCGAACGCGGACCATTCCCTGATTGGGTTCACGACGACCTGGCCGGGGACGAACGGGTTCTCTTCGATCAGCCCTATCCCCGCCCTGGAGAAAGACTCGAGCCGCCGGTTCCCTTCGACCGTGAGCGTGCCCTGCGGGAACTTCTCCTCGATGAGTCTCGCGGCGGGCGCGAGCTTGCACACCTTGCAGCACCATCTGAAGTCCTTCGCGGGCGGGCCGAACGCGGGCATGTTATCGTCGAACGCGTCCCCCGCCTCGGCGACCAGCAATCTCAGCCACTGTGATTCCGCGAACTCCTTCACGTATCTCCGAGTGCTCGGGTGCTCGAGCCCGGTGTCTATGAACACTGTCGCGAAATCCTTGGTCACGGACCTCACGAGGTCCAGGACCACGAGGCTGTCCTTCCCGCCGCTGAACGAGACGGAGAGCGGGAGCGGATGCTTGGCCATCGCATCCCTGATCTCGTGCTCCGCCTTCGCCTTCTTCGCGGCGAGATAGTGCTGGTTGGCCCTGACGACCGCCTTGGTCCAGGCCTTCTTGCCAGGCCTGACTGGGTCGGCCCTCGCGAAGTCCCTGACCTTGATGCCCTTGTCGGACGAACGGAGATGAGCGGCATCGACCTTCGCTGAGCCGCACCCGATGAACGCCCCCATCCTGACCACGACCTCGTCCCCCGCCCGTATGCCGGGGTCGAACGACTGGATCGAGTCGGGCGCGACGTGCTTCCCCTTCATGTGCCCGTCCGCCTTGGTGAGCACGACCATCTTCTTCGAATCCCTCGCGGCGAGCATCCTCGCGCCGTCGAGCCTCAGCGTTAGCTTGTAATCCCGAGTCTCGAGGTCATACGACAGCTTTGCTATCCTGCGCCCGTCGATGATGACCTCCTCCGCGCGGTCCTCTCCCGAGGTCTTGTTGAGCAGGACCACCTCGGGTATCGCCTGCTGGACGCCGAACTGCCTCAGGAAGAGGAACCGGAGCCTGCGCTTCGACCCTTCGAGGGCGAGCCTGACCTCGCCCGGCGGAGACAGCTCGACCTCCCTGCACGAGCCACCGCACTTGCCGCAGCTCATGCCCATGACGGGCACGTTGCAGGTGTCGCACCAGAACAGCTTCGTCTGGACCTCGTGGCTCCTCTCCATTGCGGGCCGTCCTATGACTGAGCCCTTTAATTAATGTGCGCGCCTGGGCACGCGCGTCCCGGCGTAAGTTATAACTATCGGGCCACAGTCATCCGGTCGCATGTCTTGGGGCAGGGACACGGGCCACACCGCTGCCGAGCCGAGGTACTCGTACAGCTACTCGCTGTCGCCCTACGGCGTCGTCTCTCCCCGCAGGGAGGGGTTCTTCGGCAAGACAGAGCTGAAGCACATAGCCCTCGCCGTCTTGGTGCTGACAGCGGCCTTCACGATGATACTCTGGGACGGGGACACCGCGACCCTGGCCGGGGCGGCCGGCCTGGCCGCGCTCGCAGTCCTCCTCGGCTTCTTCATGCACGAGATGGCCCACAAGTACTTCGCGAGGAAGTACGGATGCTGGGCCGAGTTCAGGGCATACAACACGGGCCTCATGCTCGCGTTGGTGATGTCCTTCTTCGGGTTCTTGTTCGCAGCTCCGGGCGCGGTGTACATCGCGGGCAACATAACCAAGGAGCAGAACGGCAAGATCAGCCTCGCGGGTCCCGCCATCAATGTCGCTATCGCGCTTGTATGCCTTCCGTTCGCGGTGATGGACTCGTTCCCGTCGGTCGTGGGGACTATCGCCACCGGCCTGTTCTTCTTCAACTCGTTCCTGGCGGTCTTCAACCTCATTCCGGTGCCGCCCCTGGACGGGTCGAAGGTGTGGGCATGGAACAAACCGCTCTACATCCTCTCGATGGCCGCCGCTGCGTCACTCTTTGTCCTTGCCTGGCTGTGACGGCTCGGCCGCGGGGGCGCACTTGTCCTCCAGGAACGCGGGATACCTCAGCTCGTAGATGATGCTCCCTTCCCAGTCGAACATCTTCCCCGGGTTCATGATGTTCTTGGGGTCGAGCGCCTTCTTGATGGCCTTCATCGCGCCCAAGGAGTCTGCCCGCTCCTTCTTCATGTACGGCGCCTTCGTGATGGACACCCCGTGCTCGCCCGTGACGGTCCCGCCCAGCTCGAGCACGACATCGTAGATCTCCCCGACCGCCTTCTCCCCGGCCTTCCAGCTCTCCTTCGAGTACGGCTCGACGAGCATCTTCGTATGGAGGTTCCCGTCCGCCGAGTGGCCGTACGTGCCCACGATGACCCCGTGCTTCTTCGCGATGTTCTGGAACGCCACGACCGCCTCGGGTATCTTGGATATCGGCACGGACATGTCGTCCGCGAGGGCAACTGACACGAACTTCTCGCCGTACCTGCTGAGGGACGGCATGATGGCCTTCCTGGCGAAGGTCCACTCGTCTATCTTCTTCTTGTCCCTGGACTTCTCCGTCGAGACGGCCCCGCTCTTCCGGCAGATCTCCTCGACCGTTGCCATCTCCTCGTCCACGGCCAGCGGATGCCCGTCGACCTCTATCATGCACAAGGCCTCGCAGTCGGGCAGGCCGATGTTCATGCACTTGTTGACCGCCTTGATGCAGACCGAGTCCATGAGTTCGATCGCCGACGGCAGCAGCGGCTTCGCGATGATGTTGGAGACGCACTGCCCGGCGTCCTTGAGTGAGTTGAAGGCTGCGACTGTCATCCCCGAGGCCTTCGGCTTCATCGTGTACCTCATCGTCACCTCGGTGACGATCCCGAGGGTGCCCTCGCTGCCCACGATGAGTCTGTCTAGCTGGTACCCCGAGGAGTTCTTGAGCGTGCGCGTGCCCGTGTGTATGATATCCCCTGTGGGCAGCACGACCTCCAGTCCGAGCACGTAGTCCCTGGTCGCGCCGTATTTGATCGCCCTCATGCCGGACGCGTTGGTGGCGACCATGCCGCCGATGGTGCACGCCTCCCCGCTCCCTGGCGTCGCGGGGAACCAGAAGCCCCTCTTGCCCAGTTCCGCGTTGAGCTTGTCGTATATCACCCCGGGCTCGACGACGCAGTACAGGTCTTCGACGCTGATCTTCTTGATCTTGTTCATGTGGGTCATGTCCACGATGATGCCGCCCTTGACGGGGACGGTGTGGCCGCACATGGCCGTGCCCGCGCCCCTGGGTATCACGGGGGTCTTGGTCCTGTTGGCGAGCTTGACGATCTCCGAGACCTCCTCGGCGTTGGCGGGCTTCACGATGGCGTCGGGGGTCACGTGGTGTATGGACGCGTCGAAGCCGTACACGTAAAGGTCCGCGGCCTTCGTGGACATACGTTCCTTCCCGACTATCTTCTCCAGCTCCGCGACGACCATGCGTCTCATTGGGACCAGATGGTCAAGCGTGCCGCCTGGATAAAATAATTCCCACACACAGGCCTGATTCGAGCCGTGCGCGCTCAGGTCAGGAAACGATAAGTACACCCTGTAAGATGCTTCGGCGGTATCATGCTGAAGCTGATCATATTCGGCCCGCCCAGCGCGGGGAAGGGGACTCAGGCTCAGAGGCTGTCGAAGGAGTACGGGCTGCCCCAGGTCTCCACCGGGGACCTGCTCAGGGAGGCGGTCGCGAAGAAGACCCCGCTCGGCGTCAAGATCAAGTCGTACCTGGACACGGGCAAGCTGGGCCCGGACGACCTCATCGTGCAGCTCATCAAGGAGCGCGTGTCGAAGCCGGACTGCGCCAAGGGCTACCTCCTGGACGGGTTCCCGAGGACCATGGGTCAGGCGGTGGAGCTCGACAGGATGACGGACATAGACCTCGTCCTGAACATCGTGGTCGACCATGAATCCCTGGTGGAGCGGGCGGTCGGCCGCAGGATATGCATGAAGTGCAACTCGGTCTTCAACGTGACATCCAACCCTCCGAAGAGGCCCGGCGTATGCGACAAGTGCGGCAGCGCGCTCGTCCAGAGGGACGATGACAAGGAGCAGACCGTCAGGAACAGGCTCAAGGTCTACCAGGAGCAGACCGCGCCCCTGATCGAGCACTTCAGGAAGAAGGGGAACATCGTCGACATAGACGGTTCGAAGGGCATCGACGGCGTGTATTCGCAGATGGTCTCCGCAATCTCGAAGCTGAAGAAGTGACCGGCGGGCGGCTCGGCCCTTACCCATTAAATATCGGGACCTGAATAGCGCCTTCTGCATCGAAGCCCCGTAGTGTAGCGGTCAATCATGCGGGACTCTGGATTGCGGCTCCAGCCGCAAGGGGAGATCCTGCGACGGAGGTTCGAATCCTCCCGGGGCTACTCCAATTCTCATCATGCGGGTGGCATGGAACGCACGCCGGACCAGGCTATGTGCGCATCTCTGACTGGTAAGCATTAATCATAGATACCTCCTTCTCGCATTAACAACGATCGAGGTCTTTGCATATGTCCGCGAGGATATTCGTCTGTGTGCTTGTCTGCGCCGCGTTCTGCATTCCGGGTGTGTCCGTCTCGGACGCAGCCGCAGAATACACCGAGGGATGGGGGGACCCCGAGTTCCTCGAGTCCAGCAGCCTGTATGACTCGTCAGAACCCGGTGTCGCGATCGATGGTCATGGCAATTCCGTCGTTGTGTGGTATCAGTTCGACGGGACGTTGTATAGCGTCTTCGCCAACCGGTACGAGCCGGAGACGGGATGGCTCGGGCCCGAGGCCCTGGACACGAACGATCTCAGCTACGCGTTGAGCCCCTCGGTCGCCATGAATGACGAGGGCGACGTCATCGTCGCGTGGTACGAGTATGCCGAGCCGACTCACATGACCGACATCACGATGAGCGTGTACGAGGACGGTGTGGGTTGGAGCGCACCCCTGGCCGTGGAGACGAACCACACATGGAACGATGTCACGCCGGAGGTCGCCATCGACGATGAGGGGAATGCCATCATCGTCTGGATTCAGATGTCCCAGCCGTCGTACAGCGTGTGGGCCAGTTATTGCGAGGTCGGTGTGGGCCTCGGGTTCCCCCATCAATTGGACGTGCTCGATGACCAGTTCGCCGAGCACCTGGCCGTTGGCATGGATGGCGATGGCAACGCGATTGCCGCTTGGATCGAGGACGGCGGTTCAGCGACATCTGCCTGGTCCGCCAGGTTCGACAAGGAGGACGGTTGGGAGGCTTCTCAGAAGCTAGGGGATGATGCGAATGGGGGCCCGCTCGTGCTCGCAGTGGCCGAGGACGGGAACGCCACATGCGCATGGTCCCACCAGAACTCCGTGCCATACGTGAAGTACCTGTACGCGACTTCATACGTCCTTGGCGTTGGCTGGGAGCCACGGCAGACGATCTTCACGGATTCGATATACAGTGCATACGTCGACTCGGTGGGTGTCGACAGGCACGGGAACGCCCTCCTGATCTGGGATGTGTACTCGGCGGACTTTACCCACATGAGATGCACTCCGTACGAGTCCGGGGTAGGATGGCAACCCTCGCAGTCGATCCTTGGCACCTGGTCGTTGATCAACGAAGGAGCCGCGGAGATCGCGATGAACCCTGACGGCGACGCGCTCCTTGTCTTCCTCGTCCTGGGCCTGACCCCTGCCGGCGAGACATGGGGCATGGTCTATGACGCCTACGAAGGCTGGGGGAACCCGGAACCGATCGGGCCTGATACGCTGTACAGTTACGGAGGATGCAACGTCGCCATGAACCGGGCAGGAGATGGCATGGCTGCCATGGCGTGGAGCGCCGGGCTCGCCATAGGCGTGTATGCCACGCCATACACCGCATCGGACACCACCTCTCCCGCGCTATCGATAGAATCGCCTTACAGCGGTGAGGAGGTCACAACGTCGCCGGTCACGGTCTCAGGCACGACCGAACCCGGTGTCACGCTCACAGTGAACGGCGTTCTGGTGAGCGTGGGCGCCGATGGCAAGTTCTCGTTCGCGCTGGCGCTCGAGGTGGGGTGGAACACGATAACGGCTGTTGCGGTGGACGAGGCCGGCAACTGGGCCTCGGACATCGTGTCCGTTGGTTTCGACGATCCACTGGATGATGTGATCGAGGACCTCCAGGACCAGCTGGATGCCGCTGACCAGAACCTGTCCGCCTCCGATGACGAACTGGACGACCTGTCCGCGGACCTGGGAGAGGCTCTCGAGGAACTCGATGACGCCAACAGCAGGTTGGACTCGCTCTCCGCGCAGGTCACCGTGCTGATGGTCGCGCTCGTGGGACTGGCCGTCCTGGTCGTGGCCCTCGCTGTGATGTATGCGCGCCTCAAGAAGGGTGACGGCGCAGGACGGGGCCCGAGCAAAGGCGACTAGCCGCCAGGATGAAGCCGGACCCGAGCGCCTGTCCCGGGGCGCGCGGTGGACCGATGGACCGGGCCGACATCTCAGGGTCGGAGCTGTTCACGAAGGATCACTGCGCAGCGGTCCTTCACCGGACCTTGTCTCCCCTGAAGAACTCGAGCATCTGGGGGTCCCGCTGGAGCGTCTCCTTCCACCATGCGGCCCTGAGTTTCGGGTTCAGTCTCGATGCTACCGCCACGTACTGTTTGAACCTGCCCTCTGCGCTGTCGACGACCCCGAAGTCGTCCAAGCGCGTCATCCCATCCCTGTTCGTCATGACGCTCCCGGTCAGTAATGCGTCTCGTGATTTAGAAACCTTGCCCGTCGAGGGCGCTGTTGACCAAGGCGTCGACGAGCTGTATGCGCTCGTCCTCGCGCGGGACGCTCACGAGCCTGAACGACTTGAAAGCGGCCGCCTCGGCCCTCACCTTCTCGACGAGCGGCTTCAAGTGCTCCTTCTTGACGCGATAGACCCCGTTGACCTGCCTGACCATGAGCTCGCTGTCGGAGTGGAACCGCACGTCCCCGCAAGTGATCGCCTTGGCCCGCTGGACGGCCCATATGAGCGCCTCGTACTCCGCCTCGTTGTTCGTGCGCCTCCCGATGGTCCTCGCCCCCTTGTCCAGGAGCTCCCCGGCCGGGCCGAAGATTGCGTAGGCAGAGGCGGCTGGGCCAGGGTTGCCCCTCGCTCCCCCGTCCGTGTACACGTAGAGGTCCGCTCGCTTCGCCAGATGGTCACATCCCGTTGCTGTCCGGGCGTATGGCGAGGGCGTGATATGAACCTGCTTCCGTCCGCCTGAGGATAAATAGAAATACGCTCGTCCGGTTCATTCCGTCGGGGGAGCAAGGCAGTGGGACGAGCGGCCACGCCGATGATGGAGCAGTACTTCAGGATCAAGGAGCAGCACAAGGACTGCCTCCTGTTCTTCCGCCTCGGGGACTTCTACGAGATGTTCGGCGAGGACGCCGTCGTCGGCTCCAAGGAGCTGGAGATAACGCTCACGTCCAGGGACAGGGGCAAGAAGGAGAGGATACCCCTATGCGGGGTCCCTTGGCACTCGCTCGACTCATATCTGCCGAAGCTCCTGAGCAAAGGGTACAAGGTCGCGATATGCGAGCAGATGCAGGACCCGAGGTACGCCAAGGGCCTGGTCGACCGGGACGTCGTGAGGATAGTCACCCCGGGGACGGTCATCGAGGGGAGCGTGCTCGACAGCAAGGCCAACAACTACCTCATGTCCATCTCGCGCTCGGGCGACAGGTTCGGCCTGTCGTTCGCCGACATATCCACGGGCGAGTTCGTGACGACCGAGTTCGGGCCTGAGGACTCCGAGCCCAGGGTGCTGACCGAGTTCTCCCAGCGCGCCCCGAAGGAGGTCCTGTACGGCGATGGCCTCGGCCACGGCCGCGTCATGGCGGAGATGGAGCTCTCGGGGACCGCCATGACGAGGCTCGACGACATCGCGTTCATGGAGGAGGCCTCGGAATCACTCATCAAGCGCCACTTCGGGCTGAAGTCGCTCGACGGGCTCGGACTATCAGACAAGCCCTTGGCGGTCTCGAGCGCCGGGGCCGTCCTCCGATACCTCGAGTCGACCCAGAAGCGCAGCCTGGACTTCCTCAGCCTTCCCAGGTTCTACTCCGTATCCGACAAGCTCATCCTGGACCAGACCACGCTCAGGAACCTCGAGGTCCTCAGGAACGTTAGGGACGGGAGGCCGGAGGGCACGCTCGTCGATGTGCTCGACCACACCCTCACACCGATGGGCTCGCGCCTGCTGAAGGCGTGGGTCACAGAGCCGCTCAAGGACGTCGCGTCCATCGGCCGGCGCCTGGACGCCGTGCAGGAGCTGGTCTCGAACACGCTCGCGAGGAACGACATCGCGTCATCCCTCAAGGGCGCGCGCGACCTCGAGCGGCTGATATCCAAGGTGATGTACGGCAGCGCGAACGCCCGCGACCTGCTGTCCGTCAAGGACTCCCTGGAGTCCGTGCCCGAGATGCGCGAGGTCCTCAGAAGCGCGGAGTCTGAGCTCCTGAAGGAGCTCGGGTCCGGGCTGAAGGACGTGGGCGATGTCGCGGACCTGATATCACGCGCCATCGCATCCGACCCGCCGGTCCCGCTCAAGGAGGGCGGGCTCATCAGAGAGGGGTTCGACCCCGCGCTCGATTCTCTGAGGGCTCAGGCGAGGGAGGGTCGGGAGTGGATCGCGACCCTCGAGGAGAAGGAGCGTGAGAGGACCGGCATAAAGAACCTCAGGCTCGGGTTCAACAACGTCTTCGGATACTACATCGAAGTGTCCAAGTCGAACGCGAAGCGGGTCCCCGAGGACTATGAGCGCAGGCAGACCCTGACCACGGGCGAGCGGTATGTGACGCCCGAGCTGAAGGAGAAGGAGCAGGCGATACTCGCCTCGCAGGAGCGCTCGTGCGCGCTCGAGTACGAGGCTTTCGTCAAGGTCAGGGAAGCGGTCGCCAAGCGTGGCAAAGACATCAGAGAGACCGCCAGGGCGCTCGCGGCCGCGGACGTGCTCAGGTCGTTCGCGGAGGCCGCCGTGATGTACAGCTACTCCCGGCCGAAGGTCGACGGCTCGGACACCATCCTGCTGAAGGACTCGAGGCACCCCGTGGTCGAGAGGTTCCTCAGGGGCTCGTTCGTCCCGAACGATGTGCACCTGGACACCAACCTCAACAGGCTCATCATACTCACCGGCCCGAACATGGCCGGGAAGTCCACATACATCCGGCAGGTGGCGCAGATCGTGGTCATGGCGCAGTCGGGCTCGTTCGTGCCCGCATCCGAGGCGACCATAGGCGTCGTGGACCGCGTGTTCACCCGGGTCGGGGCATTCGACGACCTCGCGAGGGGGCAGTCCACGTTCATGGTCGAGATGACCGAGCTGGCGAACATATTGAACAGCGCGACCAGGCGGAGCCTTATACTGCTCGACGAGGTCGGCAGGGGCACGAGCACGTTCGACGGGCTCGCGATCGCGTGGGCGGTCTCCGAGCACCTCTACGACCACAACAAGGTGGGCGCGAAGACTCTGTTCGCGACACACTACCATCAGCTCACGGAGCTGGCGGAGTCCCTCGAAGGGGTGAAGAACTACTCGATGTCGGTCAAGGAACAGGGCTCCGAGGTCGTGTTCCTCAGGAAGGTCGTGCCCGGGAAGGCCAACAAGAGCTACGGCATCCAGGTCGCGAGGCTCGCGGGCGTGCCCCACGAGGTGGTCGGGCGCGCTGAGCAGGTCCTCAACAGGATCGAGGAGGAGAACGTCCTCGAGGTCAAGGCGGGCAAGCGCGTACACAAACAGTCGCTGCTCACGCCGTCCGCGGACGAGGTCTCATCGTCCGTGCTCGAGGAGCTCAGGGACGTCGACCTCTCCTCGATGACGCCGATGGAGGCGTATGTGAAGCTCAACTCGCTCAGGAAGAAGGCAGGTGGTCCGGCTGGGAAGGATAAGGGTACTCGATGACGACACGGTGAACAAGATCGCCGCGGGCGAGGTCGTCGAGCGGCCCGCGTCCGTGGTCAAGGAGCTCGTGGAGAACTCGCTCGACTCGGGCGCCGACTCGGTCCATGTGTCCGTCGCGGACGGCGGGCGGAAGTCCGTATCCGTCAGGGACGACGGGTGCGGCATGTCCCAGGACGACGCAGTCGCGTCCTTCGGAAGGCACGCCACCAGCAAGATCACGGAGGTCGAAGACCTCCGGAGGATAGCGTCCTATGGGTTCAGGGGCGAGGCGCTCGCGTCAATCGCATCCGTGTCCCGGGTGCTGCTCAGGACCAGGGAGCACGGGGCCGACGAGGGCGTCGAGGTGTCCGTGTCCGGGGGCAAGATGAGCGGGCCGAAGCCGTCCGGCTGTCCTCCGGGGACGGAGATAACGGTAGAGGAGTTGTTCTTCAACGTGCCTGCTCGGAAGAAGTCGGTGAAGTCGAGGGCGACCGAGCTCGCGCACTGCAGGGACGTGGTCGTCGACTTCATGCTGTGCAGGCCGGGCATATCCTTCTCGTTCTCGTCGGATGACAGGCTCGAGCTGGTCCACTCGTCCGCCGAGGGCATGAACGGCTCCCTCGCCGCGGCGTTCGGCGACTCCATCGCCGGCAACATGTTCAGGGGGGATGCGGACGGGGACGGCGTGAGGGTGGAGGCGTACCTCGGCAGGCTCGAGCACACGCGCTCGTCTCCCGCAGACATCAGGCTGTTCGTGAACGACAGGCCCGTCAAGGGCCCGAGGGTCGTGTCCGCAGTCGTGAAGGGGTTCGGCTCGAAGCTCATGAAGGACAGGTACCCGGTGGGGGTCCTCAGGATATTCGCCGACCCCGCGGCCGTGGACGTCAACGTGCATCCGACCAAGAGGGAGGTCAGGTTCGACGACGAGGCGCCGGTCTTGGACGCCGTCCAGAGGTGCGTCGAGTCTGCCCTGCGCGAGCCCGACCTGACCTTCAAGTACGACCTCACCAGGTTCTCACAGTCGTTCGAGCCGAGGCCTATGTCTGGCCCCGGGAGTCATTCCGCGGCCATGCAGTCGGTGCTCCAGGTCGAGGAGCTCCCTCCCGAGGAGAGGCGGTCGGCCATAGTCCCGCTCGCGCAGATCATGAACACGTACATACTCGCGGAGTCCAGGGGCAACCTGCTGCTCATAGACCAGCACGCAGCCTCGGAGCGGGTCGTGTACGAGAGCGTGCTCAGGGCGATGAAGTGCGGCAAGGAGGTCTCCCAGAGGCTGCTCACGCCGCTGGTGCTCAGGCTCACATCGACCGAGGCGAAGACCCTGGAGGAGAACAGGGAGCTCGTCGAGAAGGCGGGGTTCGCGCTCGACCCGTTCGGCGGCGACACATACTCTGTGCGGTCGATCCCCACGGTCCTCGGGGTCGCCCAGGGGGAGACGGCGCTCAGGAACATATTGGGGGAGTTGGCCCAGATGCCGTCCCACAGGAGGCTCGGCCTGGACATCATATGGAGGGTCGCGTGCCACACAGCCATCAGGGCGGGCGACACGCTCTCGAACGCCAAGATGAGACAGCTCGTGTCCGACCTGCTAAGCACGGATAGTCCGTACACCTGCGAGCACGGCAGGCCCACGGTGATAGTGTTGTCCCCGGCCGACCTGGAGAAGCTGTTCAAGAGGCGGGTCTGACGGGTCAGGCGCGCCCGAAGGTCAGCGAGCCGTCGTCGTAGAGTATCCCGTGCCGCCTCGCGACCGCGCTCACCCTCTCGGCCGCGTCCGCGTCGAGCATCTTGGGCTTGTGAGTCACCAGGATGTCCTTCACCTTCTTCCTCGCGAACCGGACCATCTCGTCGGTCAACGGGTCCGGATACTCCTGCGAATGGTACGCCGTCACCTGGGGTATCATCAGGTCCTTCCTCATGTGCTTCAGCGTGTGCGGGTCGGACAGGAAGACCCCGCCCGGACCCTGCCTCTTGACCGCCTCGAGGCCCAGGGTGTCGTCGTCCACGGAGATCCCCTGCCTCAACCTCTTCACCCATCGCCACATCTCGCAGTCCATGACGAGCTTCTCAGGCGATATCATCGCGGCGCGGTCGAGCCCTCCGAGGCCGACCATGAGGTCCGAGCCCGCCAGGGCGGAGGCCATCGCCGTCATCGCGCTCTGGTACCCCGACTCGGCGTGCAAGGACCGCGAAGCGTTCGACGGGCCGCCCGCGCAGCACGGGAGGCCGTAGTGGCGCGCCATCTCTATCGCGGCCGTGTCCATGAGTATCCCCTCGGGCGTGCCGCACAGGAACACGCCCGACCTGAGGTCCGTGACCCCTGAGAAGGACGAGTATATGCACGGCGCTCCGGGGCTGGCCGCCTGGGACATCGTGATGCCGCACAGGTTCTCGGCCGCTATGACGGCCAGGGAACCAGCGACCGTGACCGGCGTCACCGAGCCCGCGATCGCCATCGACAGGTGCACGACGGGCACCCCCGCCCTCGCGAGCGCCGCCATCGCTTCCGCCTCGCCCTGGTCGTACCTGAGCGGGGAGATGGGCGTGCACACGTCTGAGAATATCGGCCTATTCCTGAGTTCGTCCCCGTCCCCGAGTATGGCCGAGCAGACTTCTATCTGGAACCGGGCCTCCTCCTCGGACGCCGCCCCGTGCTGCACGTGCTTCGACGAGTGCGCGACAGTTGCCATGAACTCGTAATAGGACGACCTGTCCGAGGGCATGTCCGTGGCCACGACCGGCGGCCACACGAAGTCGACCTCTGGAAGCGCGTCCGCGAGCACGACCAGGTCTATCAGGTCCTTGAGCTTCGAGGGCCTCTTCACGCCCGTGTCGAGGTCCAGGACCGCCGGCGGCTCGCCGTCGGTCGACATGAGCTGCACACCCTCTTCGGGCACGGTGTAGTCCTTCCCGCCCCTGGAGCATATCCTGACCTTCCTGGGAGCGGTCCTCAGCGCCTCGGACACGACCCGCTCGTCGAGCCAAGCGCGCTGGGCGCCCAGGTCGACCCTCGCGCCCGCCCTCGACAGGTTGTCGAGCACGGCCGGGCTCTCGACCTTCACGCCCGTCTCGCCCAGTATCCTGAGGGCCGCATGATGCACCCTCTCCTTGTCGTCCTTCGACAGCACGCTCATGACTGCCTTCGCCATGCTCCACCCTCCTAAGCGATTCAGGGCCGCCGGCGCCGTCCACGCGACCGGCCCGGGAACCCTGAGGCCCCACGGATAGATTAACGCTCCGTCCTCGGGGCACATTCCCGATATATCGTTTCCGGTCCTAGGCTCATGCGAAAACTATTACTCCACATAATGTCTGAACCGCCTGTCGTAAGGTGATCTCATGGGCCTCAACATGGCTATCGCGGAACTGGACACGGACAAGGCGCTCTGCAAGACGAAGAAGCTCACGCTGGCTAAGGTGTATGTGGACGACCCGTCCAAGTGGGCGGACCTGGTCGAGGTCGACAAGGTCGTCGACCTGAAGAAGGCCTCGGCGAAGCTGGGCAAGGAGAAGCTGGACGCCATCCTCAAGAAGGGCAGGCTCGCGCCCGAGGGGGACGAGCTCTACCTGGAGAAGGTCAAGGACCCGGAGGACCAGAAGGCCCTCGGGCCGTTCGTGACCGAGGTCAAGACCAACTGGATACTCGTGGAGAAGGTCCCGGCGGCCAGGAAGAAGGACGTGCTCGCGGCCGCGAACAAGCTCAACTCCGTCACCGAGTGGGACATGGTGGAGTTCGACGACATGTACGCCACCTGCGCCAGGTGTGGCCTGTCCTGGGACAACAAGAAGGGCTGCGTCGGCAACTTCGGCCCTTCGGGGTCGCCGGTGCCCGAGCTCGCCAAGAAGTACGGCCTGTCCTTGCTCGCGGGCGTGGACGAGCTCGCAGACAAGAAGACCGTCCTGACGGCCAAGGACGCCGAGAAGCTGCTCCAGGAGGTCAAGGTCATCAGGGAGAAGTCTCCGGCCGAGGGCAAGATGATCGTCCGGAGGATCGAGGGCACGCTCAACAGGCTCGAGGCGATGGCCAAGTGCTCCAAGGAGTACGGCATAGGGTTCTACTTCTTCTGAGCCCGGGGTGAACTGTTGTCTTCGGAGGGTAGTCTCCAGGCGCCCAGGTCCAAGGTGGTCCTGGTCAAGGGCCCCGAAGGGGCCCTCTCGGTCGAGCTGGTCCCGCTCAGGGACGGCGTCTGCCGAGGTTTCAGGAACCACTCTCCCAGGACCTTGCGGCTGTCCCCCGAATCCGCCCGTGAGCTCGGCCGGAGGATCGCAGAGGAGTGTCCCGGGAGACTGCTCATGGCGGACACGAAGAAACGCATCATCGCGCGCGCGCTGGAGCCCGAGGGATGGCGCATCTCCCGGGCGATCGAGGCGCGCATCGAGAGGCGGTGCAGCATGTGCACCACTTACGACGTGCCCGTGGACGTGGACTTCGAGGACGACCGCGGCTGCAAGCCGGACCTAGGCGACACCTCGCACATGGTCGGCGTGAGCATGGATGTCGGCGGGAGGCTGTCGTTCGGCTTCTACACCGACGACGGCGACACCGCGAGGATAGTGTCGGAGGGCCCGAGGCGGCAGGGCATGCTCCTCGCACAGTCCCAGGACGACATGGAGGCGGGCGCGGACTGCCTGCTCAGGTTCCTCGCGGTCGCCAGGAAGAAGTGGGCGGTCTTCTCGGTCGACATGGGCAGGTTCATCAGGCGCTACGACCCCATAGTGATGTGGCGGATGGCCCTCGAGGGGCCGCGAGGATTCGACCATTCCGTGAAGCCGGTGTCCAAGGACAACAGGAAGGCCGCCGTCGGCATGTTTTCGGAGTACTACGACGAGGGCGGGTTCCAGGCCTCGATGCGTCTCAGGAGCATGCTATCGGACAAGTCCTACTCGGTGTTCGCCACCGAAGGGGGCTTCGTCGTGACGAAGCTCGAGGGCGAGACCGGGCTGGTGTACGACATATACGTGACGCCCGGGCGCCAGGGCGAAGGCGTCGGGGGGGAGCTGATGAGGTGCGCCCTGTCCAACCTCGCTGGGAGAGCGCACACGGTCTATCTCCACACGAGCTACCCCAGGGCCAAGGCGCTCTACGAGAAGTTCGGGTTCAGGGCGACCTACTCGCAGCTGGCGGTGAGGCTCGACGAGATGTCCTTCGAGCCTCCGCCAAGATAGAAATATCTAGAACCCGTTGACTCGCCCGAGCAGTAGACGACTCAGCATCCAGGGGGGCACCAGCATGATATCAAGGGACAAGGTCCTCGGCGCGCTCGAGAAGTACGATCTGAAGAATGCCAAGATCGGCATGGTCGCATCGCACTCCGCACTCGATGTGTGCGACGGCGCTGTCGAGGAGGGCTTCAGGACCCTCGGCATCTGTCAGGAGGGCAGGGAGAAGACCTACGCCCGGTACTTCAAGTGCCAGCGGGACCCCGCGGGGAAGGTCGTGAGGGGGGTCGTGGACGAGTGCTGGACCCTGAAGAAGTTCAAGGAGATGATGACCCCCGAGTACCAGGCCCGGCTGAGGAAGGAGAACGTGCTGTTCGTGCCCAACCGGTCCTTCACATCGTACGTGCCACTCGCGCAGATAGAGGACGAGTTCGAGGTCCCCCTGGTCGGCTCGAGGAGCCTGCTCAGGAGCGAGGAGAGGGGCGAGGACAGGGATTATTACTGGATACTCGACAAGGCGGGCCTGCCGTTCCCCAAGCGGATCGAGGACCCGAAGGACATAGACAGGCTCGTCATAGTCAAGCTCCACCACAAGCTCAAGAAGCTCGAGCGGGGCTTCTTCACCGCCTCCTCCTATCAGGAGTACAGGGAGAAGTCGAGGCAGCTCGTGTACAACAACGTGATAACAGAGGAGGACCTCGGGAGCGCGAGGATAGAGGAGTACGTGATAGGGCCGGTCTTCAACCTCGACTTCTTCTACTCGCCCTTGGAGTCGAAGATGGAGCGGATCGAGCTGATAGGGGTCGACTGGCGGTTCGAGACATCCCTGGACGGGCATGTCCGGCTGCCGGCGCCGCAGCAGATGACCCTGCAGGGCGCGCAAGCCACCCCTGAGTACACTGTGTGCGGACACAACTCGGCCACGATGAGGGAGTCGCTCATGGAGGGCGCCTTCGACCTCGCGGAGAGGTATGTCAAGGCTACGCAGGAGCACTACGCCCCCGGCATAATAGGGCCGTTCTGCCTCCAGACCTGCGTGGACAAGGACCTGAAGTTCCACATATACGATGTCGCCCCGAGGGTCGGGGGCGGGACGAACGTGCACATGTGGGTCGGGCATCCCTACGGGAACACGACCTGGAGGACCAACATGAGCACGGGCAGGCGCTTGGCGGTGGAGGTCAGGCGTGCGATAGAGACAGGGCAGGTCGATAAGATAGTCACCTGAGCCCGGGGATACTGGCAGGCACTGCTGGCCTGTGGCCGAAGGGCCCCTCCGAATCCCTAAAGCTTATAAAGGGGCAATCTATTCGCCGGAGTACCTTTCTCATAAGGGGGTCCGTTTTCCGGTTCCCAGGAGAGGGAGGGGAAAATCGAATGAAGACAGGTGCAATGAGCAAGCTATCAGCCGCCTTAATCGTGCTGGTAATGGCGTTGTCCGCCATGGTCGCGCTCCCGATGGCGAGCGTCGACGCAGCGGACGTGACGAACGACATACGGCTATTGGTCGTGAACGAAGACAGCTACGCAATCGTGCCGACGGCGACTGTTAACCTCATCAACCTGTACACGGGAGAGGTCGTATCCGCCCCGTACAAGGATGGCAGGTACGTCGCATCAGAGCCTTCGCCGGGCGTATACAGGGTGGAGGCGATCGACGCTAACTACTACGACAGCGTCCTGCTTGACGAGATCATAGCGTTCGACGGGCTCTCGCCCTATACTGGGTACGTGGTCGAGCTAGCCCCCTTGGATGCCAAGGTACACACATGGAACATCACCGTTGAGACTGCACTGGGAGTCCCAATCTCCGGAGCCGAGGTAGGCTTCTATGATGACGACGTCGCTGCCCGCGAGTCCGTGGCCAAGGCGGTCACGAACAGCGACGGCTGGGCGCTCGTGGACATGTTCGATGTGCCCGCTCTGGCCGACATTTGGATGTACGCGATGGCGGACGGCTACCAGGTTTACGCCGAGGAGGTCACCGTCACTTCGGACGACTCGGCCACCATTCCAATGGCCCTGACCAAGAACGTGCTCGGCGACGTGATGGACCTGGACGGGAACCCCGCGCTGGACGCGGTAGCATACCTCGTCGACCAGGACTCCGCCAAGCCCTGGATCCAGAGGGTACTCAAGAGCGAGCCCGCCGAGGGCGGCTACTCCGTGGGCGCCCACTATGGTACCTTCACGGTCTGCGTCGATGCGTATGGCCTCTCCTCGCAGTTCTTCGAGATAACTCTTGCCAACGGTGTCAAGGAGTACGATTACAGGTCTTTGAACCTCGAGAACCAGACGAAGAGGGTTGAGACGGTCTCGATGACCTTCGGAGCGGACTACAACAGCTTCGACATGGTCTCCGAGACGGTGTGGTCATACGACGACACGGTCCCCGGTCTGCCGTACAGCGATGTCGGGAGCCTGAGGATGCAGATCGACCTGATCAACGATGCGGACGGAGAGGTCACGATAGGCGAAGAGGGTCTCTTCGACGGATGGCTGGAGGCCTACGGCCCCGAGTACGTCTCGACCAAGAGGCTCCTGACGGTGAACGACACCGTCTACTCGTGCGTGAGCTCCTCGCTGCCGACGGTCGGTCCCGTGGCCACGCTTGACATCACCGTGGAGACAGGGGTCGCGTTCAGCTACACCGCGTCCTACGAGTCCGAGGAGGACATCGACATCAGCGCGCCGGCCTACTATGCAGACGCCTATGTCAAGTACGACACTCCCGCCGTGGACTACAAGTTCCTTGTCTGGATGCCGTACGAGCTGCCTGACAACAGGTACGAGCTCGTGGTCAACTCCACCGGGTCCGAGGACAGCTTCGTCGACTCGTTCGGGTTCGTGAACTTCACGCTCGACCCGCTCGACCCCGAGGGGGAGAAGGTCGGGCCTGAGCATGTGACGCTCACATTCGAGAAGTCCTCCGGTCCGTCCGTGGGCGCCCGCGTGGTGGCCAAGGACGACGACAACAAGGACATCGCGCATGTGTTCGAGGTCACGAACGAGACGGGCACGGTGCTCAGTTACATCGTCGCCGTCGACAAGGAGGTCAACTTCTCCGCGGACGCGTCGGAAGACCCGAACGGCAACCCGATGACATACACCTGGGACTTCGGGGACGGCACGCTGGCCGTGACCACGCCCAACGAGACGATCGCGTACACCTATCTGTCGGCCTCGGCCAACAGGACGGTCACGCTGACCGTCACGGACGGAGGCGACCTCGTCAACTCGACCTCGATATACGTCATGTGCGACGACCAGGACCCGGTCCCGGTCATCTCCATCAAGGACCTCGAGGTCAACGAGACGAGCGGCATGCTCGAGGTGAACCAGGGCCAGCTGGTCTGGTTCAACGCGACCGACTCCTCCGATGACGCTGTCAGCGTCGGCGACGGGAACGGCACGGTCGAGTTCTTCGAGTTCACCTACGGCGAGGGCAACACCTCGGGCCGCGTCTATCTCACAGAGGATGAGAAGAACGTCTCTTTCTCGTGGGCGGACGCCGGCGAGTACAACCTCACCCTTAACGTGACGGACTCCGTGGGCCACTGGAAGAACACCACCCTCAAAGTGCTGGTGAACGACACCCAGAAGCCGATCCCGACGTTCATCGTGAAGAACGAGACCTGGGGTACCAGCCTCATCGAGAACAAGACGATCGTGTTCGACGCGAACGCGACCACCGACAACCTCGACGAGAAGGAGGACATGTACTTCACCTGGTACTTCAACGACGACCTGGGCGCCGACTCGTGGCTCAACGGGACGGGGCTCTGGAACGTGACGCACGTGTTCGAGAAGTCCGGGAGCTTCGCGGTCAGGGTCAACGTCACGGACACGGAGGGCAACTGGGAGGGCTACACCAAGACCGTGACCATCGTGTCAGGGCCTAGGCCCAACCTGGTGGTCGACTCGATCACCTTCGACCCCGAGGCGTTCACCGAGGGCGAGACCGGCTACATCATCGTGAACATCACGAACAGGGGAAGCGCAGTCGCGACCGGGATAGTCCTGGAGTTCGCGATACAGAACGCGGACGGGACCGAGGAGTCCATCGGCGTCTGGACCGTCATACTGAACATGACGACGGACGCGCAGACGGGCGAGCTCGCGGTGGGCGGGAAGGCCTATGTGATGTTCCCGTACAAGTTCGCTGACCCCGGCACGTTCACGATAAAGGTCAACGTGACCAGCGCGGACCAGCTGTCGGTCGACGAGGATGTGTCGGACGTGACGGTGGACGAGGCGGGCTGGAAGAAGATCGCTCTCTGGGGAGGCGTCCTCGGAGTGATCATCCTGGTCCCCGCCCTGCTCTACATGCGCGGCCGGCTGTCGAAGCGCGAGAAGAAGGGCCCGAGGCGTGAGAAGGCAGAGAAGGCTGAGAAGGCCGAGAGGGCCGAGAGGCGGTCTGAGCGGGCGGAGAAGCCCGAGAAGCCCGGGAAGGGCGACGAAGACCTCTGACGGCCGTCAGAAGCCACGAAACCTGCCAAACCTCTTAACGCTCCTTTTCATTCTCCACCACGCTCAGCATGCGCGACATCTGGCGGTTCTTGGACAGCGGCCTCGTCGCCCCGGCGGAGTCCGTGGCGCTGGACGAAGCCATCCTCGAGGCGCACTCCGTGGGCTCCGTCCCCGACACCTTGCATTTCTACGTGCGCGAACGCCCGACCGTG
The DNA here is from genome assembly GCA_964488505.1 of uncultured Thermoplasmata archaeon. GTDB lineage: Archaea > Thermoplasmatota > Thermoplasmata > UBA10834 > UBA10834 > UBA9653. The sequence continues at coordinate 29,939 of CAZAUI010000012.1, read as the reverse complement.
TCCGTCGGCTACTTCCAGAAGGTGGCCGAGACCGTGGACCTGGAGGCGTGCAGGCGCCTGGGGGTCGCGGTCGTGAGGAGAGGGTCAGGAGGGAGCTCGATATACACGGACCGCGGACAGTTGATATACGCCGTCGTGGCGCGGTCCGAGGACCTCCCTCCGACCCCAGACGAGTCCTTCGCGTTGGTGTGCGGTGCGGTCGCCAGAGCGCTGTCCGCACTCGGCGTCGAGGCGAGGCACAGGCCCGTGAACGACGTCGAGGTGGGAGGCAGGAAGGTCTCGGGCAGCGCGCAGCTCCGGCGCAGGAGTTCCGTACTCGTGCACGGGACGGTCATCGTCGACACGGACACGGCCGTGATGGACGCCGTACTGAGACACGGGGACGGGCCGAAGCCGTCCGAGCGAGTCACTTCACTGTCCGCGCTCCTGGGGAGCGCCCCGGACATGGACGAAATAAAACGCCTGCTCCGGGAGTCGCTGACATCATCGCTCCGCGCGGAGTGCGAGGACGGGATGCTGACGGCCGAAGAGAAAGGGTCGGTCGAGCGCCTCGTGAGGGACCGCTACTCCCGCGACGAGTGGAACCTCAGGCTCTGAGCTCACATCTCTTCCGGGGCTTCCATCCCGAGGCACGACAGGGAGTTCCTGAGGGCCCACATGCTGGACTCGACGAGTGCCAGCCTGGCCTCCCTGACATCGCCCTCGGCCTTCAGCACGGGCATGTACCTGTAGAACTGGTTGAACTGCGATGCGAGCTCTTGCGCATACGAGGCGAGCGTGTGCGCGCGCCTGTTCTCCGCGCACTCCTGTATCACGGACGGGAAGCGGGATATGAGCTTCACGAGCGCCTTCTCGTGGTCCGATACGAGCTTCTTCGCGTCGAAGGCCGCCGGGACGCGCGCGCCCGCCTTGTTCAGTATCGAGCACGCCCGCGCGTGCGCGTACTGTACGAACGGTGCGCTCGCGCCCTCGAAGTTGAGCGCGTCCTCCCACTTGAAGACGATCTGCTTCTCCGCCTGTATCCTGATTATGTTGTACCTGAGGGACCCGACGCCCACGACGCGCGCGATCTCCCTCATCTTCTCCTCCGAGAGGTCGGTCCTGCGCTTCTTGACCTCGTCGTACGCCCGGTCGACCGCCTCGTCGATGAGGTCGTCGATGTACACGACCGTGCCCTTCCTCGTGGACATCTTGCCCTCCGGGAGCGAGACGAACGCGTAGAAGACGGTCTCCGGCCTCTTGTCCACGCCGATTATGGTCAGGGCGGCCGCGAGCTCCTGCATGCCGAGCTTCTGGTCCTCCCCGAGCACGTTGACCGCCACATCCGTCCGCTTGAACTTGTCCATGTGATACGCGAGGTCCCTCGTGGTGTACAGCGAGGTGCCGTCCGCCCTGGTGAACACCCACTTGGTCTCCCTCCCGCTTATGCCGAAGCTCTCGAGCTCCAGGTGGAACGCCCCGTCGGCCTCCCTGCAGTACTCCGAGCCCTTGAGCTTCTCTATGACCCTGTCCACGGTGCCGTCCTGGACGAACTTCGACTCCCAAGTGAACCCGTCGTACGATATGTTGATCCTGCGCATGCTCTCGGTGATGGCCTTCAGGACCTTCTCGCAGGCCTCCCTCGCGAGCCGCACGGTCTCCTCGTCCCCGTGCTCGAGCTTGAGGAGCATCTCGTCCACCTGCCTCAGCGCCCCGGGGTCCTCCTCGACGCGCCTGTTGGCCTGCTGGTAGTACAGGACGTGCCTGTAGTGGTCGGCGTCCCTCTCCGGCTCCTGCTCCAGCTCGAGGTGCTTGACGCCCCAGGTCATGATGACCACCTGGCGGCCCACATCGTTCACGTAGAACTCGGTCACGACTTCGTACCCGGCCATGCGCAGCACGCGTGCGATGGTGTCCCCGATGATCGGGTTCCTCGCGCGGCCCACATGGAGCGGCCCTGTCGGGTTCGCGCTCGTGTGCTCCAGGAGCATCCGGACGCCCTTCGGCTCCCCCGCGCCGAACCTGTCCCTGCTCGCGACCGCGTCCTCGAGCGCGGCCTGGGCGAGGTCCTCGAAGCGCACATGGAAGTTGACATACCCCCCCTTCGCCTCGACCTTCTCTATCATGCCCTCGGGCTTGACCCTGGATGCCAGCTCCTGGGCTATCATGTTCGGGGCCTTGCGCATGGTCTTCGCGAGCGGGAAGCACGGGAACGCGAGGTCCCCCATGCCTTCGGGCGCGGGGTCGAGCACTAGCTCCATGTCTACGCCCAGCTCGGAGAGGGCCTTCGAGAGCGCCTCGGAAGCCTGTCCCTTGAACGCCTTGAACGGATCACGCGTCATGTCCTCAGTTCACCCTGAACCTCAGTATCCCTGCGATGCCGCCGAACGCCTTCTTCAGCAGCTCGCCCTCCTCGGATTCACCTGATATGAATTCAACCTTCGTGTTGTTGTCGGCCGCGACCTTGTGCAGGTCGCCGACCAGGTCGTGGACCTGCTCCACATCCATTATCTTCTGGCACTTGTCGCACTTGAACTCCTCGGTGGAGTCCTTCGCCGTGCCCTCCTTCGTGAAGCCGCATGAGGGGCATTTGAGGTCCAGCTTGACCTTCCTCATGTCCTCCGACAACAGGAGCTTGTCGACCGCGCCTATCATGAGCGCGTCCCTGACCTGCTCCTCGCCGTATATCGACAGGCCGCCATCGGGCTTCCTGATCTCCTCGAAGAGTCGCTGCATCAGGTCCTTCTCCCGCATGAGGTCTATGCCCCTGAGGGCCTCCCTGGCCTTCTCGACGAGCTCCCTGAGCCCGTACTCGTCCGTGTAGCCAGTGTCGAATGTGTCTATGATCTTCTGCTGGAGCTCGTAGTGCAGGTACTCGCTCTTGACGAAGAACTCCTTGGTCGGGCCAGGGCCTCCGACGAGTATGCCCCTGAGGTCCTTGTTCTGCAGGAACGACTCGTTCACGATGTCCGAGACCTTCTTGTAGAACTCGTGGGCCGCGATCTCGATCAGACGCTCGAACCTGCGCGCGGACTGGCCTCCCCTGCCGTGCTTGCTCGGCACCAGGGACGGCACGTTCTTGATGGGAACTATCCTCTTGCCGTGGAGCAGGCCTATCGTCGCCTCTCCCCTGTCTATGACGATGAGCCCGTAGGAGTCCTTGTGCTCCAGCATCTGCTCGATCGGCTCGGTGAAGAAGCCGGAGTCGCACCTGTAGATGAATGTCTGGACCGGCTCCGGGGGCTCGAGCACGTACTGCACCATCTGCGTCTGGTCCGCGGATGTGGACCTGTGCCCCACGAAGAACACGAGCCCGTTCTCCGGAGGCATCCTCAGCCCCTTCAGCCTCGCGAGTATGGATGATATGGCGGACTGCACGTTCTTCCTCGTGCTCGCGGACTTGATGTTCGAGGACTGCGAGTACTCGTTCCTGAGGTAAGCCGCGACATCGGATACTTGTCTAGACGGCGGTATGTACAGAGATATCAGTTCCGTGCCCCGGCCGGAGATCTTCCGGACCTCCTCTAGGCTCCGACGGAACTCGTACTTCTGGAGTTCTGTCAGCTCGGTCATGATCGAATCCAGTCCCAAGCTTTTTGTACGGGTTAGAGCGTTCTTCGGTATAAAGGTTGACCACGATGGACGTCGTAGTTTTATCGCTGGGTGGCTCGGTCCTGGTGAAGGATGAGGATCCGTCCGCGTACCTCTCGGAGCTCGCCCAGGCGCTAGTCGAAGTCTCCTCGAGGTCGAAGCTCTACATCGTCGCGGGCGGCGGCAGAATCGCCCGGTTCTACATACGCGCGGGCAGGACCCTGGGGGCGACGGAGCAGTCCCTGGACCTGATGGGGATCGATGCGACGAGGCTGAACGCGCGTCTGGTGATCACCGCCTTGAAGGGGCACGCGTGCCCAGAGCCCCCGAGGGACTACGAGGAGGCGGTCCGCGCAGGGGCGTCATACCCCGTCGTCGTCATGGGCGGCGTGACCCCGGGGGTCACGACCGATGCGGTCTCTGCGAGGCTCGCGGAGCGGGTCGGGGCTTCGAGGCTCGTGAACGCGACATCGGTGGACGGGGCCTACACCGCGGACCCGAAGAAGGACGTGTGCGCCAAGAGGATACCGACGATGTCCCACGAGGAGCTCGTCAAGCTGGTCAGCGGGACGGCGAAGGGCGCCGGCCCGACGACGGTGTTCGACCCTGTGGGCGCCGAGACCCTACTGCGGACCAGGATACCGCTCACGATAGTCGATGGCAGGAGCATCAAGAACCTGAAGCTGGCGCTCGAGGGCAAGGAGTGCGTGGGAACAGTCGTGCGATGACCCGCATCAGAGGGGCTCGAGGTCGTTGCTGCTGATCTCCTCTATCCCGAGCGATGCGAACCTCTCGCTCAGCTCCCTGTGCTTCTGCTTGGGCATGCTCTTCTTGTGGAAGTAGACCTTCTTCGCGCCGCCGCTCCGCTCGGACATCTGCAGCATCAGGTCGTCGTTGAGCGCCTCCAAGGCGTAGTTGGCCGCCATGTGTCCCACGGCCACCTTGCGGCCCAGGGCTATGTCGGTGAACCTCGGCGCGTAGTGTCCGCCCCCGACGCCTATGACCTTCGGGTAGCTGTCGTCCCTGACATCGAGTATGGATGCCGCGATGGCCTCGGCCGCGTCCTCCCTGCCCCAGAGTTCCTCGTAGCTGCCGATCTCGATGTAGAACGCGGGCGACCCCAGGATCGGTCCGTGGTGCGTCGTCTCGAACGACACGTTGAACCCCATGCCCTGGGCGTTCACGGCGAGCGCCCTGAGGGCGGAGGTCATGAAGCCGGGATGCGCCCAGCTCAGTGTGGACGGCCGGCCCCCGAAGTCCGCCGAGGAGTAGTTGCCGACCGGGTGCACGGTCAGGGTCGGTATCCTGGACTCCGCCCTGTGCCTCGAGGCGAATATCACGACTTCTGGCTTGGCCCCGAGCGCCTTCTCGGCCCTCTCGTCTATGAAGTCCTCGTCCAGGTGTATGCGGTCGACCAGGACCATGCTGAAGTCTCCGTGGGACAGCACGGGGTGGCCGTCGAAGTCGCCCCCCTCGGTCCATGCCGCCTTCTCGAGTAGCCTGGCGCGTATGTTCATGGACGCGTTGTCCTCCGACGATGTGACTATCAGTTTCACGGTGACGCTACTGACGAGGCCGCAGTTAAGGCTTTCATTCGAAATCGGGAAAATGCCTTATACCCATACTCGACTTGTCGAGGACGATGCCAGGCCCATTGACGACCACCACGATCGGGAGCCTTCCCAGGTTCGCGGACGGGATAGAGGACGCTCTCGCGAAGGCGGTCGAGTTCCAGCGCGCATCGGGCCTGGACCTGCTCGCGGACGGCGAGCAGCGGACGGACATGATATCCTACTTCGCCGAGTCGTTCGAGGGACTCGCGGTCAGGAACGGGTTCCCTGTCGTGACAGGGAAGATAGGGCTCAAAGACGCTCCCGAGGACTTCACGAAGGTGAAGGACCTCGCCGTGCTGAGGAGGCTGTTCCCGGATGTCTCGCCGAAGGTGGCTATAACCGGGCCCACCACGCTCGGCATGACCTGCGCTTCCAGGAAGGTCGAGTCCCACTACCGCGGCCTGGCGGACTTCGCGCTCTACGAGGACATCGCCGAGGCCCTCGCGCCGGTCGCCAAGGCCCTGACGGACGGGGGCGCGTATCTCCAGATCGACGAGCCTTTCCTGTCCCAGGGGTTCAAGGACCTCCCTGCGAGGGTGTCGCTCCTTGACCGCGTGGCGCGCGGGCTCCCCCGGGAGCGCGTGAGCGTGCATGTGTGCGGGTACATCGGCAGGTTCGGCGTCCTCGGCCACCTCGCGAGACTGGAGAGCGTCTCCACGCTTAGCTTCGCGTTCGCGGGCCGCCTCGAGGAGCCCAACATAGGCCACTTGGAGCGGGCCCCGTTCGAGGAGAACGGCAAGAGGCTCGGGGCGGGGTGCATATCCGTCACCCCGATGTCCGAGCCCGAGGTCCAGACCCCTGATCAGGTCAGGTCCAAGCTGGCGGACATCTGCGGGCGCGTGGGCAGGGAGAATGTCGCGTACGCTCACCCGGACTGTGGTTTGAGGGCAACAAAAAAGGAACTCGTGCCTATCATCCTTAGGAACATGCGTGCCGGGGTCGACCTGTTCGGCTGAGCCCGGCCAGGGGCAGATGTAAGTGAGTCAGAGTCTGTTGGGCGCGGACGCCGCCCGAAGGAACGTCAACTACCTCGCGAGCCTGGACTTCATCATCAGCCTGGGGTTCGGCCTCATCATGCCGCTCTTCCCCGTGTACGTCGACCTCCTCGGCGGAGGAGGTCTCGAGGTCGGCATACTGTTCTCGTCGTTCGTCTTCACGAGGGCGCTGCTCGCCACGTCGTTCGGCAACCTCTCCGACAGGCTCGGCAGGAAGAACATCATACTCGTCGGTAGCATCATGTACGCCGTCCTGGCGATACTGTTCACGGTCCCTGACACATGGTTCGGGCTGATATTCGTCCGCGCGTTCCAGGGCGTCGCGAGCGCGATGGTCTGGCCCGTGAGCGAGGCCCTTGTGATAGACTCCACCCCGCCGGAGAAGCGGGGCGCCTCCATGGGCAAGATCGTGATGGCATCGAACCTCGGGTTCGTCGTGGGGCCGTTCGTGGGCGGCGCCCTGTTCATCTTCGCGAGCCAGACGCTCGGGTACGCGGACCAGGACGCCTACAAGTTCCCGTTCTATTTCACCGCGATGCTGGCCGTCGGAGGCTCGGTCCTGACCTGGCTCTATGTCACCGACGCCAAGACCCCGGAGGCGCACAGGACGAAGCTGTCCCTGCGCGGCCTGTTCAGTCCGGCAGGGGTCGAGCCGGAGAGGCTCAGGCACCTCAGGATACTCTACCTGAACGCCGCGATCGAGGGGTTCTCCTTCGCGAGCATCGGCCCGCTCATGGTGCTGTTCCTGGGATACCGATTCGATCTGGATGCGGGGACCATATCCATACTCATCGGGGTCGCGATGGGCCTCGGCGCCCTGGTCGCCTTCCCGTCGGGCCGGATCGCGGACAGGGTGGGTAAGAAGCTGATGTTCGTCGTCGGCGGGTACGTGGCCTTCACCGCGATATTCTTCATACCGTTCAGCTACTCGCTGCCCTTGGTGGTCCTGTTGCTGGCCGCCCGGAGCATGGCCTTCCAGGTCTCGTCACCCGCCCTGAGGGCGCTCCAGGCGGACATCGTCCCCGAGCACGTGAGAGGCAGGCTGATCGGCCTCCTGGAGTCAATGACCAACATAGGCTCCGTGGTCGGCGCGCCCCTCGGCGGCTTCCTATGGGACATGTACCACGGCCGGGACTTCGGGCTCCCGGCCCCTCTGGACGGCACGATGGTCCCGTTCGTCATATCCGGCGTGATGGGGATCACGACGATCCTGATGGTGCACATCACGGTCAAGGAAAGGCGCGCGGCGAAGAAAGAAGAAGGTTAGAAAGGGTTTTTCCGAGCCCTGGTGAGGGCTCAGGCGGCCGGAGGCTGCTCCGGCGGCGGCGCTCCCTCGGCGGCCGGCGGGCCCTTGCGTCTCTTCATGACCATGTAGAGCACCACAGCGACCACGGCGACCGCCAGCAGCAACGGGCCGATCACGAGCGCCTCGCCGAGGCTGACCAATGCGCCGTCCACGACCGTGACCGAGGCCGATGCGGCGATGTCGCCGCTGGAGACGGTCACCAGCCCCTCCCCAGTGAAGCTGCCTGCGCGGAACTCGGCCGAGGTGGTGTCGGAGCTCACCGTCAGTTCACCGATGTCGCACTCCCAGTCCATCTCGTCCTCCTCGAGGTCGTTCCCATACGCGTCCTTCCACGACGCCTGAATATCGGCGGCCTCACCAGTCTGCAGCGTTATCCGTTCCGGGGACAGCGCTATGTGGTCGAACGCGCCCGCGACGACCGTCAGGGACACCGTCGCCTCGTACCCTCCAGCGGACACAAGGACCTCCGCGGTCCCTGGCTGGGTGGGGGCCACGAACACCGCCGTATCGTCGTAGTCCCCTATCGGGACGGTCGTCCCGGAAGTGCATGACCACTCCATCTGGATGCCGGGCACCAGGTTCCCGTGGACGTCCGAGGCGGCCGCCTCGATCGTCAGGAATGAACCGACAACGACCGTCGCGGACTCGGGGTTCGCGGAGACTGCCGACACATCGCCAGGCTCTATGATCACCAGGGCGGAGGTCGAGTAATCGCCGAAGACCGCCGTGACCGTCCCCGTGCCCGCGACCGTGGTCGCGACGAGGGTGCCGTCAGAGTCTATCAGGCCTGCGGACTCCGATGCGCTCCATACGATGCCCGTGTCGTCACGCTCGTTCCCGAACTCGTCCGTCACAGATGCGGAGAACTGCGTCGTCTCGCCAGGGGCAAGGGTGACCGATGCAGGGTCGATCACGACCCTCGCGCCCGTCCCAGGCCCTATCTCCACCGTCGTCGTCCCCGAGAAGAGGTCCGAAGTGAACTCCAGCGTGTCGGTGCCCGCCACGTTCCCAGCGATATAGGCCGCGGTTCCACCGTCCTCCGTCAGCGGGTATACGGCCCCTAGGGCCTCGAGCGACTCCCATTCGAATTCGATTCCCTGGACAGGGTTCCCGTAGACGTCCGTCACGACGACCTCGACGGTCCCCGCCTCACCCACTGCGAGGGCGAGCGGGTCCGGGGTCACCTCCGCAGCCACGGGGACTCCTGCGCCTTCGAAACTGAAGGCGTCGACACATCCGCCGTAGCTGAGGGATATCAGGTAACCGTCCCCGAGTGCAGGCGACGAGTACTCTGAATCGACGTATTCCTCCAGGAGCATCTCCCCGGTGGCGCCTTCCCACGCACGCAAGTAACCGTCCGAACTGGTCGTGTACAGTACGCCGTTGCTGTACGCCGGGGATGCGTACATGGCGTACCAGCTGCTGGCTACCTGTTCCCAGACCAACTCCCCGTCGGTAGCGTCGAACGCCTGCATGTAGGCGTAACCGTCGTAGTATGAGGTGACCCCGACGAACACCATGCCGTCCGCGGCGAGCGGGCAGCAGATTTCAGCATAGCCGCGCGTCTCGCTGCTCCAGACCGTCGTCCCGTCGAACGGGTTCAGCGCGACCAATTGGCGGGAACTGTCCATCACGTACAACACTGCTTCAGACACCAAGGGTGAGTAGAACGCCGCTATGTCCTCCCTGGTCCAGATCTCCTCACCGGTCAAGGCGTCTATCGCGACAACGCCGGAATAGATATCGCCCACGAAGATCATGCCTGCCCAGTAGGAGGGCCCGAAGAACCCGTATCCCTCGTCCGACTGGCGGGTCCACATCAGTTCTCCAGTGCAGGCGTCGTTCGCGCGTACAATCCCCGTATAGGACTCCATCCAGTAGACGTTGCCGAGTGCGACGACCGGAGTACAGTACGACTCCCACGCATAATCCGAGGGAGTCGCGTACGACCAGACCTGGCTGCCGGTATCCTGGTCAATTGCATAGATGCCTGCGCTGTAGTAGTTCGGCGAACCCGTGACGTACACAAGCCCGTTCTCGACCGAAGGGGTCCCGGGGTATCCGTACATCCCCAAGTCCCTGGTCCAGACCTCCGTACCCGTGGTGACGTCCAGCGCTGACAGGACTCCATCGTCGTCCGCAACGTATACCGTATGGTCGGAGATCACCGGGCTGGACATGTAGAAGTCCGAGTAATAGTCCTCGTGCGACCACTCCCATGTGAGCGGAAGTTCGTAGTCTATTGGGCTGATCCCAGACCTGGCGTTGTCGTGCCTATATGTCGGCCACTCGCTGGAGGAGGAGCCCGCAAGCTCCGCGATCAAGTTCGCGTCGCTACAGGCTTCAGTGTCCAGGCTCGAGCGGGCCGTTATGATCGTGCGGTCGAACGTTCCGGCCGCTGCATCGGCCGGGACCTCGAGCGACACCACGATGGTCACAGACTCCAGGCCGCCGACCGAGCCTACATCGGGGATGAGGTCGCCGTCGGTGTCCGCAAGCGGGGTCGAGCCGTCTGCTTCGAACAGGCTCACGCTCCAGCCGCTCTCAGATGACGCTTCTATGTCGATTGTGTCCGGTAGACCTCCTTCGTTCACGACATCCATCTCGGCGACCATTGAATCGCCTGCGGACACGCTCTCATAGGCCGAGGGGCCGATGCTCGTCGCGGGCGGAGGCACGGTGGCCGTCATCGTCGTGTCCTTGGATCTGTTGGTGTCGGTGCTCGATACGAATCTGAGGACGGTGGTGTCGGAATCGCCTCCAATTGCGTCCGAAGGAGCGGTCGCCATCACCACGATGGTCGTGTTCTCGTAGGTGTCCAGGGGTCCGGTGTCGATCACGAGGTCTCCGTCCGTGTCCTCGAGCGGGGTCACGCCGTCGGCTGCGAACAGTCCCGTGACCCATGAGTCCGCCTCCAGGGTCACCTCGATGTCGAACGTGTCTGGTCCGAGGTAACCGATGTTTCCGACTGTGACGTCGAACCGGACTTCGCTGTCCGGGAGGGCGTCGACCATCTGCATCGTCGGAACCACCTGTAGGCCCGCTGGGACCAGGCCCCTGAGACCGTAGACGGTTCCGGTGTAGTCGAACAAGTAGACCCATCCATCGCAAACGGCCGGGGCTGATACAATCATGCTAATCGGATACGAGTAGACAACTGTGCCGTCTGCCACGTTCCGGACCACGAGGCCGTCGTAAGGCGCGACGCTGTACAGGTACCCGTTCGCGACAGCCATGTAGTTGAGTGCGTAGTACTCGTAAGAGGTCCAGAGGGTGGTTCCGTCAATGGGGTCGATGGCATATAGTGTGTTGTCATAGATGGAACCCACGTAGACCGCCGTCCCGTCGCATACGGGCGAGCCCTCAAACGCGTACCCGAGACCGCCGGCATTCCAGAGCAAGTCCCCATTGAACGCGTCGTAGGCGTACAGGCCCGCCCCTTCGGTGAGGACGTAGACGGTGTCGCCAGTCACGCACGGCGCTCCAGTCGGATAAGACCCTGAGGGACTTGCCCATACAATCTCCCCTGAGTACTCGTCCAGGGCTCGGACCGTTTGGTCGGCCCGGCCGTTCGTGTAGACGAAGCCGTTCGCAACGCTCACGCCTTGATACATCCCCGCGGAATCCTGGACCCAGACCAAGTCGCCGTCTTCCGCATCTAGCGCGAAGACAGAGTAGTAGTCCCCTGCGAAGAGCATACCATCGTGATAAGTCAGGGTGACCTCCTGGGACATGAACAGTGCCAAGTCTAGGAGTTCCAGGGCCCACAGTTGCGCCCCGGTGTTCAGGTCGGTCGCGACAACCACGGATTGGTTCTCCTGGGTCCAGCCCGTCCAGTAGACGACACCGTCCGCGATGACAGGGATCCTACCCACGGAGTCGGACCCCATTTGGGCAGACCACATCTCGTCCCCGCTGTAGGGGTTGTACGCCCTCAGCCAGCCTCGGGAATCATGGGTCACCAGGACTCCGTCGGAGACCACAGGCGACGTGAGGAAGACCTCTTCGTTCGTATCCACCTGCCACATCAGTTCCAGCGGGGGGATGCCAGCTGAAGGCGACATCCCAAGTCTCGCCGCGTTGTTGTTGAATGTAGGCCAGTCCTCGTTCGGCTCCTCCATCGGCGGGAGGACCGGGGTCGTGAAAGTGTAGTACTCTGATCCGTTGTCGTCGTATGCCGCGTTCCTGGCATAATCCGACGACCCGACGGCGAAGTAGTACGTCTGATTCTCCGTGAGCCGGTTCAGCGAGATGGAATGGTCGACGACCATCGCCGTGCTCGAAACGGACTCCGTCGGGTGGATGGTCGTCCCGAACCACACGGTCGAGTTGCTCGTCTCGTCGGTGTCCCATACTATCTTGCACGATTTGGCCCTGAGGGAGGTCACTGAGACGTTGGTTATGATCGGCGGGTCGTCATCGACAGTGGCGTAGTCCGCGGTCCAGCAGGTGCCTCCGAGCCCGTTGTCCTCATCGTAGTAGCTCACGTTTATGGTGTCCATGTTCTGGACCTGCAGGACCCCGTCGTGAGGCAAGGCCGAGCCCCTCAGTTCAAGTTGTACAGTGGCCTCGAAGCTCGAGGTCGAGATTCCAGTCTCCGTGAGGGTTATGTTCTCCGGAATGTCCTCGGTCGTGCTCGAGAGCAAGACCCAGGCGGTGTCCACGGCCTCGGGGTCGAGGTCGAGGTCGGTGTCTGATGCATGTATCCTGATCACATCGTCCGATTGGTAGCGGGCCCGGTCCAAGGAGACGACCCCCAGCTCGGTAGCGATCTGGCCAGTGACGACGAAGGCGTACGGCTGCGGTCCTACCGGCGTGTTGTGCGCGACGACCTCGATGGTCCAGACGCCCACCTGCATGTCCGATATCACGAGCACGCCCTCGACGTTGTTGAGCCGGTCGTAGTCGACCGGGTTCTTCACGGACTCGCCAGGGTTGAAGCCTGCGTACTGGTTGCCGATGTACACCGTGCCGTCCGGGGCCGTGACTATCATGTCAAGGTCGTTCACGAGGCTCGGGTACGAGTAAGGCGTCCCCGGATAGTCCGACCAGACGAGTGTGGCCTCGAACGGTTGAGAGTCGTCGCCGATGGCCACCCGATACACCGTGGTGTCCCCGGTGGACAGTCCGTAGCGCTCATCGTAGGCGAACAGCCCTCTCGTGTCTCCCTCGAAGTACAGCGCATCGTCCAGGGTGACCCTCCCCCAGCCTTGGTTGTTGTTCGGGTACCAGATCTCGTCCATGCTGTATGCGCCTGCGCCGGTCATCTCGGCCCCGCTGTTTATCACCGTGGCCTTGATCAGCGCGGCGCTGGGCGTGAACGCGTCCCCCAGGTCCGGGGAACCGGTCGGGTACCATCCGTCCATGTAGTACTGTCTTATCAGGGCGCAGGACCCGGCGACGGTCGGCGCTGCCATGCTGGTCCCGCTGTGTTGGATGTAAGCATCCGTCTCGCCGTACGGGTCTCCTCCCTCTGCGGACCAGGTGCCGACGCCGGGCGCCATAACGTCGGGCTTCAACCTGCCGTCCGTGACGGGCCCGCGGCTGCTGAAGTCCGCGACGTCGTTCATCAGTTGTCCGTTCAGTGTCGCGCCGACCGCGATCACGTTCTTGGCTGCGGCCTCAGGGTTCAGCGCCCCCGAATAGGCCCCGTCGTTCCCCGCGGAGTACAGCACGAGGAAGTCCTGGTTGTCCCAAATGAACTCGTCTGTGATCGCAGCCTCTCCGCTGTACTCGGCGCCCCATGAGCCCCAGCTGTTGCTGTGTATCCAGGAGTCCCTTTCCAGAGCCTCCAGGTAGATCATGCTGAAGTTCGCGGGGAGGTATATGCCGTATCCGTCCGGGGACAGATCCTGGACGTTGACGTCCGCGTCGAAGGCTATCCCGTCGTGCGGCCCCGTCGTGCCGTTCGAGCCGGCGTAGTCGCCGTCGTACACGTGCCAAACGCCGTCGTCCCCCGCGACCGTGGCGGACGTGTGCGTCCCGTGGTTGCCCCCGTTGTCACTGGAATCCCCCCCTCCTCCCTCGGGGACGTAGTAGTCGGTGACCTTGCGGTGCGTGGGCCCGGGCACGGACACGGAGGGGTCCTCGAACGCGTCGTGTTCGTAGTCTATCCCGGTGTCGCATACGGTCACTGTCTGGTTCGTGCCAAGTATACCGTGCTCGTGTATCGGGGTGGCGTAGTTCACTGAGTCCCCGCTCTGGACGACCCATCGGGCGATGTCGTTGTAGAAGACCTGCGGGACGTCGCGGTCGATCCACATGACGCCGACTTCTCGCGCGAGCGCGGCCAGGGACCCGCGGTCCAGCTCCGCCCTGATCATCCCGGATGATTGGTATGAGTATGTCATCCCCTTGCCGCCCATGCGCGCGAGCGCATCCAAGACGACCGGGAGGTTCCATTCCTCGAACACCGATATCTCGACCGACACGGACTTCCTGGTGACCTCAGGGAGCTGGCTCAAGACCCGTGTGCCGGCCATCTCCGGGAACAGACCCTCGAACCGGTCCCGGGCTGAGGTCTGAGTTGGCAATCCAACGTCCTGCGACGACCTCAGCATGAAACTGTCAACCAATGAATCGTAATCCTCAGCCAGTCTCGGGCTGAGCTTGTAGGCCGGCTCGAACAGGCCGACCCAGCGGACGGCCGACAGGTCCTCGGCACGTTCCACGGTCGCCTTGTCCGCTCTCACGACGAACGCGTTGTAGCTGACGTAATGGAGGACCGTCGCTCCGGTCTCGGATAGGTCCTCCTTCATGGTCCTGGTGATAGGACCGTTGAATTGGACTATGTAATATGCAAGGCCTACGGTCTTCGAGGAGTCGTACTCGAGCCCCTCAGGGAGGTCGGGAACACCCTCGAGCGGGTCGAACTCGAACCCGTTGATGTTGATGAACCTCATGTAGTCCGCATCGGCTGCCGGCACGGCGCCGCCGTACCTCGTCCCCTCCGCGGATCCCGCCCCCGACAACGGGGCGAACGCGCTCATCACGAATACTAGCACTAGACACGTTGCGCACATGCTCCTGCGAGACACTGCAATTCCTCCCGAGACCACCGACTAGACCAATCTATCACCCGCGACGTCTTTAACGCTATTCATGGTTTTCCATCGGAAGGCGCACCGTACGGCGGCCCCCCGACGGCCCCCTGGCCTCCGTTTCTCGCGTCGAGTTCCGGTTGCATGTGGTGGTTGGGTTTAAATAACGGCATTAAGGTCTGTGAGCACATGGGTGGAACTCTTACCGTCTCCGAACGGATACTCTTCCATCTCAGCAACTACGTGAAGTATCAGGACCGGTTCGAGGTGCCGTTCGATGTCACCCAGGACGGCATATCGCAGGCGATATCCATCTCGAGGGCCCATGCCGCGATCGAGCTCAAGAAGCTCAGGTCCGCCGGGACCATCGAGGAGCGTCTGTCTCACATCAAGAAGGGCAAGTCGCGGCGGAAGGCCTACTCGCTCACGGCCTCCGGCAAGGCCTTGGCCGCAACTGTCGTGCAGTACGTGAAGGAGAACGGCGTCGACCCGATGGTGGACCCGTCCAAGGTCGCGCCCTTGACGAACACCGTCGGCAGGTCCCGGACGTCGAGGAAGTCCTCTCCCCTCCCGACCACGAGGACGTTCCTCGGCCGGGAGAAGGAGCTGTCCGCGCTCATGAAGGCCCTCGACGCCCCGTCCGTGAAGGTCGTCTCGATAAAGGGGGTCGCCGGCATCGGGAAGACCGCGCTCGCATCCAGGCTGGCGTCCCGGCTCGTCGACCAGAGGGTGTTCTGGTACTCCACGAAGCCGTGGGACGTCCCCAGGACGGTGACGGAGGCGCTCGCGCGCTTCTTCCTCGAGAACGGGTGCAGGAGGATGTCCTCGTACATCTCATCGGAGCGCTCGGAGCTGGGGGAGGTGAGCGTCCTGCTGAAGGAGGAGCTGTCCGAGAACGGCTACACATTCGTGTTCGACGACGTGGACTGCGCCCCCGGCCTTCAGGACTTCTTCACCATGTTCAGGCACAGCAGCGGGGCGGCCAAGATGATAGTGACGGCCGAGAACCTCCCGAGGTTCTACGACAAGTCGGACGTGGTCGCGCGCAAGGAGGTGTTCGAGATGGAGCTCGGAGGCCTCGACAAGCGGTCCGCCCTCGAGATGCTCGAGCCGAGGGGCATAAGGGGCGAGTCCGCTGAGAAGCTCGTCGAGATGACCAAGGGGCATCCGCTGTCGCTCGAGATGATCACCGTATCGGGGCTGAGCGAGGCGCGGACGCAGGTAGCCAAGTTCCTCGAGGAGAGGTATTACACCGGCCTGTCCGACTCGGAGAAGTCGCTCCTTCAGCTCGCATCGGTCTTCAACAAACCCTTCCCGGCTGACGCCATCCCGAGGGACCTCAGGGGCAGCAGGAAGGGCTCGATGCTCAGGGAGGTCGCCCCGGGCCGCTTCGAGATCCACTCCTCGATCAGGGATTTCGTCTACGATTCCATGGACCAGCAGACCAAGGCGGCCTGGCACAGCGTCGCCGCGGACCATTACCTGAGGGAGGGCGATCACCAGGCGAGGCTGTACCACCTCGTAAGGGCGAACCGGGGCCTCGAGGCCGAGATCATGGTCGGCCGGATGGGCGACGCTCTGCTCGACAAGGGCGATGTGCAGGTCATATGGGGGACGCTGAAGGATTACGTCCCCAGGAAGGAGAGGTATTCCAGGGACGTCCTACTGCTGAAGGCAAAGGTCGCGAACATGGTGGGGGACTTCGTCTCCGCCCAGGCGCTGCTCGAATCCCTGTCGGCCGACCCCGACGCCGCCGTCAGGGCGGAGGCCCTGATAGAGATGGGTGGGATGCGCAGCGCCAGAGGCGACCTCAAGGAGGCGTCGAGGCTCTTCTTGCAGGCGCTCGAGAGCTGTCCTGACATGCCGGCAAGGCGGAGCAAGGCCCTCAGGGGCCTGGGCGTCGTGGAGAACAAGATGGGGGACCATGAGACAGCGCAGGAGCTCTTGGAGGAGAGCGCCAGGGAGGCCTTGGCGGCCGTCGACTCCAGGGGCATGCTGCTCGCGCACCTAGAGCTCGGGAACGTGTTCATCGGGCGCGGGATGTACGAGGAGGCGATCTCACACTTCTCCAAGTGCGCGGCGGGCTTCGGCCCCGTCGTGCTCGCGAAGGTGTATATGGACATGGGCGTCGCGTGCGCGCACCTGGGCAGGTCGGACGAGGCCAGGAGGAACCTCGAGAACGCGGTCAAGCTCGCCTCGGAGACCGGCCAGCCTAAGTTGAGGGCGTATGCGAACACTTCGCTGGCGGAAGTGCTCTCCCAGTCGGGCGATCATGAGTCCGCGAGGGAGTGCTGCTTCGCCGCGCTCGAGGTGTTCACGGAACTCGAGGACAGACAAGGCCTGTCGGCCGCGTACGCCCGGCTCGGCATGATAGACCGGTCGCTCGGCGACCTCGAGGCGAGCGAGGAGCACTGCCGCGAGAGCTTGGCCGCACTGGGCTGCGCTCCTGGACGCAGCCCGTGACCGCCCTGTCGTGCCCGCTCGTTGTTCAATTGTGACCGTCAGCTTCAAAAGCGTGCCCGCTCCTCATCGACAGCATCATGGGCGACTTGCCAGGGAGCGCTGACGAGAAGAGGCTGATGCGCAGATTCTTCCTCATATGGAGCGCGCAGGCATGCTCCCTGGTCGGCAGCGCCCTGGTCCAGTTCGCCCTGGCCTGGTGGCTGACCATCGAGACGGGGTCCGCCACGGTGCTCGCGCTGGCGATGATGGCCGCGTTCCTGCCCCAGATCGTCGTCAGCCCCTTCGCCGGCGCGTTGGTCGACCGGTGGAACAGGCGCTTGGTCCTGATATTCTCAGACACCGGGATCGCACTGACCACCGTCGTGCTCATCGCATTGTTCGCCGTCGGCGCCGTCGAGGTCTGGCACATCTACGCGGTGCTCCTCGTCCGGTCCGCGGGCAGTTCATTCCACTGGCCTGCGATGGCAGCTTCCACCACCCTCATGGTCCCCAAGAAGCACCTCGCCCGCGTGGGAGGGCTCAACCAGGCAATCAACGGTGCGGTCAACATCGCGGCCCCTGCGTTGGGCGCAGTGCTGTTGCTCGCCCTGCCGATGTGGGGCGTCCTCTCAGTCGATGTCGTGACGGCGGCCATCGCCGTCGCGCCGCTGCTGTTCATCAAGATACCGCAGCCTTCCAAGCCAGAGGGCGGGACGGACAAGGCCCCCTCCGTGTTCAGCGAGATGCGGGAGGGGTTCAGGTTCCTGAGGTCGTGGAAAGGCGCCCTGATACTCATCCTCATGATAATGGTGATCAACCTCCTGTTCACCCCTGCCGACGCCATGTTGCCCATCCTGGTCACGGCGTACTTCGGCGAGGGTCTAGTGGAGTTCGCCACGATCCAGATAGCCATAGGCGTGTCCTTCATCGCGGGAGGTCTGGCACTCGGGGCCTGGGGCGGGTTCAAGCGCAAGGTCGTCACGTTGCTCGTCAGCGGCGTCCTGTCAGGTGTAGGGGTGGTCGTCGTCGGGATAGTCCCTCCGAACGGATTCTACCTGGCGGTCGCCGGGATGTCGTTCGCGGGCTTCATGATCGCCATGCTGAACGGCTCCGCCCAGGCCTTGATGCAGTCGTCCATCCCCCCGGACAAGCAGGGGCGCGTGTTCGGCCTCATGGGCAGCCTCATGGTGGCGATGACCCCGATCGGCCTGGCGGTCGCGGGCCCAGTCTCCGACCTCTTGGGCGTTCAGATATGGTTCCTCGTTTCCGGGCTGGGCCTCTCCGTGATATTCGGGAGCGGGTTCTTCATGCGCTCGGTCATGACCATGGACGACGTCGTATCATGCGAGGTGGCTGTCGAAGAGAAGTGACGGACGGGTCATGCGGGGTCAGAGCTGCTTGGCCTTCTTGAGCCAGTCGACATCGGACACGTAGATGTCCCTGATGTCGTCGAGGCCCCACAGGAGCATGCCGAGCCTCTCGAGCCCCAGGCCCCACGCGAGCACGGGCTCCTTGACTCCCAGGGGCTCGGTGACCTCTGGCCTGAATATGCCGGCCCCGCCGAGCTCCATCCACTGTCCGTTCCACAGGATGTCCACCTCGAGGGACGGCTCCGTGTATGGGAAGTACCCTGGCCTTATCCTGATCTCCTCGGAGCCCATGCGCCTGTAGAACTCCTTCAGCAGGCCGCAGAGCATGTCGAAGTCCGCACCCTCCTCGCACACGATACCCTCGATCTGGGTGAACTCGGGTAGGTGGGTGGAGTCCATCGCCTCGTTCCGGAATATCCTGCCTATCGAGAAGACCTTGAACGGCAGCTCCGGGTTCTTGTAGATGTGCCGGACCGTGTCCACGGTCGTGTGCGTCCTGAGCAGGGCCTTCTGGGCCTCCTCGAGGCTCCAGTCGTACCGCCAGCCGAGCGACCCCGTCCTCCAGCCGTCCTCGTGGACCTGCCTCACGATGTCCACATACTCCCTGTCCACGGACAGATCCATCCTGGACGGGTTCTCCAGGTAGAAGGTGTCCTGCATCTCCCTGGCGGGGTGGTCCTGGGCGGTGAAGAGCGCGTCCATGTTCCAGAAGGCGCTCTCGACGTACTGTCCTCTGATCTCCGTGAAGCCCATGGTGAGGAAGGCGTCCCTGACCTTCTCTATGAGCACGGTCATCGGGTGCTTCCTCCCGCCAGACGACGTGGGCGCGAACGCCTTGACATCGTACCTGCGCAGCTCCAGGTCCTTCCATCTGCCCGACTGTATCAGTTCGGGCGTCAGCTGCGCGACCTCGTCCCTGACCTCGAACGGGAGCGATGCGACCTCCCTGCCCTTCCCGGTCAGTTCGATCATGCGCGAGACCACGTGCCGCTCGCTCAGGAAGTCCTTCCTCTGCCTCAGGGATTCGAGCACATCCTTCCGGGCGTCCGCCTCTTGGACCTCACCCTGGGCGAGCCTCTCTATGAGGAGTTCGTCCTCGCCCTTCTCCTCCAGCGCGCGGCGGCCGGAGTCGTTGACGGTGATGACCGTGTTGTTGCCCTGCTTGGATATCTCCCCCCAGCCCTTCCTCTTGATCCAGCCCAGGGCGATCTGGATATCCTCGTTCGTGAGCTTGCCGGTGGCCTTGAGGTCGGCCAGGGACGCGCTGCCTCCGAGGTCCCCGACCAGGACCTGCGCGACGGCCCTCTCGGCCAGGGGGCGGGACGCGGTCTCCTTCCGCCTCAGTGAGTATGCCTTCGTGATGCTCTCATGGATCGTGACCAGGCCCTTCGCCTGCAGCCAGGACGCCGCGTTCATGACCTCCACGAGCTTCTCGAAGCCGCCCTTCTCGACGAGTTCCTCGGGGGACGCGCTCCCGGGGGCCTCGAGGGCCTTCAGCACCTTCTTCTCGAAGTAGCTGAGCTGCTCGACCAATTCGTCAGCGGTCATGTCCTGGGTTCATCGGACATAGGTCTTATCTAGTTTTCTTGGCCGCGGGCCTGCGGTAGTGGTATACCGCCTCGATCTCCTCGTCGAAAGGCTTGACGTCCCAGACCGGGCTGCCGTCGAACGCGTCCAGGCCCCGCACGGTGACCTCCCTGCCCTTGATGCCGACCAGCCTGACCTTCGTCAGGCCGAGCTTGTTAGGCCTGGATGGCGAGCGGGTGGCGAAGACGCCGACCAGGGGTCTCGAAGGGTCGTGCATGGGATGGACCTTCGGCTTCCATCCCCTCCTCCTGTCGAAGCCGAAGACCACCCATATGTGCTCGAACCTGTCGAGCCTGTACAGGCCGGGCACGAACTCGGGGTAGAACACGAGCGTCGACACGACCTCGTCCCAGTCCTCGACGTCTTCCGTGACCCCGTTCCTGACGACAGCGACCGGCCTGAGCCTCATTGCAGTCCCGTGGCGGAATCGCATGCAGGGTAAATCAGGCTATCCTCAGTCCCGGACGAAGAACTCCTGCAGGACTTCCTTCGCCTTCTCCCTGCGCCTCTGGTGCTCCTCGAGGAACTTCCAGACCTTCTCGAACAGGCGTCCCTTGCACTCGCCGCACATGACCGCGCCGGACCTGCAGTCCGCGCGCAGCTTGGCCAGCTCGGCGTCGTCCGGCTCGAAGAAGTACGCCTGGTACTGGAACACCGAGCAGACATCGGGGTTCCCGCCCAGCCGCTTCTGCTCCTCGACGGACACGCACCCTCCGGTGAACGCGTTCATGACCTTCTTCCGGACGGTCTTCTGCCCGTCGGTCGTGAATATGGTCGTGTCCGCCTTCGCGGACGTGGACATCTTCTCCGACCCCGCCAGGGAAGGCATCAGCTTCGCGTGCACGAGCGCGGGCTTGTAGTACCCCAGCCCCTCGGCGACGTCCCTCGTGATCCTGAAGTGGGGGTCCTGGTCGATGCCGCACGGTATGAGGCACGGGACCTTCCTGCCCTTCTCCTGGGACTCGAGGAAGCACGGGACCGTCTGTATGCTCGTGAAGAATATGCTCCCTATGTTGTTCGAGTTGTCGAACCCGAAGACGGCCTTGATGGTGGAGAAGTTGATCTTCTTGGCGGCCTTGATGGCGAGCGGGTACATCGTCTTGATGTACTCCGTGTCGAGGAATATCTTCGTCAGCTTCTTGTCGAACCCGAGCGCGATTATGTCGAGGGCGTTCTCGTACCCCCACTTCCTGGTCTCCTCGAGCGTCAGGTGGTCGTAGAACATGAACTTCTCATCGTCCGTGAGCTGGAACCACAGGTTCACCTTGAATACGTCCTGGAGGTACTTCGTGAACGCCCACGGCATCAGGTGCCCCAGGTGTATGGGCCCTGAGGGCCCGCGGCCCGTGTACAGGGCGAACCTGTTCCCCTTGTCGTACTCGTTCAGGACCCAGTCGAGGTCCCTGTGGGAGTAGAACACCTCTCTCCTGAGCATGTGGTGCAGGGGCCCGTACTTCGAGAGCCTCTCGAGGAGCGCACCGTCGATGCGCTTCGTGCCGAACCGCTCAATCAGCGTGTCGTAGTCTATCTCCCCTGAGACGCCGTAGGGCGTGACGACGAACTCGTTGTTCATCCGCTATCGGACCTCGGTTAGAGTTTCTGACATTATATTCCTTTGCCAAGGGGTTTTTCAGACGCCGACTGGGCAAGGTATTTACCCTGTCATATCTCTCACACCGCCTGCATACGAGGTTGAGGGTGCTGCAGATGTGGTCGGCTAGGTCGGTGTTGACGTGCGCGGTCGCGCTCGTATCGGTCCTTTCACTGTTCGCGGGCCCTGCGAGGGCTCTGGACTACTCAGACGGCGATTACTGGGTGTACGAGGGTGGTACGAGCTACGAAGGCATCTCGGTCTCCGGCGGGTACCGGCTCGAGTTCGTCGAGCACGACTCCCTGACAATCGGCTCCAAGTCCTTCGACGTGAGCGTGCTGAAGCTCACCGGCTCCATGTACGGCGAGACGGACGATTACCTGGGCATGTCCGTCGAGATGGTCTTCGACGGACACATGTACATGGTCGACGGCACGATGGCGACCGTCAAGGAGGACGTGTACACGTGGACCAACTTCACGATGGAGATCCTGTCGGAGGAAGTGACGACTCGGATGGAGTCGCACGATGTCTCCACATACTCGCCCCCTCCGATGACGGGGTTCGTGGAAGGGGAGACGGGCACTGGGGACGAGTGGAACGAGACCACGAACGTATCGACGGCGTTGACGACCTGGGTCGATGACCTGGTCGACGAGAATGCCAACATCTACTACACCGAGAACTACTTCTTCTCGGTGGCATCGGCCGAGGAGCAGGTCACGACCGAGGCTGGGACTTTCACATGCCTCAAGATCACGGCCATGCACGAATCGGGCAACTACGAGGTCTTCTGGTACTCGTCCGACGTCGGGAACTGGGTCAAGACGAACTCCCATTGGGGGGACACCTCGACGCCGTTCATGACGCTCGAGCTCACGGACTACCGGTACTCGGGCGATTCTGACACCTTCATACTTGTCGTGGTGGGCGTGGGCCTGCTCGTCGCGGTGGCCGTGGTCGTCGTGATACTGCTGCTCATGCGCGGTCGTGGCAGGAGCCCGGTCGAGGCGCCCATGTACGCGCCCCCAGCTCCTCCCGGGACCGGATGACGCCGCAGGGGAGGGTCGATGTCATGTCCAGCAGGAAGGTCTCGGAGTCCAGGACGGTAGTGGCGAGGGTCATGATGCCTCAGGACGCGAACGTCGCGGGCAACGTGTTCGGAGGGACGATACTAAAGATGGTCGACGAGATCGCGTACGTCGCCGCCACGATGCACGCCCGCGCGAACGTGGTGACCGCATCGGTCGACCGTATGGCTTTCATGTCTCCCGTGCACGTGGGCGACCTGCTCACCCTCAAGGCGAACGTGAACGCCGTCTGGCGATCCTCCATGGAGGTCGGGGTGCGGATCGAGGCCATGGACCCGAGGACCGGGGAGACGAGGCACACAGGCTCCTCCTACCTCACCGTGGTGGCGCTCGGGCCCGACGGGTCCACGTGCGAGGTCCCGAGGCTGGAGCTCGAGGACGACGAGGACACCCGCAGGAACCGCGAGGCGATGGCCCGGAGGGCCCGCAGGCTGGAGGAGAAGGCCGTCGAGGGATTCAGGTCGAGGGACTGAGCCCCGAAGGATTAATCAACCCCGGGGCCGGACCGACTCATGGGTTTTTATCGGAGTACAAGTTTCCCCCCTCCAAGCAGGAGGATAGTTTGTCGAAGGCAGTTTTCAACCCCTTGAGCCGGGAACATGAGGACGCGGTCCATCAGGAGTCCATCAGGATCCTCGAGGAGGTGGGCATCAAGGTCACGAGCCACAGGGTGCTCTCGATGCTCAAGGACAAGGGCGCCTCGGTCGACGACAGGGCCCAGGTGGCCAGGATATCGGAGGACATGGTCACGGAGGCGCTCTCGAAGGCCCCCAAGGAGTTCGTGATGGCCGCCAGGGACAAGCGCTTCGACCTCAGGATGCCCGCCTCGGACAGGGTGTACGGCGTCAACGACGGCCAGCCGACCGACGTGTGGGACATCGACACGCAGATGAAGAGGAAGTCCACGGCACGGGACCTGGTCGACCTGACCCTGGTCTGCGACGCGATGCCGGAGGTGGACCTCTACTGGCCCGAGGTCGTCGCCACGGACCTGCCCCCTGACGTGTCCAACAACCACGAGTTCGTGGCTTCGATGTTCAACACGGGCAAGCACATACAGCACGGGGCCGGCTCGGTCGAGGACGCCAGGTTCCAGATAGAGGCTGCGGCAGCCGTGGTCGGCTCCGAGAAGGAGCTGGCAAAGAGGCCGATCATATCGATCACTCACACGCCTATAACCCCGCTCAGGTACGAGGAGGGGGACATTGAGGCGGTCGTCGAGTTCGCCCTCGCGGGGCTCCCTGTGGTGCACCTGTCCATGGCCATCTCGGGTTCCGTCGCGCCGGTGACCCTCGCGGGGACGGTCGCGCTCGTCAACGCGGAGAACCTCGCGGGCTTCGTGATATCACAGGCCGCCAAGGCGGGCGCGCCTGTCCTGTACAGCTCGGAGTCGGGCCCCATGGACATGAAGACCGGTGTGTTCCTGTCAGGTTCCACCGAAGGCGCCCTGATAAACTCAGCTGGGTGCCAGATGGCTCGCAGGTACCGGATGCCGTCCCAGGTCGGGGGCACCGCCGCGTCCGGGTGCAGGCCGGGGTACGAGATCGGCTACCAGAAGGCCATAAGCGCGCTCATGCCCGCCATGGCCGGGGCCGACCAGGTCGTCGGCATCGGCGGGTTCGAGAGGTCGGGCTGCGAGTCCGTCGAGCAGGTCGTCATGGACTGCGAGCTGT
Organism: uncultured Thermoplasmata archaeon; assembly: GCA_964488505.1. Taxonomy (GTDB): domain Archaea; phylum Thermoplasmatota; class Thermoplasmata; order UBA10834; family UBA10834; genus UBA9653. Next base: position 5,661 of record CAZAUI010000012.1, on the reverse strand, counting down.
GGAGGAACGTGCTGCGCGCCTGGAGGGGCATCGATGTGGACCAGGGGACCCTCGCCTTCGACGCCATCGCGCGTGTAGGCCCGGGAGGCTATTTCATGAAGGACATGCACACGCTCAAGTTCTTCAGGAAGGAGAACCTGCTCCCGAAGATCGCCATGCTGCAGGCGCCCCAGGACTCGGTCGAGGAGCCCATGAGGCTCGCTGCGCGCAGGGAGGCGAAGCGCATACTCGCAGAGCACAGGCCGTTCCCCATGGAGGAGCATGCCGCCCAGCAGGTCAAGGCCATCCTGGGGAAGTACGACGAGGCGACCATCAAGGCGAAGGTCCCGACGGACTACCTGCGGTTCTGAGCCCAGCGCCGCCCGCGGGCTCCCCGGTCTCGTGAAGGATTATGTGCCCGGGAGCGAATCACCCGGCGTCGTGGTCTCATGGGCTTCGGAGAGAGAAGGGGATATGACCGGTCCTTGGCGGCCGGCGCGGAGGCGTCGGTCAAGGACGTGCTCGGCCTGAAGAAGGGAGAGACGGTTCTCATCGTGAGCAACCCCAACGGCGACGTACGGGAGATCGCGATGGCCATATTCGACTCGGCCGTGAGGGCCGGGGCCGCGCCCGTACTCGCCTTCCAGCGTGAGAAGGGGCAGTTCGATTTCACCGAGGACGCCATCATCAAGGCCATGCGCTCGGAGCCTGACGTGCTCCTGTCCATCAGCGCCGACAGGTTCGGCAAGGACCGGGCCGGCCTTTCGCAGGGGTACAAGGGCAAGAGGAAGTACGCAGACCTCTTCGAGATGCTTTACGAGGAGCGGAAGTCGAGGGCGTTCTGGTCACCTGGCATAACCAAGGACATGTTCAGGAGGACCGTCCCGATCGACTACGCGAGGCTGAGGTCCGACTGCAAGAGGGCCAGGAGGCTGCTGGATTCGTCCGCGTCGGTCAGGGTCACCGCGCCCGGGGGCACGGACATCACGATCGGCCTCAAGGGCAGGAAGTCGAAGGCGGACGACGGGGACTTCAGGAGGCCTGGCAACGCGGGGAACGTGCCCTCGGGAGAGGCGTTCGTGTCGCCCGAGCTCGGCACCGCCTCGGGCGTGATAGTCTTCGACGGCTCGATCGTCCTCAACGTGGGCCAGACGGTCATCAGGACGCCGATATCCGCCGAGGTCGAAGGGGGATACATCACCGGCGTGACCGGCGGGAAGGAGGCGAAGGCGCTCAGGTCGTCGATCTCGGAGGCGCAGTCGAAGGCCAGGAGGATGGCCGCCAAGGGCGAACTGCCGAGGAAGAACCTCGACCCGTACATCAAGAACGCCGCATCCATCGGCGAGCTGGGGATAGGGCTCAACAGGCGCGCGAGGATAGTGGCCAACATGCTCGAGGACGAGAAGGTGTACGGCACGTGTCACTTCGCGGTGGGGAGCAACTACGACGGGGACGCCGAGTCCCTCATACACCTCGACGGGCTGGTGAAGCGGCCCACTATAACCGTCCTCTCCGGCTCGGGCAGGGAGACCGCGTTGATGGACTCGGGCAGGCTCGCCTGGGACCTGCAGAAGGTTTAACTGGGGCCCGTCCGTTCCGCTCCTCATGGAGGAGCGGCTGGTGCCTGGCGCCGTCGACCAGGACACATTCGACAGGTCGAGGCGGGTGGGGTGGCTGGACCTCGAGGCCGTGTTCAAGTCCAGGGTGCTCATGCTCGGGGCAGGTGCGCTGGGGAACGAGGTCGGGAAGTGCCTCGCGCTCTCAGGTTTCCGACGCGTCACGGTCGTCGACATGGACCATGTCGTGGGGTCGAATCTCAACAGGTGCCTGTTCTTCACCCCCGGGGACGCCGAGGCCAGGAGCATGAAGGCCGAGGTGGTCGCGCGTGGGATGGAGAGGCTCTCGCCCGGGGTCCGCGCAAGGGCGGTGGTGGGCAGGCTCGAGGCGCTCCCGGAGGACTTCTACTCGGGGTTCGACATCGTCCTGGGGTGCCTGGACAACATCTCGGCTCGGGTCCATTCCAACTCACACGCCTACCATGCGGGCAGGCCGTACGTGGACGGTGGCATGGAGGGTTTCCTGGGCAGGGTTATGGTCAGCCTCCCGCCAGACGGCGCATGCCTCCAGTGCGGCATGAACCGGTCCCACGCCAAGGTGGCTGACATGAGGTTCAGCTGCACGGGAGAGGGCGTCGTCTTCCACGAGCCCAGGCTGGCGGCGGAGATAACGACCACGAGCGTCGTGTCCGCGGTCATGGTGCGCGAGTGTCTGAAGATAGCCTCCGGAAGGAAGGACATGGTCCTTCGGAACACGTTCTACTACGACGGCCAGAGGAACGTGTCGGAGGAGGCCGAGGTCGAGCTGGACCCTCGTTGCCCCAACCACGCTCCCCGGGAGCTACAGGTATCCGAAAACCATATAACATCAGGTTCTGTCCAGTAGGTAGGTGGTCCTCCTGACGTTCAGGCTCAAGGTGAAGAATGCAGAGACGGGAGCGACGGTGGAGATGGAGTTGGACGGCGACAACACCGTCGACGAAATGATCGAGAGCGCCGCCACGTTCTGGAACAAGGACATGGGGGCGTATGTCCTCAGGAAGGGGAAGAAGGTCCTGAGGGGAGGCTCGACCCTCAGAGACGCCGGGATCATGGCCGAGGACGTCCTCGAGCTCATCCCTGACCCAGAGGGCGGATAGTCCCGATGGCCCTGCCGCTCGACGTGCTCAGGCTGCGCCTGCGGAACGAGATCGAGACATGCCAGCGCGAGCTGAGGCACCACATATCGGTGTCGGACCCCACCCTGAGCAGGTTCCCCATCATGTTGAACGTGCATCTGCTGCGGGTCCCTGGCCCTGCTTGGGAGGACGGCAAGGTCGTGCACATGTTCGTCCACAAGTTCGCCATACTCGTGGGGGAGGAGTATCCGATGGAGAAGCCCATCGTGAAGTGGATGACCCCGATATTCCACCCCAACATCATGCCCCCGGAGGACGGCGGGTACGTCTGCACTAAGCTGCTCGAGAACTGGGACTTCGGGTCCACGCTGGCCACGTTCATCAGAGGCATCGAGTCCCTGCTGTCCAACCCGAACGCCGGGAACCCGTTCGGCTCCGACGCGTGCACGCGCGCGGCCGCCTATTTCAACAGGCGCAAGTACTCCCCGCCGTCCCAGATGGACCAGTCGGACCGTAGGGTGAGGATCGTAGGAGGCGGACATGGCTAGGCCGCGGATAGTCCGCGAGACGCGCCGCAGGCCCACGGAGCGCGAGCCACCTCCTGTGGACACGCTCAGTCCGCACGAATGGCTCTCCGAGGAGTCCCGGTCGGCGTACGACGAGGTGGTGTCCTCCGGCCTCCCGTTCGAGCTCTACGTCTCCCGCGAGGCCGAGGGGACGATGCGGTCGCACGCCATAGGGGAAGCCCCGAGGAGGCTGGAGGTCATGGGTTTCATGCTCGGGGACGTCTGCTCGTGGCGCGGGACGGCCTACGCGACCGTCAGGGACGTGGTGACGACCGACCTGGACAGCACGCAGTCCAAGGTCAGGTTCGACCGCGACGCGCTACCGAAGCTGTTCGGTGGCCTGGACGGGACCGGTTTCGACTACATCATCGTCGGATGGTACCATTCGCACCCGGGCCACACGTGCTTCATGTCGAGGACGGACCTCGAGACCCAGAGGACCATGTTCGACCAGCCTTACCACACCGCCCTCGTGATCGACCCGGTCAGCGAGGAGGCGAAGGCTTTCAAGCTGTCGGGGTCGGGGTACGAGGAGGTGCCGTTCTGCCTCACGGACGCACTCGCCCGACCTGGCACAGTCATGAAGCGGACCCGCAAGCTGAGACAGCAAAGCTTTTCGCCCCGTCTGTCTTAGGGTCACCCGGGGTGAGGTATGGCTCTGGGACGCTATCTTGCGCTCGCATGTGCGGCATCCGTCCTCCTCTCGTGGCTGGCGCCGCTCTCCAGCGGCGAAGACGACGAGGAGGTATACGAGATGTTCGTGAGCGTCGACGAGACCAAGGTGAGCATCATATCCGGGAACCTCACACTCGCGATCACGCACGACTTCTGGCCGAGGTTGCTCTTCTGGCACACCGTCGACCCGTTCTCGCCCACATTCGACGTCGGCTTCACCAAGCTCTACCTGTTCAACGACACGGACGGGGACGGGAGGTTCTGCCGCTCAGAGGCGGCGTACACCGTGTACCTCGACGCGAACCACGTCGAGTGGAACCTGTCCTCAGTTCAGTCAGGCTTCGGAGCCGAGATGGGCAAGTACACCCTGTTCTCCATGAGCGCGGAGGCGGACGCGTACAACGAGACGGACGATGCGCTGCCGTCAATCGAATCCTGGGCGAACGTGAGTTTCTGGTTCCGCCTGGCGGAGGACGACCTGGAGTACTCGAACCCTGCCGGGCCCCACACGGTGACAGGGAAGACGGAGGTGTTCGTGAACATGACCGTTGATGTGACCAACAGGACGTGGTTCGAGTACATCGCCGTCGAACGTTCTGTCCAAGGCGGCGGGACGGCGAGCATGTTCCATGTGGTCGAGGACGGCCCTGGGACCGCGGTCACCGCGGTCCTTTCCGCCAGGGTCGACGAGTCCATCGAGGGCGAGAACTACACGAGGCCCCTGAACGGCACGTACTCCTCGACCCAATGCATCGACATCGCACAGGAGGACGGGACGGTCCAGGCGTTCTATCACTGGGGGTCCGCGGCCCTCGACCTCAGCGGCGAGGATTCTCAGCTGGCCGTGAACTCGTCCTGCTTCACGACGGGGACGGGCCTGATCCTGCACTCCGCCCTTCCCCTTTCGAACGGGACCCTGAACTTCTCTCTGGATTCGAGCGCCGGGATATTGGAGGAGGGTTTCGTGGGCAGCGTGACGGATTGGGTGAAGGAGGTCGGCCCCGCCCTCACGGTCGCGGCCATCGCGTTCGCCGCCACCCTCGTGGTCGGCATACATGTGGTCCTGAGGCACAGGCGCCTCAAGAGGGAGAAGCGCGTGCCCGAGTCATCGGAGAAACAGGACTGAACGCTCACACCCAGATCGCGTGCCGCTTCCTCATGGAACCTTCTCCCTGGCCCAGCTTCTCCATGAGCCCCGCGACGATGCCGTCCAGGTAGATCAGCGTCGCGTCCTCGAAGAGCGTCCCGAGGGGGGCGAGCCTGCGCCGGTCGTCGTCCTTTGGCGGGTGTATGAGTATGACCACGTTCGAGGCGCTCGCGAGCTTCGAGTGCGCGTTCGCGGTGATCGTGATGACCCTCGCGCCGACCCTGCGGACTATGTTCGCCGTCTGTATGGCCGACATGGTCTCGCCTGTGTGGGAGACTATGACCACGAGGTGCCCCTCCTCCACGATGGGCGTGACGGTCTCGCCTACGAAGTACACCTCGATCCCCATCTGGACGAGCCTTATGGCGAATGCCTTGGCGATGAGCCCAGAGCGGCCGACGCCGTAGATGAATATCTTCCTGGCGCCAATGATCGCATCGATGAACTCGTTCGTGCCCTCGACCTCGTTCTCGAGGGTACGTTCAATCATCTTGACGATGTACTCAGTGCTCTCTTTCATCGCGATCCGGACTTCTCCTTCTTGTTGTTGGTCTCCTTTCCTTCTTTGGAGACCCTCTTCGAGAGGACCCTCTCGAGGATGACCTTCATGTACATCGCGT